>DINW01000089.1 GCA_002423705.1 Clostridium sp. UBA5530
ACAGAAAAAATTTCACACTCTCTAATAAATAGACAACCATCATGGTTGTCTATTTATTATTTTACCAAACTGCCTATTTTCCTGATACATAAAGTTCCTTTACTATTACAGAAGGGCTTCCCATAAAGGAATCTGATGGTGTAGTAAACTTTAAATCGTCTCCTATGTCTTCTATATCTTTTAACATAGTTAAGAAGTTTCCTGAAATAGTAATCTGCTCAATAGGCTTTGCCTTTTTACCATTTTCTATTACAAAGCCCCTAGCGGACAAAGAGAAATCTCCTGTTATTTCATTAGCACCTGAATGTAATCCATCTACGCTAGTTATATAAACTCCATTATCTACCTTTTGAAATAAAGTCTCTAGGGTATTTGTTCCATTTTCTATATAGCAATTAGTTGGAGCTATTGATATTGGCGAATTATAACTACTTCTTATAGCATTTCCTGTAGATTTTACATTAAACTTTTTAGCTGTAGCTAAATTATGCAAGAAAGTATTTAATACACCTTCCTTTATTAAATATTTTTTATAGGTAGGCACTCCCTCACCGTCAAATACCTTGGAACTTACTCCATTTTTTAAATGAGGATTATCTATTAAATTTATTTTAGAAGATGCTATAATTTTATTTTCCATACCTTTTAACAAAGACAATCCTTTATCCACATATTCACCATTAAAAGCTTCTATAAATCTCATAAGTAAGTCTGCCATAGTTGTATTTTTAATTACTACCTTATATTTCCCTGATTCAACTGGTTCTGCTCCTATCTTGCCTTTAGCATCTTCTATAGCTTCTTCTGCTAATTTTTTTATATCTATATCTTTAAGGGCCTTGGCATCTTTTATACCTAGTCCATCGTACATTGCATTATTTTTTTGCATCACTAGCCATATAAAAGACATAACATAATTGTTTTTATAGTTTAGGTCTAACCCCTTAGAATTTACTATTCCTACCTGGTTTTCTACGTCAATAAAATCACATTCTGCTACCTTTAATACCTCTTTGTCTTTTAATGCTTCTTTCTCTAAATCTAAAGCAAACTGTATTTTTTCCTCGGGACTTTCTACCCCTGGATTATAAAAATCAATTTTTTCATAATTATCTCCTTGTCCATAGATATATTGCTGTTCATCACTATCTATAATGGATGANNTATCATCATCTAATATTTCTGTATAAGCAGAACCCATGTTTCCATTGACTATGCCTCTAAAGTTTATACCCATGCTATCACTGACGCTATATTGATCTACCTGTTTCTCATAAGTTACAATATTTAAATTAGAAATTTTTTCATAGTATACTTCCCATTGTTCAAAGCCACTATCCTTTGCCTTTTTAAACAATTTTTCTTTAAACTCATTAAACTCCATCCTTATATACCTCCTTACTTTCCACCTACAGTTATATTTTTGACCCTGATTAGAGGCTGTCCTACATTGGTTGGAATACTACCACTAGAAGAACCACACATACCTTGTCCATGATCTAAATTTTTTCCCACCATATCAATGTCCATAAGAACTTCCGATCCTTTTCCTATTAAGCTTGCCCCTCTTACTGGCTCTATTATCTTACCATTTTTAACCAAGTAACCTTCATCCACTGCAAAGTTAAATTCTCCTGTAATAGGGTTTACAGATCCTCCACCCATTTTTTTAGCATACAATCCCTGTTCAATGGAAGCTATAATTTTATCATTATCATCTTCACCATTAGCTATATAGGTATTTGTCATTCTAGATGTTGGAGCATACTTATAGGATTCTCTTCTTGAACTTCCTGTAGATTTCATATTCATTCTTCTTCCATTAAAAGAATCAACCAAATAACTCTTTAATACACCATTTTCTATAAGAATATTTTTTTGACTTGGTGTACCCTCATCATCTATGTTTATAGATCCCCATAGATTAGGCATAGTGCCATCATCTATAGCTGTAACCTTGGAAGAAGCTATCTTTTCTCCTAGCTTTCCTGCAAATACAGAGTTACCTTTAGCTACTGACGTAGCTTCCAATGAGTGTCCACAGGCTTCATGAAATATTACTCCACCAAAACCATTTTCAATAGCTACTGTCATCCTTCCAGCTGGGCATTCTCTGGCATGTAACATAGTAACCGCCCTTTCAAATGCACTTTTAGCATAGGCTTCTACATCTATTGCATCAAAAATTTCAAATCCCATCATTCTGCCTGGGCCTTCAAACCCTGTTTGATTTTCTGCTCCATTAGACGCAATAGAATTTATTTTTATTCTAGTTCTTATTCTTCTATCCTCAGTGTATAACCCATTAGAATTGGCTATCAGTACCCTCTGATCTTTATCTAGATATCCTATCTGTACTTGCACTATTTCTTCACCATAATCCTTAGCGGACTTATAAGCATTTTTCATAATTTGTATCTTTTTAGATGTAGCTATTGAGCTAGGAACATATAGTATTGAATTTATATTTTTATTAACTCTTTCCATTAAATTAATATCTATGTCTTTATTTAAATCTCCTATAGCTGCTGCTGCCCTCTCTGCAGTTAATAACAAACTATTTAAATCATTATCATTAGTATAAGCATATACACTTTTTAGATCTTTAAATATCCTTATTCCTATGCCATAAGTCCTACCTGCTGAAATATCTTTTATATTTCCATTGATTAAAGATAAATCATTATTTATACTATCCTCCTCAAATATTTCAGCAAAGTCTCCCCCCGTTGCTAAAGCTTTTTTTAATACTTGTCCAACCACTTCTTTCGATAACATTTCATACCTCCCATTATATTTAAATGAAAATTCTTTATTTTCTACATATTACTACTATGAGCTATATTTTTCAACACTTTCATTTATCTTATGTCTATTTACTATAACACTCCACCTGAATATTAGTTGAATTTAACATATTTTTTAAAAAAGATACCCTCTTATTTCTAAGTGGGTATCTTAAAATTTATTTATTTTCTTTTAATTGTTTGGCATTATTGGCTCTAACATAATCTTCCCATTTATAAACAAAATATCCTGTTGCCCATTCAGACATAACTACCTTTTCCTTTGAATTTAATGATATCTTTTCTATAGGGGATAAATCTAACACACCATTTTTTATCTCATATATATATATATATTGATCTGTAAGAATCAATGCAAATTTATTATTAGGAGAAGTATATGCATCTATTGCTTCAGGAACCTTAGATTTGATTGTGTTCCAGGATATATATAAATCATCATAATGAACTATTTTTTTTGATGGAACTATATTAGCATTAAAATCTATATTTTTATTTTGAAAAGTTCCTCTTCCTATTATAGTCCAACTGCCATTTTTTCTTTCCAATGCAAAATTATCTTCTCTTAACATGGTTTCTTCAAAAGTAGTTTTGTAAGCATCCTCTATAGACCTTCTACCCGAATTCATAAAAACATGGTTTACCTCTTTGCCCAATATATCAGATATCTTTATTCCCTTATTGTATGACATATTATCTATTGGTAATAACAAATATCTACTGCCTATAACTTCATTGTTTTGTGACTTTGTAGACTCTTCTATTGATACATAATCATTGCCTACAAATAGAATTTGTCTAGCTTTACTTTCTATTTGATCTTTCCTATTATTTTTAGTATCACCATTACTTTCACTCAATTTATTTGAATTATATAATGGTTTTGCTAAAATCTCATCCTCAAAGTTTGTATGCTTATAATTCCTTGATATACTTAAATCCCAAAATCCACTCATTCTAGGTACTAAAAGGTTCTTTCTTTCATAAACTGGTCTTATTCCATTAGAATCCCATGCTATCCACAAAGTTCTGTAGCTTATTTCTTCTGAAGGATTTGTGGATTTCAGCCCTAATAATATCCCACTTTCAGGAAGATTGTTATTTATTTTTTCCTTTACACTATAGTTAGAACTAAATTCTCCCTCCACAGGCTTTTCTGTATCATTAGAAACCTTCTTAAGATATACAAATCCTTCTCCAAAATACATTACTATATTTTCATCATCAATTTTTATGAAATCATAAAAACTTTTATCTTCAGAGCTTATCTGTATTACAGCCCCATCACTATCTCCTATATTTAAAAATCCAGCACTGACCTTATATTGAGATGATAGATAGCTATCTATGTTTACATATTTCACCTTATATGACGGATTTAGATATAATTCTTTTCCAAAAGAAGCAAAATCATCACTAAATTGAGCAACCATTCCTGAATACTTTTCAAGTTCCTTATTGTCTTCTTTTATAGGTTTATAATTTACAACATTCCAAGTTCCACTTAAGGGTATACTTTTATTATCAGGAGGTATTATTTTGTCGCCCATGTCGCCCTCTGAAATTTTAGAACATCCAGAAAAGATAAATATACTTATACAAGCTATGATAATATAATAAATACTTTTTTTCATGAGTCTCTCCTACCCCTTATTATTAATTGGTAATAATATGCATACCTTAGTTCCCTTACCTACTTCACTTTCTATGTTGAAGGTTCCTTCATGTATCTTGATAATTTCCTCACATATGGATAATCCTATTCCATTTTTAGATTTACTGCTTTTCCCCTTAAAGAATTTTTCCTTCACGTGAGGTAGTTCCTCTTTACTTATGCCACAGCCATTGTCTTCTACCTCAATAGCTACGTTGCTTTCTTCTTTGTATACTCTTAGTGTAACTTTACCTTCTCTCTCTGTAAATTTAAAACTATTATCTAATATATTAATTAAAACCTGCTTTATCCTATTCTTATCTATATATAAATCAGGAATTTCTTCTTCAATTTCAACTAGAAATGTGAGACCATCTCGTTGGGCTCTAGGTTGCATATGTTTCTTTATATATTCAATTACATCATATATTTTTTCCCACTGTTTTTTTAATGTTATTTTCTGGGATATAAGTTTAGAAAAATCTAATAATTCTTCCACCATTTCACTTAATCTATCACACTCATTTTCTATAATATCCAGTCCGTCCTTCATCATGTTTCTATCTATGTCATCATATTTTAAAGTTACTGCCCATCCTTTTATGGATGTTAAAGGGGTTCTAAGCTCGTGAGACACATTTGATATGAATTCGTTTTTCAATTGATCTTTTTTTACTATTTCTGATGCCATGTAGTTTAAGGTATCTGACAATTTGCCCACTTCATCATTGTATTTTTTCTCACTTCTTATTTTAAAATTTCCCGATGCCATTTCCTCTGCCACTTCTGTTACACCTTTTATAGGATTTATTATACTATCTGCTAGTGGTATACTTAATAAAGCTCCCGTTATAACAACAAAAATTCCAATTAATGAAAACACTATAGCTATTCTATTTACAGCCTTGTCTACACCATGTAAGGAGGTTATAAACCTCAATGCTCCTACAACTTCACCATATCTCTTTAAAGGGAATGAAACTGCCATTACCTTTGAACTGCTATATGATACTTCGCCTCTCCATACACCTTTTTCTCCATTTAATGCCTTGCGCACATCTTCATTTATGTTATTTGATTGGTTTGTCCCTATGGAATCCATTAACAATTTTCCACTCTTATCCATTATTTGCACCTGGGCATCAGTCTGATTCCAAAATACATCTACATTTCCTAAAACATTCTCTTCTAAAGATGAATTTGAAAAATATCTATTATAAAAATCCGCTGACATTTTTGTTTGATTAGTTAAAAGCTCTTCTATGTTCCCATAATAATAATTTCTTATGAAATTTATAGTAAGGATTTCTAAAAGAAAAATACTTATTATTATAACAAGCATAAAGTTTTTAATCAATTTGTTTTTAATGCTGGCGCTATTTTGGAGTTTGATTTTCATTTTTTCCACCTATATCCAGTTCCCCACACAGTTTCTATGAACATAGGATTAGAAGGGTCATCTTCTATTTTTGATCTAAGTCGTCTTATATTCACATCTACAATCTTAGGGTCACCTACAAAATCATATCCCCATATAAGATTCAATAATTCATCTCTGCTAAAAGCTTTGCCTTGATTTTCTATAAATATTTTAAATAGCATATATTCTTTAGGGGTTATGTCTATTTCTTCATTGTTTTTTAATAGCTTCTGAGCGTATAAATCTAGCCTAAATGGAGGTGATTCCACTATATCCACTTTAGTGTTTTCATCTCCCTCTATCCTTCTTAAAAGGGCCTTAACCCTTAGTATAAGTTCTGCAGGATTAAATGGCTTTACCATATAATCATCTGCTCCAAATTCTAAACCCATTATTTTATCCATATCTTGTCCTTTAGCAGTAAGCATTATTATTCCAATATTGGGCATCTCGTTTCTTAACTTTTCACAAACCTTAAATCCATCAATTCCTGGCAACATAACATCTAATATTGCTACATCTGGCTTTTCTAACATGGCGAATCTTAGGCCTTCTTCTCCACTTTCTGCTTCTATTACTTTAAAATCATTTCTTTGAAAATTTATTCTAAGAAACCCTCTTATACTACCCTCATCTTCTACAATTAATATTTTTCTCATATAACCCTCCTGGTTGCTTCTTTAAAAATATTTTCTCTTTTTACTTATTATATATAATAAGAGAAGTATAAATACTTCTCTTATTGCGTTAATTACTATTATAATTTGTCCTATTTAATTGTTTTAAACTCGTATCCTTGTTCTTTTAAGAACTTTATTATATCAGGTAAAGCTTCAGCAGTGGCTTCCTTTCCATAGGTGTCATGCATTAATATAACTACCTTCTCGTGGTTTGCTACTGTATCTTTAGTTCTCTGAATTAATTCCTTAGAAGTTCTCTTTTTACCTTCTGCATCACCATTTAATGCATTCCAATCTATATAATGTATGCCTTTCTCTGAAAATTTATTTTTAATGTCTTGTCCATTTTTCCATGACATAAAACCTCCAGGAAACCTAAATACTTTGGTATCGAACTCTTTTCCAACTATTTCTCTTATTTTATTATTAACAGCTTCATATTCTTCCATAACCTTTGTACTATTTATGGATCTATTAGGATACAAAACTTTATAATCATGTGAATAACTATGGTTTCCTATAGCATGTCCTTCTTTTAATGTTCTAAGCATAATATCTTTAGTGTCATCTTTAATATTTTTACCCATTAAGAAAAATGTACCATGAACTTCTTCCTTTTTCAATACATCTAGTATTTTAGGTGTCACTGTAGTTGATGGACCATCATCAAAAGTCAAATACACAACTTTTTTTCCATCCTTTTCATAGGTATTATTAATAACCTTTTGAACAATATCTCCAGAATCCGCATATTTTAATCCTTCTTCAGACATATTTAATCCATTAGCTACAAGAGTTTTACTTTCCTTATTTTTTTCTTTTTCGGAACTTTTGTTATCATCATCGCTTTCTTCATTGGTAGCTTGTACATCTAAGGTCTTAGCTTGGCCTACTTCTCCACTCTTTCTATTTAAAAATAATTGAACTCCAACTATTGAAGCAATCAATAATACCAAAACTGTAATCCCCGTAAAAAATTTTCTTCTTTTGTTTCTGTGTCTAACGTTGTATTTATACTTATTCATGTAACTCACCTCTACTTCCGTACATTGTCCTACTGTATTAATTATAATTAATTTCATCCATTTATCAATTACAAAGGAGTTACATTTGTTACAAAACCCCCTGGTAATTTGTATCATCTACATAATCTATTTATTAATTACCAAACAAACCATTATGTTACATATTTTTGTAGTCTCCTATCTATCGAAAACCACAGATTTTATTATACCAAAAAACTCTCTTACATAATAGGTGGGGGCTAATAACATATTAGTTTTGTTAGGTAAAAAGTATATATCTCCATAGCCTGCTCCCCTAGCTAATAAATTGCTTCTAAAACAATGATAGTTGCTTGTAGTTATCGTTATTTTAATCGTTGATAGTTCCTTGCCACTATGATTCTCAATGATTTCTTTAGAAAAATTAAAATTTTGGAAAGTATTTCTAGATTTATCTTCTGTTAAAATTCTTTTCTCCTCTATGCCATTTTCAATTAAATACTTCTTCATTGCCATAGCTTCTGGTATACTTTCCCCTGGGCCCTTACCTCCAGTTAGAACTATATAATTTTTCTTATCTTTATTATACTCCAATGCTACCTCCATACGTTCTCTCAAGCTTAATGTCATAGATTCACCTTTTAGCCCTGCCCCTAATACTATATTATAGTCACATTGTTCTTCATTTTTCTTCATACCAAATCCCACTATTATCCCTTCCACTACTATAAAAATCACCATAATTATACTTATAATAATCCTGAGTACTGTTCTAGTTTTTAAGTATTTTTTATTTTTATAAAGTTTAAATTTCCAGTTAGCTCCTCCATATAACATTAAAGCAATACCTAGGTACAAAAAAAATTCACTAAAGGTTACTTGCCCCATTATAGATGTCAATATTAAATAGTATGCAATTGGTATAATCCCTAAAAAAGTTAGTATCTTGTATACTGANNAGATAAGTTCAACTTAGTTTCATTTGATACTATAATAAATCATCTTACAAAAATAGTAAATAAAAAAAAGCCTTAAAGGCTTTTTTTATTTACTATGCACTCTCTTCATTGTTATCCTCTGTTAATGCTGATAAGTTTTCTTCTATTATTTGATTTATATGATAAAGATGATCTGCCATTCTTTCAAAATGATTCAATATATCTATAAATATTACTCCTGCATCTACATCACATTCTCCATTTTTAAGTCTTACTAAATGATTATCGGACATTTTTTTGCATAGTTCATCTACTTTGTCTTCTAATTCCTCTACTTCCTTATATTTTTCCATATCATAAGCTGTAAGATTCTTTATAGTTATATCATACATACGTATAACAACATCGCTTATGGTACTAAGCTCCTCTAAAGATGTCTCACTAAAGGATAAATTCTTAGTTATCTTTAATTCAATATGCTCCTTATAATCCATTGTATGATCTCCAACTCTTTCAATGTTGTTTATACAATTTATAAGTTCAGAGCACATCTTAGACTCCTTAGATTCCAGTGGTTTTTTCGTTAATTCTATGATATATGAGGTTATATCTTTTTGATATTTATTTAAATTTTCCTCTAATTTTTGTATCTTATCAAGTTTTGTATAATCATTAGAAATTAAAGCATTCATAGCTATTACTATCATGTCCTTTCCTACCACAGCAGCCTCTTTAATCTGAGTAAGAGTTGCTTTTATTGCTGCCACTGGAGTATCTAATAGTAACTGATTTAATAGTTCATTTTTCTTTTCCTTGTGCTTTCTTTCCTTTATAACAGTTTCAAGGAACTTTACATACTTTTTATTTAACGGCAAGAATATCATTGCACTAACCAAGTTAAATAATGTATGTGAGTTTGCTATTTGTATTCCTATATCCGTTGTATTATTCATGTTTAATGTTATAAACTGAATCAAGCTTATAAATGGATTTATCAATATTCCTGCTATAATAACTCCTATCAAGTTATACAAAGTATGTGCCCATGCTGTTCTTCTGGCATTAATATTTCCTGTCAAACTAGCTAATTGAGCTGTTATACAAGTTCCAATATTGTCTCCAAGCATAATAAGAATTGCTGTCCTTAAGTCAATAAGACCTGCCTGTCCCAGTACCAGCACTAGTCCTACTGTCGCACTAGAACTATGTACTAAAGCTGTAGTTAACCCTCCTAGTAGTATGCCTACTACAGCTATACTAGCGTAATTTTCAAAGAAGTATTTTAACTGTTCACTTTGCTGAATATATGGTATTCCTCCATTCAATATCTTTAATCCTAAAAACATTAGGCCGAATCCCATTACAGCATTTCCAATGTTCTTTATTGTTTCGTTTTTACAGAAATATGCAACTCCAAATCCTATTCCTACTATTGGCAATGCTATTTCTGTTAGCTTAAACTTAAAGCTAAAAGCCATAAGTTGAGCTGTAATCGTTGTTCCTATATTAGCTCCATAAATTATTCCAACTGCTTGTGGTAATTTCATCAATCCAGCATTAACAAATCCAACTGTTAACACTGTTATGGCTGTACTACTCTGAACTAATGCCGTTAAAAAGGTACCTACTAAAAAAGCTGAAAATACATTACCAGTTAATACAGATATGATTTTTTTCATCATATTTCCAGAGGCCTTTTCTAATCCATCTCCCATCTTGTCTACTCCATACATAAGTATAGCAGTACCACCTAAAAGTCCAAATATCAAATCTTTCATGTTTTCTCCCCCAAATTTAAACTGTAGTATAATGAATCCTTTTTTATTATATATTATATTTATGTTATTTAGTGTTAAATTAAGGTTAAATATGATAACATATTACTATTATTGGTAAAATAATTTTTCTAATGGTATTTTCTTTTTTTAACTTTTGTACTAAAATAATAAATAGATTATACTTTGGAGGGAATATATGGATTTGTCAGGCATTCAAAAATTGCGTTTTAAAAATATAAAAGATGGTTCAACAATAGATATACCTCCCCTTGGAGGAATTTTAGGAAGAAATGGTGATATAAATCCTTCATATTTCAAAAACCTTTCTTATATAAGTAGGAAACATG
>DINW01000058.1 GCA_002423705.1 Clostridium sp. UBA5530
GCTATTTTTTGAGCTATGGCAGACGGCATCATAAAGGCACCTCTGTAAGTATCATTTATGGCCCCAATAAGGTCATCTCCTTCTATATCCTTTAAAATGTAACCTGTAGCACCGTTGGCAATGGCTTCTATTATATATTGATCATCATCAAAGGTGGTTAATATTAATATTTTTATATCCTTGTAAAGGCTTTTTATAATCTTTGTGGTTTCTACTCCATCCATGAAAGGCATTCTAATATCCATAAGTATTATGTCTGGTATTATATCTTTGCATATCTTTATTGCTTCTTGTCCATTTTTTGCAATCCCTACAACTTCCATATTGTCTTCCAGATCTATTATAGTTTTTAGTCCATCACACATTAGAGTTTGATCATCCACAATTAAAACTTTTATATTATTCATTATAAATTCCCCCATGTTCTAATGGCATTTTAAAAGCCAAAGTAAATCCCTTACACTTTTCTGAAACCACCCAAAGATTTCCCCCTTCTTCTTCAATTCTAGTTCTCAAGCTTTTAATTCCAAAGCCATCCACTATGACCTTTGCCCCTTTTCCGTTATCTTTTAGTGAAAACATCACATTATCCTCTTCTTGTTCTAAAATAAATTCAAAGTAAGTGCTTTCTCCATGCCTTAAACCATTGGATAACCCCTCCATTAAAGCAGAAAGAATGATTTCGGTGTGATTCTCTTTTATTTTTAGTTCCTTATCTATGTTTCTATTGATAATTACTGATGAATTCACTTCACATTGATTTATAATGGCTTCTAAAGATTTAAAAAAGCTTAAAATATCCTTTCCATCTGCCAATACTCTCACTGAACTTCTAATATCATTTAAACCTTTTCTCACTTGTCCTTGAGCTAAATTTAATTTTTCCTTAGCCTTGTCCATATTTTTATTCAGCAACCTCTTAGATGCCTCTAGTTCTACTAATACTGTGGTAAGGGTATGTCCTACTGTATCATGTATCTCTGCTGCTATTCTGTTTCTCTCCTTAAGAGCAGTTATACTTTCTATTCTTTCATAGGCCCTCTTTAAATCATCATATAGGGCATCCTTCTCTATCTTTTTTATAGTAATTTCTTTGAGAGCTTGTTCTATAATTTTATTCTGCTCTATTAAATAAGATACTAAATAGAATATGAGAGCCACTACTAAATAAACTGCTACAACCATCAACATAATCTTCAATGAATAAGAAACATTATAAAGTGCCTTTATATAAATCAATATGTACGACAAAAGTGAATAAAATATCAGATATATAATTGATATTATAGTGCCACCTTTTAGTACTGCTCCCTGCAAAATTATAGCTAATATGACTAAAAAGCAATAACTACTGTCTATTAAAGATATGAGCACTACTGCTATAATCTCTACTAATTGTAATAAAATATCTATGTATTGATCTTTTCTGCTATTATTGCTCTCTTTTACCTTGGATAAATAATAACAAAAATTTTTCATAGTGAAGCCATATAAAAATACCCCATATAAAAATAAAATTAATATAGAGTTATCATTAGTTGAAATTACTGACACAATCATTGATATAGTAACTATTATGCAGTCTATGACAAATATACTTTTTTTTATTTTTTCCTCCATACCCCTATCACCTTTTTTAAAATTACTTTATTATATAATTATATAATAAAATATGGCTATTAACATTTTATTTTCCACATTAATAACTTTGTCATAAAATATACCATAAGGAGTTAGATTTTTATGAGCTTTTACGAAGAACTTTCTAAATATTATAAGTATATTTTCCCTTTAAATAATGATACTTTGAAGTTTTTAAAAGAAAATTTGCATACCGAAAACAAAATTTTAGACATTGCTTGTGGCAGTGGTGAGTATACCTTGGGATTAACTAAGGATAATATCAATACCGAAGGCATAGATTTAGATAAAGAGATGATTAAAAAAGCCAGGGACAAAGCCCAAAGGGAAAACCTTGAAGCTAATTTTAAAGTAGCTAATATGACACTTTTAAAAGAATCTTTTCATGCTGAAAGCTTCCATAGCGCCTTTTGCATTGGAAATTCACTTGTGCATCTTAATAGTAAAGATGAAATAAATTCTTTTTTGTGTTCTCTTAATTATATATTAAGCTCTAAAGGAAGATTAGTTATACAGATTGTAAATTATGATAGAATACTGAAAAAGCACATCTCCTCACTACCCACCATAACAAATAAAGAAGCAGGAGTAGAATTCATTAGGAATTATATACCTAGTGGAGATAAAATTACTTTTAATACAATTCTAAAAACCCAGGATTCAGGAGAATTTGAGAACAATATAGATTTATTGCCTCTTCAGCATAAAGAACTTATGGAAATGTTAAATGATAATGGTTTCAAGGTATTAGGCACTTATGGAAGCTTCAAAGGAAGTCCCTTTTTACCCTTAGAATCAATGGCTTTTATAGTAACCTGTGAAAAGCTTTAGCCATATGTAGCTATTCCACAATTAATTGAACAATTAAATACACTGAAACAAAATTAGGAAACCTTTAAAGGTTTCCTTGGAATATAGTATATTATCAACACTATTTTTTAACATAACATTTTCTTTTATAATTAGCCACAAAGGTTAAAGTTGCTAACAGCATTGCCGTAAGAATTAATGTAATTCCTAAATATTCATTATTATTCTTGTCATAATTTCCCATTTTCCCATGCTCCATCATGTCTTGCGGAGGACTTCCCTGTGGAATGTGCATTTTCACCCCCACGCTAGGATTATTTTTCCTCCTTTCTTGTTCACTTCCTTGTTCTTTGCTATTTCCCATATTCTTTTGAAAATTATCTTGTTCTTTATCACCTTCCTTTGAATCCATCCCACCCAGGGCAGATAAATTCAAAGCTGTTGACATTGTTCCATATTCCTCACTAGGTTGTTGACCATCTAGCTGACTACTTACGCTTTTAGCTCTGTCTTGTCCAAAAATCATCAATTGAGACATAGCACTTTTATAGTTATCATAAGTATAAAAAGCAGTTGGATCCTCCTTTATATAACTGCCAATAAGTTTATTTAATTTTACTATAGTATTATTGAAAATCTCACTATTTATATAATTTTCAACTATATCTTGAAGGTAGCTATGATACAATTCCTTATACTCATCCTTTTCTAAGAGTTTTCCTATTAGTGGAGACTCCTCTAAGTTTCCTGTTACAGGTTTATCAATTGGAAAGTTAATAGCTTTTTCTCCTTCTTTTATTGAAAACCCAGCAAAGGACATGTTTAAATCCCAAGGTATGATTTCGCATACTCCATTATTTTCATATAGATAATAATTATGATACATTCCTCCAGAATAACTATCTAAATTCACCAGAAACGTATTAGCGGCAAAGTATTTCAATACCTCTGAAACATTAATATGATCTTCTATTTCTGTTCCTTCTCTAAGGCTCTTCATCATATCAATTATACTTTTGAAATCTTTATCCGTGGTAGTTTTAAATACAGCGCTGTCTCTTACTATGGAATAGCTTTCTATATTATCGTCTACATACTTAAGATTGGTACCTCCGCTAGTTTTTCCACCCATCATAGGTATTTCTTCATTTTCATTGGCCTTTCTATCTTTAGGTATATCCTTCATATCTATTTTTTCATTGCCTTTTGGTTGTTCCTTAATCCCATCTTTTTCTTTTCCAACCATATTCATGTTGTCGGGTTTATATAGGTTCCCTTGGGAAGTCCCGTAATTTTTTTCAATAAATCTTTCATCTATTACTTCCACAGCTAAGTATAGTCCCCACTCACTTCCATTAACACTTATATTGGTGTATCCATATTCCGGCACTGGAACTCCTAAAAAATCATAAATATCATAAGAGATATATTCCTTCATATAAGTTGCATCAGACATCATATTGTTTAAAGCTAATTTTTCTATACCATGGTAGGTTTGACCATTAACATATTGATCAAAGTCAAGCTTAAAGCTGAATCTATCTGTGTCATCATCTTTAGCTACAGACGTTAAACTGGAATTTCCCTTGGGCCTAATTCCTACATTGTAAAATATTTCTCCATCTATAGTGACATTTGCACTTCTATATTCCTCTTTAGTGGCATTTTCAAGAAGCCATTTCCAGTCAGCTTCTTTCATATCTATGCTTATTTTCAGTACCTTATCCTTGTTAACCACATTTTCTATTTCATACCCATTATCATTGAATGTGGCCTTTAATTTATCCTCTCCTTTAATAACTAGTAAACTTACCATAAATACCATAGCTAATATCATAGCTATAATGCAGATATGGCTATAATATTTTTCATTTATCATCCATATCACCACCTCTTGCTTAAATGCTAATTCTAAGCCATATAGTCCCCATTGTAGCTTACTAATACTACATTTGAGACACCTTTTACCTTTGAAAGTTCATTGACAAAGGTTGTGGTAGCATTCTTTAAGCTGACTTCTACAGTGATTTCTATACCACTAGATGGCACTATGGTTTTAGATTTTATAGAAAATCTCTTAATTCTTTGAGAAATTAGGTCTAAGATATTGTTCTCTGACTCATCATCCTCACAGTTTACAACCAATACATACGGGGTATCTGCTGTTTTCTTATTTACAAATAAAACCATTATCAATCCTATAAATATACTACCTATTATAGCTAAATCTATAAGTCCTGCACCTAACACTATACCTGAACTTATAGACCAAAATAGAAATGCAATATCTAAGGGTTCCTTTATAGCACTTCTAAAACGAACAATAGAAAGGGCACCTACCATGCCTAGTGAAAGAATTACATTAGAAGTAACTGCTAAAATTATTAATGTAGTTATAAGAGTTAAAGCCATCAGTGCTACTCCAAAGTTTTCAGAGTACATAACCCCCTTAAAAGTCTTTTTATATATCTGCTTTATAAATAATCCTATGGCAAATGCCAATCCTAAAGCGATAATCATATCTAAAATAGATACTGAATTCATTTTGTCTAAAAAACTAGATTTAAATATATCTCCAAAATTTATTGTTTGTTGTCCCATATTCTTCCCTCCATGAACATTATAAAAATTAAAAATTATCCATATATTCTACAAGCAGCATACTTAGACATCGGGCAAGGTCTTCTGTTATTAGTTTGTATTAAATGCTGTACTAATTCAGGTAAAAATTCATCATATTTTACCTCAAGAATTACAATACCTTTATCCAAAGCTCTTATTGTTGGAAGCTCTTCATTGAAGATGTCTGTATTAAATATTCCTGTTTTTATATCTTTATCAAAGGTTATTCTCACATTTCCTAATGGATAAATATAAGCTTCTCTTGTGTAGTCGACTATTGTCTTTGGTTTTAATGAATCTCCTTTTAGTTTCCCATAAAATTCAATAAACAATGGCCTATGGCTATGCTTTAGGAAGTCTGCCTTTCCTTGAAGCAGTTCTGAACATTGATCCTTAGTTAAAGTTTCACTATTTTTATTGCAAAGACCACTAACTTTAGACTTTTTTTCTAGCCTTATATAGGAATAATCATTGTTGTAAAATCTTATACGAAATTTTTCTCTGTAGTTTATCCCTTGTATCTTTTCCGTTAAAGCTTTATCTCTAAAATTGTCAAAATAAAGGCTTCTTATTCTATATCCTTCATGGCTATTAGAATTTTCATCTATCTTCATAACCTTAGAAATTCTGTTTTTTATGGTATAATAATCGCTGATATTTATATAGTATTTTATTTCATGTCTAAACTTTTTTTCATCCATAAGTTCATCTCCTCCCTTTCATATTTCTTATTTTATACATTTAACCTTAACGTTTCCTTAACAAACCTCAAGGAATTTTCTACATAAAAAATATCTTTTAAAGTTGTACCTTTAAAAGATATTTATATACTATTTCATACTTTTGGGAATTGTTAAAATAAATTCTGTTCCCCCTCCATACTGCGACAATACTCTTACTTTAACATGAAGGGTATTTGCAATAGATTTTAGCAAGCTTAAACCTATACCACTGCCATTTATATTTTGAGCCCTTACATCTGCACTTCTAAAAAATCTATCAAATATTCGTTTTTGATCTTCCTCTTTAATTCCTATTCCATCATCTTTAACCATAATTTTTAAATTTTTATTGGAATCTTCTATTGATAAAAGGATATTTCCCTGTTCCTTTGTATATTTAAATGAATTTTCAAGAAGTATTATAATAATTCTTTTTACTTTGCTGTAATCCCAATAAAGTGCCATAGGTTCCTTTGTATCTCTAAGCACAAAATTTTTATTTTGAACTTCAGCTAAGTCTTCATAAAATTCACTTATGTCCTTTATAAAATCTTTTAAATCAACTCGTGTAATATTTAAAGTAGAATTAATATCTTCCTTTGACAACAAAAGCAGGTCACTATTTAATTTTTCTAAAGCTCTAACTTCACTCATCATCTTAGAAATATGGTCGAAATGACTTTCTATTGTGTCCTCCCAGTGCCCTGCTAAAATTTCTAATTTTCCCTTAATTATAGCCAAAGGGGTCCTCATCTCATGGGAAGCATCCTGAACAAAAAACACCTGCTTATCATAAGCTTCCTTTACAGGTTTTATTATTCGAGAAGATAGAAAATATGCTAATGCCAAAGATACTACTATTAATATGGAAAAACTTATAACTATAGAGTTCATCAATTGATTTATGGATTGTATCTCTGAGTCTACATTTATCATAAGCTGTATAGTAAAACCTATACGTTCCATAGCAATGCCTCTAAATTTATATCCATTGGAATCTATGTTTTGAATGCCTTCACTGGTTTTATTTTCAAATGAAGGCAAATTTTCTTCATCAAAATATGGGTTGGGGCTTATAAGATATACCTCATTTTCTCTATGAATTATTGCTATAATATTAGGTGGCATATGAGGTGGTAGTCGTCCAGGTTTTTCTTTTATTATGTTATTGGCCTTTCCACCTTCTGAAGTAAAATCCATATCTATAAATTCTTTTTGTTTTGTTAGTTCATAATCTACATCTTTAAAGATTCTTGATGTATACAAAGTTTTTGTAATCATAGCAAATATAAATAAAGCTATAAACACTATTGCGGTGCTTAAAAGTATAACCTTTACTTTTGTATTATAAAATATATCTTTTTTCTTCATCATTCAACATCCCCATCTAATATATACCCCATTCCTCTTTTGGTAACTATATATTTATCATAACCAAAAGGTAAAAGAAGTTTCCTTAATCTGCTCATATATACTTCAATAATTTCAGTAGAAGCATCACTAGCATATCCGCATATATTATCAAAAATCTGTTCTTTAAACAAGACAATTCCTTTATTCATTACAAGGTATTCCAACAAATTATATAATTTTTCGTTAGCATCTATTTCTATCTTATTTACAAATATCTTTTTAGTCTTCATATTTATTTCCATATCCTTAAATTCTAATATATTGGAATTTTTTATCTTTCCCATACTCTTTAAAACAGCATGAATTCTTGCCCTTAACTCCTCCATATAAAACGGCTTTGTCAGATAATCATTGGCTCCTAGTTGAAAAGCTCTGAGCTTATCATCTAGTTCCTCTTTAGCTGTTAATACAATTACCCCAACATTAAAGTTGTTTTTAGATATATTGCCAAGGACCCCCATGCCATCCACCTCAGGTAGCATAAGATCTAATATAACAATATCATATTCATAGGCATTTAAATATTCTATAGCATCCTTTCCATTGTAAACCCATGTTAACTCCATATCTTTTTTTAAATATTCTACTACATTTTCTACTATATTTTTATTGTCCTCTACTAATAAAACTTTTATCATAATCTCACCTCTAGGCAAATATGGTATCTATCTTACCTTTAATTATAATATTTATTCCTTTATATAACCTTAATTAACAAAAAAGATGTACCTAGTCTCTAAAAACTACATACATCTTTCTTTTATCTGTTGTAAAACTCCACCCTCTTTAGGTTGGAGTTAACACCGGTTATGACCCTAGGCAAGTGAAATCTATATCATACTTTTTACCTTATCACTTTTTTTCCATCTACCTTTAATGTAAAATATGACAGATAATACTGTTCCTATGGTCCATCCTATTGGCCAAGCACTCCAAATTCCAACAACACCAAATTCTTTTGATAAAACTGCAGCAAGTACAACTCTTAATATTAAATCTGTAAAAGTTGCAAACATGAAGAGTTTCATGGCTCCAGCTCCCCTTAAAACTCCATCTACAATTAATTTAACAGATACAACAAAGTAGAATGGTGCCACTATCTTTAGAAATTGAATGCCTGTATCTATTGCATTTCCTATATTTTGATTCATAAATATATTCACCATGGTTCTACCAAAAACAAGATATAATAAAACTACAGGAATACAAATTATATATACCATTATAATGCCGCCACGTAATCCTTTTTTTATTCTTTCTTCTTTATGAGCACCTATATTTTGAGCTACAAAGTTAGACATACCATTTCCTAAGGTAGAAAAAGATGTTATCACTAGATTGTTAAGCTTTATAGCAGCCGAATAGCCTGCAATTACACTAGGTCCATAACCATTTATTATCCCCTGAATAATTATATTACCAATAGATATAAAGCTCTGCTGCAAAATGCTTGGAATTGCAATTGAAGACACCCTTTTCAATAAATTTATAGAAAAGAGCTTACTTTTTTTGTCACTATGTATCTTTGATAACCTTTTAAAAAGAAATATAAGTGCTAATACACAGCTTGCCCCTTGGCATAAAAATGTAGCCCATGCAACTCCTGCTATTCCCATATTAAAAGTCTTAACAAATAAAATATCCATAAAAACATTAGCCGTTGATGATATGGCTAAAAAAATAAATGGAGTTCTTGAATCCCCCATAGCTGAAAAAATCCCTGTAGCTATATTATAAAAAAATAAAAATACAAGACCACCTGTATAAATGTTTAAATAAAGCATTGAATCACTAAATATCTCACTAGGTGTATTAATTAGATGCAATAAAAATGGGCATAGCACAAAGCCAAGTATCATTAATACTCCGCATAAAACTCCACTTGCAATTAATGTAGTGCTTACGGCAGTTTTTAAATCACTCCACCTTTTAGCACCAAAAAGCTGAGAAATTATAACTGAAGCTCCTATATTGCATCCAAATGCAAAAGCTATATAGATAAGTGTTATTTCATAGGAATTTCCCACTGCCGCCAAGGCATTTTCCCCAATAAATTTTCCGGCAACTAGACTATCTGCTATATTATATAGTTGTTGAAAAATAATACTTCCAAATAAGGGAATACAGAATTTCCATAAAACTATCTCTGGTTTTCCAAGGGTAAGATCTTTATTCATTAGTATTTCCTCCTTATAGTATTCCAGTGATATATAACCACCCATCTAAAGTATATAAGTCCTTTTCTATATTGTAAAATGATAATATAATATACTTATTATGAATTATTTTCATGACTGGAGGATTAACATGATAAGTTATGATTACTATAGAATATTTTATTACGTATGCAAATATAAAAATTTTACTAAAGCTGCCAATGCTTTAATGACAAGTCAATCATCAATAAGCCACACCATACAAAATCTAGAACATCAATTAGGATGTAGATTATTTATTAGAAACAATCGCGGTATAGACCTTACCCCTGAAGGTCTACATTTATATGAATATGTGTCAATTGGATGTGAACAGTTTATGAAAGGTGAAGCTGAACTTATCAGTTCCGTAAGTCTTGAGAGTGGTTCAGTATACTTAGGAACTACCGAAACAGCTCTTCACTGCTTCTTATTTGACACTTTGGATGAGTTTCATTTAAAATACCCTAATGTAAAGTTTAAAATAAATAATTTTTCAACAAATGAGGCCATTGATGCATTAAAAAATGGCAGCGTTGATATGGCAGTTACCGCAACCCCTTTTGATTTATATAGTAATATGAAATCTATTAATCTAAAAGAAATCCAAGATGTTTTAATCGCAGGTCCAAGATACTCTTATCTTCAGAATAAAGTTCTATGCCTAAATGATATCCAAAAATATCCTTTTATTAGTTTTGCTAATGGCACTAAATCTAGAGATTTCATGGAAGAGTTCTTCAAATCTAATAATCTAACATTGTCTCCCTCTATGGAATCTGCAACTTCAGATTTAATTTTACCTATGATTAAACATAACTTTGGACTAGGCTTCTTACCTGAGGATATGGTTTTTGATTCAATAAAATCTGGTGAGATAATTAAAATTAAACTTAAGGAATCTCTTCCTAAAAGACATATAATTTTAATCTATGATACACAACATCCCCATACTCTTGCTTCTAAAGAATTTGAAGAGTTTTTGCTAAGTAAGGCTACAAATTCATTGAAAAGTTAGTATAATGTTAAATCTTAACAAGTGGATATGAGATTAATTTCTTATAGACTTGTCCTAAAAAAATATGATATTATCTATAAACGTGTTTTTATATTGAATTTTTAAATTTAATTAAAATCATTTCCATATTGTATGTAATTTTTCAGGAGGTCTATTATGTCAAATGAAATAAAAATTAAAGTTGTAACAGCAGACCCATCAGCACTAGGTTTATTCGGGCTTGCTATAATCACATTAGTTGCATCATCACAAAAGTTAGGATTAACAACAGGAGTATCCTTTGTATTACCCTGGGCAATATTTTTAGGAGCTAGCGCTCAATTGTTTGCATGTATTAATGACTTTAAACACAATAATACCTTTGGTGCTACTGCCTTCGGCGCTTATGCGTTTTTTTGGTATGCCGTTGGATTTACATGGTTAATTCAAAACGGAGTATTTGGTTCTCAATTAGCCTCTACTGTAGATACTAAACAATTAGGCTTTGCTTACGTTGGCTACCTAATATTTAGCATATTTATGACCATTGGAGCAATGGAAACTCATAAAGTGCTATTTACAATTTTTGTGCTTATAGATTTCTTATTTATAGGATTAACACTTTCTTCCTTTGGGATAATGGAACATGGAGCTCATATGATTGCAGCATATTCTGAGTTGTTAATAGCTATTGTATCCTTCTATGGATCAGCAGCTGCTGTACTTAATAATCATTTTGATAGAGTATTTTTACCAGTAGGAAAACCCTTTGGCATTTTCAAAAAATAATTTAAAGTTATAAAATTACTTCTAGGGTCGTAGCTACTGTAACATTTCATCTAAATAGGATAGAATGTTACATCAAGTATCAGGCAGATAGCATATTATGAAAAAATACATGTAGAAGTTTACCTTTACATGTATTTTTATGAAGCTCATCCTAATATAACCGAATTTTTTTGTTCAAACTCATATCTCAATATATCGGATAAATCTTTATGTCTTTTTCCCTCCATTATATTCTTTATAGCAGTTTCTTTAACTTCATCATAAATGTTAAATACAAACTCTGCCTTCTCAAATTTGTTGTATACTTTCCAATATCCACAGGCTAAACACTGCTTTTTAGAGCATTCCATAAAATCTTTTACATCTTCTAAGGGATATCCAAGAAATATTCCTAATTCATGTGGACAGTTATAATCATCATATCTTTCCTTTAACCTTTTAAGAGTACCATCTAAGGGCATATTGTTTTCATAGCCAATAGAGTTAAGAAATTCATAATTCCATGGTTTATTTATAAATTCATTTAGTAACTCTTTATCATATATTAGTACTATAAGGCACTGATGGTTTTCCCTTAACTTTATATAATTTAGTCCCAAAGTTTTTAAATATTCTTCTCCATAACTCATCCACAAGTGAAAATTATTACGATTTCCACCCTTTATTAAATTCATAGTAATTGATGGTTTTAACCTTGCACTTATTAATGCTACACTATAGGATAAAAAGGTCTCAAAGTATTCCTTGTCATCCATATGATTTAAAAAGCTATAAAAAGTGTTTATCCTCTGTTTCATAAGCAGCCTCCTATTTAAGAAGTTGAGCTATATTCCCTCCTAATTCTTTGCAAAGTTATATCTTCTGACTTTCCATATCTATGACTTCTATTATTAACTTTGCTATAACTTCAGTATTCCCTGTTCCGGTCCAATATATTACTTTCATAATATATATCCTAAATCATTTTATTGATAATGATTTTCAATTTCTTCGTTGTTTATATATTATTATTTTATTTTTACCTTGTCAACCTATAACTTAAAGCTTCTTAATAATTTTCTATTATTAATCTGATGTCTACCTGCTGTTGTCATCTCCAGCCTCTTTAGGCTGGAGATGACAATAGCTACCCCTGTAGATAAGTTCAACTAATAATTGGATTGGAGTTCAAATTAAGTTTCACTTATAAAAAATCCCCCTGACACTGATATATAATATCAGTATCAGGGGCAATATAAACAATATTCTATCCTAGGCTAAGTTTTACTTTATGGTAACCTCCACACCTTCAACATGCCTTTTGCTGAGAAGTTTTTTACTTTTTCTATTTTCCTTTGAATCAAACACAATATCAAAATCATAGTCTTCGGGGTAAAGTTCCTCTGAGGCTATATATAAAGAAAGCCTCTTCTTATTTATTTTCAATTTTTTCTTCATCACCATTACCCCATATTCCCCCTTGGAGTTTTCCTCCTCACATATTATTCCTGACCTTCCCATGAAGGATATATACACACTATCTCCTAAATCGAATTTAGGTTTTATTTTCCTTTTTTCAATGTTACCTTCCTTCAATGCTTTAACCTGTTCCTTATGATTTTCTATTGGTTGTGAATTTTTAACAGATGTTCTTGATTCCTGCCAGTGATAATTGGAGTAGTCTTTTTTTTCTTTATAAGTTATTTCATGAGCTCTTTCTATGATTTTATTATCCATTCCCAATCTCAATGCAATTAAAAAGGCATTACTCTCTCCCGGTTTTCCTATGTGGAGTCTATATAAGGGTTTTAGGGTATTTATATCAAATTCCATGGAACCATTTATAAAGCCCTCATGGCTCTTAGCAAATTCCTTAATCTCACTATAATGGGTACTAGCTAGTATAACAGATCCTCTTTTATATATTTCTTCTAATATAGATGTAGCAAGACCCATTCCCTCTCCTGGATCCGTACCAGAGCCTATCTCATCTACAATAACCAAGGTATGGTTATCAGTACAAGATAATATATCTATTATATTTGTTATATGAGATGAAAAGGTACTCAAGCTTTGTTCTATGCTTTGCCCATCCCCAATATCAACTAATATATCTCCAAATACTGCAAACTCACTGTTATCTCCTACAGAAACATGAAGGCCTGATTGAGCCATCATAGTTAAAAGGCCCACTGTTTTTAATGCCACAGTCTTTCCTCCCGTATTAGGTCCTGTGATAACAACAGCCCTGTAATCTTCCCCCACTGAAAAATTTAAAGGTACCGCCTTATTTCCTATGAGTGGATGCTTTCCCTCCTTGATGGATATATAGTTTCTTGTGTTAAATTTCACACTTCTTCCATCTATGGTTTTGCTATATTTTCCTTTTGCAAATATGAAATCGTAATATGCCATGGTTTCAATATTAATTTTTAATTCTCTTCTATGGCTTTCTACCAATGCTGTCAATGAAGATAATATCACATATACCTCTTCCTCTTCCTCCATTTTGCATATATTTAATTCATCTTGAAGCCTCTTCACCGCAGCAGGCTCAATAAATACCGTAGAACCACTTCCTGATTTATCATGAATATCACCTTGAAAATTATTTTTATGCTCGCTTTTTATAGGAATTACATATCTTCCATTTCTTTGACTCACTATATTATCCTGAAGATACCCTTTATGCCTTTCGTTATTCATCACACTGTCTAATTTAGACTTTATCTTATCTTCTAATGTTGCTATTTTTCTTCTCAACCTAGCTAATTTTCCACTGGCTCTATCCTCTACTCTTCCATAGGATATGCAGCGTTCTATTTCTTCCCTTACATCATCAAGGTCAAATAAGGACAATGAATACTGACTTATGGTTGGTGCTACCTGTTCCTTATCTTTCATAAATCTTTTTAATTTCTTTATATCCTTTAACAGGCCTAAAATACTGTCTAGCTCTTCAGGTAATAACACAGTTTTCCCTAACTTTCCCTCTATGCCCTTTGCACCCTTTAAGCTGTGTATGGGTACACTAGAAGTTATATTTACTATATTTCTAGCTTCCGTAGTTTCCATCATGTTCTTCTCAATAATCTTTATATCAAAACAAGGCTGGATTTTTTCAACAGCTTCCCTTCCTAATTCTGATATAGCATAGGTTTTTAATATATTTTTTATCTTATCATATTCCAATAATTCAACTGTTTTTTTATTCAATTTCAATTCCTCCATTTATCCTTTTAATTAAATTTTCTATAAAAAATCTACAATACTTTCTACTCTTTCCCAAACTAACTACACTGGACATAATATTCCCTCCTTTAAAGTAAGAACCTATATTGATAAAACTGTACCTTTTCTTAAGACGGAATAAATATCCTCCGGCCTAGC
>DINW01000076.1:0-19556 GCA_002423705.1 Clostridium sp. UBA5530
AGGTGAAATAGACATTTTAGCCTAAGGAAGGAGGAATTTTAATGGCAGGTATAAATACAAGCAATGATAAAGTTAAGGCTTATAGTGGTAACAGTGCTACTGATAGAGGAACTAGGATAGTGAAGGCTGGTCAGGAAATGGATAAAAATGCTTTCTTAAGAATATTATCTGCTCAACTTAGCAACCAGGATCCTAATAATACTCAAGACTCTACAGCTCTTGTAACCCAGTTAGCTCAATTTGCATCTATGGAACAGATGTCCAATTTAAATAGTACTATGACTGGATTTGCATCTCATTCTTTAATAGGAAAGGGAGTAAGCTTAAAGGTAGTAGATGCTGATGGAAAACCCGTTTCAGGAATAGTTAGAGGAGTTACTAAAATAAATGGGGAAACTATATTGGGAGTAGAAGTTTCTACTAGCAACGGCACTAAACTGGAAAACTTCAATATGAGTGACGTAGACAGTGTACTAGATGTAAATGATTTTAGATTAGATTCTATTCTAGGGAATTCAGGAATAGTAGCTGGTTCAGCTATGATAGGGAAATATGCAGAGTTTACAGTAAATGAAGACGGAAAAGAAAAAACCTACAGAGGTCAGATTAAAGGTATAACTAAATCCGGTGCATTATTAAAAGCTATAATAAAATTAGAAAATGGGGAAGAGAAAATTTTACCATTGGAAACTGTAAAGAAAATATCAGATTCCAAAATAGAAGAACCAAAGCCTGAAGAGGGAGAAGAAGGTAAAAAATAATGGGTTATAGAGTTATAAATGGAGCATTAGTACCTATAGAAAGAACTTCTCAAAGTTATGAAAGCCTTATTAGAGAAGCCAAGGGTAAAAATACTCCTAAAGAAAATAGCTTCAATGACATACTTTCAAGGGAACTAAAAACCAATGAAACCTTCACTGTATCTAATCATGCTGCAGAAAGGATGAAGGGGATAACTTTAGATAAGGAAGCTATGGAAAAGCTAAATGAAGGAATAAATAAAGCGGAAGATAAGGGATGCAAAAATTGTCTTCTACTATATAACGATGTGGCTTTCATCGCTAGTATAAAGAATAGAACCATAATTACAGCTGTTGATAATCAACGAAGCAAAGAAAATGTGTTCACAAATATAGATGGTGTAGTAATTTTATAGGCCGGACCCTTTAGGGAAGCCTATCCCTTGCTGAATGACAGAGGCAAGGATATTAAAGATGGGAGGAAAATTAATGTTAAGATCAATGTTTTCAGGCATAAGTGGAATGAAGGTAAATCAAACAAAACTAGATGTTATAGGAAACAATATAGCCAATGTTGGAACTACTGCTTTTAAGTCCTCAAGAACAAGGTTTCAAGATATGCTTAGCCAAAATGCAGGAACTGCATCTGGACCAAGCTTAAACCTAGGAGGAGTTAATCCTAGCCAGGTTGGACTTGGTGTTCAGCTTGCAGGAATAGATACAGTAGTAATGCAGGGAGCTATGCAACCTACCTCAAGAAACCTAGATATGGCTGTGGATGGAGAGGGATACTTCATGGTTATGAAGGGACCTGTGGCTTTTGGTCCAGATGAAATAAATGTAGATGGAGGAAGTCACCTTCTAGGAGATACTAATGGTAGAAATATTATGTATACTAGGGATGGATCCTTTATGCTAGATCCTGAGGGAAATCTTTTAACTTCCTCTGGATATAGAGTTTTAGGATATTCTGTAACAGGTAATAGCATGCCTCCTTCAGTAAAACTAGACAATGCTGCAGCCACAGGAGCAGATATAAACTTCCCAACGGATACTAAATTTGCAGATACTCCTTTGAACTTTAAAGTTACAGTAGGCAATAAAGAGCTGGATGTAGCTCTAAGAGAAAACTATACCTCAATAGATGATTTAGTTAAGGACATACAAGTGGCCTTGGGAAGTGCAGCAAAAGTAACTAACAATGGCAATAAACTTGTGATAACAGCTAAAAATTCCTATGATGATGTAAAAATAGCAGCACTAGGTGGTGGAGATATTGGGAGGGTTGGACTTACAGCAGGAACTAAAGCTGCACCATCAACTAGAACTGAAGGAACAAATATAACCTTGCCTTTAGATTTTACAGGTGCTAATGAATTAAAATTTGAAATTGCAGTAGGAAGCACCAAAAAAAATGTTTCTTTAGATGGAAACTACACAAAGATGGAAGACTTGGTAAAAGATTTACAAGATAAAATAGGAGATAAGGTTCTTGTAAGTAATGATGGAAATAAACTAGTTATAGCAGCTAAATCTCCTACAGAGGCTATAGACATAATAGGCGTTTCCAAGGGAGATATAAGCAAATTAGGACTCGTTACTGGAAAAACTCCAGCAGTAGCTACATCAGTAGGACAATCTACCAGCAGTATAGATAAAGATGGAAATATAGTATTTGTAGATGCAGATTCAGCAGATCCCATTACTAAGCAATCCAGCTTAAAAGCAGATGAAGATTTAAGAACACTTAGAATTCCAGAAAAGATACTATACGATGATGAAGGAACTATAAAGGAACTTAGAGTTCTATCATTTACAGTTGAAAAAAATGGAGTTATAAAAGCTAGCTGTGAAGGTGGAAAAACTGCTGTAGTAGGACAATTAGCTATGGCAAGCTTTAAAAACCCAGCTGGATTAGAAAAAACTGGTGGAAACTTATATCAGACTTCTGCTAACTCAGGTAGTGCAGTTATAAGAAGTGGTATAGGTTCTGACAATGACAATTCTAAAGGATATGGAGAAGTACTTCAGGGAGCTCTAGAAATGTCAAACGTAGACTTAGCAGAGCAATTTACTGATATGATTATAAGTTCAAGAGCCTTCCAAGCTAGTGGTAAAGCTATAACCACAGGAGATGAAATACTTCAAGATATAATAAACCTAAAGAGATAGTTATTAATATGAAGGAGGATAACTTTCCTCCTTCATATATCAATAATGAAGAGGTGTTTAAATGATTAATGTGACAGCATTAAATGGCAAGGAATTTATTTTAAATGGAGATCACATAGAAAAAATTGAATCAGTACCAGAAACTTTGATAACCTTAGTAAATGGTAAAAAATACATAGTCCTAGAGACAGAAGAGGAAGTTGTTAATAGATTTATAGATTATAGAAATAAAATTTTTACATTGAGAGCACTAGGAGGAAGGTAAGATGAAGAAACATGATTTAGCCACTTCGATAGGGCTATTTTTTGGAATTAGTGTTGTTGTATTTGGTATTTTACAAGGAGGAAGCTTAAGGAACTTTTGGGATCCAGGATCAGTACTTATTACAATTTTTGGATCCTTTGCAGCTACTGTTATAAACTCCCCTCCCGAGGAATGCAAGAGAATATTTAAGGTAATGATGCAAAGTTTTACTGATTTGAAATTCTCAAAGATAGAAGTTATAAACCAATTTGGAGAACTATCGAGAAAAGCTAGAAGGGAAGGATTATTATCCCTAGAGGATGAAGTGGGATCCATACAGGAGCCCTTTTTAAAGAAGGGATTACAAATGGTTATCGATGGTGTAGAGCCAGAGAACATAAGGGAAATATTAGAATTAGAAATTGATGAAATGGNNTAGAGTTGGGGCTGACATGATAAAAGCATGGGGAGGATATGCACCAGGATTTGGTATGATAGGTACATTGGTAGGACTTATAAACATGCTTGTATATCTAGATGACTCAAGTAAAATTGCGTCTGGAATGGCAGTAGCACTTATAACTACATTTTATGGTTCTATTTTAGCTAATTTACTTTTTAATCCTATGTCCGCAAAGCTAGGTTTAAAGAATGACAAAGAAGTTTCTATGAGAGAACTTTTGCTAGAGGGAATTTTATCTATACAATCAGGAGTAAACCCAAGAATTGTTGAAGAAAAGCTTATATGCTATTTGTCTCCACAAGAAAGAAAGCAGTTTTCTGCTTCATCAGCACAGGGACAAGAGGTGAGTGCTAATGACTAGAAGAAAAAAGAGAGGAAATGATGGAGGAGGCTTGACGGGGAAAGAGTGGATGGATACCTATTCAGACATGGTAACTTTGCTTTTAACCTTCTTCATACTTCTATATACCTTTTCCAGTGTTGATAATAATAAATTGAAGTCTATATCTCAAGCTTTTCAAAGTATGTTTAGTGGACAATCAGGTCAGAATATGTTCGATTATAATGAAAATGTAGGAGATAGTCCAGTTACTGGTGAAGAGGTTCAACTTCCTAATGAAGGAGAAATTGATTCCATGTATAATCAAGTTAAGAATTTTGTGGATGCAAATAATATGGAAGCTGATGTGCAAATAAGAGAGGACGACAGAGGGGTAATTCTTCAAATAAAGGATAGTATTTTATTTGAATCTGGAAAGTCAGACTTAAAAGAGGATAGTAAAGCCATGTTGAATAAGATAAATAGTCTTATAACTACTTTCCCTAATAACATAATAATAGAAGGACACACAGATAATGTTCCAATAAATAATGATAAATTTAATAGTAATTGGGAATTGTCTAGCGGTCGTGCTTCTACTGTAGTAAGATATTTTGTAGAAGATAAAAAGCAAAAACCTGATAGATTTACAGCATCAGGCTGTGGAGAGTTCAAACCCTTAGTAGCAAATGACAGTGATGAGCATAAAGCTCAAAACAGAAGGGTTAACATATTAATAGTTGCAACAAAGAAGGAGAGTTAATAATGAGTGAAGAAAAGAACAAGAAAGAACCAAAAGGGAAGAAGGGATTAATAGTTGTTATTGCACTACTTCTAGTTATAATCATTGGAGGGGGAGCCTTTGGATTCTACTATTTAAAGCTTAAAGCAAATTCAGCACCAAAGGAAGAGAAATTTGTAGAAGCAAGTTATAGCTTGGATGAAATAATTATAAACTTAGCTGATGAAGGTTCTAAAAGATATGTTAAGGTAAAAGTAGTTGTAGCTTATGATTCTAAGAATAAAGATTTAGCCACAGAGGTGGAGAGCAAGGCATACATTTTAAGAGATTTAACCTTAAATGCATTAAATTCTAAAAAAGTTGCAGATTTAAATCCAAAGGGAAGAGAAACTTTAAAAGATGAACTTTTAGTGAAATTTAATTCAACCTTAACCAATGGAAAACTAACTAACATATATTATCACGACTTTTTAGTACAATAGAGGAACATAGTCATGGTGTTTGATATAGTTAAAGCTATATTTTCCTTTATAGTAGTACTGCTTCTTTTGATTATAACTTTAAAATATGGCGGGAATAAATTGGAAGATATGCAGCGACACAAGTATATAAAAATTTTAGATAAAGCATCTTTATCCAAGGAAAATTCTTTAGCATTAGTTAAGATAGGAGATGAAGCTTATGTGATGTCTTCTTCAGCTAAAGGGATAGAAATTCTCCAAGAGGTTTCTAAAGAAGATATTAAAGCTTTAGATGAAAAGCGAAAAGTAGAGCAATTTAGTTCTATGAAGGAATATTTGGCTAAACTAAATTTAAAAGGAAGAATAAACAATGAAAAAGAAAAAAAGTAAGATATTAATTGTGGCCTTGTTAACTATTTTCTTTATAGGTGCGTTTCATATAGAAGCAAAAGCTGAGCCTATACAAGTGCCTAAAGTAAATATTTCCGTAGATGGAACAGAAAATCCTAAGGACTATGTAAGCAATATAAAACTTTTACTAGTACTAACAGTTCTTAGTATGTTGCCAGCCTTTGTAATTATGATGACAAGCTTCACTAGAATCATAGTGGTGTTTTCATTTTTAAAGAGTTCCATGGGAGCACAACAGGCCATACCTAATCAAATATTAGTAGGACTAGCCTTGTTTTTAACTATATTTATAATGAGTCCAGTTTATACTGATATTAATAACAATGCTTTTAAACCGTACATGGAAGGTACAATCTCACAAGAAGAGGCCATGACCAAAGGATCTAAACCCTTAAGAGAATTTATGCTAAAGCAAACTAGGCAAAAGGATCTTCAACTTTTTGTAGAAGCATCAGGTATGAAAGAGGATGTGGATAAGGATACAATACCATTGAAGGTAGTTGTACCAGCTTTCGCTATAAGTGAACTTAAAACGGCTTTTCAAATAGGATTTTTATTATACATACCGTTTATGATAATCGACTTAGTAGTGGCAAGTGTTCTTATGTCCATGGGAATGTTTATGCTTCCACCAGTTATGATATCATTGCCTTTTAAACTTTTACTTTTTGTAATGGTGGATGGATGGTATTTGTTGGTAAAATCTATGATTATGAGTTTCGCATAATGAGGTGTGAATTATGACAGAAAATATGGTATTAGGAATAATAAAAGATGCTATAACCACAGGGCTTAAGGTGTCTGCACCTATATTAGTGGTGGCTATAGTTGTAGGACTTATAATAAGTATATTTCAAGCTACTACTCAGATACAAGAGCAAACTTTAACCTTTGTACCTAAGCTAATAGCAGTGGCATTAGTAGGAATACTTACGGGAAGTTGGATGCTAAGAAATCTAACAGCCTTTACAGAAAGGATATTCTATTTAATTTCTAATATAGTTCAATAGGAGGAGGAACCTTGATAGATCTTGCATATGCTTTTGCATTATTTTTGATATTTTTACGATTGGGCACTTATATTGCCTTGGTTCCAGTATTTTTTCCTAATGGGACTCCTAATATTTTGAAGGTAGGATTATCCTTTATAATAGGATATATTATAATGCCTGGAGTGGATTACTCAACCTTAGGCAATGTTTTATCAAACTATACAATAATATCTTATTCCATAAATGAAGTAATGACGGGAATACTTTTAGCATTAACAACTACTTTGTGTTTTAATGTGATAAAAATGGCTGGGGCACTTTTAGATATGCAGATAGGGCTTTCTATGCTTTCTATGTTTGACCCCAATTCAAAGAGTACATCTACCTTAATAGATAGAATGATGTACTGGATAGCAATTATGGTGTTTTTGATAACAGACACACATCACCTATTGCTAAAAACATTAATGGAAAGTTTTAATATAGTTCCTTTAGGACAATCTATCATCTTTGATGGCACCATTATGACCTTTGTAGAGGCCTTTACTCAATATTTTACTTTAGGTCTTAAGATAGCAGTGCCAATTATTTTAATTATTTTAATAACAGAGCTTACCATGGGTTTGGTAGCTAGAACAGTTCCACAGATTAATGTTATGATATTAGGTCTTCCAATAAAGTTGGCTGTAGGACTTTTAACCATAGTCCTTGCATTGCCACTTATAGTGAATTCCATGGAATATATATTTAATCAATTACCTAATATATTTAAAAAAATATATAAGGTACTGCCCTTTATAATAATCTTCGCTGATGAAAAAACTGAGGAAGCAACACCTAAAAAGAAAAGTGATGCTAAAAAAAAGGGTCAGGTTGCAAAAAGTAAGGAAGTATCCTTAGCATTAACCTTAGTTGCTTGTACACTAATATTTGCAGTACTAACTCCCTATTTAGGTGGAGAATTAAAAAAAGCTTTATATTATTTTTTTGGAGGTTTAAACCAAGGAGAGTTTACCTATGAAATGTTACAAAAAAACACCATAGATATAGTGTTATCCTTCATGAAGATATATCTACCTGTAGCTGTTCCCGTAATGATTGTAGGTGTATTTGCTAATTTTATACAATCAGGATTTTTACTTACAGGGGAGGCTATGAAACCTAAACTTTCAAAATTAAATCCTATAAGTGGATTTAAAAGAATGTTTTCAATAAGGTCTTTAGTAGAGCTTTTAAAAGATACATTGATTATAATAGTAGTAGGGTATGTAGGCTTTGGATTTATAAAAGAAAATTATCAGAAGATACTCAATATGGGGATATCTGTTCATATAAATGCATTTCTGCCAGCCTTTATGGATTTAGTGGTGGATATATTCTTTAGAATAACACTAATAATGGTGGTTATAGCTTTAAGTGATTATATATATCAAAGGCGAATGTATAATAAGGAATTAAAAATGACAAAACAAGAGATTAAAGAGGAATTTAAACAATCAGAAGGAGATCCTCAAATAAAAGGAAAGATAAAACAAAAACAAAGAGAAATTGCTACTAGAAGAATGATGCAGGCAGTGCCAAATGCAACAGTAGTAGTAACGAACCCTACCCACCTAGCCATTGCTCTTGCTTATGAAGATGGTAATATGGGAGCGCCAAAGGTTGTAGCTAAGGGTAGCGATAGAATAGCTCTTAAAATAAAGGAGATAGCTAAGGAAAATAATGTACCAATTATAGAAAATAAGCCTTTAGCTAGATTAATATATGAAGAGGTAGATTTAAACAGAGAGATTCCAGAAAATATGTATCAAGCTGTGGCCGAAATACTGGCCTTAGTATATAAAATGAAGAACAAAAAAAGAAGCTAGAAGGGTGATATGTAGTGTTATATGAAAATAAGAAGAAGATAAACATAAAGGATGGCCTTAATATTGCAGTAGCCTTTGGAGTAATTGCTATTGTAATGATGATAATAATTCCTATGCCTACTTCTGTACTAGATATATTGTTGGCTCTTAACATAACCATATCTATTATGATTATACTTATGACCATGTTTACTACAGAGGTACTTCAGTTTTCGGTTTTTCCAACCCTTCTATTGTTGACCACCTTGTTTAGATTGGCTCTTAATATATCCTCTACGAGACTTATCTTATCACAAGGTGATGCTGGAAAAATAATTGAGGCCTTTGGTAGCTTCGTAGTTGGGGATAACTATGTAGTTGGAATTATAATATTTTTAATTATCATAATAATACAGTTTATAGTAATAACAAATGGTGCTGGCAGAGTATCAGAGGTGTCAGCTAGATTTACATTGGATGCTATGCCAGGGAAACAGATGAGTATAGATGCAGACTTAAATGCGGGGCTTATAGATGAACTAGAAGCCAAGGAACGAAGAGGAAAAATTCAGAGAGAAGCAGACTTTTATGGGGCTATGGACGGAGCTTCAAAGTTTGTAAAGGGAGATGCCATAGCAGGTATAATAATAACCCTTATAAATATTCTAGGAGGAATTATAATAGGGGTTGCTATGAGAAAGATGGACATTTCTCAGGCGGCACAGACCTATGTTAGATTAAGTGTAGGAGATGGACTTGTAAGCCAGATACCAGCACTGTTGATATCTACAGCTTCAGGTATATTGGTAACTAGATCAGGAAGTAGTGAAGGACTAGGAACTCTTTTATCAAAGCAGTTTACTGCTTTCCCAGCCATATTTGCTATAGCATCAGCAGTATTGGTATTTCTTTCAATATTGCCTGGATTTCCCAAGCTAGCCTTTATTGCTTTAGCTATAGGAGCCGCTGCTATCGCATATGGCTTATATAAAGAAGAAAAAGAAAAAGTAGCTAAAGATTTAGAGATTGAAGAAGCTGAGATAATAGAAAGTGAAAATAGTGAGCCTGAAAATGTTATGAATCTTATTTCGGTAGAACCTATGGAAGTTGAAATTGGTTATGGAGTTATACCTTTAGCTGACGAGGGAGGCGGAGGGGATTTGCTTCAAAGAATAGCTTCTGTAAGAAGGCAATGTGCTATTGAAATGGGTATAGTGGTGCAACCTATAAGAATAAGAGATAACTTGCAACTTAAAAACAATGAATATGTTATTAAGATAAGGGGCACTGTTATAGCCAAAGGTGAGCTTATGCCAGGAATGCTTCTATGTATGGATCCTGCTACGGGAGAGGTGTCTATGCAGGGTATAAAAACAGTAGAACCTACCTTTGGGCTTCCTGCACTATGGATAAATAGAGATCAGAGAGAAGAAGCAGAGATAAAGGGCCTTACAGTGGTAGATCCAACAACTGTAATGGTAACCCATCTTACTGAGACCATAAAGGTACATAGCTATGAACTTATAGGAAGGCAAGAAGTAAAATTGATAATAGATGCAGTAAAAGAAAGATATAGCGCTGTTGTAGAAGAATTGATTCCAGATTTAATGACCTTAGGAGAGGTTCAGAAGGTGCTTCAAAATCTGCTAAAGGAAAAGGTAGCTATAAAGGATATGGTAACCATATTGGAAACCCTTGCAGACAATTCTAGAGTTACTAAGGATTTGGAACTTCTTACAGAGTATGTGAGAATTTCTTTAGGACGAACTATATGTAATCCATTAATAGATGAGAGAGGCATTATAACAGTGACAACATTACATCCTGGTATAGAGGAACTTATTGCTAACAATCTTCAAAAATCAATACATGGTAGCTTCCCAGCTATTGATCCAGATACCACAAGTAAAATTCTTACTGCTATAAGGGATGTATTAGAAGGAATATATTTTTATGAAAATGTACCAGTTATACTAGTATCACCTAAAATTAGACCAGCTTTTAAAAAACTTATAGAAATGGTATATCCTCAAGTAGTGGTATTGTCATTAAATGAAATACCTAATGATGTAGAGATTAGAACTGAAGGAGTTGTGACTATATAACATGATTATTAAGCGATACATAGTCTCTAATATGAATGAGGCCATGACAAAAATAAGATATGAACTTGGGTCTGATGCTGTTATAATAAGTCAAAGAAGAATAAAGAAGCCTGGAATAAGAGGTTTTTTCTCATCAAAGGTACTAGAAGTAACAGCAGCTGTGGACAAAGAAAAGAAAAATTATGATAAAGAGGATTCTGTAGAAAAAAGTTTAGAGGCTATTAGAAAGATAGCCCTAAGCGATGAATTTAATGGCAAAGTAAATAAAAAAGAAGAAGAAAAATATAAGAAAAATAAAGAGAACCTAAAGGAAAGTTCCTTAGAGGAGGAAATGAGGGAGATGAAAACTCTTCTTCAGTCCATGGCTAAAAACAATATGCCTAAGGAAAATGATGAACATATATCATTTCTAAGAGAATTAGATTTCTATGAGGAAGATATAGCTTTAATAAAATCTTTGTTACAAGAAAAAGAAGAAACTAGAGAAAATATAAGAAATGTTATATTAGAACTTGTTGATATAAAGCCTATGGAGGATCAAGGAGTAATAGTTTTGGTGGGACCTACAGGGGTGGGAAAAACAACTACTATAGCTAAATTAGCAGGAAAGTTAGCTCTTATAGATAAAAAAAAGGTAGGACTTATAACTATTGATACATATAGAATAGGGGCTGTAGAACAGCTAAAGACCTATAGTGAGATTATGAATGTAGAGTTCAAGGTAGTTATAACATTGAAGGATATGGAAGAAGCTATAAAGTCTTTAAGTCATTGTGATGTTATCTTAGTAGATACTACAGGTAGAAGCAGTAAAAATACTATGCAAATTTCAGAACTTAGAGCTTTTATTGAAAAAACAAAACCTTCCAGCATAAATTTAGTGATCAGCTCTACTGTAAAAAATAAAGATGTGAACAATATAGTAGAAGGATATAGGTCCTTAGAGTATGAAGGAGTTATCATCACCAAACTCGATGAAACTACAACCTATGGGACTTTATTAAATATATTAAATAGAAGCAAAACCCCATTAAGAGCTATTACTACAGGACAAAGTGTTCCAGATGATATAAAAACTCCAGACAGAGAAGAGATATTAGATCTTATATTAGGAGAGAGTAATATATGTTAGATCAAGCTGAAAGATTGAGACAAATGGCAAAGGGAGATAAAGGACCAAAGATAATAACTATAACTTCCGGAAAGGGAGGAGTAGGGAAAAGCAATCTTGTAGTAAATCTGGCATTGGCTCTTCAAAAAAGAGGTAATAAAGTAATGGTTTTCGATGCTGATATAGGCATGGCCAATGATGATATACTTATGGGGTTTTCATCTAAAAATACAATTTTTGATATAATATATNNAACAAGTCCATAGAAGAAGTGGTGATGGATGGTCCATTAGGAGTAAAGCTACTTCCAGGGGGGTCAGGATTAAACAAGCTAGATGAATTGGATGAGTATCAGAGGGAGAAATTTCTTAAGAACCTGGGAGCTATGTCAAACTTGGATTATATATTAATGGATACTGGAGCAGGCATAAATAGGAGTGTCTTATCATTTATAGCATGCTGTCAGGAACTTATATTAGTACTGACTCCTGAGCCAACATCTTTAACTGATGGATATAGTCTTATTAAGGCGGTAGACTACTTTAAAGTTAAGAATAAAGCAAAAATAGTTGTAAATAGAGAACTAGATAAAAAGGAAGGTCAAGATACTTTTAAAAAGTTTAAGAATGCTGTAAACAAATTTTTAAATATAGAAATAGAGTATCTAGGAGGTATAGGAGAAGACAGAAAATTGGTAGAAGCAGTCAGAAGTCAAAGCCCTCTTATATTATCATCACCTGAAAGCAGAGCTGCCAAAGATATAGATTTAATTGCAGATAAGCTATTAGGAAAAGACGAGTTAAGCAATGATGGTATGGGACTGCAAGGATTTTTTAAAAAAATATTCAACATCTTTTCTTAGGGGGTAAGACATTTGAAACAATTAAAATTTGAAATAAACAGAAGAATAGATTTATACCTTAATAAGGTATCATTTAAATCCACTGTACAAAACCTAACTGATGAGTACATAGCTATAGGAATACCTATGTTTCAAGGGCAATATGTACCTTTATCAAAGGGACAAGTAGAAGAGTTTCATTATTATGATGACAAAGGTGGAGTATATAGTTTTGAAAGCAGTGTATTAGGCAGAATAAGAGAAGGAAATGTGGCTCAAATATATATATCCTATCCACAAAAATATCGAAAGATTCAGAGAAGAGATTTTGTGAGAATAAACCTTTATGAAAATATAAAATATTGCAAAGTTGAAAAAAGCAATACAGAATTATTAGAAAGCAAATTTAGGAAAGCAATAGCTATAGATTTAAGTGGTGGAGGCATGAAGATAAAAGCTGATGAAGAACTTAAATTTAATGATAAAATTTTTGTTGTTATGGAAAATAATGACTTTACAGTAAAAAGTGAAGGAAAAATAGTAAGAACTTATAAAGATGAAGAAGGTAGCTTCATCTATGGTGTAGCTTTTCAAGATATGGGGTCTTCAGAAAGAGAAAATATAATAAAAAATGTGTTTAATCTTATGAGAAAACAGAGGAAGGTAGCTTTAAAGGAGGATTAGATTATGGCAGTAGTCAGCACCTCAGATATAAAGGAAGAAGTAGTAAAAAAATACATACCGCTAGTAAAGTATATAGCATCTAGAGTTATAATAGGGAAAAGTAAATATATTGACTATGAAGACTTAGTAGGATATGGCATGATAGGTCTTATGGATGCTATTTCTAAGTATGATAAATCTAAGGGAATGAAGTTTTCCACTTATGCCTCCATAAGGATTAGAGGTGCTATGATAGATGAAATAAGAAGAATAAGTCCTATATCTAAAGGGGCTATGGATAAGCTTAACAGATATAATGAAGCTGTAGAAAAGCTTAGAAATAGGTTCTTAAGAGAGCCTAGTACAAAGGAAATTGCACAGGAATTAAATGTCACATTGGGAGATATAGTTGATATAGAGCAAAATATAAACTATATATCTAACGTATCCTTGGAGGATATGATATATTCAGAAGATGATAATATGATGATTATAAGCACAATACAGGACGAAAAAAGTCCAAGCCCTGAAAAATGTTATGAAGAAAAGGAAGAAATAGAGATATTAGTGAAAGCTATTGATACACTAAGGGAAAAGGATAAGATAGTATTAAACCTTTATTACTATGAAGGATTCACATTAAAGGAAATAGGTAAAGTTTTAGAGGTTTCAGAGTCTAGAGTATGTCAACTACATGGAAGAGCCATATTAAATTTAAGAAAAGCCATAAAGGCTTTAAGATACGAATAGGAGATATAATTTATGATACCAGCAATTCTTATTATAATAGGTGTAGTTTTAATTGGGTTAAATATAAAAATTATTAAAGAAGAAAAGAAGGATTTTAAAGCTTTCGTAGAGAAAGAATATGATAATATGACACCTAGTAAGCTTATGGAAGGCGAGTTAAGGCAAGTTTTGGCAGAAGATATATTAGAATTGCAAAAAGAGATTATGGCATTAAATGAAAAAATAGAGGTCCTTTCAAAAGAAGAAAGTTTAAGTGACCCTTTAAAGGAACACATTATAGAAGATAAAAAAGAAATAGCAAAACCTTTACCACTAAAGGAAGAAAATCCTGTTGAAAAGGAAAATGAAGAGATAAAAGAGCTTTTAAAAGACAATATGACTCAGAGAGAAAAGATAAAAGCTATGGTTAAAGAAGGAAGAGATATAGAAGATATCTGCAAAGAGCTTAAGGTGGGAAAGGGTGAGGTCTTATTAATAAAAGATTTATACAAAAACTAAGAGAAATAGGCAGGATTCTTTGTGATAGAAGGGTATTGTTGGGAATAGGAATAGGCATAGTATTTTCTACTATATTTATGGTTAACTTTGAAGTAAAGAACTCTTTAAGTCAATCCCNNTAAAGAACTCTTTAAGTCAAGGGGAAATTGAGAAAAAAGCTAAGGCCTTAGGAATGGACTATCCGTCAGAATTTAAAGTTATTGAAAAGGATGTGAAGTGATGATAAGAGGCATATATACAGCAGTTTCTGGCCTTATTACTCAAGAAGCAAAACAAGACGTGGTAACAAATAATTTAGCAAATGCAAATACTGTGGGATATAAAAGCGATAACTTAGCTGTGAAAAAATTTGAGGATCTTCTAATAGCCAACTATGACAAGATTTCTGGAGGAAAGAATGTAAAGAATCCTATAGGTACTCTAAGCCTAGGTAGCAAAATAGATGAGACCTTAACATATTTTACTCAAGGGATGATTCAGGAAACTGACAAGGAAACTGATTTTGCCATAGAAGGTAGAGGATTTTTTGTTGTACAAAAGGAAAATGGACAAAATTACTATACTAGAGATGGCCATTTTCATGTGAATATGCAAGGTTATTTAGTAACAGACAGTGGCGACAAAGTATTGGGCGTAAATAATAATACTGGAGCAGCGGAGCCAATATACATAGGAAAAGGAGAAATTGCATTAGATCAAGAAAATAACTTATATGTAGATAAAAACCCTCAGTACAAGCTTCATTTAGCGGATTTTGATGATTATAAAGCTTTGAAAAAAGTAGGAGACAACTTATACGAAGGTGATAATCCTATTATGGGAAGAAAACTATATGCTAAGAATAAATATCTAGAAAGATCAAATGTAAATATCATAGATGAGATGGCAAATATGATGATGGTTATGAGAAATTTTGAAAGTAATCAAAAGGTTATACAGACCTTAGATGAAACTTTATCAAAAGCTGTTAATGAAATCGGATCTGTAAGATAAGGAGGAGTAGATATAAATGCTTAGAATGTTTTGGACCAGCAAAAGTGCTATGAATGCTAATCAGCAGAAATTAGATGCTATATCAAACAACATAGCCAATGTAAATACAGAGGGTTATAAAAGAGTAGATGTTACATTTAAGGACTTAGTTAGTGAAAGCTTAGAAAGACAAGGCTATCCTATGACTCAGGGTAGCAACAGGAGTCAGACACCTTTCACAGGAACAGGTGTTAAAACAGGAAACTGGATTAGAGACAATTCCCAGGGAAATTTTTTATCTACAGAAAAATCTTCGGATTTAGCCATTGAAGGACAGGGATATTTTAGGATGGTAAGAGCTGATGGAAGCTATGTTTATAGTCGTTCTGGAAGCTTTAATGCAGATGAAAATGGCAGACTTGTAGATGGCAAGGGTAACATATTATACATAGATTTCAATGAAGGAAACTCCTATGATAACGTAAAACTTTCAAAGGATAACTTCGTAATAGATAAAGATGGATTAATTACAATAAAAAATGGTGATGACCATGTAACTGTAGGAAGAGTTCCTATCTTTGATGCAGAGGGACAAGATGCCTTCACTTCTATAGGAGACAGTTTATATGTGGCTAAAGATGGAGTAAATCTTTATGAAAATGGAGATGCTAATATATTTCAAGGAATCATAGAAGTATCTAATGTAAACATGGTAACAGAGTTTAGTGATATGATAATGACTCAAAGAGCCTTTGAGCTAAATTCAAAGGGGTTAAGAGTTGCAGATGAAATGTGGGGAATGGCAAATAATTTAAGAGGAAGATAGCTATATTGAATCCCTCCTTTAATCATAAAAGTATGTGTCTAAACATATACTCTATTAATTGATTAAAGGAGGGATATCTTTGGGTATAGGGTATATTTTGGGATGTTTGCTTAGCATAGTTACTTGGAAAATAGAAAGAGAGAAGATTTTTTGCAAATTAGATAAAATAATCTCTAAGATATTTAAAGTTAAAATATTAATAGAGCTCATATATGCCCTAATTGTAGCTTTTATATTTTTTATATATAAAAGTGTAGGTTCCAATGAGTATATAAACTTTTTAACTGGATTTTTGGTTATAGATTTAAGCAATAAGGAAATGCATAATTTAAATTTATATTTAAATGATAAAATAAAATTTTATGAATCTTTATCTCTTTTAACCGAGGGAATTTTATGCGGATTTCTGGCTCCTTTATTTTATATAACTATATTTAAAAGTAACTTTTTTGGAGTGGCTTACTTTATAGTATATATGCTTTATAAAGTTGAAGATTATAAGTTCATAGATATTATATTTAATGTATTAAACATAATACCATCTATAATATTGCAGCTTATATTTTATATAATATATGTGTTTAGAAGCAAAACCTTTAAAGTGGATTTTAAAGGAGATTTTTTTAGAAATATATTAAAAAGGCCCCTTTTAAATTTAGATATTTTAGGAGCATATATGGAAGAAGTGAATTTTTATTATTATTTTCAAGAAAGCAATACTAGCTTTATAAAGAGTTATGGTAATTATACTTCTAGAATAGACGAAAATTGTATAAAGGATTATTTAAGTATTATATATGGAATAGCCTTTGCCACTTTTATTGTTTTTGAAATGCTGATAATTTTGTAAAGAAAGTCTTCATATGAAAAAGGATTGCTTAAAGTAAGGTTAAAGCAATCCTTTTTTAGTTTTATCTATGTTAAAACCTACTTTAAAGATGAAATCACAGATGTCAGTGGTGGAATAACCTGCTTCTTTCTAGAAAGAATTCCAGGTAAAAATATAGAATTATTAGGTAGTTTTACATTAAAGGTTCTTCCTACCAATTCCTTATCTGGGCCTGCTACTAAAATCTCGGAACCTTCTTTTAGAATATCAGTAAGCATAAATATAAGAAGCCTAAAGTTATCTTCTTTAGCTTTCTCCTCCATAAGGTTCAACATATCCTCTTTGGAGGATTGGAACCCTTCAATATCCATGGTGTTTATTTGAGATACCCCTATCCTCATATCGTTGATGTTGAATATCTTGAAGTCCTGATGGAAAATTTGATGGGGGGTTCTGTCAGCTAAGGATGTACCAGCCTTAAACATTTTCTTTGCAAAATCATCCATGTCTATATCGGCAATTTTTGCAAGTCTACCTGCCATAACTTTGTCTACTTGAGTGCAAGTAGGGGATCTAAAAAGCAAGGTGTCAGAAATTATAGCTGCACATAAAAGTCCTGCGGTTTTCTTAGAGGGTCTGATACCATTTTCAAAGAAAATAGAGCCTACTATGGTGGAGGTACTGCCTACGGGTTCATTCCTAAAATATATAGGAGTGCCAGTTTGAATATCAGCAATTCTATGGTGATCTATTATCTCAAGAACTTCAGCATCTTCTAGACCATGAACAGATTGACTTCTTTCATTGTGGTCAACTAAAATTACCTTTTTCTTATTTTGGGATATTAGGTGATACCTAGATATACTTCCAGTAACCTTGTTATTGGAGTCCACTACGGGGTAGCTTCTATATCTGGTTTCGATCATAACATCTTTTATTTCATCTACAAAGTCATCGGTAGAAAAGCTAAGCAAATTTTCTTTAGTCATTACATAGCTTACAGGGATGCTTTGTGTTATAAGGCGAGAGGTTGTAAAGGAATCATAGGGAGTAGATATTATAGAACAATTATTTTCTTTAGCCATCTCTATGATATCTTCATTGACAGTATGATTTCCGGTGATAATTATTAATGATGCTTTAGCATCTATAAGAAGGGATTGATTCTCCTCTCTATCTCCACATATAGCGATGTCTCCTTCTTCTGCTAAGGATTTCATGCTTTCTGGTCTCATAGCAGACACCAAAATCTTTCCCTTTAAATTATCTGTAGAGCTGCTGATGTATATAGCAGTTCCTGCTAAAGTGTCTAAAATGTTGTCTATGGTTGTGTTGCTTTTACTTAAAATATAGCTATCCCATATATCCATATAACTAGAAGTAAGATTTGAAACTGAAACTAATCCTATAAGATTATCATTTTCATCAGTTACTGGTAAGGTTTTTACATTATTCTTCTTCATTATATTCCATGCCATTTTTAATGATATGTCTTGGGATATAGGTGCTATGTTGTCAATATGGAGGTCAGAGACTTGAAGTTTTACTGTCTCTATTAATGTAGGTGGATTTACTCCAAAATAGTCTAATATAAATTTTGTTTCTCTGTTTATGTCCCCAACTCTAACGGCCATAGCTGGATGTGGACCTACCTTGTTTTTGAATTCCGCATAAGCTATGGCAGCACATATGGAGTCTGAGTCTGGATTTTTATGACCTGTAATATATAGTATATCTTTCACGTGAGTACTCTCCTCCTTTAGTTATCTTCATAAGTATTTTTATATCATAAATAGTTCATATACTCAAGGGGTAGTGACATATATTTACTATAGAAACTAATTTTTTATGCAAAAGGAGGATCAGGATGGTTGAGGAGAAGGAACTAGTAATAGGTTTAACTGAGGAAGAGGTAGAAAGACGAATAAAGGAGTATGGATTGAATGTCCTTGAAAATAAAAGAAAAATTTCACCTATTATAATATTTTTATCACAATTTAACGATTTTATGACTTGGGTTCTTATAGGAGCCACTATAATATCAGGGGTTATGGGAGATTTAGCTGATGCTATTACAATACTCATTATAGTAGTAATAAATGGTATATTAGGTTTTATACAGGAGTATAAAACAGAAAAATCTTTAGAAGCATTGAAGAATCTAGCAGCACCTACTACTAAGGTATATAGGAATGGTAAGGTAAAGGTTGTAAGTGCGGAAAGGATAACTTTAGGAGATATAATTGTATTAGAGGCTGGAGATAGAATACCGGCAGACGGAATTATTATAGATGGTAATGGAGTTATGGTAAATGAATCTCTTCTCACTGGGGAATCCGATGGAGTGGAAAAGAACATTAGAGGAAATAAGAATCTTTTTATGGGAACTGTCATGTTAAAAGGAAAAGCTTTAGAGAAAGTTATATCAATAGGTATGGAAACTGAAATGGGTAAGATAGCCCACATGTTATCTTCTATAGAAGATGAAAAATCTCCACTAAAAGAAAAATTAAATAGGCTAGGCAGAGTATTAGTAGTTATTTGTATGGTAATTTGTGCAGTGGTAACTT
>DINW01000076.1:19650-19937 GCA_002423705.1 Clostridium sp. UBA5530
GATAAGACAGGTACTTTGACAGAAAACAAAATGACAGTAAAAGTTTTATATTTTAATAATGACATATATGAAATAGATAAGATGGGAATACCCAATAGTATATTGCTTAAGAAAGCCCTAACATATTGCAATGATTGTAATTATGACTATGATGCTAAATCTCTAGATAAAGGGGTTATGGGAGATCCTACAGAAACTGCTTTAATATCTGCATACTTTAAAGATATGAAGACTTTAAATGAGTTTAATCTTGGAGCACAAAGAGTTTATGATGTTCCCTTTGATTC
>DINW01000019.1:0-2311 GCA_002423705.1 Clostridium sp. UBA5530
TTTTTTCACAGTCTCATTTAATCTAACAAAACTATTTTAAAATTATAGGAGCCAAATAAAAAAGGCAGACCATCCTGGGTGATTCTGCCCTTTATTATTTGTTGTAATTTTATCTGTGATTCCATTGGCAAATTGTTTGATGTTCTTTTACTTAGTCAATAGCTCTGTTAATTTTTCAAGTATATATTCATTTACTTCTTTTTCGCCAATGAATGTTCTTTCATCAAAATCACTTGGTCTTACTCTAAAAAAGTTTATAATTAAACAATTTCTTACTATGATATATTCCTCTGAATGCAATGGAGAGAATATAACCTCTACTTCTTCGTAATCATTTTTATTATTGATTTTTTGAAGTTCAGGCAATAATCCATCTATGTTTAATTGCTTAATTGGAGTTGCCATAGATTGAGTGTATTCTAGATCCTCCATCATCCACATATTATTGTTCCAGAATTTTCTTTCTTTCTTATTGCCTGTAAATGGTTCTCTATTTTTTATAGCACTTAAAGCACGTCTTACAGATTCTCCATCAAAATCCTCTTCATATGCTATCTTTAATGCCTTCATTTCTGATACATCATTAAAGAACACCTCAGATATGTTTTCTTTTTCACTTGCTGCCTGCCAATAATAAAGCATAGCTTCTACAGCCTCAAGATTCAATTTAATTCTTTGAAGCATTTAAATCCCCCTCTTTCTTTATAAAGGTTTTTTCAATAGTTTTTTACTACCTTTACTATTATATATTAAAATTCTACTTTATTAAAGATGCAGCTTCCCCATCTACTATAATTGTAACGTCAGGGTGGACTTGAAGCAGTGTAGCTGGAACCTTTGTAGTTATTTTTCCACTAGCAAGTTTAGCTATAACCTCAGCTTTATTTTTTCCACTGGCTATTAATAGTATCTTTTTAGCCTTCATTATGCCACCTAGACCCATAGTTAATGCTTCCTTTGGTACTTCATTTATGCTTTCAAAAAATCTAGCATTAGCTTCTATAGTACTCTTCTTTAGAGAAGTAACATGGGTATTCATATCAAGACATTCATCTGGCTCGTTAAATCCTACATGACCATTAGGCCCTATACCTAACAATTGAATATCTATTCCACCTACCTGTTTTATTCTATCGTCATAAGCCTTACATTCACTTTCAGCATCCTCTGCCATCCCGTTAGGTACAAAGGTATTTTGCTTATTTATATTGATATGATTAAATAGGTTTGTATTCATAAAATATCTATAGCTTTGAGGATGATCTCCTGACAATCCTCTATATTCATCTAAATTTATTGATAAAACCTTAGAAAAATCTAGCTTACCTTCATTATACATATTTATAAGTTCCTTATACATGGCTACTGGTGTTCCTCCTGTAGCTAGTCCAAGAACACAATTGCTCTTTTCTTTTATAACTTTAGCCATTTCCTCTGCCGCTCTTTTACTCATTGCTTCATAGTCTTTTTCAATTATAATCCTCATCTTATTTTTCCTTCTCTCCTTAAAATATTAACTTCTAATACATATTTATCAGACCTATACACTGCCTCTTCCCAAAATATAACCTTTCCATGGCTATCAATATTCTTGCTTACATTCTTTAGCAGCGCTATATCTTCATTTATATTAAATAATTTTTTATAATCTTCATTCATAAGCACAGCTTGAATTGATGATTCAGCATACTCTATGTCATACCCAAAATTTTTTAATATCTTAAATAAAGACCCCTGTAGCATATTTTTATCCAGATATCCGCAATAATCACAAGGTATATATACAACTTCGTTGGCTATACTTTCACCATTTACTATTCTCATTCTGTTTATTTTATAAAGCTTATCAAAAGGAAATATATCTTCCATGTTTTCTGGGGTATTTATGGTCTCAAATTCTAATACCTTGTTTTCAAGTTTCATGTCTGTCTTTTCTACAATTTCAGAAAAGCTCATCATATCTTTTTGCTTAACTTTAGGCTCACATACAAAAGTTCCCTTACCTTTTTCCCTTATCAATATACCTTCATTAACCAATTCACCTAAGGCCTGTCTTATGGTCATCCTTGACACTCCATAGGTTTCCGATAATTCCCTTTCACTATCTATACATTGCCCAACTTTCCAAAGACCCTGGTTAATCTTTTTCTTTATATCTTCTTTAAGTTGATAATATACAGGAATTGGACTATTTTTATCTATCATAAATATCCCTCCTAAAAAAATTATACACCATAGAATTATAGATGTCTAGACCACTTTAGTGCTTTTGTTATATTGTCTTATCCTAAATTAATGGTGCTGTATCAAA
>DINW01000019.1:2347-6436 GCA_002423705.1 Clostridium sp. UBA5530
ACCACCCTAGATAAGTTCAACTACCAATTTAAGTGGAGTACAAACTCCACCTGAAACTAAGTTTCACTTGATTCCTTAACCACTTCTAACTTTTCAAAGGTTAATTCTTCATTATTTACATCTACCTTAACTCTATCACCTTTTCCTACATTTCCTCTTAATATTTCTTCGCTTAGTCTGTCCTCTACAGTTTTAGTTATAGCTCTTCTAAGAGGTCTTGCTCCATAGGTAGAATCAACACCATTTTTAGCTAGATGCTTTTCAGCCTCATTACTAAATTCTAAATATATCTGTTGATTGCTTAACCTTTCTGCTACAGATTTAGTCATCAATCTAACTATTTGTGTTAAATCTTCTTCTTTAAGCTCATGGAATACTATAATATCATCTATTCTATTTAAGAATTCTGGTCTAAAGCTTCTTTTTAATTCATCCATGATATTTTCTTTCATTTTTTCATATTCACTATCATTATCTGGTGTTTCCACTGAAAATCCCATAGTTTTTTGTTTCTTTATAGTAGAGGCTCCAGCGTTAGAAGTCATTATTATTATAGTATTTTTAAAGTTTACAGTCTTTCCCTTGCCATCTGTAAGTCTTCCATCTTCTAATATTTGAAGAAGTATATTAAATACGTCAGGATGCGCTTTCTCTATCTCATCAAATAATACTACAGAATATGGGTTCCTTCTTACCTTTTCTGTTAGTTGTCCTCCATCATCAAAGCCTACATATCCTGGAGGAGAACCTATAAGTCTTGATACTGAATGTTTCTCCATATATTCAGACATATCCAAACGAATAATTGGGTCAACAGAGTCAAATAATGTCGTTGAAAGCACTTTTACTAATTCAGTTTTACCAACACCAGTAGGTCCAACAAAAATAAAAGAAGAAGGTCTTTTCTTAGTAGAAAGTTGCATACGATTTCGTTTAATCGCTTTCGCTACTGATTCAACCGCTTCATCTTGTCCAATGATTTTCTGCTTAATCTCATTTTCAAGATTCATGATTTTTTTATAATCATTTCGCTCTATCTTCGCGGATGGAATACCTGTACATAGTTCAATTACTTTTGCCAAGTCTTCAACGGTTACTTCAATATTTTCAATTTTAGGTTCAATTTCACGTAATTTTTCTTTAATTTTTATTATATCCGCTTTTACAGTTGCAATTCTCTCAAAATCAGGAGAGTCATTGTTTTCTGTCAAAGATTTTTCTTCGTCCATTCGTTCTTTTAGTTGTTTATTCAACTTACTATAATCAGTGAGCTCTGTACTTTTTAATGAAGCACAAGCACAAGCTTCATCCAATAAATCAATTGCTTTATCTGGTAAAAACCGATCGTTAATGTATCGCTCAGACCATAAAGCAGATAATTTAATGATTTCTTCATTCACTTTTACTCTATGATGAATTTCATAATACTGCTTTATACCTCTTAGAACTTCAATTGTGTCCTCAATGGTTGGTTCATTAATAGTGACAGGCTGAAAACGTCTTTCTAACGCAGAATCTTTTTCAATGTTCTTTCGGTACTCAGTGAAGGTTGTGGCACCAATTACCTGTATTTCTCCTCTTGATAGTGCTGGTTTCATAATATTTGCTGCACTCATAGAACCTTCAGAGTCACCAGTACCAACTAAAGTATGCACTTCATCAATAAACAAAATGATATTTCCGTCAGCTTTCACTTCATCAATTAAGCCTTTGACACGACTTTCGAATTGTCCTCTAAATTGTGTGCCTGCGACCAAAGCAGTTAAATCTAACAAATAAATCTCTTTATCTAATAAACGGAATGGAACATCACCATTTACAATGCGTTGAGCAATTCCTTCTGCAATTGCAGTTTTTCCAACGCCAGGCTCACCGATTAAGCAAGGATTGTTTTTTGTACGACGACTAAGAATTTGAGTAACACGATAAATTTCTTGGTCACGTCCAATAATATTGTCTAGCTTGCCCTCTCTTGCTTTTTCACATACATTAGTGCAGTATGAATCGAGAAATTTCCTTTTTGGTTTCTTTTCCTTTTTGCTATTTTTATCGGATTTTTTATCTGAATCTGAATCTTGACCTTCTTCTTTTATTAGTGGTTCAACTTCTTTATTTCCAAACAAGCTTTGAATTAAGCTAGGCATGGTTTCAGCGCCACCAAGTTCAAAAGAATCCCCTTCAGCCATTTCCATAAGCTGAGTACTCATCTGATCTATATCATCTTCGCTAATCCCCATACTATCCATCATAGATGAAATCTGAGGAAGCCCTAAGTCTTTAGCACATGACCAACATAAACCTTCATTGATTGTCTCATCGCCTTCAAGTCTTTGGATAAATATAATAGCTGGTCTCTTTTTACATTTACTACAAATCATTTATTTTCCCCTTTGATATAAATTCAATTATATATGTATTCTATGTTATGTTGTTAACATCATACCTTTAATTTTTTAACTCATTATTATACTTATATGAATTTTAAATGATAGAAGAAATTATAGAGATATGTGTTATTAATAATATCAATATTAAAGTAAGTAAGTGAATTCGCGGTGAATGAGATAATCATCTTGCCTATTACACCTAGAACAAATAACCATATTGCTGCTTGTGCAACACCAACAATACCACCTAGAACAGAATTAACTGTCCCTAAAATTGGAACGGCATAGAAGCCACCAAATAATTTTGAAACCAGTTTAACAATGAAAATACATATAAAGAATACAATGATGCAAGATATAGTTTGTAATAATCCAGTTATAATTGGTTTGGCAATTGTATCCGCAACTAAAATACCTAAATTATTCACAGCACCAGTGGTCGACTCCGTTATATTATTTACAATTTCTTGACTTCCACCAAAATAGGCAATCAGTGAACTAGAAAATATTTTTGGAAGTGACTCTAAAAATTGATTTACAATAATCGAAACGTCGACACTTTGAGGATTTGTTAAAGCTAAATTTTGGACACTATTTACAATGCTTTCACGAATAAAGTTTGTATAGATAAATGAACTAATAAACTTACTAAGATATATTGCAACAAAAATGGATGCTATGTAGCCGACAAATAAAATAATAGAACGTAAAAAACCTTTTTTATATGCTGAAATAACGATACCAATACCAATCACCGCTGTTATAATGTCTAAAATGATTGAATAAATACTCACAATAATACCTTCTTTCTCAATAATATTAGTCTATCCTTTGTTTTTCAAGCGAATCTGTGCTTAAAATATATGAATGGTTTCCGTTGTATATAATCTGTTGATAGCTCTTTGTTATTTTAATTTTATTCAATAGTTTCAAACCCATGTCAAAATTATATACGTTTTCTTTTCCCAATACTAATATTCTGCTTCCATCACTATATATTTCTATGATTTCATCGTCAATATTATATGTATTTACTAATTCACCTTTTGAGTTAATGACAAAAATCGTCACATTGTTTTTCAAAGTATTTTCATTCGCAATAACAGTTTCTCTGCTAGAGCTATTATTAAAATGAAGTAAAGCACCGTCATACTCGTAATTTTTCTGGTGTTTGGTCTTGATATCAATTGTTGCAATGCGGTTTTTACTGATAATCGTAATATTATTGTTATCACTATAACTAATATTTAGGGGCACTACTCCGTTTGCTGTAAACGTTTTAATATCACCTGAGTTATTTAAATTAAGCTCGTATAGATTTGTCACAAATGCACCCGCAATTGTTGTAATTGTAGAAGCAAGAATGTGATTATTATCGGGAGAAAAACAAACATTGCTNNAGCTATTATTGTATACGGTTATAACAGAAGCGTAACGCTCATGTGTAGTAACCACAGCTACATTGCCGTTATCACTAATTTGTGCGAGAATAATTTGTCCATCAATTTGTTTCTCACCAATTTTATTTTTTTGTGTATCTACTCGGAAGCTTTTTCCACCCCGGTCATAAGTTAAAAACCGCTTATTTCCTTCCTTCACGACAGGATTCGTATAACCATGCGATACTTGATTTTCTGTTTTACCATTTTCAGAAACCATAATTAAATTCGTTTTTGATAAAACCCCTACATTGTTGCCGACG
>DINW01000019.1:6473-6920 GCA_002423705.1 Clostridium sp. UBA5530
GAGTTGTTCATTTTTGATTTTAACCGGAAAGGAATCTATATTGCTTTGGGTTTCTTTTTTTATAATATCATTCAAAGGACTGCCTTTAAATATTTCTAATACATTTAACAATACAATTAAGATACTAAAAATGATAAGAACTGAAATAAACTTTTTAAAAAAGTTCTTTCGTTTCTTTTTCTGTCGATATTCTTCAATACTTTTGTATTTAGCCAAAAAAACACCTCATTATAAATCAATACACATTTTCATAAAACAGTATTGAACATTTTATCTTAATACTCGATTGAATTTAAGTACAATCCTTGCGGTGGAGCTGTCTTTCCTGCCTTTGCTCTGTCTTTTACTTCAATAATCGATGTAATATCATTTGGATCAAACTTCCCATCATTTACATATAACAAAGTGCCAACAATAATTCTAACCATGTTATATAAAAAGGCATTT
>DINW01000064.1 GCA_002423705.1 Clostridium sp. UBA5530
TCTTACCTGGGGAGGTCTCATGGACATATGGAACGAATTTGTGAAGTATGGTTGAAACAAGATTTATCATGAGAAGTCAGCAGATACCATAGTAGTGGCATAGTCGATGATGTCATGAAGGGTTGAACCTTAGGAGGTGAAAGTAAATGAATATTACCCAAATCGGGACAAATAAAAGCAGAATACATTGCAGAAGCAATGGCTACCGACAAAGAAATAGTGCGGAACACGAAGGGGATGACGGAGCGCTTACTGAAAAGGGGATAACTGAAAACAACATCACCAATGCCGACAATGGAGGAGATAGAATTCTTGAGAAAATTCTAAGTTCAGAAAATCTTAATAAAGCCTATAAGCAAGTTAAGAAAAATAAAGGCGCACACGGAGGAAATACCAATCCATTATGTGGGAATATAATGCTTAATGAACTAGATAGGAACTTGAAAAGCGAGGAATAAGGTTTGTAAGATACGCAGATGATATGCTCCTATTTGCAAAATGCAAAAGGAGCGCAGAAAGGATTCTAACACATATAGTTCCATATATTGAGAACAAGTTAAAACTCAAGGTTAATAGAGAGAAAACAAGTGTATCATATATTGGGAGGATAAAGTTTCTTGGATATGGCTTCTATCCTAGTAAAACAGGCATTAAAGCCAGAGTACATTCAAAAAGCATAGCAAAANNAAGAAATAATGCACTAGGTTACAAAAATCTTAAGAAGGAGGTAAAAGAATATGTAACAGGATGGATAAATTATTTTAAACTAGCAGATATGAAAAAGATGCTTACTACCACTGACCAATGGTTAAGGCGGAGAATAAGAATGTACATTTGGAAGCAATGGAAGAAAGTTAAAACAAGATATATAATGCTTAGAAAACTTGGATTAAACCACAATGATGCTAGAAAGTATTCGTGCACTAGAAAAAGCTACTGGCACATAGCCAATAGCCAAATAGTAAACTTCACTATAACCGATAAGAGGTTAAGAGATGCAGGTTATACATTTTTCTTGGATTATTACGAAACTGTAAGAGCATAAACTGAGGAACCCCCATATACGGAACCCGATGGTTTTCGCCTATGGTTGATTTCAGCTCTTGAATGGTCTTTTGCACATACAGTTTGGACAGCAGTTGTTATAGGAGTAACGGTAATTATCGTTATCGCTATTTCACACGCATTGTCACAAAAATTTTATTCAAAACATCAATTTTAAGTGAAAATTTATTTTGCAAGTACATTTAATTGAATTAGGTAAAGCTAATGAATATAATCTTGGGTGCAGGTCCAAGGCCCCCTTGCTAAAAATACATGTGCATATACCCGCATATATCAGAATTCTCAAAGATTTTCTATATGTAATTAAATGAGCATAAGAATATAGGTTAAGTAGAACTTACCTTATAGTAAGAAGACTTCCTCTATCTATTAAAGGACCTCTTTTTAAATATATAGGCTTTACATCATGTACAATTAAAAATTTTAAAACTTCTTCACCATATTTATAGTTTTTTAGATCACCAAAAAATCCAAGAGTACCTTCGTCTATTAATCCACAAGTTCCACCAATGAAACCATAATCTAGTCCAGGAAGAATTATATGACCAGGGGGTACAAATAAAACATCTATATCTACACAACTTAGTGATTTTTTAATAGAAATATCGCTAGTAATTATGGCCTTGTCAGTTACTATAGCAGTAGAACATTTAGTATAACCTTGATTAGTATGAATCAGAGCTTTATCTTTTACTAAATTTAAAAGGTTTTTATCGGTGAATTTTAAATTGTGAATAAAAAAGTTCTTTAACGTAACTGCATTTAAAAAAATATCCTTTGGGTATTTTGAATCTAAAGAAGCTAAGGATTTATACACCCTTACTTCATAATTAGATATTTTTTTTATTAAATCTAAGGGAAAGTCTTTGTGTACTATAATACTGGAATTATCTACTATATTTACCTGAATATCAGGATGACCAGAAATCGCTTCATATAAATTTTTTAACTGCGGGCATAGAATTAAAGTAAAATCTAGTTTGGAGAGAGCATAAATTTCTTCTTGACTTATTCTAGAATCAACAAAGGCAAATTTCATAAATATCACTCCCTTATACAATGATTTTATAATTTATGAGTTATTTTAACAATAAAATTATAGAAATAAATCTCCCACATGTCGATAATTGTTAATATTTTTTTGTATATCACCCTTCTTAAAACACATACTATGGATAAGAAGGGAGTGAGAATAAATGCTGCTTTTAAAGATAATATATGAAGGAGATTCTATAGTTGTAGATGAATTACAGGGATTAAAAGCTTACTATAAAGAAAAAAGTATAGTACTAGGCATATCTGAAAGTATAGACGGAAATACTCACTTCATAAAAATACTTTGTGATGATGAAATATTTACTGATAAGTTAAAATCCGATATACAATTGAGGTTTAGCAATATACTATATAAAATAGTAGTGAATATATACAAGAACAAAGAATTATATGAATTTTTAACAGACACTTATTTTTTCCTAAGAAGTGATGAAATACCTGAGTTAAGTGAAAGGATACTCAGTGGACTAATAGGAGAAGAAAGCATAACATGTGATAGCTCTATTTATTGTTTGAACAGAAAAAATAATATAATAAACAAGATTAAGTCTTGTATAGAGGAAAGTGATGAAATTAATATAGATGGATTTATTACTTTTAGAATGAAGGAATTGTTAGAAAATTTTCAAAATATTGTAGACAAAATAGTAGAAGTATATTTAGTAGAAAAGGAGTATAATGAATTTGTTAAGCTATTAAAATATTTCGTTGAAGTTCAGGATAGCAAAATAGAGGAACTAAACATTTTAATAGATGACAATGGCATCTATAGTCTGAAAGATAAAGTGGGTAAGGATGTTATGGAGGATTTTGAAAATGAAATTCTAGGTTCTAAAATGGGAACCACAGTAAACGTTGAAGATATGATAATAAGCGGATTAATAACAAGTTCTCCAGAAAAAATTATTATCCATGGTATAACTAATTCACTCAATAAAGAATTTATTGAAACTATAAAAAATGTATTTACGGATAGGGTTCATATATGTAAAGGTTGTGTACTATGCAAAAAAAGTGAAGTTAAGATTTAAAATTTATTGACATATGATAATATATAATGGTATAATAAAAAAAGTCAAGTAGAAACTACCGTTTCTCGCCTTACGGCAATGCTTAGTGAGGTACCTAGCAGTTAGTTATGTATTTAAGTTAGGATAATGAGGACGGTATTATACCGTCCTTTTTATATTTTATATAAAAACTGTAGATTTTATTCGGAGGTGAAAAACATTAACAATAAGAACAGTCTTATAAATGATGATATAAGAGAAAAAGAAGTAAGGGTTATTACCAGCGATGGGGAACAATTAGGTGTTATGTCTTCTAAAGAAGCATTAAAAATTGCAGAAGAGAGAGAACAAGATTTAGTTTTGATGTCTCCTAATGCTAAACCTCCTGTTTGTAAAATAATGGATTATGGAAAATTCATATATGAACAGGCAAAAAGAGAAAAAGAAGCAAAGAAAAAACAAAAAATTATAAGTATCAAAGAAATAAGGTTTAGTCCTACAATAGAAGAACATGATATAACTATTAAAGCAAATAATGCTAAGAAATTCTTGCTGGATGGAGATAAGGTTAAAGTAACCGTAAGATTCAGAGGAAGAGAAGCAGATTATTCTCATGTTGGAATAAAAATCCTTGATAATTTTGTTTCAAAATTAGATGGAGCAGGTGTGGTTGAGAAACCAGCTAAATTAGAAGGAAGAAATATGATACTGATTTTAGCGCCAAAGAAATCTTAGAACTTGGGAGGAGGATTTTACTATGCCAAAAATGAAAAGCCATAAAGGTGCAGCAAAAAGATTTAAGAAGACAGGAACTGGAAAGATAAAAAGAGGTAAGGCTTTTAAGAGCCATATATTAACTAAGAAAAGCTCAAAGAGAAAGAGAAATCTTAGAAAGACTGGTTATGTATCAGTAGCTCAAGAAAAAGTATACAAGAAGTTATTACCATATCTATAAAAGTAGTACTGAAATAGGAGGTTGGAGAAATGGCAAGAGTTAAGAGAGCAGTAAATGCACGTAAGAATCATAAAAAGGTTTTAAAACTTGCAAAAGGATATTATGGTGGAAAAAGCAAGTTATTTAGAACTGCTAATGAGTCTGTTATAAGAGCATTAAGAAATGCTTATGTTGGAAGAAAGTTAAAAAAGAGAGATTTTAGAAGACTATGGATAGCCAGAATAAATGCAGCTACTAGAATAAATGGATTATCTTATTCAAAATTTATGAATGGAATAAAGTTAGCAGGTATCGACATGAATAGAAAAATGTTGTCTGAAATAGCAATAAATGATCCAAAGGCATTTTCTGATTTAGTTGAGATTGCAAAAAAGCAAATAAATGCTTAATATAAAAAATGCGACTTTTGTCGCATTTTTTATATTAAGATAAATTATATATTACATATAAACATCATTAATGATGTGAGGTGGTTATAATATGCAATGGAAAGTCAATAATAAAATAAAACTTAATGCAGTTCAAATTTTAGCTTTAGGCTTTGCTATAGTTATTTTAACGGGGGCTATTCTGCTTACATTACCAATATCTTCAGCACAGGGTATAAAAACAAGTTTCATAGATAGTTTATTTACTTCTACTTCAGCGGTATGCGTTACTGGGTTAATAACATTAGATACGGCTACCTATTGGAGTGCCTTTGGTCAAGTGGTTATAATACTCCTTATACAGATAGGGGGACTAGGTTTTATGGCTTTTACCACATTATTTGCCTTGCTTTTAGGGAAAAAAATCACTCTTAAAGAGAGATTAGTAATGCAGGAGGCTATGAATTCCTTTTCCTTACAAGGATTGGTAGGGATGATGAAATACATATTGATATTTACTTTTTCAGTAGAGTTTATTGGAGCTATGCTTCTATCAACACAATTTGTACCACAATTTGGTATCAAAAAAGGTATAGCATATAGTTTATTTCATTCTATCTCTGCTTTTTGTAATGCAGGATTTGATTTAATAGGAAACTTTTCTAGCTTAACTTCCTATGCTAGTAATTCTGTAATCATTTTAACTATAGGAGCCCTAATCATAATTGGGGGGATGGGATTTTCTGTATGGGTAGATATTTATAAAAATAAAAAGATAAAAAAATTATCATTACATTCTAAGGTTGTTCTTTCTATGACAGCATTTTTGTTAATAGTAGGAACAGTATTAATGTTTATATTTGAATTTAATAACCCTAAAACTATGATGGATATGGGATTTAAGGATAAAGCACTATCTTCCTTATTTGCATCTATAACTCCAAGAACTGCTGGGTTTAATTCTATATCAACTTCAGATATGACCTTGGCAGGGAGAACGTTAACTATAATTTTAATGTTTATAGGTGCATCTCCAGGATCCACAGGAGGAGGAATAAAAACTTCTACAGCTGGACTATTGATTATGACAGTGATATCTGTTATAAAAGGAAGAGAGGATACAGAATTATTTAAAAAGAGAATAAACAAAGATTTGGTATATAAAGCTTTTACTATAGCAACTTTAAGTGGATTTATAGTGGTTGGAGTTACTATGATATTATCCATAACGGAAACTGGAGTATCACTAGAATATTTAATATATGAAGCAACTTCAGCTTTTGCAACGGTTGGATTGACATTGGGACTCACCACTCAGCTCAGTGTAATAGGGAAGATTGTAATAGCTCTTACTATGTATTTTGGAAGAGTGGGACCTATGACTGTGTTGTTAGCATTAACTAATAACAAAACAAAGAGAGGTATAAAATACCCAGAAGATAAGATATTAGTTGGATAGGAGTGTGTATTATGAGCAATAAACAATTTGTTGTAATAGGTCTGGGGCGATTTGGTATTTCTGTAGCTCAAACTCTTTATGATTCAGGACATGATGTATTAGCTATAGATAAAGATGAGGATTTGATACAAGAAATTTCAGATCATGTTACTCATGCTGTACAAATGGATGCTACTGATGAACTAGCTTTGAGAACTCTAGGACTTAGAAATTTTGATGTAGCAGTTATTACTATAGGATCTGATATAAAGGCTAGTGTAATGGTTACATTAATTGTTAAAGAACTAGGAGTAAAGTATATAATAGCAAAAGGAAATAGTGAACTTCATGCTAAAGTACTATATAAAATAGGCGCAGATAGAGTTGTTTTACCTGAAAAAGATATGGGGGTAAGAGTTGCCCATAATTTAGTATCATCTAATATTCTAGACTATATAGAACTTTCTCCAGATTATAGCATTGTAGAAATTGAAACTCCAAATTCCTGGAAAGGAAAAACATTGAGAGAATTGGATGTAAGAGCTAATTTTGGAATAAACATAATGGCTATAAGAAAGATAGATGATATGGTTAACATATCTCCTAATGCCGATGATATCATTGAGGATGGAGATGTACTTATAGCTATTGGAGGAAGTGACGAACTTAACAAGTTAGAAAATATTATATCGAAGTAGAGGTGTAAATCTATTGAAAATAATTGAAAGTAAAAATAACACCTTTATAAAGGATTTGAGAAAATTAAAGGAAAAAAAATATCGAAATGGAAACAATAAGTTTTTGGTAGAAGGTTGGAAACTTATTGAAGAAGCCTTAAAAGGCTCTTGGCATATTGAATATGTTCTTTTTAACGAGAGGGATAGTAAGGAAATATATAAAATCATAGATTTGTTACCACAAAATACAGAAGCAATAAAAGTTTCAGAGGATGTTATAAAGTCTATATCATCTACCGAAAATCCTCAAGGTATAGTAGGAGTTATAAATAAAAGAAATATGGAACTGGAGATTGAAGATGGATTTTATATTTTATTAGATAAAGTTCAAGATCCAGGCAACATAGGGACTATCATAAGAACTGCACATGCCAGTGGTGCTAAAGGAGTAATTTTAACTAAAGGTACTGCAGATATATACAATGAGAAGGTTCTAAGAAGTACAATGGGGTCTATATTTCATATTCCTATAATTGAAAGTGAAAAATTTGTAACTTTACTAAAAGAAAAGGGATATATATTTATAGTAAGTTCTCTTCAAAGTGAAGAAAATTTCTTTGATGTGAACTTGAGAGGTAATACAGTTATATGCGTTGGTAATGAGGGCAGTGGAGTCAGTGAGGAAATATATGATTTAGCAGATGTTAAGGTAAAAATACCAATGCCCGGGGGGGCGGAGTCTCTAAACGTATCTATAGCATCAGCAATAATGATGTTTGAAATAGTTAGACAAAATTTATCGTAACTATTGAATTTTAAAAACAATCTATGTATAATGACTATAAAGTGAAATTATAGATAAGCTTAGTTCACTTAGTGCCATGAAGCATTACTTTTAATGATGGTATATAAATGAATATTGTAAATAACAGTGATGAAGAGAGTAAATAAAGCTGCATTATTCAGGGAGAGAAAATCTAAGACTGAAAGTTTTCTTATAATTTGTTTTGTTGAAGTTCACTTCGGAGTTCTAGGTGTGAAGATATTAGTAATGCCTAGCGAGTTATATCGTTACCTATAATAGAGATAATTAATTTAGTTATTAATTAATTAGGGTGGTACCACGGAAAGTTCGTCCCTTTGGGATGGGCTTTTTTTATTTACCCAAATTACTACTTATCTGATGTCTACCTGCTGTAACACTCCACCCTGTCCAGGTTAGAGGTAACAGCAGCTACGACCCTAGATANNAAACTAAGTTTCACTTGATATACAATATGTGTATAATTAGAAAGGAGTAGTAAAAATGAAACAACAATTAGACAATATAAAGGCTGGTGCATTAGTAGCTATAAAAGATGTAAAAACCGCTAAAGAGTTAGAAGATATTAGAATTAAGTATCTAGGTAAAAAAGGAGAACTTACCTCAATATTAAGAGGAATGGGAGCTTTATCTAAAGATGACAGACCCATTATAGGAAAGATAGCTAATGACGTAAGAGAAGCTATTGAAGAAGCTTTGGATAGTGCTATATCAAATATAAAGAATATAGAAAAGGAAATAAAACTTCAGAATGAAGTTATAGACATTTCTTTACCAGGGAAAAAACCTTTTATAGGTAGAAGACATCCATTAGAGCTTACATTAAATAAAATGAAAGAAATATTTATAGAAATGGGATTTACTATAGAAGAAGGTCCAGAGGTAGAACTAGATCATTATAATTTTGAAGCATTAAATATACCTAAAAATCATCCAGCTAGAAGTGAGCAGGATACATTTTATATAAATGATGAAGTTGTATTAAGGACACAAACATCTCCAGTTCAGGCTAGAGTTATGGAAAATCAAAAGCCACCTATAAAGATGATATCACCTGGAAAAGTATATAGAAGCGATGATGTAGATGCAACTCACTCCCCTATATTCTATCAAATGGAGGGCCTTGTAATTGATAAAGGAATAACCTTTGCAGATTTAAAGGGAACTTTAGATCTTTTTGCAAAAAAAATGTTCGGAGAAAATGTAAAAACCAAATTTAGACCACATCATTTCCCATTTACAGAGCCTTCAGCTGAAATGGATGCAACATGTTTTGTTTGTGAAGGGAAGGGTTGTAGAGTGTGTAAGGGCAGTGGATGGATAGAATTTATAGGTTGCGGAATGGTTCATCCTCAAGTATTAAGGAACTGTGGTATAGATCCAGAAGTTTATTCAGGTTTTGCTTTTGGCTTTGGAGTAGATAGAATAACAATGCTAAATTACAAAATAGAAGATATAAGACAATTATATGAAAGTGATATGAAATTTTTAAATCAATTTTAGGAGGTATTACAATGAAAATTCCAGTACAATGGTTAAAAGATTATGTGAAAATTGATATAGGTGCAGAAGAGTTAGCAGATAAACTTACCCTTTCGGGGTCAAATATGGAAGAAATAATAACTAGTGGAGAGGAAATTCAAAATGTAGTTACAGGAAGAATTGAAAAAATAGAACCTCATCCTGATGCAGATAAATTAGTTATATGTCAAGTCAATGTTGGTCATGAAGAGCTTGTTCAGATTGTTACTGGAGCTAAGAATATGAAGGAAAAGGATATAGTTCCTGTGGCTTTACATGGAGCAGTACTTTCTAATGGAATGAAAATAAAAAAAGGTAAGCTTAGAGGAATAGTATCCAATGGAATGATGTGCTCAGAAGAGGAACTAGGAATAGCAGGAGATGAACCAGTTCATGGACTTATGATATTACCAGAAAACATGGAAATCGGAAAGGATATAAAGGAAGCTTTAAATTTAAATAAGGCCACAATAGATTTTGATATAACATCTAATAGACCAGATTGCCTTAGCATCATAGGTATGGCTAGAGAAACTAGCGCTACCCTTGGAATTCCCTATAAGCTTCCACCTATGGGTTTCCAGTGTAAATTTAAGGGTAACATTGAGGATGAGCTAAGAGTAGAAATCAAAGATAATTTATGTAAAAGATATATGGCTAGAGGCATAAAAAATGTTAAAATAGCTCCTTCGCCAGGTTGGATGCAAGAAAGATTAATGGATGCTGGTGTTAGGCCTATAAATAATATAGTTGATATAACTAACTTTGTAATGTTAGAAATTGGTCAACCAATGCATGCCTTCGATAGAAGACAAATATCATCATCTACAATAATAGTAGATAGGGCTAAAGATAAAGAAAAATTTGTAACTTTAGATGGTATTGAAAGAGAACTAGATAGTGATATGCTTACTATAAGAGATGGTGAAAGAGCCATAGGATTAGCAGGAATAATGGGAGGACTAAATTCTGAAATAGAGGCTGATACAACAGAAGTTATATTTGAAAGTGCTAACTTTGAGGGAGTTAATATACGAATAAACTCAAAAAAATTAGGAATTAGAACAGAAGCTTCTTCTAGATATGAAAAGGAAATAGATCCTAATTTAGCTCAGGTTGCCATTGACAGAGCTTGCAATTTAGTACAGGAGCTAAATGCAGGAGAAATTATGGAAGGAACTATAGATATTTATAATTGTGTAAAAGAAGAAGGCGAAATTGAAGTAGATTACAAATGGATAAATAGCTTTCTAGGTACCAATATAGAAAAAGAATCTATGAAAAAATATCTAGACAGCTTAGAATTAAAAACATTAATTCAGGGAGATGCTTTAAAGATAAAAATCCCTACATTCAGAGTAGATATAGGAATAAAAGAGGATATAGCAGAGGAAGTGGCTAGAATTTATGGTTATGATAATATACCAATTACTATAGCTACTACAATAGGTACAAAGGATGGAAAGAATAGAAAACANNGAAGATAAGACCATAGAGACCTTATTGGGTCTTGGAATCAATCAATCAATAAGTTACTCCTTTGTGAGTCCAAAAATATTTGATAAAATAAAAATCCCTAAAGATCATATGTTAAGAACAGCGGTAACCATAAAGAACCCATTGGGAGAAGATTATAGTATAATGAGAACTACTACTATAGGGTCAATGATGGATAATTTATCTAGAAATTATTCTAGAAATAACGACATAGTAAGGCTTTTTGAGATAGGTAAGGTATATCTACCTAAAGAAAATCAAAAATTACCTAAAGAAGTGAATACTTTGACAATAGGACTTTATGGAAATGCTGATTATCTGGATTTAAAGGGAATTATAGAAGGGATTATAGAAGTGTTAGGAATAGATAATCCTATATATGAAAGACATACAGAGTTACCTACCTATCACCCAGGAAAAACTGCCAATTTATTTATTGATGGACAGTGTGCAGGAATTTTAGGAGAAATTCATCCAGAAGTATCAGAGAATTATGATATAGAAGTACCTTGCTATGTAGCGGAGCTAAATTTGGACATAATTTTTGAAAAAGCTAGTATGAAAAAAGAAGCTAAAGCTTTACCTAAATTTCCAGCAGTTACTCGAGATATAGCTATATTGGTTAATGATGATATCCTAGTTCAAACTATAGAAAATATTATAATAAAACAAGGAGGTAAGCTTGTTGAGGAAGTTAAGCTTTTTGATGTATATAGAGGAAAGCAAATATCAAAAGGCAAGAAGAGTGTGGCTTACAATATAATATATAGGGATGATAATAAGACTTTAACAGATAAAGATGTGAATAAAGTTCATGAAAAAATATTAAAGTCATTAGAGTATACTTTAAATGCAGAATTAAGATAACACCTTTTTCATATTGAAGGTTTCCTAAGGAGAAAATATATGCTAAAATATAAGTAACTTCAGCATATATTTTTCCTATAATAGGATATTAAGAGGGTGTTTTGATGAATATGGTAACGGTTAAGATAAATGGAATGGATTATAACTTAAAGGGAGAGGAGTCCACAGAATATTTAAAGCAAGTGGCTAGCTATGTAGATAGAAAAGTTAATTCCATAATTGAAAGCAATAATAAGTTAAGTACAACATCAGCAGCCATGTTAGTTGCCATGAATGCTGTAGATGAGATGCTTAAAGCTAACGAAGAATTAGAAGCAGTTAAAAAACAAATGGAGGTTATAAAAGGGCAGATAACTAATTTAGAGGGCTATAATGAAAGGCTAAAAAAGAGCTTATCTTCCTTGGAAGATAAGGTAGATGACAAAGATAAAGTTATAAGCATAATGGAAGAGGAACAAAAAAAATTAGAAGAAAATATAAAAAAGGAACAAGAACAAAGCAAATTATTAGAACAGCAATGCAAAAAATATATAAAAAATAATGAGGACCTTATTAAAGAAAATAAGGAATTTAAATTTGAAATACAGAGCTATAAATATAAGCTTATAGATACAAAAAATAAACTTATAGATAGTGAAATAGATAATGTAAAGATGAAAAAGGGACAAAATTCGGTTGCAAAAACAAAACCAAAAACCTTAAGATAAAAATCTTAAGGTTTTTGTCTTAAAAAAATTAAATACAGTATCAATAAAGTCATAACATAAAAATGTTAGAATTGAGGATATCATAATATAGCGAATAAATGTTATAAAGATGAATTTTAAATAAGTTTAATGTATAATAGTATATTATAGTAAAGGGTAAAACATAGGAGAAATAGTAATGAAAAAAGTAGAATTATTAGCACCAGCAGGGACTATTGAAAGTTTATATGCAGCAATTAATAGAGGAGCAGATGCTATATACATGGGAGGAAGCAAGTTTTCCGCCAGAGCTTATGCATCTAATTTTACTAATGAAGAATTAAAAGAAGTTGTTGATTATGCACATATATATGGAGTTAAGATATTTATAGCTTTAAATACTTTAATAAAGGAAAAAGAATTACAAGAGGCTAAAGAATATATTAGATTCTTATACTCCATAGGAGTAGATGCCTTAATAATACAAGACTTTGGAATAGCTAAATTTGTAAGGGAAAATTATGAAGATTTTGAAATTCATAGTTCTACTCAAATGACAATTCATAATGGAGAGGGAGCTAAATTTTTAAAGGATAAGGGATTTTCCAGAATAGTTTTGTCTAGAGAGCTAACATTAAAGGAGATAGAGTATATATCTAAAAAATTAAATATAGAAACGGAAATTTTTATACATGGGGCTTTGTGTATATGTTATTCAGGTCAATGTCTTATGAGTTCTATAATAGGAGGAAGAAGCGGAAACAGAGGTAGATGTGCTCAGCCATGCAGAATGCCTTATGAACTTATTAATTTAGAAAATAGTTTTAGGAAAAAATCGTATATTTTGAGTCCTAAAGATATCTGCAACATAGATAATATTGGAGAACTTATAGACAGCGGAACAGCTTCTTTAAAGATTGAAGGAAGAATGAAAAGACCTGAGTATGTAGCGGGAGTAGTAGATTCTTATAGAAAAGCTATAAATCTCTATTATAAAAAAGAAAAATCACTTATGAAAATTGAACAGAAGGTTTTATTACAACTTTTTAACAGAGAAGGATTTTCTAAAGCATATTTATATGGAAATAAGGGCAGAGATATGATGTCTTACAATTTCCCTAAAAATATGGGAATTTACTTAGGTAGGGTATTAAAAGATGGAACTATTATACTAGCTGAAGATGTTTCTATAGGAGATGGCATAAGATGTGGAGATAAAGGATTCACTGTATCTAAAATAATTAACAATAACATAGCAGTAGATAAAGGGGAAAAGGGTGAACAGGTATATCTATATCCACAAAGTTACACAAAACATGATGAACTATATAAAACATTAGATAGCGATCTCATGAGTAGCTATAACTTAGATTGCAAAGCTTTTTATAAAAAAAACTTATTGAAGTGTACAGTAAATTTTAAAATAGATGAAGAAATTTCTTTAAAGGTGAAATATAAGAATAAAGAATTTTTTGTAAAGGGTGACAAGGTAGAAAAGGCTAAAACTAAGGCAATTACAAAAGAACGTATAATAGAGGCTCTAAGTAAAAGTGGAGATACTCCTTTTAAATTTCAAGATATAAATTTTTTTAATTATGAAGAAGGATTTATCTCTATATCCAGTTTAAATGCCTTAAGAAGAGATGCTATATCAGAAATAGAAAACTATATTTTACAAGGATATAGGCGAATAAAACATGAAAATAAAAAAGTGGTGGAAAATAAAATTTATAATAAGGAGCACCTTCCTACATATATGATTACTGTAAGCACAGAGGAGCAGTTGAAAGCTGTAAAAGAAGCTAATATAAAAGACGTTATATTTGACATTTTTTCAAGGGGAAGAAACAGTATAAATGAGGAGCATATAAAAAATAATGATCAAATAAAAATTTATTTGAAAATACCTAATATAGTAAAAGAGGAATTCAATTATATAGTAGATATTATAGAAAAAAACTTGCCTTATATTCAAGGAATTTCTACAGCTAATTTAGGAATTATAAATATTTTTCAAGGAAGAACTAAAATAATAGGAGATTATAAATTAAATATATATAATTCTCAAGGAATAGAGTTCTTTTATAATATATTAGATGGGATAAACTTAAGCATAGAGTTAAATAAAAGGGAAATAAATGAAGTGATGAAAAATACTAAAAACCAATGTATCCAATATTTAGTATATGGTAAGCCAGAACTTATGATTAGTGAATATTGTCCAGTAGGCTCTATAATAGGGGGAAAGGATAGTAATAATGGCTGCAACAATCAATGTGAAAAGGGCAACTATATATTAAAGGATAGAAAAGGAGAAAATTTTATAATAAGAAATGATAAATTTTGTAGAACTAGCATTTATAATGGAGTTAGTATAAATAATATTGATAATATAAAAGAACTACAAAAAATTGGGGTGAATAGTTTTAGACTAGATTTTGTAGATGAAGATTATGAAAAAACACAGGAGGTACTTCAGTATTTATTAAAAGGAAATATAAATCTTAATAAAGAGAATTATACCAAAGGACACTATAAAAGAGGGGTAGAATAAAGAGGTGATATTATGAATGAAAAGGCTTTGAGAGTTCTAGAATTTAATAAAATAAAAAACATAATAAAGGAATATACAGCTACTAAGGCAGGGGAAGCTTTAGTAGATCAATTAAAACCTTATGACTCTATATACGAAGTTAATAAGGCCCTTAAGGAAACAGACAATGCGCTAGATCTTTTAGTTAAGAAAGGAGCTCCACCTTTTGAAGGGGTTTATGATGTTAGGGAAGGAATAGATAGGGCAGGCAAAGGCGGAGTCCTTATGACTGCATCGCTGCTTAGAATTGCAAATATGTTAAGGTGTGCTAGGCGATTTAAAGAATATGTGAAGGAAGATGATAATGAAATACTCTCACCATTAGAAGATCTATGTGAAGGAATAGTTCCACTAAAATCTTTAGAAAATAGTATTTTAAATGCAATTATTAGTGAAGAAGAAATATCCGATAGAGCCAGTAGTAAGCTATATAACATAAGGAAAACCTTAAAAGAAAAAAATTCCTCAATAAAGGATAGAGTAAATGATTTTATAAGAAATAATTCAAAATATCTTCAAGAAAATTTATATACTATAAGAGGAGATCGATATGTAGTTCCAATAAAATCAGATTTTAAAGGATCTGTGGATGGACTTATTCATGACCAAAGTTCATCAGGAGCTACCTTATTTGTAGAGCCTATGGCTTTAGTAAATCTTAATAATGAAATAAAAGAACTTATGCTAAAAGAAAAAGCGGAAATAGAGAGAATACTAGCTGAGCTATCTGCAAGGGTATATGAAAATATCGACATAGTTAAGAATAATGGAAACATAGTATGGCAATTAGATTTTATTTTTGCAAAGGCAAAATATGGAGTAGCCATAGATGCAATCTGTCCAGCTATAAATGAAGATGGAAGCTTTGATATTATAGAAGGAAAACACCCTTTAATAAATAAGGATATAGTTGTAGCTTCAAATATATATTTAGGAAAAGATTTTACTTCAATAGTTATAACTGGTCCCAACACAGGGGGGAAAACTGTAACATTAAAGACTGTAGGGCTTATTCACCTTATGGCTTTAAGTGGGATATTGATTCCAGTTAGACATAACTCATCTATAGCTTTTTATAGAGAGATTTTTGCTGATATTGGAGATGAACAAAGTATAGAACAAAGTTTATCTACCTTTTCTTCCCATATGACTAACATTGTAAACATAATAGAAAAGGCAGACAAAAATTCATTAGTGCTGTTTGATGAGCTTGGTGCAGGAACAGACCCAACAGAAGGTGCAGCATTAGCAATAGCTATATTAGAGTATCTAAGAGAGAGAAAAGCGAAAATTATAGCAACTACCCATTATAGTGAATTAAAAATTTACGGATTAAAAACTAATGGAGTAGAAAATGCATCTGTAGAGTTTGATGTGGAAACTCTTAAACCAACTTACAGATTACTAATAGGAATACCAGGAAAATCTAATGCTTTTGAAATTTCTAAGAGATTAGGTCTTTTGGAAGATGTGATAGAAGAAGCTAAAGGTCTTATAGCAAAGGACTCATTAAAATTTGAAGATGTAATTGAAAACCTTCAAAATAAAAGTATGAAAGCTGAAAGAGATGCAAGAATAGCTGAAGTCCTTAAAGATGATGTGGAGAAACTAAAAGAGGATTATGAGAAAAAAATTAAAGCCATTGAAAAAATAAGAGAAAAAGAATTCCAAGAAGCAAGAAGAGAATCAAGGATGGTTCTCAAAGGGGCTAAGGAAGAGGCAGATAAAATATTAAAGGATATGAGAGAACTTGAGAAGTTAGGATACTCTTCAGAGGCTAGAGGGCTTTTGGAGAAAGAAAGAAAAAAACTAAAGGATAAGCTAGAGAGTCACCAGGAAAAAATAGATTTATTTTCTTCAGATAAAGGTGAAAAAATAGAAGCAATAGAGTTAGGAATGGATGTAATGTTGCCATCCCTTAATCAAAAGGTAACAGTGTTGTCTTTACCAGATAATAAAGGTGAAGTTCAAGTTCAAGCAGGTATTATGAAAATAAATGTTAAGGTTGAAGATTTAAGAAAGATAGATGAAAGCTCCAAAGATAAGAAAGTTAGAAGAAGGACTAAAAAAGAAGTAAATCTTAATATGAAATCTGTAAACTCTTCTATAGACCTTAGAGGAATGGATTGTCAGGAAGCAGAATATGCTGTTGACAAGTATTTAGATGAAGCTTATTTAGCAGGACTAGGAGAAATATCAGTAATTCATGGTAAAGGAACTGGAACTTTAAGAAAAGCTATTACAGATATGCTAAAAAATCATACCCATGTAAAAACTTATAGATTAGGAGAATATGGTGAAGGTGGAAATGGAGTTACTATAGTACAACTGAAATAATAATGTTTTTTATATGAAGTAAAACTTAGTTTAAGATGAAATTTAAACTCTAACTGAATATTTATTGAACTTATCTAGGTGCAATTACTATTGTTTTCAAACTAAAGAGGATATGGTGTTACAATAAGTACACACTAGATAAAAGGTAGAGAGAAGGAATATAATGATAGTAGTAAGCGCATGTTTATGTGGGATAAATTGCAAATACAGCGGTAAAAATAATTTTAATGAAAAGATTTATGAATTGGTTAAAGAAGGTAAAGCTATAGCTGTATGTCCCGAGGTCTTAGGAGGTTTAAATACTCCTAGACCTCCTTATGAGATACAAGGTGGACAGGGTGGTAAGGAAGTGCTAAAAGGCCATGGCAAAGTTATATCTAAGAACAATGAGGACTCAACCACTGAATTTATAGATGGAGCTTATAAAGTATTAAAAATTGTACAAGCAATAAATCCTGAAGTCATAGTTTTAAAAGCAAATAGTCCCTCTTGTGGAAAGGGTCAAATATATGATGGTAGTTTTAACAATAACAAAGTAACAGGAAATGGTGTTACTGCGGAATTGCTTTTACAAAACAATTATGCAGTGATAACCGAAGATGAATTTAACAGCAAATATGAAATTTATATAGGGGATAAGAGAAATAAAGAATAAAATCTTTATTATAATATGTAAATATAGGAGGAAAGTTATGGAGTACAAAGAAGTGTTAAAAGATGCTAAGGAAAATTTGAACGGAAGCTGTAGAGTTTGTAAGGAGTGCAATGGAAAAGCTTGCGCTGGGGAAGTTCCTGGAATGGGTGGAAAAGGTACTGGGTCTTCATTTATATCTAATTCTGAGGCTTTAAATAAGTACAAACTAAATATGAGAGTTATACATGATGTGAAAGAACCAAAACTTTCATGTAATCTATTTGGAAGAGAAATGAAAATGCCTGTATTTGCAGCTCCAGTAAGCGGCACAACATTAAATATGGGAGGAAAATTTTCAGAGGAAGAATACATAGAATGGGTAATTGATGGATGTATTAAAGGTGGCATAGTTCCTATGGTTGGAGATACAGCAGTAGACTCGTTTTTAACTACAAATCTTAAGGTGCTAAATAAGTATAATGGACAAGGTATTGCTTTTATAAAACCATGGGAAAATAAAAATGTAATAGAAAAAATTAAGTTAGCTGAAGATTCAGGGGCCTATGCTGTAGGCATGGATATAGACGCATGTGGACTAATAACTTTAGCACTACATGGAAAGCCTGTATATCCTAAAACTGTTGAAGATATAAAAGAAATAGTAAAAAGCACAAAGCTTCCATTTATTTTGAAAGGAATAATGACAGAGGATGAAGCAAAGCTAGCAGTAGAAGCAGGGGTTCAGGCAATAGTAGTTTCTAACCATGGTGGGCGTGTTTTAGATCAGACTCCTGGAGTGGCAGAAGTATTGCCTAGAATAGCAAATTCCGTAAAAGGAAAGGTTAAAGTATTAGCAGATGGAGGTATAAGAACGGGAGTAGATGTATTAAAAATGTTAGCCTTAGGCGCTGACGGAGTTCTTATAGGAAGACCTTTTGTATCAGCATCTTTTGGAGGAAAAAGTGATGGTGTTAATAGTTATATAAATAATGTATATAATGATTTAAAGGCAGCTATGATATTAACAGGAGTTAAAGATGTTGAAAATGTGAGTCAGAGGATAATATATAATTATGATAAATAATTTCAAATTAAAAGACAAGGATTTTTCCTTGTTTTTTAATTTGAAAAGAATAAAATTAACATTTAATAAAGTTTAAAGTGAATTTAAATTTATGTATCAATTATATAATAATAAATTTTATAAATTGCTATATTTATTATAGTTTTAACTTTATTGAAAATTAATGTTATGAAATTTGCTTTAGCAGATTGAATTGACAAGGTTTTTCTATGGATTATACTTAAAATTAAGAAAATATTGTGTGAATTATCTTGAAATAATAAATATAGTTAGAAAAGGGGAATTTTATGGTAAAGTCATTAGATGAATTATTAATTTTAGCTAAAAATAAAGAAAAGAAAACTTTATCTGTGGCAGTAGCTCAGGATAAGGAAGTACTAACAGCAGTAAGCGAGGCTGTTAATCAAGGAATAATAAATGGAATTTTAGTTGGTGATAAGACTAAAATTGAATCTATAGCTAAAGAAGAGGCTATAGATTTGACACCTATGGAAATCATAGATGAGAAGGACATATTAAAGGCTGCAGCAAAGGCTGTAGAACAGGTTACTTTAGGAAAAGCCCAATATATAATGAAGGGAATGTTAAACACTTCTGATTTACTTAGGGCTGTATTAAATAAGGAAGCGGGACTAAGAGGAAATGGTTTATTATCTCATGTTATGATATATCAAGTTCCAACTTATCATAAATTGATATTCTTAACTGACGGAGGTATGGTTACATATCCTGAACTTAAGGATAAAATAGGTATAATTGAAAATGCAGTAAAAGTTGCTCATGGTATGGGAATTGATAATCCTAAGGTAGCCCCTCTTTGTGCAGTAGAGGTAATTAATCCAGCTATGGTGGCTACCATGGACGCAGCAGCATTAACACAAATGAATAAAAGAGGTCAGATAAAGGGCTGCACAATAGATGGTCCTTTAGCCTTGGACAATGCCATATCAAAAGAGGCAGCTCATCACAAGGGCATAGAAAGTGAAGTAGCTGGTGATGCTGATATACTGCTTGTGCCTAATATTGAGGCAGGGAATCTTTTGGGAAAATCTTTAAGTTATTTCGCACAGGGCGAAAATGCAGGTGTAATTATGGGGGCTAAATGTCCTGTAGTTTTAGTATCACGTGCAGATACAGCTAAATCAAAACTATATTCTATCGCCTTAGGTGCTATAATATAAAAAAATGAGGGGGTTAAGAAAATGAAAAAGATAATGTCAGGAAATGAAGCTATAGCTAGGGGAGCTTACGAGGCAGGATGTGCTATAGCATCTGCTTATCCAGGTACTCCAAGTACAGAAATTCTAGAAAATTTTGCTCTATATGATGAAGTATATGCTGAATGGGCACCAAATGAAAAAGTTGGCTTTGAAGTTGCCTCTGGAGCTTCTATAGGAGGAGCAAGAACCTTGACAACTATGAAGCATGTTGGATTAAATGTGGCCGCAGATCCATTGTTTACAATGGCCTATGAAGGAGTTAACGGAGGATTTGTAGTAGTTACAGCTGATGATCCTGGTATGCACTCTTCACAAAATGAGCAAGACAATAGGTTTTATGCACCTCATGCTAAAATAGCTATGGTAGAACCTTCAGATTCACAAGAGTGTAAGGATTTTATGATAGAAGCTTATGAAATAAGTGAAAAATTTGATACAGTTGTTCTTTTTAGAAGTACTACTAGAGTATCTCACTCAAAGAGTATAGTTGAATTGGGAGAAAGAAAAAAAGTCGAAATAAAACCTTATGAAAAAAATACTAAAAAATATGTAATGATACCTGCTAATGCAAGATCAAAACATTACGAAGTAGAAGAAAGGTTAGAGGCTTTAAGAAAATACTCCAATAGTTGCTCTTTAAATAGAGTTGAAATGAATAGTAATAAGATTGGTATAATAACAAGTGGTATAAGTTACCAATATGCAAAGGAAGTATTTGGAGAAAGTGCTTCATATTTAAAAATAGGAATGAGTTATCCTCTTCCAGATGAAATGATAAAAGATTTTAGTGAGAAAGTAGACAAACTGTTTATAATAGAGGAAAATGAGCCTTATATAGAAAATACAGTTAAGGTTATGGGAATACCATGTATTGGAAGAGAAAAAATAACCAATTGTGGAGAGTTAAATCCGGAAATAATAAGAAAAGCGTTATTAGGTGAAGAAAAGGAAATAACATATTCTACAGATGTAATTGCACCTTCAAGGCCACCAGTACTTTGCCCAGGATGTCCACATAGAGGAATATACTATGCAGTATCTAAGCTTAAAAACGTTATAGCAGCAGGAGACATAGGATGTTATACATTAGGGATGATGCCACCTTTAAGCGTAACAGACACTGTTATATGTATGGGAGCCTCAGTATCAGGAGGACTTGGAATAGAGAAGGCTAGAAGTTTAGCTGATAAAGATAAAAAATCAAAGGTATTTGCATTTATAGGAGATTCAACTTTCTTCCATTCAGGAATAACAGGATTAATAAATTCTATATACAATAATATTCCAATTGTAACATGTATATTAGACAACAGAATTACTGGAATGACAGGCCATCAGCAAAATCCAGGAACAGGAAAGACTTTACAAGAAAAAGTAGCTCCAATGATAGATATTGAGACTTTAGTGTTATCTCTAGGAGTAAAGAAGGAAAACTTAAGAGTAGTGGATCCATATAAACTAGCAGAAACTGAAGCAGCCGTTAAAGAAGCGTATAATAGTACTGAACCATTTGTAATAATAACTAAGCAACCATGTGCTTTAATAAAAGATGTAATAAAAAAGAGAGCTAACTTAAAATGTAAAATTGACTCTGAAAAGTGTAAGAGATGTAAGGCTTGCTTAAAAACAGGTTGCCCTGCTCTTAACTTTAAGGATGGAGTAGTATCTATTGATAAAAATATGTGTAATGGATGTGAAATATGCAAACAAACATGTAAATTTGGAGCAATAGAAAAGGTGGGTGAATAATCATGAAAGAAACTAAAAGTATATTATTTGTTGGAGTAGGTGGACAAGGTACTATTTTAGCATCTAAGATATTAACAGAAGGACTTTTGAAGTCTGGATATGATGTAAAGATGTCAGAGGTTCATGGAATGGCTCAAAGAGGTGGTAGTGTTACAACTCAAGTAAGGTTTGGAGAAAAAGTAAATTCACCATTGATTGAAAAAGGAACAGCTGATGTTATAGTAGCTTTTGAAAAAAGTGAAGCTGCTAGATGGATTCCTTATTTAAAGAAGGGTGGATCTTTGGTAGTAAATGACTATGAAATACATCCTATAACAGTTTTGATAGGTGATGAAAAGTACCCTGAAAATGTAAATGAAAAACTTAAGGCATCTGTAGAAAAAGCTCTAATAATAAATGCAGCAGATATTGCAGAAAAGTTAGGAAATATAAAAGCTCAAAATGTAGTGCTATTAGGAGCCTTAATAAAAGCCTTAGACTTAATGGATATAAATTGGGAAGAAATATTAAAATCTAATGTACCAGCTAAAGCATTTGAATTAAATAAAGAGGCAATAAAGTTAGGATTTAATGCCTAAAAAATTAAGAGGTAGAATTCCATTAGGAATTCTACCTCTTAATTAATGAATTATTTTACAACTTTTATATTTTCAACCTTTGGATCTTCTGTGCCTTGAACATATAATCCAACAGCTTTTAATTCTTCTACATAATTTATTATGTCCTCAGTTATGATTTCACCAGGGCATAGCACAGGAATTCCTGGTGGATATGCCATCAAAAATTCACCACTAATTTTTCCTACACTATTAGCTAAAGGCAATGATACTTTATCACTATTAAAGGCCATTCTAGGCAATATCTTTAGCTCTGGAATAGGAGGTATATCTAAAAAATCAGGCTTCTTATCTGATTTTCCCATATATTCGTCACTGATTTCTTTTAAAGCTTCAATAAGCTTATCCATGGCTTCTTTAGTATCACCAAAGGAACCTACTGCTAATACATTATATAAGTCAGAAAGTTCCATTTGAATATGATATTTATTTGATAATATCATATCTAAGTCATAACCTGTTATGCCTAAGTCTCTACAAGTTATGGTTATTTTAGTTGGGTCTAAAGCAAAAACACCAGGATTGTTTAAAATTTCTTCTCCAAAACAATAAAATCCAGGAATTTTATTTATCTCTTCTCTTACATAATTAGCTAAATCTATAGCTTTGTTTAGCAACTCTTCACCATTCAATGCAATTTGACGTCTAGCACAATCTAAAGATGCCATAAGTATATAGGAAGGTGAGGTGGTTTGTAAAAGACTTAGTACCTGTTGAACTCTATTTATATCTATATGCTTAGATTTAACTTGCAAAAGGGAACATTGAGTTAAAGCACCTATAATCTTATGAGTACTTTGAGCACATATATCAGCTCCTGCCTCTATAGCAGACATAGGAAGTTTTTCATTAAATCCAAGATGAGGACCGTGAGCTTCATCTACAATTAAAGGTATATTATGTTTATGAACGATTTCAGCTATGGTCTTAATATCAGCAGCAACTCCATAATAAGTAGGATTTATAATCAATACAGCTTTTGCTTCTGGATGCTCTTTTAAGGTGTTTTCAACAGTATCAGCAGTAATTCCATGAGCAATACCTAATTTTCTATCTAATTCAGGTTGCATATATATAGGTTTAGCACCACTTAATATTATCCCAGCAGTAACAGATTTATGTACATTTCTAGGAATAAGGATAGTATCTCCTTCATTTACAGCAGACATTATCATAGCTTGTATTGCACCTGAAGTACCGTGGATGCAAAAAAAAGCTGCATCAGAACCATAGGCATCTGCTGCCAAAGCCTGGGCCTTTTTTATTGGCCCTGTGGGATGATGTAAACTATCTACTAGCTTAAATACTGTGACATCAATTTTAAAAGGGTTTTCCCCTATAAATTTTTTGAACTCCAAATCCATACCTACACCTTTTTTATGACCAGGCACATGAAAAGGGATAGTTTCTCTATCAACATATTCCATTAAGGCATCAAATAATGGAGTCTCATTTTGATTTAATTTATACACCTCAATAAGCACCTACTTTCTAATATTTAATAAAATTTACTTCAATCATAATTACTATAAAATTTTATCATATAAAAACACATAAAATCATAGTAAATTATCAAAATAAATTTCCATGAAAAACAATAATATTATAAGTTATTGTACCTCTAAATGCAATAGATACAAAAATTAAAATTTTTTAGAATAATAATAAAAAAATTGGTAACAATAAGAAAAAGGAGGGATAAAAAATGGAAATTATAAATGTATATGAAAGACAAAAAAAATGTAACCACANNAAATTAGGAGACAAGGAAAAATCCCAGGGGTATTATATAGTTCCCTAGGAAAAAATTTTCTCTTTGAAGTTGGAGAATTAGATTTTAATAAAGAAGTTTCAGATAATGGAGAATTTGGTGTAATAGATATATCTTTTGAAGGTAAAAATCAAAAAGCTTTAATTAAACAGATTCAGAGAGAACCTGTTAATCACAGAATATTGCACGTAGATTTAGAAAGTATAGATAAGGATAAAATAATTCAGACAGAAGTCCCAGTTAAGTTTTCTAATGAGGAATTAATTAATAAAAGAGGAGCAATAATACAAAAGCAAAAAGATAAGGTTAAAGTGAGATGTTCTAGCGATAATATACCTAAATTTATAAATATTAACTTAAATGATAGGCTAATAGGTAACGCTATAAGAATAGCAGATGTAGAATTTGGAGAATATATGGACTTTTTAGAAGATCCAAGTACTATAATAGCCTCTATAAATTATAATAAAAAAGAGGAATTTGATGATAGCGATGATAAGGAAAAGATTGTTGAATAATTTAATCTAGGAGGAGTGTAGCTTCTCCTACATACATATTTCCCATTATGAAGTATGTTGAGAATTGAAAAAAGGTTGGATAAAACAGTAAAACGTAGTATAATAAAATTGTTATTATTATACTAGGAGGATGTAGATTGCGATGACATATTTAAGCAAATATGAAAAATGGTTAACTTCATCTTATATAGATGAAAACACAAAATTAGAGTTAAATAAAATAAAAGATGATAAAGAAATTGAGGATAGATTTTATAAGGATTTAGAGTTTGGAACCGGCGGATTAAGAGGAATAATAGGTGCTGGGACCAATAGAATGAATATATATACTGTAAGCAAGGTAACTCAAGGATTAGCAGACTTCTTAAAAACTAATTATAAGAATCCATCTGTAGCAATAGCTTATGATTCTAGAAACATGTCTAAAGAATTTGCCATGGCTACAGCACTTACTTTAAGTGGAAATGATATAAAAACTTATGTTTATGACTCCTTAAGACCTACACCAATGCTATCCTATGCTGTAAGAAATCTAAACTGCAGTGGTGGAATAGTAATAACTGCATCCCATAACCCTAAGGAGTATAATGGATATAAGGTTTATGGCGAGGATGGTGGACAAGTTACTGATAAAAAAGCTAAGGAAATTTTAGAATGTATAGATAAAATAGATGATTTCAGTAAAATACAAACTATATCAAAAAAAGAAGCGTTAACCAAGAAAAAGTTAGTTTATATAGGAGAAGATATTGATAAAGAATATATAGAAAGTATTAAGTCTTTATCAATAAGAAAGGATTTGATTTTAGATAAAGCTAAAGAATTAAAAATTATATACACACCTATTCATGGAAGTGGAAATCTTCCAGTAAGAAGAACTCTTAAGGAGCTAGGATATGATAATGTATTTGTAGTTAAGGAACAAGAAGCGCCGGATGGCAATTTTCCAAGTGCTCCATATCCAAACCCAGAGGATACTAGGGTGTTTCAGTTAGCCTTAAACATGGCTGAAAAAATTAATCCAGATATAATATTTGGAACGGACCCTGACTGTGACAGAATAGGAGTAGTGGTAAAAGATAAAAAAGGACAATTTAAAGTCCTCACTGGCAACGAAACTGGAATATTATTAACTCATTATATATTAAGTTCTATGAAGGAAAAGAATAAATTACCTAAAAATGGAACTGTAATAAAGACCATAGTAACCACAGAGGCAATAAATAAAATCGGAGAAGATTTTAATGTAGAAACTATGGATGTCCTTACTGGATTTAAATATATAGGTGAAAAGATTAAAGAATTTCAAGAAAAAAACGATAAGACATTTATATTTGGATTTGAAGAAAGTTACGGATATTTATGTGGTACTTATGTTAGAGATAAGGACGCAGTCAATGCTGCTGCTATGATATGTGAAATGGCCTTATACTATAAATCTAAAGAAATGAATCTATATGACGCGTTGATGGACATATATGATAAATATGGATACTTTAAGGAAGAACTAGTTTCTATAGAGCTTAAAGGGAAAGATGGTCAAGAGAAAATATCTTTATGCATAGAGAATTTAAGACACTCCATGAAAGCTAAAATTAATGGAATTAAGATAGCAAAGAAACTAGACTATAGATTGGGATTAGAGAAAAATTTAATCTCTTTTGAAGAACAAATACTAAATCTTCCTAAATCTAATGTGTTAAAGTTTGTATTAGAAGATGATTCTTGGTTTGTAGTAAGACCTTCAGGAACTGAGCCTAAGATGAAGATTTATTTGTCTGTAGTAGGGGAGAGTATGGAACATAGTCAACATAAGATGATAGAATTTAAGAATAATGTGATGGATATAATAAATGAGGCTTTAAAATAATGATGAAACCATCCTTGCTAGCAATAGCAAGGATGGTTTGCGAAAGGGTGTTTATATGAACTTCAGTGAAAAGCTTTCTAAGTTGATTTTCTTGGAAGTAAAGTCTAATGAACTTGAAAAGCTTTTAAAAACAAAGTTAAATTGTGAAGAAGGAGTATTTATTCCTATAGATGCTGCCTATATATCTAACAACATAAATAATGAAAACAAAATTGGCAATATACCTATGTCTCAATTTATAGATGGTATGGTGCTAATTTTGGGTTGTGATTCAAAGTTTAAATATAATGATATCTATATAAAAATTTTGTGCAATATTCCTGATGCATTTAATTATATTAAGGAGAAGATAGCAACTCTGGTAAAAAAAAATATGTTGGAGGATGCTTATATTACTATAAAGGCACTAATGAAATTAGAATTTGACGAGGAGATTTTTGAAAAAGCATTGATTTTACTAGAAGAGTTGAGAGCCAAGCAACAGTGTTTTAGAGATGAAGAGTTAGAGCTCATTGAGAAATTGAAAATGGAGAGTATTAGTCCTATTCCACATTTTTATGAATCATTGGTTTATAGAGATGATGAAGAGTATGAAAGAGCACTGATATCATTGCAGGAGTACTTTAATAGAGGTGGAGAAAAAAGTAGTGAAATATTGGAATTTAATCAATGGCTAAAAAACTCTTGTGATTATAAAAATGCTAAGGATATGTTATATGAAGATCCTAAAAAAGCATTGGAGCTTTTAATTCCATTGATAGATATAGATGAAAGCAATGCGCTACTACATTACCATATAGCAATAGCATATAGATTGTTGGAGAATTATGAAAAAGCAATATATTATTTAAATGAGGCTTTAGCTTTAGATGAGGATATAGTAGAAATAATAAATGAATTAGGATTAAATTATGCGTCTTTAGAGGATTATGATAATGCAATAAAATACTTTAATAAAGCATTTCAGGTTACAAATGAAATTGGAATTTGTACAAATTTAGCTATGTGCTATTTAAAACTTAATAAAATTAAAGAAGCACAAGCATGTATAGAAAAAGGGGAAACGATAGACAAAGAGGATGAAATTTTGATAGAGATTAAGAAAACTTTAAAAAGAAACTAAGGTGTTAAATAGGGGGATTACAATGGATTTAAGACAATGTTTTAATGTGATATCAAAAAGAAAGAAAATAATAATAATAATAACTTTACTGGCTACATTAATTAGTGGAGTGGTAAGTTATTTTTTGATAAAACCTGTATATAAGGCTGATATCTCTGTAATTATAGGGAAACCCATGTCTGATGACAATAAGGTATCTCAAAATTATAATGACATAATGATGTATAAACAAATGGTTAAAACCTATAGCGAATTCGCAAAATCTAGGACAGTAGCTACGGATGTTATAAAATCACTTAATTTAAATAAATCAGAGGAAGATGTTTTACAAATGATAACAGTAACACCTAAGGGAGATACTGAGTTTTTAACTATTACAGTTAAATCTAAGGATAATAATGAGGCAGTATTAATTGCAAATCAAATGGCTAAGTCACTAAAGGATGTTAGTAAAGAAGTTAAGAAAACAGATAATGTTCAAATTTTAGATGAAGCATTATTACCTGAAAAGCCAGACAGTCCTAAACCAAAGCTTAATATGGCTATTGGATTTTTCCTTGGACTTATGATTTCTATATGTATTGTATTTTTAGTTGAGTATTTAGATAATACAATAAAAGATGAAGAAGAACTTGAAAAATTGATAGGTACACCTGTAATAGGAATTATACCTGTAGTTGGGGGGGAAGAATAATGTTGAAAGAAATGGTAACTTTCAATGAGCCTAAGTCTCCAGCAGCAGAGGCTTTTAGAACTTTAAGAACTAACCTTCAATTTTCTACTATAGATNNGAAATCTTTAATTATAACTTCTTCAGGACCAGGAGAAGGAAAAAGCACTGTTATTACTAATCTAGCCATTACTATGGCTCAAAATGGCAAGAGGGTTTTGATTTTAGATTGCGATTTAAGAAAACCTACTCTTTATAAAAAATTAGGACTACCTAACAATATTGGTATGACTAATATTTTGATACAAGAAAAAAAGCTTGATGAGTGTATAATAGAAACTAAAATCAGCAACTTATATGCTATAACCAGTGGGCCTGTTCCACCTAATCCCGCAGAATTGTTGAATAGTAAAAGGATGGAAAGATTATTAAGAGAATTAGAAGGTATATTTGATATTATATTAATAGATGCTCCACCAGTTATAGCAGTAACAGATGCACAGATACTATCTAGAATGTGCAGTGGAACTATGCTTTTAACTTGTTATGGTAAAACAGAAAAAGAAGCTATAATAAAGGCCAAAGACCTTATAGTAAAATCTGGAGGAAATTTAATAGGCGTAGTATTGAATAAAGTTCCTAGAACTTCATCAGGATATTATGGAAAGTATTATGGAGAATATTATGAGTAAAGATAATAATAGAATTGTAGATTTTCATAGTCATATTGTTCCTGATACAGATGATGGTGCTAAAAGCGTTGATATGGCTACAAGAATGCTGATGAATTCTAAAAACCAAGGGGTAAAACATATAGCTGCTAGTTCTCATTTTATATATGGGGAATTAGAATACTCTAGAGAAGAGTATGAAAAAAAAATGTCTAATATAAAGGAGAAAATAAAAGATATTGAGATTGTACCAGCCATGGAGGTATATATAAACACAGAACTAAGAAGCTTATATAGAGGCGGTAAGATATGGACTATAAATGATACTAAGTATATGTTAGTTGAATTACCTCTAAATGATTTTCCTATGTATACTGAACAAGTTTTTTATGATTTAAGGCTTGAAGGAATAGTTCCAATACTAGCTCACCCAGAAAGAAATAGAGCTATAATAAAGAATCAAGATTTATTAGAAAACTTAATAGAACAGGGAGCATTAGCTCAGACTAATTCAGGAAGTCTAACAGGAATGTTTGGTTCAACGGTAAAGGAATGTGCTGAAAAATTGGTGAAAAGGAATTTAGTACATATGATTGGTAGTGATGGACACAATGATAATAAAAGAACAACTAATATTTTAGAGGGAAGAAGCAGGATAAAAAAGATTAATAATGAACTATTTAGATGGATTGAGGATAATGAGGAAAATATTATTCTAAATAAGGACATAGATTGTTTACCTATATTAAAAAATGAAAAGAAGTCCTTCTTTGATTTTTTTAAAAAGAAAAATTGAAAGGAGAAATATAAATGATAGTAAAAAAGGCTATTATACCAGCAGCGGGATTGGGTACAAGGTTTTTACCAGCTACAAAGGCTCAACCTAAAGAGATGCTTCCCATAGTGGATAAGCCTACTATACAATATATCATAGAAGAAGCAGTTGCTTCTGGAATAGAAGAAATTCTTATAATAACGGGAAGAAATAAAAGAGCCATAGAGGATCATTTTGATAAGTCCGTAGAGTTAGAGCAAGAACTTGAAAACAGTGGAAAAAAAGAGCTCCTAGATATGGTTAGACAAATTAGCAACATGGTAAATATACATTATATAAGACAGAAAGAACCTAAGGGATTGGGTCATGCCATTTATTGTGCTAAAACCTTTGTTGGTAATGAACCCTTTGCTGTAATGCTAGGAGATGATGTGGTTGATAGCCAGATTCCATGTCTTAAGCAGCTAATAGATTGCTATGACGAGTTTAAAACTACAGTTTTAGGAGTTCAAGATGTAGCTATGAGTGAAGTATCCAAATATGGCATAGTAAAAGGACTTCATATAGAAGACAGAATATATAAANNTAGAAAAACCAAAATCAGAAGAAGCCCCTTCCAATATAGCTATACTAGGAAGGTACATAATAACTCCAAAAATATTTGAAATCTTAGAGAATACTGCCCCAGGGAAAAATGGAGAGATACAGCTTACTGATGCTTTGAAACAATTGATAAATCATGAAGCCATGTATGCTTACAATTTTCAAGGCAGAAGGTATGACGTAGGAGATAAGTTAGGCTTTCTAGAGGCTAGTGTAGAGCAAGCATTAAAAAGAGAAGATTTAAGAGAAGACTTTATGAGGTATCTGCTAAAGGTTAGGCACAAAGAGGAATTTAAAGAACTTTATGAAAGAATATCAAGCGAAGAATAGGTTTAAGTTTTAAGAGAAATATTTAACACTGTTAAATTTCCTTTATGAAATTTAACGGTGTTTTTCTAATTTATAATTTAACAAGGTTTGAAGGCAGAAAAATCTTATGATATAATCCAAAGAGGAATAATTATAAAAATGTAATTTAAAGGTGATGTGTCATGAATGAAAAAAGAATGAATTTTTTAAATATTGAGATTGATAATGTAAATATGGAAGAAGCTATAAATGAAGTGAAAAACCTTATAGAAGCACCAGGATATCATTATGTGGTTACACCTAATGTTGCACACATAGTAACCTTAGAAAAAGATCTAGAATTTCAAAAGGTATATAAAGATGCGGACTTAATTCTTACTGATGGAATGCCATTGATTTGGATATCTAAATTATACAAAACTCCCATTAAAGAAAAGGTGTCAGGGTCAGATATATTTCCTTTAATCTGTGCAATGGCCGTTGAAAATCAATATAAGGTTTTCATATTAGGTGCAGCTGAGGGAGTAGCGGCAAAAGCTGCAGAAAACTTAAAAAATAAGTGCCCTGGACTTCAAGTAGTTGGAACTTATTCTCCACCTTATGGTTTTGAAAAGGATAATAATGAGGTGGAAAAAGTAGTAGATATTGTGAATAATGCTAATCCACACATACTTTTTGTAGGTCTAGGAGCTCCTAAACAAGAAAAATTTATACACAAATATAAGGAACAATTAAAAGTTCCTATATCTTTAGGCATTGGTGCTGCAATAGATTTTGAGGCAGGAAATGTGAAAAGGGCACCTAAATGGATGCAAAAATCTGGACTTGAAGGATTTTATAGGTTTGTAAAGGAACCAAAAAGAATGTTCAAGAGGGTATTTATAGATGATTTTAAGATATTTCCATTGGTTTTTAAGTATAGAAATAAAAAGTGATTGGATGGTAATTTAGTATGAATTATTGCATGGAGTATTTAAAGACAGCTAATGTAAATCTTGTAAAGGATATGGGTATGATTCCTTATAAGCTTTACAAAAAATATGGAATCAATTCATGGGTGGCCACCTATGAAAATGGTGAATATCCATATTTGAATAAGGAAGTAAAGGGCTTAAAAATAGATTTTATAAAAAAGATATTTCATAGCTATACATTAGATGGAGGAATCTATATATTTAGTAATGCAAAGAATATAGATGTACTCCAAATATTTCATGTTACCTTAAGCTCTGTAGTATACACATATATGTATAAGCTACGGAATAAAAAAGGAAAAATATATTTGAAATTAGATTGTAGCTATAAACTACCAGAAAGAATAAAGGGTTTAAACAAAATATCAAGGAATTTTCTTAAGAGATTTTTTTGCAAGATAGATATTGTAAGCTTAGAACAGGAGCTTTTATATGATGAACTACTAAAAGTAGCTCCTTATTTAAACGACAAGCTTATAAAAGTACCTAATGGATTGGATTATAATTATTTAGAGGATATAAAGATTAGTTATGACTATGATGCTAAAGAAAATATAATATTAAATGTAGCCAGGATAGGAGCAAAGGAAAAACGTACAGAGATGCTTATGGAAGCATTTGCTTCTGTAGAAAATATAGAAAATTTACCATGGAAGTTGCACTTAATTGGTCCTATTGAAGAAGACTTTTATGATTATATAGAAAAGTTTTACAAAACATATCCTGAACTAAAAGACAAGGTAATTTTTAAGGGGAATATAGAAGATAGAAGAGAGTTATTTGAGGAGTATAAAAAAGCAAAGATTTTTTCACTAACCTCAGAATTTGAAAGTTTTGGATTCAGCTTTTTAGAAGCAGGAGCCTTAGGTGATGTAATAGTGTCTACTGATGTTGGCATAGCTAGGGAGTTAGTATCAAGAGGAAATGGGGCAGTAGTTCCAATAGACGATAAAGAAGGATTAACAAACTGTTTTCAACATTATATGAATGCTGAAAATCTTAAAGAAGAAAGCTTAATTACAAGGGAACTTTCCATGGAAAAGTTTGATTGGGATAAAATAATTGAACAGCTGTATAATGAACTTATTGAGTTGTTTAAAGAGTAACAATATGAATTTTAAAAAATAATTTACATAAAAATAGGAACTGCAATAGGGTTCTTATTTTTTTACGTTAGTGTCTTAAATTGATAGAGAGTTAAATAAATTCAGACAATTGAATTGAAGAATAATGGCAGGAATTTAGGGCTGATTACAGAATATTATAATAAGTTTATTTTATTAGAGATATAAATACATTTCAGAAATTTCACACTTTATTTAATTGTAATATAAATTTATTGGAGGTTATTATGAAAAAAATTTTTATTGATGGCAATTCCCTAACATTAGACCAGGTTATAGAAGTGGCTTATAATAATGCACAGGTTATCATAAAAGATGAGGCAAAAGAAAGAATAAAAAAATCCAGAAAAATAATTGATGATATTGTAGAGAATCAAAAAACTATTTATGGTGTTACAACGGGATTTGGAAAATTTGCAGATGTTGCTATAAATAATGAGGATTGTAAAACTTTGCAAAAGAATTTAATTTTATCTCATGCATGTGGCTTTGGAGATTTTCTTTCTAAAGAAATAGTAAGAGCTATAATGCTTTTAAGAATTAATGCTTTAAGCAAAGGATATTCAGGGATTTCTATTGAAACTTTGGAAGGACTTTTAGCTATGTTAAATAGCAAAGTTCACCCTTGTATACCAGAAAAGGGATCTCTAGGAGCATCAGGAGATTTAGCACCACTTGCACATATGGTATTACCTTTAATCGGAGAAGGCTATGCGGAATATGAAGGCAAAATATTATCGGGTAAGGAAGCTATGGAGAAGGCTGGAGTGGATACTGTAGAGTTAACTTATAAAGAAGGATTAGCCTTAATAAATGGAACTCAAGTTATGACTGCCATAGGAGCAATAGCAGTTTATGAAGGAATTAGAGTTGCTAAAACTGCAGATATTGTGGCAGCATTAACAGTAGAGGCCTTAAGAGGAATAAAGGATGCTTATGATGAAAGATTACACCAGCTAAGACCTCATAAGGGTCAGATGGATACTGCTAAAAACTTATTAAAGCTTCTTGATGGAAGTACTTTTATAACATCACAAGGAGAACTTAGGGTTCAAGATGCTTATACTTTAAGATGTGTTCCACAGGTACATGGAGCCTGCAAAGATGCAATAAATTATGTTATAGAAAAGGTGAATATAGAAATAAACTCTGTAACAGACAATCCAATAGTTTTAGAAAATGGAGATGTAATATCTGGGGGTAATTTTCACGGAGAAGTTATGGCATTAGCCTTTGACTTTTTAAGTATAGCCCTAAGTGAAATTGCCAATATCTCTGAGAGAAGACTAGAGAGACTCATAAATTACCAATTAAATGATTTACCAGCATTTTTGGTTAAGAACGGAGGGCTTAACTCAGGATTTATGATAACTCAATATGCAGCAGCTTCATTAGTATCTGAAAATAAAGTTTTATCACATCCATCTTCAGTAGATTCAATTCCATCTTCTGCCAATCAAGAAGACCATGTAAGCATGGGAACTATAGGCGCTAGGAAGGCATTAAATATATGTAATAATGCAAGAAGAGTATTGGCTACGGAAGTTATGGCAGCCTGCCAGGCTATTGATTTCAGAGAAGGATTTACATTAGGACAAGGAACTCAAATAGCTTATGATACAATAAGAGAAGAAGTAGACTTTATTGAAGAGGATAAACTTATGTATGATGAGCTTGAAAAGTGTACTAATATATTAAAGAATAAACTCGTAGATAAAGTTGAAGGAAAAGTCAATATAACTTTATAATAGAGGAGGCTAATTGATATGTTAAGCGAATTAAAAGTAAAAGAATTTATAGGGGAGTTGGCATCTAATTCTCCAGCCCCAGGTGGTGGAAGTGTAGCAGCGTTAAGTAGCTCACTAGCTGCAGCATTAACTAGTATGGTCTTTAATCTAACTATTGGTAAAAAGGTATATAATAATTATGATGAATCTATAAAGGATAAGATAAAAACTAATTTAGAGGTATCCTTAAAGTTAAAGGATGAGTTTATAGCTTTTATGGAGGAAGATACAGAAGTGTTTTTAAAGGTTATGGATGCCTTTAAGTTACCTAAAGACACAGAAGCTGAGAAAGCTGTGAGAAAAAGTGCTATCGACAAAGCATATAAATTAGCCTTAGATGTGCCTTATAGATTAGCAAAGACATCTTCCAGCCTTTATGATAGCATATCTGTTGCTGTAACATACGGAAATATCAATGCAGTATCAGATGCAGGTGTGGCAGCTTTAATGTTACAAAGTGCTATTGAAAGTGCAGTATTAAATGTTAAGATTAATCTATCTTCTTTAGAGGAAGGCCAAGAAAAAAATAATATAAAAAATTATTGCAATGAATTAATATGCCAGGGAAGAAAAAGAAGAGATGAAATTTTGGAAATTGCAAATTCTAAAATTGGTTAGGGTTAGAGAGAGAGGATTATCCTCTCTCTATTTTTGTTTTTAGAAAACCCCT
>DINW01000050.1:0-1783 GCA_002423705.1 Clostridium sp. UBA5530
GATAAAATCTATCAGTATTATTAAAGTCCACTAATAGTTTTGTTTTTTCTTCTAGGGAAAGTATATCTATGTCCTTAAGTTTTATTTCAGGGTTTTCTACTACTGTCTCTAAAATATTTTGAAAACACTGACCAATTCTTTTAACTGTTTCTTTTTTAAATAACTTAGTACAATACTCAAAAACAAAGTATATTTCACCAAATCTTTCTTCAGCAGCTAAGGATAAATCAAATTTTGAAACCTTATCATCAAGTTCATATCCTTGGATTTTTATCTTGTCCAATTTAATTTCTTTATTATCAGTATTTTGAAGTACAAACATTGTATCAAACAAAGGATTCCTGCTTAAGTCTTTTCTGATATTAAGCTTTTCTACTAACATATCAAATTGATAGTTCTGATTTTCGTAAGCACCTAATGCATTATTTTTTACTTCTTCAAGAAATTCACTAAAGGTTTTATCTCCTTCCGGATAATTTCTAATTGCTAGAGTATTTACAAACATACCCACAACACCTTGTAAGTCTGTATGAGGTCTTCCAGCTATTGGTGAACCAACTATTATATCTTCTTGTCCACTATATTTTGAAAGTAGTACATTATAAGCAGACAACAATGCCATGTATAAAGTTACACCTTTAGATTTTATAACTTTGTTTAGTTGTGCAGTTATTCCCCTATTCAATTTAAATTCAACATTATCTCCTTGGAAACTTTGAATGTTTGGTCTTTCATAGTCAGTTGGTAAATCTAATACTGGTATGGTTCCATTAAATACTTCTATCCAGTATTTTTCTTGTTTTTTCATATTTTCTGACGCCAGCATTTCATGTTCCCAATAAGAGTAATCCTTATACTGGATTTTTAAGCTATCTAAGGTCTCGCCTTGATATAATTTTGTAAATTCCTCCATTATAATATTTATAGATGTTCCATCACATATTATATGGTGCATATCAATCATTAATCCATACTTTTCATTTCTGAACTTTACAATCTTGCATCTAAGTAATGGAGCCTTTGATAAATCAAAAGGTTTAATAAAACTATCAACTATTTTTTTCATTAATTCCATTGACTCTTCATAGGTGTTATCCACTTCTTCATATTCCACCTTAAAGTCCACATCATCATTAATTTTTTGCATTATTTCGTCTTCTATTAATTCAAAGGATGTCCTAAAGGCTTCATGTCTTTCTACAAGAGTTTTAAAGCTTTTTTCAACTCTATCTAAATCTAAAAGTCCTTCTATAATGACAACTGCAGGTATATTATAATTAGTCTCTCCTTTTGCGAATTGATTTAAAGCATACATTCTTTTTTGAGCAGACGATACTTTATAAAAATTTCTTTTTTCAACAGATTTTATTGATGAGAAAGTAGCAACTTCAGCTTTTTTGATATATTCTCCTAGTAGCTTTATAGTTGGATTGCTGAATATTTCGCCTACAGGAATTTCTACTTCTAGTTCTCGATGAATAATTGATGCCATTGTAATTGCCTTTAAAGAATGTCCTCCTAGAGCAAAGAAATCATCATGAATTCCTATTTTATCAAAGCCTAATACTTGACTCCATATTTTTATAAGTTTTTCTTCAATTTCATTTCTTGGAGCTACATACTCAACACCTGTATTTACCCCACCTTCTGGTTCAGGAAGTGCCTTTCTATTTATCTTTCCATTTGAAGTTAAAGGCATCTTCTCTAATTCAATGAAAAATCCCGGTATCATATAGTCAGGTAATTTTTGTGAAAGAGCATTTCTTATTTCTTGTACTGATAT
>DINW01000050.1:1800-10782 GCA_002423705.1 Clostridium sp. UBA5530
AATCTCCAGTTTTGTACATCCTACTTCCTTTGTCAAAGGGATTGTCAATAAATTTTTCTTCTGTTAGTTGTGGTCTATTAAGATACCCTCTTGCCACTCCATGTCCTGATATGCATAATTCCCCTGGTACTCCTATTGGCTGAAGGTTATTAAACTTATCTACTACATATATTTTGGCATTAGCCACAGGTTTACCTATGAGTACTTTGCTAACACGTAGATTTTTTCTTAAGGAATACTTAGTAGCGTAAATCGCTGCTTCTGTAGGTCCATAAAGATTTTCTAGTTTAAAGTTGCAGTTTAAGTCCAAAATCTCTTTGACCAAATCCTCTGTAATGGCTTCCCCTGCTGAGAAGATGTATTTCAACTTATTGAGGGTTTTCAGTTCTTCTTTACCTACAAAATCTATAAAAATTCTAAGCATAGAAGGTACAAAATTAATATGGGTTACATTATTCTTTTCTATTGTTCTTAAAATATCTTTTGTATTTGCTTCTGAACCCTTTTTCAGTATTACTAATTTACCACCATTGAAGAACCATCCAAATATTTCTGACAAAGATACATCAAATACATAATTGGTCTTTAACATAAAGGCATCATTATGCCCTAGTGGATACTCTTCTTGAAGCTGAAGCAATAGATTTACTACGCTTTTATGCTCAATCATAACTCCCTTTGGATTGCCTGTAGAACCAGATGTGTAAATGCTATACATTAGGTTATTTGGGCTTGCAATTTTAGCTAAATTGCTATTATTACCTTTATATAGGTTCTCCTCATCTAAATTTATTGTGGTTCCATTGAAGATTATCTTATCTGCTAAATGGCTTTGAGTTAACACAATATTAGTGTTACTATCTTCAAGGATATACTTAATTCTATCTTCTGGATATTCTGGTGATATTGGAACATATGCTCCACCTGCTTTTATAATAGCCATTATTCCAACTATCATATCAAGAGATCTTTCTACCATTATTCCAACAATGATTTCTTCCTTAACTCCTTTACCTTTAAGGTATCTAGCAAGTTGATTTGATTTTTCATTAAGTTGCCTATAAGTTAAATATTTATCCTCATAAACAACAGCTATATTGTCAGGAGTTTTTTCTACTTGTTCCTCAAAGAATTCATAAATAACTTTATCCCTTGGATAGTATCTGTCAGTATTATTGAAGCTAACTAATAGTTTTTCCTTTTCCTCCTTAGGAAGGATTTCTATATCCTTAAGTTTTACTTTAGGGTTTTCTGCAATTACTTCTAAAATATTTTTTAAACACTGACCAATTTTTTCCGCTGTTTCTTTTTTAAACAACTTAGTACAATACTCTAACATAAAATGTATTCCACTAGGTTTTTCTTCAGCTGCTAAGGATAAGTCAAATTTTGAAATTTTATTATCAAACTCATACCCTTGAATTTTCATATTGTCTAATTCAATCTCTTTGTTATCAGTATTTTGAAGCATAAACATAGTATCAAACAAAGCATTTCTACTTAAATCTCTTCTGATATCTAGCTTCTCTACTAACATATCAAATTGATAGCTTTGATTTTCATATGCCCCTAATGCATTCCTTTTAACTTCTTGAAGAAACTCATTAAAGGTTTTATCTCCCTTGGGGTAATTCCTCATAGCTAGAGTGTTTACAAACATACCTACCATCTTATCTAAATCCCCATGAGATCTGCCTGCAATTGGAGAACCAACAATTATATCATCTTGTCCACTATATTTTGATAATACAATATTATAGGCGGAAAGCAATGTCATATACAAAGTTGCCCCTTGAGTTTTACTTATTTTATTTAATCTCTCCATTAACCCTTTATCTATGGAGAAATCTATACTAGTTCCTTCAAAGCTCTGAATGGCTGGTCTAGGATAATCTGTTGGTAAATCAAGTACTGGTATGTCATCACTAAAAATTTTCAACCAATATTCTTCCTGGGTTTTCATAAACTCTGAAGAAATCATTTCCTTTTCCCAAGCGGAGTAATCTTTATATTGCAATCCTATAGGTTGTAAGCTCTGATTTTTATAAAGTTTTGTAAACTCATCCATTATAATATTAATGGAGACTCCATCAGATATTATATGATGCATATCAATTAATAGTAAATACTTGCATTCCTCAAGTTCAATAAGCTTAACTCTTAACAATGGAGCTTTAGATAAATCAAAGGCTTTAACAAAATTATCTATTTCAGTTTTAATATCTCCTTGTATTTTTTCACAAATCACTTCAAATTCAACAGAATTATGAATTCTTTGCACTATTTCATCTTCTACCAATTCAAAAGAAGTTCTGAAAGCTTCATGTCTTTCTACTAGTTTTTTAAAGGATGCGTCAACTTTATTTTTATCTAAATTTCCCTCAATTATCATTGCCATAGGTATGTTATAGTTAATGCTTTCCTTTGAAAATTGATTCAATGCAAACATTCTTTTTTGAGCAGAAGATGCTTCATAGAATTCTTTCTTTCCCACCGGCTTTATTGATTCATATAATGTATTTTCTTTATTTTTAATATACTGGCTTATTCCTTCTATTGTAGGCCCTTGGAAAATAACTCTTAGTGGTACTTCTACACTTAACTCTTTATGAATTCTGGAAATAAGAGCTGTAGCCTTAAGTGAATGTCCACCTAATTCAAAGAAATTGTCCTTAATTCCAACTCTTTCTACAGATAAAATTTCACTCCATATTAATGCAAGCTTATTTTCAATTTCATTTCGTGGTGCTTCATATTCAGTTCCTATTGATATATTTCCTTCTGGTTTAGGCAAAACCTTTCTATCTATTTTACCGTTTGGAGTTAGAGGCATTTTATCTAATTGTACAAAATATGATGGAATCATGTACTCTGGAAGTTTTTCTGCTAGATGCCTTCTATATTCTGATACTGTTAATTCCTTTTCAGCTGTAACGTAAGCACATAAGTATTTATTACCCTTTTCATCCGTTCTATCAACTACTGCAACTTCTTTTATTGCTTTATGAGTTAATAATTGATTTTCTATTTCTCCTAATTCAATTCTAAAACCACGAATCTTAACTTGATTATCTATTCTTCCTAAAAACTCTATATTTCCATCTGACATCCACCTTGCTAAATCCCCAGTTCTGTATATTCTTTCACTAGATTTATAAGGATGCTTTACAAACTTTTCATTGGTCAACTCTTTATTATATAAATAACCTCTAGCTAAGCCTTCTCCTGCTATACATAACTCTCCTGGTACTCCTATTGGCTGAANNAAATTCTATAGTTTTTATCTAATATATATATTTGAGTGTTTGCAATAGGTCTCCCAATCACATCTTCATGGCTGCATTTTGTAGCAATGGCATCTACAGTTATCTCTGTAGGACCATAGTGATTGTATAAATTATATCCCTTATGAAGTACTTTATTTTTTAGAACGCTGTCTAACTTATCTCCTCCGCAAATTAGCACTTTTAAGCTTTCCATGTAATCATTTTCTGCAATTAACTCATTTAATGTTACTGGAACAAATTGAACTAAATTGATATTGTGTGCATTTACAAAGTCTCTAAACTTGTCCTTACTTAAAATTGTTTCTTTACAAGGAATATAAATTGTTCCTCCATTTAATATAGTACCAACAGTTTCTTCTACCGAAACATCAAAAGATATATTAGTCATTTGCATAACATTTCTGTTTATATTTAGAGTATATTTTTTGTTGTACCATGTGCATAGGTTTACTACACTATTGTGCTCAATCATAACTCCCTTTGGCATTCCTGTTGAACCAGAAGTATATATGATATAAGCTAAATTTTTAGGTACATTGACATTATCCAAATTTTCTGATGAAACATTGCTACATTGATTATCATCTAAAGTTATTACATCAATAACTGATTTGGAAACCAAGGAAGATTCTCCATCACTATTAATGATATCTTTAGCTTTATTTATTAGTTTATTTTGTGTTAATAATAGCTGTGTTTTACTATTTTCAAGCATATATCTTATTCTATCCTCAGGATACTCAGGATCTATTGGTACATATGCTCCACCAGATTTTAGAATTGCCATTAATCCAACTATCATCTCTAAGGAACGTTCTGACATAATTCCAACTATGCTGTCTGGTTTAACTCCCTTTTCTCTTAAAATCCTAGCTAATTTATTTGATTCTTCATTTAATTCCCTATAGGTCAACTTCCTATCTTCAAACACCACAGCTAAACTATCAGGCGTTTTTTGTACCTGTTCCTGAAAAAGTTCATGTATTGTTTTTTCTTTTGGATAATCTTCATAGGTATTGTTAAATTCATATAGTAATGTGTTCTTTTCAGCATTAGATAAAATTTCAATGTCTTTTATTTTGGTATTAACATTACTACAAATGCTCTTTAATATGTTTGTATAATGCTCCATCATTCTTTCAATAGTTGCTTTTTTAAAGAGCTTTGTACTATACTCAACTCCTAATAATATTTCTTCATCTTCTTCAATTGCAGATATTGTTAAATCAAACTTAGCTATATTGCTCTCATAGTTGTATGGCTTTACAGTTAAATTCTTAAATACTATATTTCTACTATCCATACCATCCATGGCAAACATAACATCGAAAAGAGGATTTCTGCTTATATCTCTTTTTATATTTAATTTATCAATTAATTCTTCAAATTGATAATCCTGATTTTCATAGGCTTTTAAAGAATTCTCACGTACCTCCTTTAAAAACATCTTGTAGATTTTATCTTCTTCAGGGTAATTTCTAAGGGCAATAGTATTAACAAACATACCCACTATTCTTTGCAAATCCGCATGAGGCCTTCCCTCTATAGGACTACCAATAATAATATCCTCTTGTCTACTGTATTTTGAAAGCAATATATTCACTGCTGATAAAAGTACCATATACATAGTGCTTCCTGATTCTTTAGCTAACTTCTTAAGTCCCACGGTAATACTTTTATCAACTATGAACTCTAAAGTTTTTCCCTCAAAGCTTTGCACCGTTGGCCTTACATAATCTGTAGGTAAGTCCAATATTGGTATATTATTTCTGAAAGTGTCTATCCAATAGTGTTCTTCTTTCTTGATTTCTTCTGATTCTAAGAATTTATTTTGCCATTGTGCAAAGTCTTTATATTGTATTCTCAAATCATCTAAACTTTCATCTTCATATAATTTTATAAATTCATCCATTATAATGCTTATAGATGCACCATCAGATATTATGTGATGCATATCAAGGATTAGTCCATACTTTTCATTGTTAAACTTTACAATCTTACATCTAAGTAATGGAGCTTTTGACAAATTAAAGGGCCTGATAAAACTATCCACTATTTCTTTCATCTGTTCCATGGATTCTTCATAGGTTTTGTTTACTTCTTCATGGTCTACTTTAAAATCTACGTCAGCATTAATTTTTTGAACTATGTCATTCCCTATTAATTCAAATGATGTTCTAAAGGCTTCATGTCTTTTTACAAGGGTTTTAAGAACTTCATCTACCTTATTCTCATCAAGTTTTCCCTCTATAATTAAAATTACAGGTATATTATAGTTAGCTTCATTTTCTGACAGCTGATTTAATGCATACATTCTCTTTTGAGCTGAAGATACTTGATAGAATTCTTTTTCTTCTACAGCTTCAATTGATGAATATGTGCTATTCATAGTTTTTCCTAAATATTCTCCCAAAGTCCTTATAGTACAATTGTTAAATACATCACTTACAGAAATAGTAGCTTCTAACTCTCGATGGATAATAGATACTAACTTTATAGCTTTTAGAGAGTGTCCTCCTAAAGCAAAGAAGTCATCATCAATCCCTACCTTATCTACCCCTAAAACTCCACTCCATATTTTTACAAGTTTTTCTTCAATTTCATTCCTTGGAGCTACATATTCCATACCTGTATTTATCTCACCTTCTGGTTCAGGAAGTGCCTTTCTATTTACCTTTCCATTTGTAGTTAAAGGCATCTCCTCTAGCTCAATAAAAAATCCAGGTATCATATACTGTGGTAATTTTTCACTTAGTCTTCTTCTTAATTCTGAAATTGCTATCTCCCTTTGGCAAACTATATAAGCACATAAATATTTATTTTCTTGTTTATCTTGTTTATCTACTACAATAGCTTCTTTAATTTCTTCATTTTTTAGAAGTTGACTTTCTATTTCTCCAAGTTCTATTCTATATCCTCTAATTTTAACTTGGTAATCTGCCCTGCCTATAAATTCTATATTTCCGTCTTCTAGCCACCTTGCCATATCGCCGGTTTTGTACATCTTTTCGCCTGGAGCAAAGGGATTGTCAATAAACTTTTCTTTAGTTAACTGCAATTTCTTTATATATCCTCTAGCAACACCAGCACCACCAATGTACATTTCACCGTTTACACCTACTGGAACAACCTTTAACTCTTTATCAAGTATATATACCTTTTGATTTGCTAAAGGGCGTCCTATAGGAATGCTATTTATTTCGTTAATATTATCATACTTTACGAGATATGCAGTAGCATCTACACAACATTCTGTTGGTCCATATATATTGGTAATTTTACAATTATTTAAACTTGAATTTTCCATAAATCTTTCAACGGATTTTTGGGATAAAATATCTCCCCCTATTATTAAATGCTTAAGCTTAAGTTTTTCATTATTGCATTGCTCCGCTGAGTCTAACAACATTTCCATATGCATTGGGGTTCCATCAGATATATCTATTGAATTTATATTATAATATTTAAAAAGCTTATCTCCATCTTTTCTCATATCTTCAGGAATAATATATAATCCATGTCCTAACAATATTGAAGGAAAGATTTGCTTCACAGAAGCATCAAAAACATATGGTGCCATAACTGCTACTTTTAAATATCCCTCATAGTTTCCGTAGATATTTTTATTCAGTGCGGTAACTAAATTAACAACACTCCTATGCTCAATCATAACCCCCTTGGGCTTTCCTGTAGACCCTGAAGTATAAATCACGTAAGCCAAATTCCTTGAACTACGTATTATATTCAAGTTCCCCTTATGTCCTTCATATATTTTGTTTTCTTTTAAATTTATTACAGTTTCTTTGAATTTAACCTTGTCTTTATTAACTTCATCTGTTAATAACACTTTGCAGTCACTGTCAGCAAGCATATAGTTTATTCTTTCCTCTGGATATTCTGGAGATATTGGCAAGTAAGCTCCCCCTGCTTTTAGTATTCCCATTATTCCAATCATCATCTCCAGGGATCTTTCAACTAGTATACCTACAACTGTATCTTGATTTACACCTTTAGTTCTAAGGAGTCTACCTAATTGATTAGATTTTTCATTAAGTTCTCTATAGGTTAACTGCATCCCCATGTAGTCTACTGCTACATTATCTGGGGTCTTCTCAACCTGTATTTCAAAAAGTTCATTTAGTGTCTTATCTTCTGGATAATTAGCATAGTTGTTATTAAAGTCTACTATTATTTTTTTCTTTTCTTCTTTTGGAATCATTTCTATATCTTTTAGTTTTACTTCTGGGTTTTCCGCCACTGTTTCTAAAATGTTAATAAAGTGTTTAGCAAATTGCTTCACAGTTTCTCTTTTAAATAGCTTAGAACAGTATTGTAGGTTAAATTTAATTTTTCCCTCTATTTCTTCTGCTCCTAAAGTTAAATCAAATTTTGATACACTNNTCTACTAACATATCAAATTGATAGTTTTCATTGTCGTAAGCGCCTAATGCATGACTTTTAACTTCTTCAAGGAACTGATTGAAGGTTTTATCTCCCTCAGGATAATTCCTCATTGCTATGGTATTTACGAACATACCTACTATATCTTGTAAATCTGTATGAGGTCTTCCAGCTATTGGTGAACCAACTATTATATCCTGTTGCCCTGTATATTTTGAAAGGAATACATTATAAGCAGACAAAAGAATCATATATAAAGTTACACCTTTAGACTTTACAACCTTATTTAGTTTTTCTGTTACTTCTTTATTCAATTCAAAGCCAATATTATCTCCTTGGAAACTTTGGATGTTTGGTCTGTGATAATCAGTTGGCAAATCTAAAACTGGTATATCATCCTTAAATATATTTAACCAATATTCCTCTTGTTTTCTCATAACATCTAAATTCAGCATGTCATTTTCCCAAGCAGAATAATCCTTATACTGTATTCTTAGAGGTTCTAGGGTTTCACCTCTATACAGTCTCATGAATTCCTCCATGAGTATACCTATAGATGTACCATCAGATATTATATGATGCATATCAAACATTAACCCATACTTTGCATTGTTAAACTTTACAATCTTGCACCTAAGTAATGGAGCCTTTGATAAATCAAAAGGTCTAATAAAGCTATCAACTATTTTTTTCATTATTTCCATTGACTCTTCATAGGTTTTATCTATTTCTTCATATTCCATCTTAAAGTCCACATCATCATTAATTTTTTGGACTATTTCGTCTTCTATTATTTCAAAAGATGTTCTAAGAGCTTCGTGTCTTTCTATAAGTGCTTTAAAACTGTTCTCAATTCTATCTGTATCTAGCATTCCTTCTGCAATGATAACCTCATGTATATTGTAATTAGTTTCTTCTTTTGCAAGTTGATTTAAAGCATACATTCTTTTTTGGGCAGAAGATACTTGATAAAAATCTTTTTTCTCCGCAGGTTTTATTGATGAAAAACTAGTGACTTCAGCTTCCTTAATGTATTCTGATAGGAGCTTTACTGTTGGACTGCTAAAGATTTCACCTACAGGAATTTCTACTTTTAGTTCTCTCTGAGTAATTGATGCCATTCTAATTGCCTTTAAAGAATGTCCTCCTAGGGCAAAGAAATCGTCATTTATTCCTATCTTCTCTACTTCCAGTACTTCACTCCATATCTTTACAAGTTTTTCTTCAATTTCATTCCTTGGAGCTACATACTCAATACCTGTATTTATCTCACCTTCTGGTTCAGGAAGTGCCT
>DINW01000037.1:0-171 GCA_002423705.1 Clostridium sp. UBA5530
CTGAATGTTTCTCCATATATTCTGACATATCTATTCTTATCATATTATTTTCATCACCAAACATGGCTGCTGCTAAAGCCTTGGATAATTCTGTCTTCCCTACTCCTGTTGGGCCTAAAAATATGAATGATCCTATAGGTCTATTAGGATCCTTAAGTCCAACCCTTGCAC
>DINW01000037.1:285-2585 GCA_002423705.1 Clostridium sp. UBA5530
CTTAAGTCCAACCCTTGCACGTCTAACGGCTCTAGATATAGATTTTACAGCTTCATCTTGACCTATAACTTTTTCATGAAGAATTTGTTCAAGATTCAATAATCTATCTGCCTCTGTTTCTGTCAGTTTTTCTACTGGAACCTTAGTCCACCTAGATACCACTGATGCAATTTCTTTTTCTCCTACCACTTTTATATTTGAATTAGTCTCAGACCTCCAGTTCATTTTACTAGATTCTAGCTTGTTTTTTAGATCCTTCTCTTGATCTCTTAAATCAGCTGCCTTTTCAAAGTCTTGGAGATTTATTGCATCTTCTTTTTCTTTNNCTGCATCTTTTTCAATATATTTCCTATATTCATCTATGGTAGTTGCCCCAACACATTGGATTTCTCCTCTAGCTAAAGCTGGTTTTAATATATTAGAAGCATCAATTGCTCCCTCTGCACCTCCAGCTCCTATTATTGTGTGGACTTCATCTATAAATAATATTATATCCTTAGCCTTTCTTATTTCATCCATGACCTTCTTTAGTCTTTCTTCAAACTCTCCTCTATACTTAGATCCTGCTAATAGTGAAGACATGTCTAAGGTCACAACCCTTTTATTTTTTAATATTTCGGGTATATTGCCCTCTACTATTTTCTGTGCTAGCCCCTCAACTATGGCGGTTTTACCAACTCCTGGATCTCCTATAAAGCAAGGATTATTTTTTGTTCTTCTACAAAGAATCTCTAATACCCTTTGAGTTTCAGTATCTCTTCCTATAACAGGGTCAAGTTTTCCATCTCTAGCCATCTCCGTTAAATCTCTTCCAAATTGATTTAAAGTTGGAGTATTAACTGCTTTGGTAGCCTTTCCGTTAGAGTTTTTTCCTTGAACTGAACTACTAAAACTATCTAAAAGTTCCTTTCTTAATCCATCAAAGTTTACTCCTAAATTAGCTAATATAGTATAAGCCACTCCATCAGATTCTCTTGTCATAGCTAATAGTATGTGCTCAGGACTTACATAATTGTGTCCTAAACTTCTAACCTCTATTAAGCTTAAATCTAATACTCTTTTAGTTCTAGGCGTCAACGGTATTTCATTTTGCAATATGCCAAACTCTCCTACCCCTTCATATTGTACAATTAAATCTCTAACTACTTCTATTGTAACACTTTTACTGTTTAATATATTTTTACTTACACCATTCTCTTTTAATATGCCCAATAGTATATGTTCAGTACCAATATACCCATGATTTAATCCTAAAGCCTCTTCCTCTGCATACCTTATTACTTTTTGTGCTCTCTCTGTAAATTTTTCAAACATATATTTACACCTCCCATAGCCTTACTTTAAGGTTTCTCTTACAATTTTAGCCCTCTCAATATCTCTTTCCTTTGATGTTAGCTCCCTTTCAATAGCTATTTGTAATGTAGCTGGTTGAATACTTATAAGAAGCTCATTGAGAGTTGATTTCTGTATATCTTTAATTATACCCATCTCTACGCCCATTCTAACATTGGACATCATATCTAATGTTTCCTTTGTATTTAATATTCTAGCATTTTGTAGAATTCCTAATGATCTATATATCTTATCTTCTAACTCATTTTTATAGCTAGACATCATTCTCTCTCTTAGTTCTTTCTCTTGGTTCACTAACTGAGAAGTTATGGCTTCTATATTGTTTATGATGTCTTCTTCACTTACACCCAGTGTGATTTGATTTGATATTTGATATATATTGCCCTCTCCCTTAGACCCTTCACCATATAATCCTCTTATGGTCATGCCAACTTGAGTTAATGCTTTGAATATATTATTTATTTCATTATTTAATGATAGAGCTGGTAAATGCACCATTACAGAAGCTCTCATAGCAGTACCTAGATTAGTTGGGCAACATGTTATATATCCTAAATTTTCATCGAAGGAAAAATCTATAGTTTCTTCCAAAAGGTCATCCACCTTACTTATATTTTTATAGGCTTCTCTTATATTTAATCCTCCATCTATAGCTTGAAATCTTATATGATCTTCTTCATTTATCATTATGCTTGTAGTCTCATCTTTATTGCATATAAATGCGGATTTTTCCGAGGTGTTCATAAGGTTCATGCTTATAAGATGCCTTTCCAATAAACTCACATTTTCATTTTTAGTATTTTCCCACAAATAATTAGTATTAAAATCCTCTTTTTCAACTATGGAATTATAAAAGCCTTCCTCTACTTTCTTTATTACTTCTTTGGCTCCTTCATTATTTAGTCTATTAGGAAAAGGAATTCCTTGAATATTTCGTGCTAGTCTTA
>DINW01000037.1:2591-18361 GCA_002423705.1 Clostridium sp. UBA5530
TTTTTGTAATTCTTCTTTTAATTTTAGCAGAGTTCTCCTATCCATAAGTTCCTTTCCGCCTTTCTTTGGAACCTTGCCTATATGCTCTTCAGATCTTTGAACTCTTTTTATCATAGGTGCTACTACGGTTTTGAAAGTAGTGTAACATTTATCGCATCCTAACAATCCCTTTTCCTTAAACTCACTATAGGTCATGCCACAGTTGTCGCACACAGTCTCTGAGCGCTTTACATCATCTGCAGACTGATTTATATAATCCATAATTCCACTTAATATATTTTGGAAATATATTGAACCATCTATTTCATGCTCTATAGGAGAAATATTAACCTCTTGCTCCTTAGCACATTTATCACACAAGTGAACTTCTTGCTTTATTCCATTAATGACCTTTACTATATGAATATTAGCTTGGTTTTTATTACATCTCTCACATAACATCCTACTCACTCCTCCAAACCCTTGTTTAAATATATATTATATTGACCTCTATCTAGTTAAGTATAACCATTATCATGGATTTTAAAATATTTGCTCTCAACTTATTTTTTTCCTCAGTGTAATTCAAGGTTCTATCGTTTATAGCCATTTTCATAAGCAAAGCTTCCCTAAGGGTTATCATATCTGATTCTGATAGTCCATCTACTATAGCTGCTGCTCCATGGTAAGTTAGACTATCACCTATTTGCCCCTTGATAGCATTTATAAGCTCTTCATTGCTATCATAAGGTATCTGCCTTATAACTATACAGCCTCCCCCTCCTCGTCTACTTTCTATAACATATCCCCTATCATTAGTAAATCTAGTTGTCAGTACGTAATTTATTTGAGAGGGTGCACAGCTAAAGTGATTAGCCAATTCATTCCTTTGAATCTGTATCTCATCTCCAGATTCCAACAACATCTCTTTTATAAAGTCTTCTATTATATCTGATAATCTAGCCATAAAACCCCTCCTATTAACATTGACTTTCTTTGACCTTAATTAGATATTATTATTTTATAATATTTTATTCAATTCTAAAAAATCATCGATAACTTAATTTATATTTCATCTACTGCTGGAATCTTTAGATTTCTTTAAGTTTCTCATTTTTTCTTAAAGGCTGATTAAAATATTTTTTCCATTATCACTGAATTACTTACTTATATGTGGATATAATATGGGATAATGCTACCTTAAATCAATGTGTTGGAAGTTGGAGGTGTTTTTCTTGGAAATTATATATATAGGCCATTCTTCCTTTTTATTAAAAACATCCATAGGCAAAAAAATTCTTATGGACCCTTTTAAATGCAAAGCTATAGATGACAACTTAATAGGAAGCATAAATCTAGTAACTGTAAGCCATGGTCACTTATCGCACTGCTATATTGATCCTTTTAAAGACAAATGTAAAATTCTTATGGAAGCTGGTTCTTATGAAGAACCGGATTTAAGAATCACTGGCATAAGTACCTATCACGATAGAGATAATGGATTTCGTCGAGGAGAAAATTTATTATTTATATATGAATTAGAAGGGTTAAAACTTTGTCATCTTGGAGATTTAGGCCACATTCCTGAAGAAAATACACTATCATTCCTTGAAAATTTAGATTTGATTTTTATTCCTATTGGAGGAAATTTTACTTTAAACTCTAAAGAAGCATGTAAGCTTTGCAAAATCATAAATCCTAAAATAATAATCCCAATGCATTATAAAGATTTCTATACAACGTCAAATATCCAGGGAGTGGAAGACTTTATCTTTGATATGAAGAATGGTGAGAAAGTTTGTGACTCCTCATTAATATTAAAAAATAGTGTGGGAGTTCAAAATAAAGTACTTATATTAAGCCCATTAAGATAACTACTAATAAAATGTAAAATCAAAAGAACCACCTTTATAAAAAGATGGTTCTTTTAGAACTGTTATTACTCTTGTACTGGAGCTCCTACTGGACAAACATTTGCACAGTTTCCACAATCGATGCAAGTATTTGCATCGATTACGAATGTAGAATCTCCTTGGCTTATAGCGTTTACTGGACACTCTGATGCACAAGCTCCACATGAAACGCAAGCATCTGTAATTTTGTATGCCATTAAAAACACCTCCTAAATTATCAGGACAAGCTTTTGTCCAGGTTTATTTTATCATGTTTTGTAATTTTTTTAAAGATTATTTTTTAAAGTTTACATTATAGGAGATGATTTATTACCTAATATTCCGTAATTATCTATATTTCATGAATTATGGCTATCCTAAAATATAATATTTTTAACAATCTAATTAAAGAACTGTGTACCCAAGGTCCTCAATAGATTCTATTATGTCATCTATCTCAACAAAGTAATTATCAAAAATTATATTCGCTTCCCCTCTATCCTTACTTATCTCACAGGCAATTACTCCTGCATTATTAGCTATAGCTTTTCTTACCTTATTAACATCATCCATAGTATTCATATTACAGATTTTAAGTAAAGATTTCATGAATTATCCTCCTAATCTCCGTTAAATAAGTCTTTTATCATTATCTCGTCTACAGGGTCTTCTAAGTCAATCTTAATTTCATCATCATTAACACTACCCTCATAACATCCTGCTACTAAAGTAACATCATTTATGCTGATTTCTTCAACAACTTCTTCATTGTTTATTTTTAATTTAACCTTTACGGTCTCTCTTACTACACTATTAGAGATAACTTCACCTTCACCATTAGCAGTATTGACTATGGATCCTACCTTAGGCAACCTCTTTCTAGTGAATTCGTAGGTTTGCTGTTCATAATTTAAACAGCACATAAGCCTTCCACAAATTCCAGAAATCTTAGTTGGATTTAATGACAAGTTTTGCTCTTTTGCCATTTTTATAGATACAGAAGCAAAATCTCCTAAGAATGTTGAGCAGCATAATGATCTTCCACAGGGTCCAAGACCCCCTATCATCTTAGCCTCATCTCTGACTCCTATTTGTCTAAGTTCTATTCTAGTCTTAAATATAGTTGCTAAATCTTTTACTAATTCTCTGAAATCAACTCTACCCTCTGCTGTAAAATAAAATATTACTTTATTATTGTCAAAGGTATATTCTACATCAATAAGCTTCATAACTAAATTATGTTCTTGTATCTTTTTCAGACATATATCAAAGGCCTCTGTTTCTCTAGCCTTATTTTCTTCATGTTTAATTATATCGGACTCATCAGCTATTCTTAAAACACTTTTTAAAGGAGCTACTATTTCTTCTTCTCTTACTTCTTTTTCTCCAATAACACATTCTCCAAATTCTACTCCTCTAGCTGTTTCTACAATTACATAGCTTCCCTTTTGTATATTTAAGTTTTGTGGATCAAAGTAGTATATCTTTCCTGCTTTTTTGAATCTTACTCCTACAACTTTTATCATATTAACCCTCCAGCATATTTATCAGCATAACATCAAAAACCATAACTGGATTTACATTCTTAGCTATGCTATTTCTCGCCTTATTTATATATTGGATAACAGAATTAAGCTTATTAAAGGACATCATCACTGCTAAATTCTTTATCTCTATTATCTTATCTCTATTTAAAACATACTTTTCATCATTTAATTCCTTATATATTATAACATCTCTAACATAAAATAATAGACTATCTAGTACTTCATTATAATAGTCCTTGTGCTTTTCAGTAATATCTCTTACATAATTAGTGACTATATTCATGTCCTTAGAATTTATGTCCTTTAAAATATTTAGAGTAAGGCTTCTAATGTCTTTAAAATCCTTATTAATCATGTAATTATCTACTCGGCCAGGTATACCCTCGCCAAAGGCTAGTAGGATATCCATTTCCTCATCATTGAGGTTTGTAAATTTATTTTTTATATACTTCTTCATATCCTCACTACTTAAAGGATTAAGCTTATAAGTCTGACATCTTGAGCGTATGGTCTCTAATATATTTTCCACGTTCTCACATAATATTATTATATTTACTCCTAAAGGCGGTTCTTCTATTGTCTTCAAAAGAGCATTTTGTCCTTGGGTTGTTATTTTATCGCCTTCATATATTATAATAACTTTCTTGTCTCCCTCAAAGGGTTTTTTAGTGGCTTCTTCTATTATCTGCCTTATATAGTCCACTCCAAGGGATTTCCCCTTGCTTTTAAATACAATTATATCAGCATAGTCTCTTTCTATGGTTTTTCCTAAAATATTCAGCGCTAACTCTCTAGCTATAATACTTTTGCCTATACCATCCTTGCCTGAAATAATATGTCCATGTGAAAGTGTGCCTTGATTTATAGCTCTTTTCAAACCATTTCTTATAAATTCATGTCCTATTATGTTTTCCAACTTAGAAGCACACCTCCTTTGAATATATATTGCATTCATTAAACTTAGCTTCAGCTAATGCTGAAGCTAATGCTGAAGCTAAGTTTAGTTTTATAACTTTAAAAACTTATCTACATCTACTACAAAAACTGTAGCTCCTCCAACTTCTACTTCTACTGGATATGGCACATATACACCTGTAGCTCCTGTAACTGGTGATGGAGTTGTTACTATCTGCTCTCTAGTTTTGCATGTATCCTCTATTATCTTTAGAACTGTATCTACATTTTCTTTTTCAACACCAATCATTAATGTTGTATTACCGGACTTTAAAAATCCTCCAGTAGTTGCTAGCTTCGTAACTCTGTACCCCTTATCCGTTAATTCATCAATTAAATCTATGGAATCATCATCCTGAACTATGGCTATTATAAGTTTCATATCAAACACCTCCAATAGTTTTACTTACTTATATTTTACCATAATATAAATAATTTCAGTACCTAAAATTTTCAATTAATTAATTTAAAATTTCTTCTAGGGCTTCCATTGTTTTTGAATATACCTCTTTTACAGGTCTTCCTCCATCTATCTCTATAACATTGCACTTATATTTATCTATAATTAACTTATATCCTTCCCTAACCATCTCATGAAACTTCAAACTTTCTAAATCTAATCTGTTTACTTCTCTATCTTTATTTATCTTTATTCTATTCAAACCTTCCTTAGGATCTATATCAAAGTATAATGTTATATCTGGCATATATCCATCTATGGCAAACTGATTTATAGTCATAACTTCATCTATTCCTAAGCCTCTAGCATAGCCTTGGTAAGCTAATGAAGAGAATACAAATCTATCACATAGTACTATTGTTCCCTCATTAAGGGCAGGTATAACCTTTTCTACTAAGTGTTGTCTTCTAGCAGCTGCATATAGTAGTGCTTCTGTTTTCCCATCCATAGCCGTATTTTTTTTATCTAATATCACATCTCTTATTTTTTCTGATATTACTATTCCTCCTGGTTCCCTAGTGGAAATACAATGTTTTCCTCTAGCTTTCAATTCATCATACACCATATTCAAAATAGTGCTTTTCCCCGCCCCATCAGGGCCTTCAAATGCTATAAATAATCCTTTTTTCACTTCAATTCTCCTCTCATATGTTCCTTACCTAGTAAAGTCTTTAATTACTTTTATATAATCTTTTTCCATACCTAATATAGTTAAATTACTCTCTTTATAGTTCTCTATTAACTTTATTACCTGCTGATTTATCATTTCTCCCATCATTACTATAGGGATTCCTGGTGGATAAGGAATTATATTATCTCCTGCTATATATCCCTCAGCATCTTTAAAAGATATGTGTACTTTTTCTTTTATCATAGCTTCATAGGGCTCTATTATTTTTTCTCCAACTATGCCCTTTTCTATTATCATTTCCTTTTTTTCTATAATTTCTAAAGGACACTCCTTCAATGCTCTATACAATCTTTGAAAATCTTCCGCTGTAGAAAACATAGAAGGAATAAGTACCACATTGCTGTTATCGCTCATTTCACCTTGGATACCCTCACTCCTTAAGTAAGCTAGCAATTTATGGCCGCTATATCCTTCTCTACAATTTACAATTATTCTACTAGGATCAATATTAAATTCCTTAGGTAAATCTTCTCCACTAAGGATTTTGAATACCTTATGATTTATAAGTTTTTCTCTTAGCTCATCACAAAGATTTATAAGCTTATCATATTGTTCTTGTCCATTTTCATTAACATAAGCTCTAGCGTAGTCTAACGTCATCATAAACATATATGAGGGGCTTGTTGTAGAAAAAGCCCCTACATAAAAATCTACTAATCCAGTATCTATGCCTTCACCAATATGCAAATATGCTGTTTGTGTTAAGGATGGAAGGGTCTTGTGGGCACTTACCACAGCCATATTAGCCCCTAGTTCTATAGGACTTTTAGGTAGCTTATCATTAAACCCAAAGTGGGCCCCATGGGCACAATCTACTATAGATAGGACATGATTATTTCTGCACTGATCTATTATTTCTTTTAAATCATAGGTAATGCCATAATAAGTTGGATAGGTCAGCACCACACCCTTTATATCCTCATATTTAATATACTTCTTTACCTCTTCTACATCTATAGTTAGAGGCATATTTAATTTTTCACTTATCATAGTTTGTATATATATTGGTTTAAGCTTTCTCATTATAATCCCATTAAATATGGATTTATGGCATCCCCTATCAATTAATACTTTGTCCCCTTCTTTAAACGCAGAAAAAATCATAGCTAGATTTCCGCTGGTACTTCCATTAACTAAAAAATATGATTTTTTTGCTTTATAAGCCCTAGCTAAAAATTCTAAAGATTCCTTTATAGCACCCTCTGGTTTATGAAGATTGTCTAATCCCTCAACTTCCGTTAAATCGCCTTCTATTAATAACCTCATAAAATCAAAGTTTTCTATGTCTACATTAAATGCCCTTCCATTTTTATGGCCTGGCATAGAAAAGGGTATATTACTTTCCTTTATATAGTTAACTATTGCATCTATCACTGGAGTGTTCAATGGTGTTCTCCTTTCAGGTAGAAGGCTACATTTCGTGGATATGGTAATCTTTTTTCAAATAGTCTTCTGCTATATACCTCTTTATACATTCTTTATAATACTCGTAAAAATCGTTATTAGCCTTAAGTTTTACCATCTTTTTCTCGCAAGCCTCACAGATACCTCTACCGTTTATTATTATACCATCATTTAGGGGTTTTCTACATAAGATACAGCTACACTTTGACATTAAGTCAAGACCTCCTTATTATTTCTTGTATTACCTCGATTATTGCCCCTCATATTATATTGTATTCTTAAATCATAAAAAACTTATTTTGTCTACTATTTTATTTTTTAATTTTTGCTACTAATCTTTAGTTTAGCCTATTGAACTTATTTGGAATCCTAGCTACTGTTATATCTAAACTAAGGAGTGTAGAGTTTTACAACAGCTACATATGAGATAAATATATATTTCTTATTGGGGCAAACTATTTTTGATTATTAATAGAAAGGAGTTTTCAATATGAAACAGGAGGCTATCAATTATATTGAAAGCTTAAAGGAAGATATATTAAATATTTCAAAGTACATATATGATAACCCAGAAGAAAGCTACAAAGAAAATAAATCCTATAAATTTTTAGTAAACTTTTTAAGACTTCATAAATTTTCTATAAAAGAGCATTTTTTAGATATAGACACTAGTTTTTATGCATCTATAGGTACTGGGTATCCAAAAATATGTTTCTTATGCCAATATGATGCTGTTCCTAAAGAAGGGCATATAACTGGACATAATACCATAAGCGCTATGTCTATAGGTGCAGCCTTGGGTCTTTCTAAAATTTTATCTTCTATGAATTGTACTATTATACTTTTAGGCTGCCCTGGAGAATATGTGGGAAATGCTATAGTTACTATGGCTAAACAAGGCGTCTTTGATGACATAGATGCTGTGCTTATGGCTCATCCCCATGTAACCACTAGTGAAAGTGGTACTTCTAATGCCATAGTTCCTTTGTCCATAAGGTATAGTTATCATAGTGACTCTCTTAGCTTTATGAATAAGTCTAACTACACTGCTTTAGATGCCATGATGGTTACTTTTAATATTATTAATTCTATAGATAAAACCTTTCATGAAGATGCTTCTATTAACTGGATATTATCTGAAGGAGGTACTTCACCCTTCCTTGTGCCTAAGGATTGTGAAGCAAAATTCTATATAAGAGCTAAAAATACAGAACTAGCTAGCTTAATAGAGAAGAAATTTAAAATAATAACCTCTTGCATATGTGAACTTACTGATATGAATTGTAAAACCTCTGTATATGGTCTTCCTTATAAAGAATTGATAACTAACCCTACACTATCTAGACTTTTTAGTCACAATTTAAAAGAGCAAGGAATAATAGATGTGAATACATGTCTTAATGTTTCTGCTGGAATAAGTTTAGGAGATGTTAGTCATATCTGTCCTACTATTCATCCTTATGTAAAGATAACTGACAATGATGAAGTGCAATATGGTACTAAGGCCTTTGCTGAATCTACCACATCTCAATATTGTGAAGATACTATAATAAAAACTTCAAAGGCTCTTGCATGTACTGCTATAGATTTAATAGAAAATAAACATTTACTTTCTCAAATAAAATTAGAATTTCAAGATAAAAAAATAACTAGGCATTAGCCTGGTTATTTTTTGATACTCTTTTAAGTTTTTCTAATAATTTGCTGCTTGGTTGTATATATAACTTTTTAAAGTTCTGCCCATCTTTATATATGCAACAAACATGATTTAAATGTATAAGGGAACATATACAATTCTTACTGGATAGAACTTGTACTTTTTTATTTAACTCCTTCATCTTTCCAACAAAAACTATATCCTGAAGTTTAATGTTCTCTATTATATTTTGCTCATCATTATATAACTTATGAATTATAAGTTGATCTGCTATTATAGAATACTTATATCTTACTCTGCATTTTAATAGCTCAACTAATATAAGACCTAAGGTAATAATCATTAAAATGGGATCCATCATATTCCCTATTCTATAGTCGAAAATTCTTATATTTTCTACTCCATTTGATATAGCTATCATTAGGGTTATAAAAATAAAGCTTCCTACTACAACTGGAGTCTTTCTTCTTTCAATAACTTCTTTATACATGGTATTCATATTTACTCCCCCATATCTTCCCCTAACCTCATTAACTTATTAGTACATAGAGATTATACTAAGGTTTTCAGATTAAATCTATAGCAAATAGGTTCTTTNNATGGCTATAAGTGGTGAATTAATGCTTTCGCATGCGTTTAGCTGATGAAAGATTTATGACATTTCATTTTCCTTCTGCAAGCTTAGTTTTACTTATATTTTAACAAGTTAAATTTTTAATTATCCATTACTCTCATGTGCACCTGTTATTATAATCAATTTAGCGTTTTTTAAGTTGGTTATAATAATATATAGAATTTAAATAAATTCTATTAACACTGTGATGAAATTCAAATTACACCAACACTAAGTTTCATTTTATTTATGAAAGTATTACCCAAATATGTTGTAATAGTATATAATAAAGTATGGATTAAAAGGAGGGAATTGTTTTGATTTCAATCTATAAAACTAAAAATGAAAATGAAAATATCCTAGAAAATTTAGATACCATAGAACCTGGTACCTGGATAAATGTAGTTGCTCCTTCCGATGAAGAGATCATACTACTTTCTAAAAAAACAGGGGTCTCAATGGAATTCTTAAGAGCCTCTTTAGACGATGAAGAGACTTCTCGTATAGAACAAGATGGTAACAATCTACTAGTAATTGTAGACATTCCATTTACGGAAATGGAGGATAACTCTTTGACCTATGATACTTATCCCCTAGCCATAATCCATACTGAAAAGGAAATAATAACTATATGCCTTAAAAATAGTAAGATATTAACAGATTTCATTGAAGGTAAAATCCGTTCTTTTTATACCTTCAAACGTTCTAGATTTACCTTTCAGATACTAAACAGAATTGCCACTTATTATCTTCTTTACCTAAGACAAATTGATAAAAAGAGCTTGATGATAGAGAAAAAGCTACATAAATCCATGAAAAATAAAGAACTAATACAGATGTTATCCTTAGAAAAATCTCTAGTTTATTTTTCTACATCCCTTAAAGCTAATGAGATAACCCTAGAAAAGATGTTAAAATCTGATTTAATGCAAAAATACCCTGATGATAATGATGTTCTAGAAGATGTTATCATAGAAAATAAGCAAGCTATAGAGATGGCCAGTATATACAGTGACATATTATCCGGCACTATGGATGCCTTTGCTTCAGTTATAGCTAATAATTTAAATATAGTAATGAAGGTGTTAGCTTCTGTAACAATCGTCATGTCTATTCCTAATATGGTTTCTGGACTATTTGGTATGAATGTATCTGGAATTCCTCTTAGTGGCCATAGCAATGGATTTGCTATAATCTTAGGCATAATCACCTTGTTATGTGCTATAGTTACAATTCTTTTAAATAAAATGGATATGTTTTAAATTTTGCTAAAGAGTATTAATCAATTGATTAATGCTCTTTATTAATCTTTTTACATATTTTTTAGGAGGTGGCTTAATGCTAAGTAAAAAATTAAAAATAGGCAATACCATTGGAGTTATTTGTCCTGCAAGTGGACAAGACAGAGATACCATAGATAAAAAAATAATGGTTTTAAAAAACTTAGGTTTTAATGTGAAGTTAGGATCTCATATATATGATGTCAATGGATACTTGGCAGGTTCCGATGAAAACAGATGTGATGATTTAATGACCATGTTTACAGATGATTCTGTAGATATGATAATGTGTTTTAGAGGTGGCTATGGATCTATGAGGATTTTAAACGATATAGATTTTAAAGTCATTAAAAAAAACCCTAAAATTTTCATTGGTTATAGCGACATAACAGCCTTATTGAATGCCATCTACTTCAAGACAGGTCTAATAACTTTTCATGGACCTATGGTGGGTTCCAACCTTGAAGGTCCTACTTTAACAAGCTTTATGGAAACTTTTACAACCTACAATGGACTCCTTACTATAGGTAATCCTAAAAATATACCTATGAAAACCTCTGGCAATGGATGTGCCACAGGAGTTATAGTTGGAGGTAATCTTTCTATAATATGTGCTACACTTAATACTCCCTATGCCATTGACTTCAGAGATAAAATTCTTTTTATTGAGGAAGTCAATGAAGAACCTTATTCATTGGATAGAATGCTATGCCAACTGACTTTAGCCAATAAATTATCTCAATGTAAAGGCTTAATTCTTGGACAATTTAAAGACTGTAATGACTCTAAGGGTGATAAAAAACTTACATTAGAAAATGTATTAGATAAATATATTTTTTCCTTAAATAAACCTACTATATATAATTTTATGTCTGGTCACGATACTCCCAAGCTAACATTACCTATAGGTGCTAAGTGTACCTTAGATATGAACTCTCCTTGTATAAAAATCTTAGAGTCAGTAGTAAAATAAAAAAGCATAAAAAAATAAGCTAGTATAATACTAGCTTATTTTTTGGAGGCGCCACCCGGATTTGAACCGGGGATGAGGGTGTTGCAGACCCGTACCTTACCACTTGGCTATAGCGCCTTATATGGTGGCTGGACCAGGAATCGAACCAGGGACACGAGGATTTTCAGTCCTCTGCTCTACCGACTGAGCTATCCAGCCAATTTTAATGATAATAAATATAAAATTATTATCATTAAAATAATAATCTGTTTATATTAATATTATGACATCAAGAAAATACCTTTGTCAATAATATTATTATCTTTTATTTCTTAAAATTTCACCTATGTCTTCATGAGTAAATATATATTTTTCATTACAAAAATTGCAACTTAATTCTTCACTTTTACCTTCTTCATAAATTTCTTTTAAATCTTTCTCTCCTATACTTATCAATGCCCTTTCAACTTTTTCCTTAGAGCAGTCACATTGATAGAAGGGTTTACTCTCTTCTAATATTTTTAGATCCATATCTTCAAAAATATTATTCAAAATATCAACTATAGACATTCCTTTTGCCATCATATCTGTAACGGAAGGACTGTCCTCTAATCTATAAGTTATCATGTCTGCTAAAAGTTCATCTGCTTCTGGCATCATCTGAATTATAAACCCTCCAGCAGCTCTTATAGACAAATCTTTATCGACTAAAACTCCTAATGCTACTGCTGAGGGAGTTTGTTCTGAAGTTGTGAAATAATAAGCTAAATCCTCTGCTATCTCTCCGCTAAATATAGGTACCTGTCCTAAGTATGGTTCCTTAAGCCCCATATCTCTTATTACATAAAGATTGCCATCTTTGCCTACGGCTCCTCCTACATTAAGTTTCCCTCTACTATTAAGTGGTAACTCTACATTAGGGTTTCCTATATATCCTTTGACCCTACCATCATTATAAGCTGCCACTACAATTCCTTTAGCAGGTCCTCCTCCGTTAATTTGTAAGGTTACAGAATCCTTATTACTTTTAAGCATGGATCCTAAAATAGCTCCACCTGTCAAAGATCTTCCTAAAGCTGCCGCTGCAGTAGCAGTACAATTATGAATTTTTGCAGCTTCATTTACTAAATTTGTGCTTTCTATTCCTATGACTCTTACTTGTCCCTCTTTAGCAGTGCCTTTTATAATTATATCTCTCATTAAAATTCCTCCTTATTTTACTGTTACTGCATAAGTTATTCTCTCCGTATTATTTTTTATTTCATCATTACAATAATTGTCCATTTTCCTTATTATCCTAAAACCACACTGATCAAGAATTTCCTCTATGTATTCAGTTTTATAGGCTCTTTCTATATGTTCCTCTTGAAACTTTTTATAGGTCTCTCCATGTTCTTTTACGAAGAAGGTAAGATTCATATATAAAATATCCTCCTCAAAGGAATTTTCCCAGCAATAAAAAATTTTTTCTTCATCATAGGTATAAGTATTATTGCCTAAAATCTTACTAAGTTTATAATAAGAATTTACATCAAATATAAAAATTCCTGTGTCCTCTAGTATGTTCTTTACACCTTTGAAATAACTAATAAGCTCTTCTTCATCTATTATATAATTTGTAGAATCTAAAGAACATGTTATCAAATCAAATTTACGATTTATATCAAGGTTCCTCATGTCCTGGCATATTATATTACCTTTTATTTTATTTTCTTTAAGCTTATCATAAGCTTCTACTAACATATCTTCAGATTCATCTATTAAAAATGAATTTTTGAAATTCTTTCCTACCTTTGAAGCTAAAGTACCTGTTCCACATGCTAAGTCTAAATAATTATTTTTATTAATCTTAAAGCTATGGCTTAAATCCATAATTTTACTACACATTTTATCATAATCTATATCTTCATATATGAGTTCATCATATATCTGGGATAAATTTTTATAGCTGTCCATAAAGTCCCCCTATTTTATCTCTTATAAACTCTTTATTTTATGTCTACCTGCTATACCAATCCGTTTTAAACTGGAGATAAAAGCAACTACGATTCTAGATAAGCTCAACTAACATTCAGCTGGATTGCAAAATTCACTAAAAGTAAGTTTCACTTTATATAAATATCTTATATTTTTAAAATTACTCCTAAACTATATTATATACTTTTCTCCCTACAGTCAACTGTATTTATCTATAATTTCACTGTTTTTGGGAAGATTCAAAGACTTTTTTTTCTTAGTCATGAGACCTCCTATTCTTCCTGTTTCCTCTGCTGTAAGACCTCCCCAACCATTTTCATCCACCTTATCTTTTAATCCTAATTCTTCCGCAATTTCATACTTTAATTTTTCTCTTAGCAATTCTTCCGGTGTAAGATCCTTATTTGATTTTAACTTAGCTTTTATTATTTTTTTCAACGGAGTTTTTCCCATGATTTTGTCTCCTTCACTAAAGTTTAAACCTTCTATTAGTTTTCTCTTGCTTCTAAATATTATTCATTATATAAAGAAATTTTGATAATTATATATATTTTTACCATGATGGACTATATAATAGTATTAGTTATACTATTAAAATCATTATAATAAATTAGGAGGTATTCTTATGTCAATATTTAAAGGATCAGGTGTTGCACTTATAACTCCATTTTCTGAAGATGGAATTGACTTTCTTAAACTTGGAGAATTAATTGAATGGCATATAGACAACAAAACTGATGCTATAATAATATGCGGAACCACCGGTGAGGCTTCTACTATGAGTGAGATTGAAAGAAAAGAAACTATAGAATTTACCGTGAAAAAAGTAAATAAAAGAATACCTGTTATCGCAGGCACAGGAACAAACAATACTAGAGCATCTATAGATATGAGTATATGGGCTCAGTCTATTGGCGTAGATGGTTTACTTATAATAACTCCATATTACAATAAAACAACTCAAAAAGGCCTAATAGAACATTTTAAGGCCATAAATAATAATGTAAGCATTCCAATTATTGTTTATAATGTTCCAGGAAGAACAGGTATGAATATAGCCCCTAAAACCCTTTCACACATAGCTGACTTTAAAAATATAGTAGCTATTAAAGAGGCCTCAGGAGATATATCTCAAATAGCTAAAATAAAATCTTTATGTGGTGATAAAATAGAGATTTATTCAGGAAATGATGACCAGATAATTCCTATATTATCTTTAGGTGGTATAGGTGTTATTTCTGTTTTAGCCAATGTAGTTCCAAAAGAAACTCATGATATAGTGGACTTATATCTTAAAGGAAACATTAAAGAAGCATTGGATTTACAAATAAAACTCTTACCTTTATGTGAAACCCTATTTATAGAAACAAATCCTATTCCTGTGAAAACAGCATTGAATTTAATGAATAAGCAGGTAGGTAACCTAAGGTTGCCTTTATGTGATATGGAAGAAAGCAATTTATCCCTTCTTAAAAACGAACTAAATAAACTTAATCTAATATAGGAGGTATACTATGATTAAAATTTTATTACATGGATGTAACGGTAAAATGGGCAGAGTTGTCAGCGAATCAGTTAAAAATTTTCATAATCTAATCATCGTTGCAGGTATAGATAAATTTGGAGAAGGTAGCTTCACCTATCCAGTTTTTGAAAATTTAACTCAATGTGATATAGATCATGATGTAATAATAGATTTTTCTCGAGCAGAAGCTTTAGATGGCTTATTAGATTATGCTAAAGAAAAAAATTCAGCACTAGTTTTATGTAGTACAGGATTCTCTGAAGAACAATTATGTAAAATAAATGATTACTCTAAATTAGTACCTATATTTAGATCGGCTAACATGAGTATCGGAATAAATGTTCTAAACTCTCTTTTAAAGAAAGTTTCTCCTTATCTATATGAAAATTTTGATATAGAAATTGTAGAAAAGCATCATAATCAAAAAGTTGACTCCCCAAGTGGAACTGCTTTATTGTTAGCTGATTCCATAAAAGATTCTCTAAAAGCTTCCCCTACTTATATCTATGGCAGAGAGGGAAGTTCCAAAAGGACTAAAGATGAGATTGGGATTCATGCTATAAGAGGTGGAAATATAGTTGGGGATCACGAAGTTATATTTGCCGGAGCCGGGGAAGTATTAGAATTTAATCACAAGGCCATTTCAAGAGAGGTTTTCGCTCAAGGGGCCTTAAAGGCGTCAGAATACGTAGCTAAAAAACTTCCGGGACTATATAATATGGATGACATGATAAATTTAGATAGTTTATCAAGTGAAACTTAGATTCAAGTACACATGAGATAAACTATAAAAGGAGACTGGTAGCAGTCTCCTTTTTAGAGACTGTGAAAAAAAGTCT
>DINW01000031.1 GCA_002423705.1 Clostridium sp. UBA5530
CGAATCCGTCCTCCTCCACCAAAGATAAATTAATTCAAAAAAACCGATTTTTATCGGTTTTTGTTTTGCAATTAAATATACAATGTGTTCTTAAGGCTAAGTACAAAGGGTAGATTTTCAAAAAAAATACTATTTTTAAATAAGGGAAGTTAGTACTTAAAACTCAGCAAGTTAATGAAGGTAAATAAAATTTTATAGATATATAATAGTTATAAAGTGAAACCTAGGTTGGAATGGAATTTCAATTCCATCATAATCCTAGTTGAACTTATCTATGAACTATGGACTCTATGCTCCAAACTAAAGACATTGGAATATTAGAGTATAGGAAATAAGATAAAATATAATATAAAGTTTAGAGTTACTTTTGGTTTATTATTAGTGATAAATTCTTTATAGTAAAAATGGAGAGTGAAATTCAATGTGTGCCTTAAGGATAAGAAAGGCTAAAAAAAATGATGTTAAAAAAGTGGCAGAATTAGTTTATACAACGGAGGATGATCCAAGTTTGATATGGGGTGGAACCTCAAAAGAGGAGTGTATAGACAATATATGTAACCTTATAGGTGATAAAGATTCAAGGTATGGCCTCCAGTATATATCTGTTGCAGAATATAACGGCTTGGTGGAGGGGATGATTATACTGATTCCATATGAAAGGTTCAAGAAATTATCTTCAAATACAGACAAGATTATTTTAAAGAAAACAAAAGGAATTGTAAAAAAGTTAAGGTTTTTCATAGATGAATTGAGATATTGTAGTGTAGAGGAATGTGAAAAAGGCCAGCTTTATATAGCTAACGTAGCTACTGCCAATGAGGCAAAAGGATTTGGGATAGGGAAAACACTTATGAACTATGCTGAAGATGAAGCTAAGAAATATAATAAAAGTATATGTTCCCTAATCGCCAAGGATGAATTTGTAGAAAATTTTTATAAGAAGATTGATTATGATACTGTAGTTGACAAATCAATATTAGGTCATAGAATTATAAAAATGTCAAAAATTATATAATATAAAGTGTGTTGACTTCCAAGTATTAAGGTGATATAATTAAGCATAATTAAAAGTTAATAATAACTCTTATCAAGAGAGGTGGAGGGAAAGGGCCCTATGAAACCCGGCAACCTGTGCTTTGCACAAAGGTGCCAATTCCTGCAGGATAATTGACTGCAAGATAAGAGAGAATCAGATTGTTGAATCTCTTCTTATTGAAGAGATTTTTTATTTTATTATTTTTTACACAAAGAAAGGAGAATAAAATGAGAACTTTATTTACATCAGAATCAGTTACAGAAGGACATCCAGATAAGATCTGTGATCAAATATCTGACTCCATATTAGATACAATTTTAGCTAAAGACCCTAATGCTAGGGTGGCATGCGAGACAGCAGTTACTACTGGTATGGTAGTAGTTATGGGGGAGATAAGCACTAATTGTTATGTAGATATTCCAAAGGTAGTTAGGAAAACCATAGAGGATATAGGGTATGTTAGGGCTAAGTACGGGTTTGATTGCGATACTTGCGCAGTTTTAACATCAATAGACGAGCAGTCAAGTGATATAGCTATGGGAGTAGATGAAGCCTTAGAGTCAAAGAAAGGTGAAATGGATAGAATAGAGGCTATTGGGGCTGGAGACCAAGGAATGATGTTTGGTTTTGCTACAAATGAGACTCCAGAATATATGCCATTACCGATAGCTATGGCTCATAAACTAGCTAGAAAATTAACAGAAACAAGAAAAAATGGTACATTAGAATATTTAAGACCAGATGGAAAAACACAGGTTACAGTAGAATATGTAGATAATAAACCAGTTAGAATAGATGCTATAGTAATATCTACACAACACGGACCAGAAGTTACAAGAGAGCAAATAGAAGTGGATTTAATGGAGAATGTAATAAAGCCAGTTATACCTAAGGAATTCTTAGATAGCAATACAAAATATTATATAAATCCTACAGGAAGATTTGTAATAGGTGGACCTCAAGGAGACTCAGGACTTACTGGAAGAAAGATAATCGTGGACACCTATGGTGGATACGGCAGACATGGAGGGGGAGCATTCTCAGGAAAAGATCCAACAAAGGTTGATAGATCTGCTGCTTATGCTGCAAGATGGGTTGCTAAAAACTTAGTTGCTGCAGGAGTTGCTGATAAATTAGAAATACAGCTTGCATATGCTATAGGAGTTGCTAAGCCTGTTTCTATAACAGTAGAAACCTTTGGAACTGGAAAGATAGCTGATGATAAAATAGTTGAAATAGTTAATAAGGTATTTGATTTAAGACCAGCAGCCATAATAAGGGAATTAGATTTAAGAAAACCTATCTATAGACAAGTTGCTGCCTATGGACATTTTGGAAGAAATGATTTGGATTTACCATGGGAAGCATTAAATAAAGTAGAAGAAATAAAGAAACATATTTAAAAAAACTGTGAAAAGCTATATGCTTTTCACAGTTTTTTTATTTAACTATATTTCCATTTATAATTACTTTTTTAATATTTATATTTTCATCAAATAAAACTAAATCAGCATCGTAACCCTTTTTTATTAATCCTTTCTTATGAGATACATTACAGAATTTAGCTGGGTTTAAAGTAGCCATCTTTACTACCTGCCATAGAGGATAATTAGTATTAGTAAATACGTTGTGTATTGCTTTGTCTAGTGTTAAAATGGATCCAGCTAAAGCACCATTTTTTAATCTAGCAGCACCATTCTTCACAAATACATCTTGGCCTCCTAAACTATATTGACCATCCACCATGGAACAAGCCATCATAGCATCTGTAATTAGCATAACCTTTTCTATTCCTTTTTGATTATATGCAACTCTTAAAGAAGGAAAGCTTATATGTATTCCATCTGAAATTGTCTCAGTAGTTATATGACTATCAAAAGTAGCACCTACCACTCCAGGTTCTCTATGATGAAGAGGGGTCATAGCATTATATAAATGGGTACAATGGCAAACTCCACATTGAATTCCTTCCATGGCTTCATCATAAGTAGCTTTAGTATGGCCCATAGAAACTCTAATTCCACGAGTGGATAGATAACCTATAAGATCATGGGCACCATCTACTTCGGGAGCCAATGTAATACTGGTTACTGCATCTATACTATCTCCCACTATATTATTAAAATTTTCAATAGAAGGGCTTTGGATAAATTTAGGATTTTGAGCACCTACCATTTCTGGGTTAATAAAGGGACCTTCTAGATGAGCTCCAAGGACGTTAGCGCCATCTGTACCAGATTTTTTTGCATTCTTAATTACACCAAGAGATTTTTTTATATCATCTTTATTACAAGTCATGGTAGTGGGAAGAAAGGAAGTTGTCCCATGATCGGCTATAGTTTTAGCAATTGTATTTAAAGCTTCAAAAGTGCCATCCATAGTGTCGCAGCCTCCAGCTCCATGAATGTGAATATCTATAAAACCTGGAGACAAGTAAAGACCCTCACCATCTATAATTTCACCAGAAAAATCACTTAAACATGGATTGATTTCAACTATTTTACCTTGATCTAATAGTAAAGAACCGGGTTCTATACTATTTTCTAAAATGATTTTACAATTTTTAATTAATAACATATATATCACCTCACATCAATTTTAAGATTTTAGCTATAATAAGTCAAACTTAAATAGCAACTTTGTAATAATTGTGTAAATATATGGTTAGAATAATATATTAAGCTAGTATTAAAGAAATTAGTCATTATAATTGTAACTGTATATTAATTAGGAAAAATAAAAATATGGTATAATAGTTATTATAATTATTAGTTGACGTTGATAGGAGCTTATTCCTATAGGTTTGTTTAGATAAAATAACATTGGAGATATTAATTCCACATTGAATTTAAGTTTTACTAAATAGTGGGGAGATTTTAATGAATGAATTAACAGGTGTAATAGATGAAATAGTTTTTGAAAACCAAGATAACGGGTATGTGGTGGCAAAATTAAAGGTAGATAAAGAAATAGTGACTATTGTAGGCACTATTCCGTATATAATAGAAGGGCAGAATTTAAAACTACAAGGGCAATGGATAACTCATCCTAAGTTTGGAAAACAATTTCAGATTAAAAGTTGCGAAGAAATTTTACCTACCTCAGTTAAAGGAATAGAAAGATATTTAGCCTCAGGGGTAATACCAGGAATAGGTCCAATAACTGCTAAGAAAATAGTGGGTAGGTTTGGAGAAGAAACTCTAGAGGTTTTAGATAATAATATAGACAGATTAAGAGAGATTGAAGGTATTGGAGAAAAAAAGTTAGAACTCATATGTGATTCTTATAGTAAGCAAAAGGATGTTAAAAATATAATGATTTTTCTTCAAAGTTATGGAATAGGGGCTAACCAATGTATTAAAATTCATAAGAGATTTGGGAATCAAGCTGTTACTGTAGTTAAAGAAAATCCATATATACTATGTGAAGAAGTTACAGGTATAGGATTTAAAACCTCAGACAAGATAGCACGAAACCTAGGCATAGATAAAAACTCGCCATTTAGAATTCAGAGTGGAATAAAGTACGTAGTTAATGAATTTTGTGCTGTTGGAAATACATATATTCCTAAGAAAAAACTCTTAAAAGAGGCATCTAAGGTTTTATTAGTGGAAGATGATATTATAAATGAAAACATCTTTAATTGTGTAGTGGATGGAAAAATAAAATTAGAAGTAATAGATGAAGAGGAATGTATCTTTAGTCCATATTATTACTATTGTGAATTGAGTATAACTAAAAATATTTTGACCCTTGCAACTTCAAACTATGATTCACTAGATATAAATGTAGACAAGGAAATAGAGGACTTCCAAAAACATAGCAATATAAATTTTGCTAAAAGTCAGTATCATGCTATAAAAGGTGCCTTTTCAAATGGTATAGAGATAATAACAGGGGGACCTGGAACAGGAAAAACAACTATAATAAACTGTATTATAGAAATTTTTGAAAGCAATGGGTTTAAAGTTGTTATGGGAGCACCTACAGGAAGAGCTGCTAAAAGAATGACAGAAGCAACTAACAGAGAAGCAAAAACCATACATAGGCTTTTAGAAATGGGATTTTTAGAAGATGATGATTTAGATGTTTTTGCAAAAGATGAAGACTCCCCATTGGATTGTGATGTAGTTATCATAGATGAGGCATCTATGATAGATGTTCCTCTTATGTCTAATCTTCTAAAAGCTATAAAACTAGGTACTAGACTTGTAATAGTAGGAGATGTAGACCAACTGCCATCTGTGGGGCCAGGAAATGTTTTGAGAGACCTAATTGAAAGTAATTGTGTAAATGTAGTAAGACTTCAAGAGATATTCAGACAATCAGAGGAAAGCCTGATAACTGTAAATGCTCATAAAATCAATAATGGAGAGATGCCCTTGTTGAATAAGAAGGGCAAAGACTTCTATTTTATGAGAGAAGAGAATCCAGAAGGGGTTCTTGCTAGAATATTGGAACTTATAAATACTAGGTTGCCTAGATTTAATAGTGAATGGAATGGATTCAATGATATACAGATACTATCTCCCATGAAAAAAGGAATTTTAGGAGTGGAGAATTTAAATTTTAATCTTCAGGATATACTAAATCCAAAAGAAAAAAATAAAAGAGAAAAAACTTACAGAGGCATCACCTTAAGAGAAGGTGATAAGGTTATGCAGACAAAAAACAACTATAACTTAAAATGGGTTCGAATATCAGGAGAAGGTGATGATGAGGGATTAGGAGTTTTTAATGGTGATATAGGATTTATAAAGGCTATAGACTTAGAAGAAGATACTGTTACCGTAGTTTTTGATGTAGAAAGGGAGGTTATATATGATCAAATAGCTTTAGATGAGCTAGATTTAGCTTATGCTATAACCATACATAAAAGCCAAGGAAGTGAATTCCCAGTGATTATAATACCTTCTTTTATGGGACCACCTATGTTAATGAATAAAAATTTAATCTATACAGCAATTACCCGGGCTAAAGAATTGGTAGTTATTTGTGGGTCTGTTAAAGCTTTGAAGTTTATGGTGGAAAATGATAGAGCTTTTGAAAGATATTCTTCTCTTAAATGGAGAATTCAAGATATTTTAAAAGATGATATTTTCAAATAAATAGAAAAGGGGGATTTTATGATTTTGTTCAAATCCCATAGTAAGTCTAAAGAAACTATAATAAATGATAAAATAAAGAAATGGAGTGAGAGTTTAAATAAAGGCTCTATATTGAATGTAATATCTGCACCTTATAGTGATTGTGACATATTTTTAAGTGGAGTTTTAGATTTATTATATAAGAAAAAAAAGGTACTATATATAACTAATGAGGATGAAAATAACATAACATTTTTAAAAAATCTTAAAAAGAAGAGTAACTTTAGAAACTACGCCTACTTTAGAAATAAAGGGCATATAGATGAAAATACCACATTAATATTTTCTAATCATATAAATGCCTATGATATAACTGATAACTTTGATTTAGCCATATATGATGATGTTAGCTGCTATAATGAATTTTCAAAAAAAGAAATACAAGGATTGTTGTTGTCTAGAAATTCCTTGAAATATATTTGTTATTCCATAGAGGAGGTATTAAAGGATGGAGATGTATATGAGCATAGCCTCCTTAACACACCTTTTGTAGAACCTAGAATTATAAATACTAGAATAGATCTAAATAAAGATATACCTTATATGGTATATGAATATTTGAATTGGTTTATGGAAAGCAAGAGAAATGTACTTATATATGTTCCTGATAAAGATAAGGTGAAAATTATAGAAGAATCTTTGGAAAAACTAAACAATAATTTTAAAAATTTAGTTTTAGATTTAGATAATGATTATAAAAGATCACTAAAATTAATGAAAAATAAAGATGTTCCTACCATATCTATAATAACTTCCATGTATAAGATACCTAAAGATGTAAATAATCTAGATATTATAGTTTATTTTGCAGACAACGTGTTTTTTAACTATAAGAAGTTAATCTTTATATGTGGAAAGGCAGGGGTAGTGAGTAGCCCATCCTTAGGGGAGGTTATATTTTTAGGCAATACAACAACAGAAGATATGATAACAGCAAAAGATATAACTAGAGGCTTTAATAAATTAGCATGGGAAAGTGGATTATTGAGAGTATAAAATATATAAAAAAATCTATAGTGGATATTATATATGATGAAGATGAGGATGTATGTTTAAACTGTGGAAAACTTATATCCTCTAATTTTTTATGCATGCAATGTAGAAATTCAATTACTATACCAAAAGAAAAATATGATATAACTAGGGAAAATGTAACAATAGAAATTTATAGTAGTGCTTATTATTCCTCTGTAATAAAAAATCTTATAATATCTTTAAAATATAAAAATAACTTTTTGTGTGGAGAATTTTTAAATACATTAATGACTGAATGTATAGATAATTGGGCAATAAAAAATATAGACATGATTACTTATGTGCCTATGTCTATTAAGGATATAAAGAAAAGAGGGTTTAATCAAAGCAAATACCTAGCTATTCTTTTAGGAAATTCTTTAAATATAAAGGTAAGAGACCTTTTAAATAAGACAGTGCAGGGAACAAAGCAGAAAACCTTAAATGAGGAAGAGCGCTGGGAAAATGCAAAAAATAGTTATGAATTCTCAAAGAAATTTAATATAAAGGACAAAAGTATATTGTTAGTTGATGATGTTATGACTACAGGGGCTACGGTATTTTATTGCTCCCTAAAACTTATAAATGAGGGTGCAAAACGAGTTACGGTATTGACTGTTGCAAAATCTCGTATATAATATTAATGTAAGCTAGGTTTGTGGTTGAAAGTCGATGCCAGTCGCAGGCAAAACGATCCACGTAAGTTAGACAAAGTTTTAATGAGCATGGTGCGGCTTAGAGGTAAGACCTGCCATATAAAAGTATGAGAGGATTAGTAGTGAGAGGGTAATTCTGGGTAGCGAAGATTCCAGCAGGCGAGTGTGGGGTCAAAGACCAGGTCAACTAGCTTTAAACCCTTGTATATCAAGAGGTGGCAGTCTTTAAGGACTGCTTTTTTAATGCCTTTTTAGTGGAATTCCCGACCTATTCCCGACCTAATTTTACTTAGGAACGGTAATCCTATAATTTTGAAGTGCCTTTTTAGTATCGTCTTTTTTGACATGGGTATAAATTTTACGAGTAATTTCAGAACCAGTTTTGTGTCCAACAATAGATTGCGTTACAGGCTCTGGAACATTATTCATTGCCATTTCAGTTATAAATGTATGTCTTACCTTATGAAAGGGCCTATAACTTATCTCAAGCTCATTTAAAGCATTTTGCCAGTGTCTAATAACGTATCTTTTACTTAAAGGGTTGCCAATAGGGTCTGTAAATACTAAGTTATATTTGTTATCAAAACTTTCACCAGCTTTTAATTTATCTTTATTGTTTTGAGCCTTGGCTATTTTCCACATATCATCAAAGTTCTTAGTATACTCTATATCTCTAACTGAGCTTAAAGTTTTGGGTGATGTTATTTTTATGCTACCACCAGATATATTACCATCCGTATCAAAATCTTTTGTATACCGTATTGATTTCCTTATATGGAGTATTCTCTTCTTTTGATCCACATCATTCCAGCTTAAAGCTAGAATTTCGCCTTCACGCATACCTAATGAAAAACCTAAATAAGCTATACTAGCTATTCTATTATGAGTTTTATAAAGATATTCTAATATTTGTTCTCTTTCTTCTGGTGAAAATGTATCAATTTCAGTAGAGTTCTTTTCTTTTAAGTAAGAAATTTGACCAGGTACTTTTACACTTAAACAAGGATTTTTTAATATAGCATCATTTTCAATTTCGTAATTAAAAAATCTTTTTATAAGCTTATATATTTTACTTAAAAGAGGATAATTTTTACCCTTTCTATAAAGAGAATTTAAAAATGCCTGAATCATGGGAGCTTTAATATCTTTAACTTTTCTTATCCCAAGTTCGGAATCCCTAATATATAATCTATATATAGATTCATAGGTTTCAAAGGTGCTGGTTTTTATACCACTTGGTAGAATTGTTTCAACCAACCAATTCTTAAATGATACATTCATTGTTTCATTTTCAACATTTTTATTTATTCCATTCTTCAAGTCATTTTTATACTCTTCTTTCTGCAATTCTGCATCAGTTTTAGTTTTACCATAAAACTCTTTTTTGATTTTTTTTCCATTTGAATCATACCCAAGAACTAATGCTGTCCTATAATATTTATGTTCTCCTTTCGTATAGTTTGTTTTTATAGCCACAAATCTAACCTCCTTTTCCGAATGTATGTTCTTAAAATATTTAAAAATATATATCAAGGTCAAAGACCTATAATATAGGCAAACTTAAATTTGGCTTTTTAATTCTATTAATTCAATAGGTACCTCGTAATAAGCTGCTAATTGATTAATAGAGTATCCCTCAAGAATAACAGGATCTACATCATATATTAAAAATTCTGCAGCAAATAGATTTGCTTCATGTTCTTTTTTCTCCTTATTTATATAACTTATGCTAGTAAAAAAGCATGTCGATTTTACATGTAATATCGCATGACCAAGTTCATGAGCTAGCACAAAGCGCTTTTGGTAATCATCTAATTCAGAATTTAAATAGATAACTTTATTTTTCTTCATGTATTTATACATCCCATAGACTTTGCCTAAAGGTTGAATTACTAAAACTATACCTAAGTAATTTGCTAGCTCGAAAGGATCATCAGTATTATATTTTTTCTTTAATTTTTCAATCACCTTTCTAATAAAAGTATTCAAAGTATCCCCCGCTTATTTTTTATATTTATTTGGTGTATATTTCCCCTTGTTTTTAATTTTTATCTGCTCTAGAGCTATTTTCATAGCACTCTCAATTAGGTCTAAATCTTCCTCTGCAAGTTCTTGACCATTGTAATAAGCAGTACCATCAGTACCTTCTCTAAATTCATCCATAAGAACTTTTAAGTCTTTAGTTATGGACTTCTTATCTTTTTCATTTAATTCTTGAAAATTAATAACGTCCTTTACTTTATCGTCATCTGATAAAAGATAATCCACGGTTGTATTTAAGGCTTTAGCTAATTTTAATAATGTATCATTACTAGCACCTTGATTATTACCTTCTATCATGCCAATTGTAGATTGGCTAACTCCGATACTAGCGGCTAAACCCTTTTGTGTAATTCTTAAAGACTTTCTAAGCATTTTAACTTTATCACCTAACATATTAGATGATAAAGCCACATCAGGTTTATAATCATCATCTGATAAAAGATAATCGACTGGAACGTCAAAAAAATTAGATATTGTAATTAAATTCTCTACACCAAGTCCTTGTTTGTTTTTTTCCACCATACCAATAGCTGAGCGACTTATATTAGTAGCATCAGCTAGTTTTTGTTGAGTAAGTCCTTTTCTTATTCTAAGTTCTTTTATTTTATCACCTAACATAACAAATTCACCTCATAAGATAATTTTATCATAAATTAAGACAAAATCAAGTGAAAAGATTAAAAAGACTGAGAAAAAGTCAGAAACAAGGAGACAATATCATTATATGACTTTATGAAAGACAAAACCTAATTTACTTTTGACTTTATAAGCGATATTATTAAGACATACCAAGACAAACAATTCACCTCAAAGAATAAGTTTATCATGGTAAATCAAAAGAAAGGGGGAATAGGAAATGGAAAATATAGATAAAGTTATAGAAAATTTATGTAACTATATTAATTCAGAAGTGGAATCTAAAATTGTTACAGATGAAACTATTGATATGGTTAAAGCTCTAGCTGAACTAATATCAGCTAGAGCACTCTAGTTCTTAGAAACTAGTTTTTAATTTGGGCTTATTTGTAATTCTGTCATCTTCTAAAATCTTATATATTTTAGAGTAAATTTCTAAATATTTATTTGTAAGTTCTTCTGGAGAAAGTTCAGACAAATTTTGAGATTTTAGATTTAACAAAGTTAAATCGTGAGCTTTAGCTTTTACTGAATAAGTAATTACATCAGACATAAATTTCACCACCTTTCAAAGACAAGTTTATCACCAAAAGTAACAATATAGCAATAAAGGAGATGATATACAGTGAAAAACACGCCAATAAGACTAAGAAGATTAAACGCTGGAATAGAACAAAATGAGGCTATGAAGTGTTTGGGCATAAGTAAAAGCACGTTTTATAAACTAGAGCAAGGCTGGACAAGTCCATCAGCACAACTAATAAAAAGACTTGCTAATACTTATGGATGTACCACAGATGATATATTCAAAGATTTAAAAATCACAGGTTAAGGGGGAGAGCAAGTGGATAAGGAAATTTTAATTTGCTTACAGGACATCTTAAAGTCATTAGATAAGCCAGAAAAAGTAACTATGACTATTGATGAATGTGCTAAGTTCAGCGGTATAGGAAAGGACAAGATAATAGCATTAACTAAAATGCGTAATTCTGATTTCCCATTCTTTAAAGTTGGAACTAAGACACTTATTAACAGGGGAATGTTTATGGAATGGCTTGATAGGATAACAGAACAGAGAAGGGTTATATAGAAGGAGGAATAGTATGAAAGAAATTCAAATTTTTAAGAATGAGCAATTTGGAGAAATAAGAGTTAAAGATAATAATGGTCAACCTTGGTTATGCTTGAATGATGTTTGTAGAATATTAGAAATTAGTAATTCTAGAGATTGCAAAAGCAGACTTAACCAAGATGGTGTAGTTATTACCGACACCATAGATTCTTTGGGGCGAACTCAACAAGCTAATTTTATAAATGAGAGTAACTTATACAAGGTAATATTTCAAAGTAGAAAGCCTGAAGCTGAAAAGTTTACTGAATGGGTAACAAGCGAAGTACTTCCCAGTATAAGAAAACACGGTGCATACATGACAGAAGACACTCTAGAAAAAGCACTAACAAGTCCTGATTTTCTTATAAGGTTAGCAACAGAGCTTAAGACAGAAAAGGAGCAAAGACAGTTATTAGAGGAAGAGAAAAAGGCTAATGCATCTAAGGTACTATTTGCTGATGCAGTTAGTACGAGCCATACATCTATATTAATTGGAGAGTTATCTAAATTAATAAAGCAAAATGGGTTAGACATTGGGGAGAAAAGATTATTTAAATATCTAAGAGAAAATGGATATCTAATAAAGCGAAATGGAACAGATTACAATATGCCAACTCAAAGGAGTGTTGAATTAGGAGTTATTGAGGTTAAAGAAAGAACAATAAATAATCCTGATGGAAGTATAAGAATTACTAAGACACCTAAAGTTACAGGGAAAGGCCAGCAATATTTTATTAATAAGTTTTTAAATGAGGAGGGATAACAATGGCTAATATCTTTAAAACTGTACTAACCAATGGGGTTAGAAATATAAGTGTAGGAAAAGTTAGAGAAACTCTTGGAATATCAACTACAGAAGTATTGAAATTAAGGAAAGGTGAAAGTGCCAATATAAACAGTGATAAATTACTGGATTTTATACTTGACTATATGGCACATCCACAAATAATTATTGACATTAAGGATAAAGCTCAAGAACAGTCTAAATTTATGCCAGAAGATAATAACGGAGCTTACAAGAATCCAAGTAAACTTACGACTCCTATGAATATAGGAAATCAAGAAGCAAGAGAGGCCTTAGAGGAACAATTTAAGCTTTTATCAGAAAAGAGTAAGAACTGTGAACTTAGAGTTTTACACAATATAACTAATGCTATGTTAAACATTTATACTATTCTTTACCCTTATCAAGAATATAGCTATGAAGCAGTAGAAAAAACTGCTCCTGAAGTACCAGTTCAAGAGCAATATGTAACTTTGAAAATTGATTCTACAGAAATTGCTAAAGTAGCCCTTAATACATTCAGGAAACAACAAAAGCAATCAAATATAACTATTAATCCAGTTTAAGCACATCAAGTTTATCAAGAATTTTCATTGTAACATAAGATGCAATGTTAACTGAAATTTCAATAGTTGGTACTAATTGATTTTCAAGAAGTTCACTATTAGCTTTGAAAACTTCTTGTGTTGTATCTGAAATAAGTTTAACAAGCTCAGCTTTAGATATGGATTCAGACATAATATCACCCCCTCTCAACAATATTTTACCATTTGTTGAGAGATGAATAAAGAAGGAGGGATAACGTATGACACCATGGGGACAAAGGATATTAACCATATATAGTTTACTTCTAGTTGGTTTCTTCATGGTCCACAATATGTACAAGGCTTACAAAGGAAAGGAGGAATGCAGCAGTTTACTAAAACTAATATTACTTATACCTATGTTTATATATCTAAGCAATTTAATTAAATAGGGAGGGATAACATGAATGAAAATATAGCAGCACTCGTATTTGCAATTTTAAAGAATACTACGCAGGAGCAATCATTTAAAGCATTAGCTGGAGAAGGATATACGAGGGGAAAATGCTATGTATATGGAAAGAAGGACTATGAAGATATGGCCATGCTCTATTTACAAGGAGTACCACAAATAGAAATTACAGAGTACTATCAAGTATCTAAGTATCTTATTTGCCGAAAGATAAGAGAATATATGAATAGCCATAGTAAAAAAGAAATTAGAGAAGAATTAAATAGAAGAAAAACAATTAATAAAAATAGTCCAGTAGAACCTAAAGATTCAACTAAAGATATTATAAAATCGTTAGTTAAAAAAGGGTATACGAGTAAGGAGATTGCTATAGAAACAGGGTTTTGTTATCAACACATTTTAAAAATAAGAAAGGAATTTAATGTATAAAAAAAGAGATGGCATAAGCCACCAATAAATTAAATTAAAAACCTAATTACAGTATATCACAAAAGGGGGAGTTGTAAAGTGAAAGAATCAATAATGGGCTATATAACAGCATTAATAAATATACGCAGTAAAAATATGGAGAGAATAACTACATCAGATAGAAGAATAATAGAAAGTTTTATATATGATTTAAATGGTTTATTAGATTTTGTCGAGGACATTCCTGAGGATAAACAACCTATAACAGTTATATTAGGGAGGAAAAGATAGATGATAAAAACGATAACTTTAAAGAGTTTACACTTAAAAAATTTTAAAGGCATAAAGGAAATGGACATAAATTTTTCAAAGTCTACAAGCATATTTGGAGAAAATGCAACAGGTAAAACAACTATAGCAGATGCTTTCATGTGGTTGTTGTTTGATAAGGACAGTAAGGATAGGACAAGCTTTGAGATTAAAACATTAGATAAGGGTAACAATGTACTTCATGGATTAGATCATGAAGTAACAGGAGTTCTAAACATAGTTGGAAGGGATATGACACTTTCAAAAATTTATAAAGAAAAATGGATTAAAAGAAGGGGTGAGGCTGAAAGAGAACTTACTGGACATGAAACCTTATATAGTATTGATGATGTTCCAGTAAAAAAGAAAGAGTACCAGGAAACAATAAATAATATCATAAATGAAACTCTATTTAAGCTTATAACTAATCCTCTTTATTTTAGTACTAATATGAAGTGGCAGGATAGAAGGGCCGCTCTACTAGATATAATTGGAGACATTACAGACGAAAAAGTTATTAATTATAAGGGCGATTTAGAACCGCTATTGAAACTTTTAAAAGACACAGATATAGATACACTTAAAAAGAGTATACAAGCTAAGAAAAGAAGGTTAAATGAGGAAATTAAATCTATCCCTTACAGGGTAGATGAATGCAACAATTCTATAAAAGAAGTTGATTTTGAAGCTTTGGAGTTTGAAAAAAGAGGAATAGTATCTGGAATTAAATCTTTAGAAGAGCAACTACTAGATAGAAGCAAAGTTAATGAAGATATTTTAAAAGAAAAAGATAAATTATATTCTCTTAAATCTAAATTGAAGGATATGGAGTATGAGGCAAGCATGGACGTTGATAAGCCTAAGAGAGAACTAGAAAAGAAACTTAATGATTTAAGAAGAGATATTGGGCAAATAGAGAGTTCTGTAAAGAACTTTAAAATAAATAAACAATACACTGAAAATGATATTGGACATTATAAAACATTATGCGATGAAACTAGAATAGAGTGGTTTAAAGAAAATAAAAAAACTTTTGAATTTGATGAAAGTAATTGTATTTGTCCAACTTGTAAAAAACCATTTGATTCAGGAGATATAGAAAATAAAAAACATGAACTAGAGGGAAACTTTAATTCTAACAAAGCTAAAGTATTAAAAGATATTCAAGATAAAGGCAAAAGTTATAAAACATTATCAGAAAAGCACCAGGGAAAATTAAACGCAATTAATTCTAATATAGAAGCTTCAAACAGAGATTTAGAAAAGTTAAAAGCAACAGAATTAGAACTACAAGAGCAGATTAATAATTTTGTGGCTAAGGACCCACTGATAGACGATGGGAAATATCAAGAATTAAGCATAATGGTAAAAGAACTAGAGAAGAAATTGCAACAACCAATCACAATTAATAGTCAAGCCCATGAACTTAAAGAAAGAAAATCTAAGTTAGAAATTCAACTTGAAGAAGTCAATCAAGAATTAGCGTATAAAAAACAAAATGAAGAACTTAGAGTAAGAATACAGGAACTTCAAAGTGAAGAAAAGAAACTAGCTCAACAAATAGCAGCACTTGAGGGTCAAGAGTTTTTTTGCGAGGAGTTTATAAAAACAAAAGTTGAATTATTGGAAACCAGTATAAACTCTAAATTCAAGTACGTGTCATTTAAGTTATTTAGCACGCAAGTTAACGGTGGGCTGGATGAAACATGTGAGGCTTTAATTAATGGGGTACCATTCTCTAATACTAATACTGCAAGCCAAATAAATGCAGGATTAGATATTATAAATGCACTTTCAAACCATTATGGGGTGCAAGCGCCAATTTTTATAGATAACAGGGAATCAGTTAATCAATTGATAGAAACTAATTCGCAAGTTATAAATCTTATTGTTAGTCAAGACAAAAATTTAAGAGTGGAGGGAATGTAAGAATGGAGAATAAAGCAGTAGCAACTACACAAGAGAGAAATATAACAGATAAGGTCCTTAGTAGAGTTAAAAATCTTGAGGGGAAGGGGGAATTAAAGATTCCACCAAATTATAGTCCAGAGAATGCACTTAAGAGCGCATACTTAATGCTTGCAGAAACACTAGATAAGGATAAAAAACCAGTTTTGCAAAGTTGTAGTGAAGCAAGTATAGCAAATGCACTTTTAGATATGGTTATACAAGGGTTAACTCCAGCCAAAAAGCAGTGTTATTTTGTTGCGTATGGAAGCAAATTGCAGCTTATGAGGAGTTATATGGGAACTGTGGCAGTTACTAAAAGGCTTAAAGGAATTAAAGATGTCAAGGCATACTGCGTATACGAAAGTGATGAATTTGAACAAGAATATGACGTAAATACAGCAACACTTAAAATAGCTAAATTTAATCCTAAATTTGAAAATATAGATTTGAATAAAATCAAGGGAGCATTCGCAGTAATAGTAGGCGATGATGGCCCTATTCATACAGAAGTAATGAATATAAGCCAAATAAAAAATTCATGGAATCAAGGATACGCAAAAGGGAAGTCTGGGGCACATACAAATTTTACTGATGAAATGGCGAAGAAAACTGTAATTAATAGAGCTTGCAAGATGTTTGCTAACACAAGTGATGATAGTGATTTACTTATAGAATCTTTTAATAATAGCGATGAAAGAGTTTATGATGATAAAGACTTAGTGAATGATGTTGAGTATGAAGTTAAGGAAGAAATTAAAGAAAAAGCTAATTCAAAACCTATAGATATAAAACCTCCTGTAGAAGATAAGGCAGATAAGGGAAATAGCAAGGTAATAGATATTGAACCTAACGAAGTTAAGGAAGTACAGCAAACTGTTATAGAAGGGCCAGGATTCTAAGATGAAGTTAAAAGTATTTGGGAGTGGTAGTAGTGGAAACTGCTATCTACTCCAAGGGGAAAAGGAAACTTTAATTATAGAATGTGGGCTACCTTATAAAACTATCCTAAAAGGCTTGAATTTTGACTTAAGTAATGTTGTAGGGTGTTTAATCTCACATGAACATAAAGACCACTGTAAGTCATCACAGGATTTAATTAATAATGGAATAGATATTTATAGCAGCAAAGGAACATTTGAAGCTATAGAAATAGGCGGATATAGAACAAACATTATTGAAAGTCAAAAAACAATTAAGATAGGAAATTTTATTGTATTACCTTTTACAACTGAACATGATGCAGCAGAACCATTAGGGTTTTTAGTACAACATTTAGAAATGGGCCAGTTACTTTTCATTACAGATAGTTATTACTGTCAATATAAATTTCAAGATGTAGATCACGTTTTAATTGAATGTAACTACAGTAATGAGATATTAAATCAAAAAGAATTGCCTTTAAGCCTTAAGACTAGAATTATTAAAAGTCATTTTGAATTAGAAAACGTGAAGGAATTTTTAAGAAAAACAAATTTAGAAATAACCAAAGAAATAGTCTTAATACATTTATCGGATGGTAATAGCGATTCAGAGAAATTTAAAATAGAGGTAGAAAAAGTAACTGGTAAACCTACCTATGTAGCAGATAAAGGATTGGAAATAGACTTGTAAGGAGGGGTAACAATGTATATGACTAATAAAGCCAGTAATATATGCAGTTTAATAGAAGAGCATGACCTTGAAATGCAGGAAAGGTTAAACAATAAGACTATTGCTCTAGAGAGTGCTAAAGAGGGCATTAGGAAGGTTTTAAGCATGTATGGAACAATAGAAGGAAGAAATATATTGACCCGAATTATAGACGAGGGAGACCCTCTATAGGAGGATTTAAGATGGCAGGAGAAGGAAAGGACAAAGGATGGGTAAGTCTTTATAGAAGTATACAGGACCATTGGTTGTGGCAGGAGAAGCCTTTCAGCAAAGGACAGGCATGGATGGACCTTCTCTTGCTTGCTAACCATAAAGACAATAAATTTTTGTTAGGGAATGAACTTATCAAGGTTGAAAAAGGAAGTTTTATAACATCACAAAAGAAATTAATGCAAAGATGGGGTTGGGGATCTGAAAAGACAAGAACATTTTTGAAACTCTTAGATTCTGATGGAATGATAAGATTTGAAGCCAATAAGAAAAGAACTACCATAACAATAGTACACTATGATAGCTATCAAAATCAGAATGGTTCAAACCCATATAACTCAAGGGATAGCGAGGAGTGTCAGAATGAAAACAGAACGTCGGCAGAACGTCAGCAGAACGATAGCAGAACGTCAGCAGAAACAAACAATAATGATAATAATGATAATAATAGTAGTTGTAGTAGTAGAGAACTTCAAGGAGTAATTAATTGTTATTGTGATAGGTCCTTAATATTGGAATCTAATATAAATACTGTAGAGATTCAAACTATGATTAATCTCCTAGAAGAAATACCTATAGACACTATAAAAAAAGGTATAGATGAAGCATTTAAAAATTTCATTCCTAAGTTTAAAGGGGATAAAATAAAATCCTTTAAGTATTGTGAACCAGTAATAAGGAACTTGTGGGCTAAGTCTCAGATAAAAGAAGGTGAAGATAGTGGACAATATAAACCAGATAATTCAAAGGATAAAGGCAAATACAATTTCAATAGACCATACACAGGACCAGTCCACCAAGGAGAAATTGACTTCTAAGTGTGAATGTGGTGGAACTGGATGGGTAGTTGATAAAAAAACTAATACTTATACAAGATGTAAGTGTTATGAAATAGACAGAATGAATAATCTTTGGAAACAATATGGTATGGATCCTCAGGAAATAAAAAAATTAAATGAATATAGGCCTATGGATTATGTACAAGAATCTGCAAGAGACAAAGCTATAAATTATATAACTGGTTTTGAGAAAATTAAAAAGACTAGAGAAAATGGTTTTGGATTGTTTGGCCAACCAGGTGCGGGGAAAACACACATTATAAACTCAATAGGAGCTGCTTTAATCAATAAAGGTATAGAGACTATATATATGCCTTATCTTGAAGCTATAAGGGAGCTTAAGGCTAATGCAATGGATGATGAATACTATATTAAACTATCTTCCAGATATCAAATGGCTAAGGTGCTAATAATAGATGATTTATTTAAGGACAAATTTAAAAGTGGCAGATTAGTTGGACAACTCACAGAGGCTGATATGAAACATTTATATCCAATAATTAATTATAGATATTTAAATCATCTTCCTACATTGATTAGTACCGAGGCAACCCCTGAAACACTAGCTAGTTTAGATGAAGCACTAGCAGGAAGAATATTAGAAACTTGTGGGGACAATATAACAATATTTGAAGGTAGTAAGTATAACTATAGAATGAGAAAGTTTATGAGATAGGGGACAAGCCATTAGACAGGCTTTTAAAGACACTTAGAACATACAAGGGCAAATACTATAGGGAAGATGTAATAAGAGCTTGTATGGGCGGGAAATTACTAATTTAGGAGGTAAATATGAATATTAAAAAATTTAATTTTAAAGAAGTAATTATAAACATAAAAGAAGGGGAGGTTTGGGAAAACTCAAATAAAGAAATAAGAACTAATATACATGGAGATATATTTATTGAAGGCAAAAGAGGTAATAATCTTATAACAGTTATTGAAAAAGAAGATTTATTTACATTACAGTATAAAGAAGTTCCTGTTTTAGAAGCTATGGAAGCTTTTGATAAAGAAGGAAAGACTATATATTGCGTTTATAAAGGGTATAAAGAAGATAAAGAATATATAGAAACTTATATACCAGAAGAGGATAATTCACTTGGCGAAAATGACCTTACCCCATATATGATTATAAATGGAAAATGGTATATAAAAGATTAGGAGGTAAATATGGATATTAAAGAATTTAAAGAATATTGTAAGACTGTTACGAGAGAAGAATTTTTAAATAATAGCTATGGAGCCGTTCAGTATGAATATGAAGTTGAATGTCCTAGTGATGTTGATTTGGTCAACAATTGTAATGGAGGCTGTATGGAATGTTGGTACAATGCTACTAAAGATATTAAATTCAAAAATGATAATCTAGTAGAATTCAAAAATATAGATTTAACAAATGTAAGTATAGAAGAACAGAGAAATAAAGTTATAGAAGAAGACGCGGAATTTTGGGAGAGTTTATTACAAGGCGACAACGAACACATGAAAGAAGAGTTCTGCGATACTGTCCAAGCTAGACTAGGAATATTACAAAAGTTAGGCATAGAAGCAGAAGAAGTAATGGAATATTGGGGAAATCATTTAGCAAAATTAGAAAATAGGCCAAGATAGGAGGGGTAAAAATGCATTTGAAATTAAAAGATATTTTAAAATATATTAATATATACCAACCCCTTAAATTAGCTAGTAACAATGGTGAAATTTTTTACCCTAGTTATGCAGAATTATATCAGTTCCAAGAAGATGAAGTATTAAATATATCGGCAGAAAATGAAATACTTAAAATAACTATAAGAATGGTTGATTAATTAAGGAGGGATAAAATGAAAACTTATAAAACATGGGAAGTTATTAAAATGTTAAATGAAAATAAGAATATGCAATTTACACGACCACAATGGATAGGTACAAAAATAACGTATATTAAAACCAAAGAAAAAGAAGGTATTGGGTTCACAGAAGAAGGTAATTTTTGGGATAGAGTGGAAAACCAAAAGACAAGATTTGAAATAGGGACATATATGTTGTACGATGATTGGATTTTAGTACAACAACCAGTGGATTTTATGACAGCAGTTAAAAGCGGAAAATGGATAAGAGTAGAGCATGAATTATTAAGAACTTATACAGTATATAAAGATTATAGTGATATAAAATATTTACTTGATTTATTAGTAGATATTTTTGACGAAAAAGAAATAAGAAAAGTTTTAACGGAAGGTAAATTTTATATAGAGGAGGAGTAATAAAAATGAATAAATGGATAGGTATAGGACGTTTGGTAAAAGACCCAGAGTTAAAATTTACACCAGGTAATGGAACATCAGTAACTAATATAACCCTTGCAGTAGACAAGTATAATTCATCAAAAAAAGAAAAAGAAGCTGATTTTGTACCAGTAATTATTTGGGGAAAACAAGCTGAAAGCACAGCCAATTATATGAGTAAAGGTAGCCTTATAGCTATTAGTGGAAGAATACAAACTAGGTCATACGAAGATAAAGAAGGTAAGAAAAGATATGTAACAGAAGTCGTGGCGCAGGAGGTAAATTTCTTAAGCAAAGGTAAAGGGATGGAAAATCAAAGTTTTGAACAAGGTTTTGATGAAGACGTTACACCGGTTGATATTGATTCGGATATTCCATTTTAGCAATATGAAGATATCGTGAATTCGAAAGGAGTATAAAATATGAGTAATTTAAAAAAGGCTTTATATGTATTACTTTATGACCAGTATAATATACCAGATATAGATATAAATTGTGATGAAGAAGATTACATTAATTATATTATAAATGTGTTGATTCAGAAAAATGGAACGACTTGTCCTTTTAAAAGTTATGATTGTATAGGACATTGCAAAGTAAATCATATAGGCTGTGTGGAAGGCTTAAATATTGATTGTAATAGAGAATATGAAGATATATGGCAAGATTTTATTGGCATAGAAAGCGAAGATAATATGTAAATAATGTGAAGCAAATTAAAAA
>DINW01000001.1 GCA_002423705.1 Clostridium sp. UBA5530
CAGACTTTTTTTCACAGTCTCTTTTTCTTAAAAACCTTCGGTTTATTATTTTTTACCGTAATTTACTAATATTCATAATTCAAAAACTTTTTACGTTCTTTTCTTATTTTATGTAAATACATATCACATATTTCAAATCACTTCTAAACTTATCAACTTTACTGTATTATTCATCAGCTTAAAGTACTTCTATTTAAAACATAACATCTTAAATACAAACTATATTCCATTTTTATTATTACATTCAATATGCTAAATCATAAATTTTCAATATACTTACTCATATACTTCTTCATGTTTCGATATTTATTTTTAGAATGTCTAATTCTTTTTATGCTTATCATCTCATTTATAATTTTGTCAACATCCTGATTACTCCATATCCCACTCTCATTTACAACTCCATAAAGTAATCGGCTATAAATCCACTTCCAATTTGTATTACCTTGCGAACTTAAAACTAATATGGATAATGCTCTACCTTCTCTTTCAATATCAATAATACTTCTTTCTGTACCATCAATCATAGTAATCTTGCCTATTGCATATTTTCTTCTTGTCTCTCCATCACTCAACGTTGAAAAAGCTCTATAACCTGGCAACTCACCAACAATAATTTCAACATTATCAACATTAGGTTCTTTCTTAAGTTGCTTGAGCATCTCTATAAAGTTTTCAAGTTCTCCTTTAATACTTGTTTTATCTAAAGAACTAAATTCAAGACCTTTTAATAATACTTGTCCACCTTCATCTGCAACAGTCCGAAGACTGTCATTATTAATCAAACATTTCTTTGTATTTACATCTTCTCCTTTTCTTTGCGATTTCCTGCCACTTTTCACCTTTTGTATCTTTGGTAATTTGATATATTCCTGGATAATTTGATTGTTAACCTCATCAAAGGAGTTAGTAGAACCTCCCGCTGAATTATCAATTTCAGCTTTACCTTCTATTCCTTTGCCTATATACTTTCTTTTCTTAATTTGATCTGAAGATATAACTTCTTCTAATGATGGATGATAAATATTTACTTTATCTATATTAATTCTCTTTTTATTTACACCTAGTATTTCTACTACTTTCATATGATTTTTGCATTTCTGTACTTTTACTCTTAAATCAAGATAGTTAAATAAGAAATCAAATTTAATTTGACCCTCTTTTAATAAACTCCATCCTACTTGACTAAACATCCATAATACCTCATCATTATTTATTAGCCATGATATCTGGTTTATTTCACTATCCTTTAAAAGTCTTTTATTATATAATCCCGTAAAGTATATGTTTAGTTCATCATCATTTATTTCATATGTAAAGTAGCTTTCTAGAGAATCCACTTCTACAATTCTATTTAAGAGAAACCTATTGGGTGCTAATACTGCTCTTATAACTTCATATATTGGTATTACATATAATAAATTTTTCTTAAAAAAAGTAAAACTTTTGGCTTTAGTTTTAATTTTATTCCCATCATGCCAAATTCCCCAGTCCTTTTCACTATAATTTATATTATCTTTTCTTAATTTAATCTCTTCAATATAAGTATCACTGCCATCCTCACTACTATTTAAATCACCATCTATATAATATTTGTCTTTGACTAATAAGTGAATAACAGCCCAGTCTAATGTAATTTTTCTTTTTCCACATTCTCCATCAAAATATGTATCTATCATCCATTTATTATTATATTTATAAGGCTCACTAATCCATGATAACTTAACTCTTTCTCCTTTTTTAAATGGCCATTTTATTATTATTTTATCTTTTCTCATATAACCCCTTATCCCCTATTTCATTTATATAACTTAAAATTGTATCTTTAATTATTTCAAAATCCTTAGTTCTAATTCCAGCTATCCTTTGTATTTCCCATAACCTTAGCAATTGCTCATTAGTCTTTTTATCATCGACAATCTTCTTACATCGCCTGATTTGATATTGTTCTACAGTTTCAGTAATCTCATCTAGATAAGCTTTACATTTAGGTAATTTATCAATATTTTTTTCTAATGTAGAAAGTGTACCACTTACTTTTCCGATACTAGATATACTTACTCTCACCAATTTATATCCATTAATCATATCGGAATATGTCTTACGAAGTTTTATTAATATCTCTTCATCTCTTTTATTCCAGTCAATTATTTTCCCTTTATGAGTAATTACATTCTTCTTTTGTGGCAATGCATCATATAACCATTCCTGATCATGTCTATATAAATATATATATTCTTTTGCTTTACTTTTCCTTACTTCTGTCCTTGTATAGTTTGGATTCTCTTTAATAAAAGTTATAATATCTGATTTGTATTTACTGATTAAATCATTTTTATTAATCTCTATATGATTATTATTCTTTTCTTGTAATTCCTTATATTTTATAACTGTCTTAGGATCACAATTCATAAGTCTTGCTGTTTCCCTTAACGTATATTTATTATCATTAATATATTTCCTTAATTGATTAATCCAAACGTCCCCAAATTCTTTAATTCTACCAATCTTATATCTATCATCTAAACTTTTGTCAGGACCCTTGCGTGAATATATAAAACCACAATTACATCTAAATGTTCCTACTGGAACCCTTGTTTTATAATCATCAGTTACTACCACATCTTCAATAACATCTTTTTTATAGTTGCTACAAGCTATATTTAAACAAGGCCATGGTCCACATCCAAATGGATTATAGTTATTTGTAATTCCCTGAAAAAATTCCTTCATATCTTTACATAGAAAATTAATAAGCAATATATGTCTCAATGGATGCACATCCCTAGATTGATTTCTTGTAATTACTCTAAGCCAATTATATTCATTATTATTATCTAGCTCACTTTCAAGTGTAGCTAAAAATTTTTGACCATAATGGCTTATAAATTCCTCGTATAACTCTTGTTGCTTTATTCTTTTACTTGATGTTGTAAGACCTCTTTCATACAATAAATTTTTATATCTATCTAAAACTTTTTCCTTTGAAATACTAGATAAATCATTATTAAGCAAATAATATGCTGATTGTGAAATTCTCAAGTAGTTGTCCTTAAATTCATTATTATTTTTATCTGCTTCTAAACATAATTTTTTCTGTTCTAGCCTTACATATTCAATCCTACTTACAACACTTTTATCCACAATGTATTTATATAATATAGTTCCATGATGTGGACAAACATATATCCCTTGTAGTTGATGTTCTCGATGAATATATGTTTCACCATATTTACTTATTTCATCTTTAGCGCATAATGGACAATAATATACATCAGACTTATTACATATACTTCCTGCTACTATTCCAATTCTGGTATATATTGATCCACCATTTCCTTTATAAATATCATTTATAATTTCTTGCTTTCTATCTAAAGGTAAAAATGGTTCATAGTAAGGGAAAATTGTATTATTCCCTAGAATTTTTTCTGCTGTATATTGTTCTCCTAAATTTTTAGCCAATGCTTCAAAATTACTACCTATCTCTAAACTTGGAATAATGCTTCTCTTTCCAAACAATTCTTCTAATGTATCTTTAAAATCTATATTTCCTGTATAAAAATGATATCTAGCTATAGCTGAATATATTAATTCATCTTTATATGGATCGGTAAAAAAATGTAACATAACTATTTCTCCTTATAATACATTTTGAAACCACCCATTCCCCATATTTTTATTGTGCTTTGTAAAACTCATCTATTGGATTTTTAATATATCCTGCTTTCTTTAAAACTTCATATGTATGTATCTTTTTATCTCTCGCTGAGTCGTATAAATTTAATAAAATCTTATTATCCTTGCTCTCTCTTTTACTTTCTATAGCTTTTTCATGTTTCTTTTTATCATTTAGCTCTATAGCTGCTTTTAATACTTGTGTTTTTACTGCACTATAATCTTCATCTACTGGTAATTTTGATACTATTTTTTCTGCCAAGTTTTGTACAGTTTTATTATCTAAAGCATCAAATATATTGAGAGGTATTAAATCCATAATTAAGTTTTCAACTGTATTTCTTCTTTTTAATTCAACAGTTTTATTTCTCTCTTTAAATGATTCTTCAAGCCTTCCTACGAGTTCGATATCTTGTTTATAACCTACCGATATATCTTCCAAATTAATTGATATATCCTCATATCGCATCATATCTGCTATATTATTATTTCTAATAGCCTTAATCATTGGCTGTATCATATGCAGATCTTCTTTAGCAGTCTTTTTAATTATACTTACATTTAGCTTCTCTATTCCTTCACTTAATGCTCTTTCCTGTGATAGTATAAATAAATTTACCGCTACAGCCGTAATTCCTTGGCATTCATCATAAAAAACCTTCTTAATATTTTCATCTAAATGAGTATATTCTCTTAAACACTGAAAATCCCATAAGGATTCTAAGAAGAAGTTCCACTCTTCACTATCTTTAGTCATTCTATCCCACATTATAGAACCTTCACTTGCAGCTCTTCTTGCCTGCCTAAAGTTACCTTTAAAAATTTTCTGTGCTTTAGATGTTCCTATTAAAACTGTTGGAATACCTACTGTATTACTCAGTGTTACAAAGAAATTAAGCATCTCTTCCATATCATTCTTAGCATTTAATAAATGTTGAATTTCATCTATAACAAGAACTCCTATACCATATATACTTGCTAATGATGTCATATGCAGCATCATTGATGATGTTACTCTATTTGAATATCCAAACTTCTCAAGATATCTAGTACCTAGCAAATCATCTATTGCTTTAAAAAAGCTTTTGCATAAAGTAGATAAACTTCCATCATAAGGGCAATCTATCTTAAGCCATGCTATTTGTGTCCTAGTAAAATTCTGATTGTTATATTCTTTATGTTTAATTATCTGAGGATACATTAGTAATAGTCTCTCTATAGCTGTAGTTTTTCCTATACCTGAAATTCCTATTATAGCCATACTATCTGCCGTTGAACGAATATTACTCATACGTTCATTTATTAATTCTTCATCATATGATTTATTGTCTCTTAACTCATTTAAAACTTTTAATCTCTCAAAATAACTTTTATCTAATGGATTTCTGGCTAAATAGCCTCTCCTTATAAGTGTAGATAATCTTCTTTCTACTACAAAATGAATAGGAAGGGGTTGAACAAAGTTCTTTGCTCTTTTTATTGTGTGATACCTAAAGTTATTTTCCATACTTCTATCTTTATCATTTATTTTTGGAGTAACACTAAATCTATCTATTACATCATCTTCAGTGAAAATATCGGGCAAGGCCTCTATAAATGGATTATTTGAGTATTCATCTATAACCTGTTTTTTATATTCTGCATCTTCTATATCCCCTTTAAGAATTATAATATTTTCACTATTTTTCACGTTTTTCATCTCTCTTCTTTCTTAATTTATCCATTAGCTTTGACTTTGCACTGCTCTGATTATTATCAATTTTATCTTCTACATTTGGAAATGAAACTATTTTTGATTCTGTATCTGAAACATAAACTGACTTACCTATATCAAAGGATTCTGCTACTCTGTTGACTTCTTTCTCAACTGTCCTATTCCTTTTAATTCCTTTAAGTTTTTTATTTGCAGACTCACTATAATCCAATTCCTTTTCTTTCGCCTTTTGTGCCTCTTTAACTATCTTTTCAATTTCATTTTCTAAATCTATATTATTCTGATTTTGTTCTCTAATTTCTTTGTCTTTTAATTCAGAGGCAAGTTCTTCATTAAAAATTATTTCTTCTAATATGCAATCTTTATATTGCTTACTTGTATCAATTAAATAACATTCATCATAATCTAATCCATTTTCACTTGGTATATAAATTTTATCTACACTTCTTGGATCATAAACTATTTCAATATTTCTTACCTTAAGATTTATAAACCATTGTTCTTTTACAGCTTTATCGGAACTATAATATAAGCCTTTAAAGCGAATCCCTGCTCTAGAAACACTTGCCTTGCCCTTAGGTAGGATATTAAGTCTTAATATTTCTCTATCTACAGTTTTTAATCTTCCTTTTCTATTTTTTATTCCCCAGTTCCATAAATTAATTGGAGTTGGAGTTATTTCATCTGCTATCATTTCTTTTTCTATAGGATATTTATCTATAATCTTGCTATTATGATTAAGGACTATATTTATATAAATTTTTGTAAATTCCTCTAGTGTCAATGTAGCATCTAGTCTATAATCTCGATCTCCTCTTTTTCTAAATTCTTTCAAAATGGCACCTGGTGTTTTGTGTTTTATCTTCTCATTTGTTGTTCTAAAACTTCTTTCAACTATACCCTTTAAGTCGCCACGATATGGTGAAGTATTTTCTATTTTTATATTTAAATTATTAATCAGGTTCTCCACTGAGAATCCTTCAAATTCTCCTCTATCGGCAATAATAATCTCAGGCAAGTGTTTACATGGCCATTGATTTTCACTTATTTCAATCCCATATTTTCTACAATACTCTACTTTATCCTCAATCATATTATCAAGAGTCATCATCGCACCCATCCATGACGGTCCCTCAAGTCCAACATATATGCCAGTAACCATCCTTGAAAACACATCTATAATCGCATAAACTATAGGTCTGCCTATAACTCTATTTCTATTTAATGAACTAACAAGATATACATCGGCAATGGTAGCATCTACTTGGAACCTAGTACCAGGGCCATCTGTTTCCTGTTTTGAATTACTTAATAATGCTCTATTATTTAAATTAAATTCTTTCTCACTTTCTCTAAATATAATATCTTTCTGTATATTCTCTTTCTTTTTAAACCAATAGTAAAATTGATAATATGTTGGTATTCTAGAACTATCCCATATTCTATATTGAATTTCACCATTAACTTTATAAGAATCTGAATAAAAATCCCTAAGCATTAATGTATATGTTTCTTTCAAACTAATTTTGTTTTTACTTCTATAGTACTTATTTACAGATATATCAAAATGCCTTTTAACATCTGAAGTAATATTTATTCCTTCTGCACTTTCTCCATAATAGTTAGGCTTTTTAGGTCTTCCTACTTTCGCATCTGAGAGTTTACGTTCCTTACCCCTAGCTCCTGAATTTATATAATCTGGCAGTAGTGAGTTCTTATTCATTCCTCTCTCCCAAAAACGGCTGAATAGCTTTTTGATTTTAGGAACACTCAAGCCTTCTTCTTTCGATATTATTTCAAACATTCTTACTCGTGATTTCTTTTCGAGAATTTCAGTCTTATTCTTTTCCCAATACCTACAGATAACTTGCCAGTCATCATCTCGTTTTTTTACTTGTAAATCTGATAATTCTTTTTCATCAATTATACGTATAAATGGATCCTTAACCTTTATAAGTTTTTTTGCCTCAATAGATTGTACTAACGACTGTATAAATTCTCTTTTAGGCATAGACGTAGTTTGTTCCAATTCAACAGTGTACACAAATTCATTGTCAATGCTTATAATTCTTATTTTTTCTTCATTTCCTGTATCTATATATTTATAAACAGTATTCACTTCTAACATATTAGTTCTACCTTCTTAATTTGCTCATTATTTACGGATATAATTGGGATTACATTATTAACATCTATAACATTCAACATGTTTACTTCTATAATTTTATTAATTAAGAGATACTTATAGATACTTAATCCGCATCCAATTGGAAGATTCATATCATTATCAAATTGACTTGAAATTCTTCTTACACTTCTTCTATCATCTACAATTCTTTTAATAAACTCATATATTAAATCTTGAATACCAGTGGAATCCATATCTACAAAACCATCTACACTTTTAATATCTCTATATCCCTGAATAAAGCTTATATTATGAGCCATAACCTTATCTATCTCTTGTTCAGTCACTATAGCCCAATCTATATTTTTTCTTTTCCAAAATTCACGTTCAATTTCAAACTTCTCAATAATTCTTCTGTCTAATAAATCATCTTTTAGTTTAACTGTTCTAGCAATTTCTTTTACTCCTTCACCCTTAGATACAGTTAAAAAGAAGTCTGTTGTCATTACAATCTCTTCACCCGTTTCAGGATTTTTAGGATGATCTATACCTAATTCATTTGCTATTGAAATTGTTTCTTCTAATGGAAGTAAGGGATATTGCTCTCTTATGTCTATAACTTTATCTGAGAATTCTAATATGTAAAAATAATTTCTTTCCATATCTGATAATAATTCATGTTGTCTTCCAGTTTTTATTCCCTTAACTCTTGTGACTCTTCCAAGAGAAGGTACATCCTGTATATGAATCCAAGGCTTATAATCCTTACCTATACCTGAACCATAACCTTCCTTAATCATCTTTTCAATGTTATGTATCCGCTTTCTCTTTGCCATTATTTCACCTCAAAAATAGCAAAAGACTAAACATTCATGTTAAAAATGTCTAGTCTTTTATGCTTTATTGTAATACTAAACATCCAGTGTAGTATTACCTATCTATTTAATTTTGATACAACTTTATTTTAAACGATGCAACTTTGTTTTAAATGATATGACTTTATTTTAAATGATACAACTTTATTTTAAATCCACAAATAAAATTCACTCAGTGGACATGCTATTCAACAGTAACTGACTTGGCTAAATTCCTTGGTTTATCTACGTCACAGCCTTTTTGCACAGCTACATAATAAGATAAAAGTTGAAGTGGTACTATGGCTAAAACTGGTGCAAGAATGCTTATAGTCCTTGGTATATATATAACATCATCCATTACTTTCTCTATCTCTTTTTTATCTTCAAAGGTGACTGCTAACACATAGGCTCCTCTTGTAATAACTTCTCTTATGTTGCTCACCATCTTATCCATTAACTCTTCCTGAGTCAATGTAGCTATAACTACAGTTCCCTTTTCTATAAGTGCTATAGGACCGTGCTTTAATTCTCCTCCAGCATAGGCCTCTGAGTGGATATAGCTAAGCTCTTTAAGCTTTAAAGAAGCCTCTAATGATAAAGCATAGTCTAATCCTCTTCCTAAAAAGAATACATCCTTCTCCATGTAATGTTTAGCCGCAAATCTCTGTATTCCTTCTTTCTGATCTAATAGGCTATTTACCTTATCTGGAAGGGCTAACATTTCTCTTTTGATTTCTTCTATTTCTTCTTGAGATAAAGTTCCCTTTAAGTCAGCTAAGTGCAATGCCATGGTATACATAGCAATAAGCTGAGTTAAGTATGCTTTAGTAGACGCAACCCCTATCTCTGGTCCTGCTAAGGTATAAAAAACATCATGAGCTTCTCTTGATACTGAGCTTCCAACCACATTGGTTATTGCTAAAACTCTAGCACCACTCTTCTTGCCATCTCTTAAAACCGCTAAAGTATCAGCTGTTTCTCCTGATTGGCTTACAACTATGATTAAAGTTTTATTATCAATGATTGGATTTCTATATCTGAACTCAGAAGCTATATCTACTTCTACAGGTATTCTTGCTAATTTTTCTATGGCATATTTTCCAACTAAACCTGCATGATAAGCAGTACCACAAGCTACTATATATATTTTATTTATATTATCTAAGTCCTCTTTAGTTAACTTTATTTTATCTAGGGTTATAGCCTTCCCCTCTGCTATTCTTCCTGCTAAAGTATCCTTTACAGCCTTAGGTTGTTCGTGGATTTCCTTTAATGTAAAGTCCTCAAAGCCACCCTTTTCTGCTGCATCTGCATTCCATGTTACATGGTAGATTTCTCTTGCTATTTTTTCTTTATATTCATTGAATAATGTAACTCCATCTTCCTCTATTACCACGAATTCATTATCGTTTAGAAGATATACATCTCTTGTATATGGAAGCACTGCTGGTATATCTGAAGCTATAAAATATTCTTCTTGCCCTAGTCCTACTATAAGAGGGCTATCTTTTCTAACTGCTACTATTTTATTTGGTTCATCTTTACATATTACCCCTATGGCATAGCTGCCTTCCATTTTTTCAGTAGCCTTCATAACTGCTTCTAAAAGATTACCCTGGTAATAATAATCTACTAGATTAGGTATAACCTCTGTATCTGTATCTGATAAAAACTCATATCCTTTGCTCATAAGCCACTCTTTTAATCTCATATAATTCTCAATTATTCCATTGTGAACTACACTAATGCGTCCATCCCCACTATTATGTGGATGAGAATTTACATCCGAAGGCTCTCCATGGGTTGCCCATCTAGTATGACCTATACCTATGGAACCCTTTATTGGTTCTTCCTTCAGCTTACAAGCTAAGTTATTTAATCTTCCTTTGCATTTTTCAACTTTTATGTCTCCATTATCTATTATTGCAACTCCTGCTGAATCATATCCTCTGTACTCTAAAGTTGAAAGAGAATTTACTAAAATTGGAGATGCCTGCCTCTTTCCTAAAAATCCAACTATTCCACACATAATTATACTTCCTTTCTTTCTTTTCTAATTTTAGTTATTTTTGACATCAGCAAACACAAACCCTTATTTCTTTATTTTGGGTAAGCTTAATAAAACTATGCTATTTTTCTAAAATACACAGAAAATTACTATATATTTTGGTGAAGTCCAAAATAAGTTTCACTTTATGAATCATTGAAAATATAAAAGGAAGGTTTTGTCACTTCATTGATTTGTTCCAAGAATCACTTCTTGGGTTTGTCAATAGCTAACGGTAGTGCATACCGTGGGGCATCCGCCGAAGATTTCGATACTCCCCAACCTCGTCAACTTAAAATCCTTATGGGAACCAAGGAATTGCACAGGGTGTGCATTTTTAAGTTCTGGCGCTTAAACTATAAATCTCTTAAGATAAACCTACAAATCCCTAAGCTATTTAATATCATTATATTTTTCTATTTTGATAAGTTTCCTAAAATTTAAAAATTTTATGGTTTGTATTATACTTCTTTAATATAATATCAGAATACTTGAAACTTAGCAATAGTAAAATTTAAAACAGGCTTAATCCCTTTAAAGTAAGTGAATTAAGCCTGTTAGTATATATTATTTTACTTTTTCTTCTATAAGCTTAGCTAATTTATGAGCCATTTCATCTATTTCTTTTTGGTTTTCACCTTCAAGCATTACTCTAACTAGAGGCTCTGTACCGGACGGTCTTATAAGAACTCTCCCTACACCATGAAGTGCTTCTTCAATTGTCTTTATTTCTTTCTTTATATCTTCATCAATTTCATGAATATTTTTCTTATCATTAGGTACTTTTGCATTTGCTAATACCTGTGGAAGTTCTTTCATCATAGAAGCAAGTTCTGAAAGTGTTTTTTTACTCTTTTTTACTATGGATGCCAATTGAAGACCTGTAACAATTCCATCACCGGTAGTATTATAATCTAGGAATATAACGTGGCCTGATTGCTCTCCCCCTAGTTTATAACCCTTTTTCACCATTTCCTCTAATACATATCTATCTCCAACCTTGGTCTTTACAGTTTTTATGTTTTCTTTTTCTAATGCTATGTCTAATCCTAAATTACTCATTACAGTGACAACTAAAGTATCATCCTTGAGCCTTCCTCTGTCTTTAAGCGCCTTAGCACATATGGCCATTATGAAATCTCCATTTATTAGATTTCCCTTTTCATCTACTGCCAAACATCTATCTGCATCACCATCGAAAGCTAACCCTAAATCACATTGTTTTCTAACCACATAATCCATAAGCTCTTCTGGATGAGTAGAACCACAATTTTTATTTATATTTACTCCATCGGGGTCATTGTTTATAACAGCAACCTCTGCTCCTAAATCTCTAAAAGTAGTAACTGCTGCATCGAAAGCTGCTCCATTAGCACAGTCTAGTGCTATTTTCATTCCCTTAAAATCAACTTCCACAGTGGATTTAACATACTCTACATATTCTTCTAATGCAGATTCTTCATCCTTTTTTCTGCCAAGTTCTCCACCTACTGGTTGAGGAACTTCTTTACAATTATTTTCTATAACCTGCTGTATAGCATCTTCTAATTCATCTGATAGCTTATATCCCTTATCATCGAAGAATTTTATACCATTATACTCCACAGGATTGTGAGATGCTGATATCATTACTCCTGCATCAGCTCCAAGCTCCCTAGTTAGATGTGCCACTGCTGGTGTTGGTATCACTCCCGCACATAAAGCCTCAGCTCCTACTGATAATATACCAGCCACTAAAGCAGATTCTAGCATATCCCCAGACACTCTTGTATCCTTAGCCACAAGAATTTTAGGTTTATGAGTTCCCTCTGTTAAAACATAAGCTCCCGCTCTTCCTAAATCATAGGCTACCTGAGCTGTAAGTTCTTTATTGGCAATGCCCCTTACTCCATCCGTTCCAAACATTCTACCCATAGTTATTACCTCACTTCTAAAATATTAACCCCCCTCACTACTGAGAAGGATTAGTTTTAATTCAAATATAATTATATTATATAATCTGTATAGATACAATGGTGATGTTATTTGTCATTTTGAAAGAACTATTGGAACTTCTAATATTACAAATTTATATTATATTTTAAATTTCATCACCATCTCATTTATATTTTGTGCAAGTTCAGCTTGACTTTGAGCAGTTTGGGCTACTTGGTTTATAGCTTTTGTGGATTCATCTATTCCTTCTTTTATTTTTTGCAAGTTTTCAGCTCCATTCTGAGTTGACTCAGATACATTATTAACAGCGCCACTTACTTCTCCCATGGTTGCTGATATTTCTTCACTCATAGATGCCAACTCCTGAGACATATCCCTTATAAATATTCCATCATCTCCGTACTGTTTTGCTACATCTATTGTACCTTGTAAGTTTCCTTTAACCTTATCATTCATGAATTCAAGGAGTTCATAACTGCTGTCAGATAGTCCCTTGAAAGCATCTTGTACCTTGTCTATAGTTTCCTTAACATTTTTAACTTCTTCTGATGACCTTTCTGCCAGCTTTCTTACTTCTTCAGCTACTACAGCAAAACCCTTTCCACTTTCACCTGCCCTTGCGGCCTCTATTGCCGCATTAAGAGCCAAAAGGTTAGTTTGATTAGATATATCCTCTATAGCCTCTGCCATTTCTCTTATTTTTTCTACTACCTTTCCCTTTTCTCTTTCCTTAAGTATTTTTTCTTCAACGGAGGAATACATTTCATTGCTTCTAGCAAAGGTTTCTTGGGTATTTTTTTGTATCTCCTCAGCCCTTCTATTTATATCTTCTGAATTTAAGTTTCCCTCTACTGCCTTGTTTGCTAGTACTGCTATACTAGAACTTATTTCTTCTATGGATGCCGATACCTCCTGTGAAGTTGCACTAGTTTCTTGAACAACTAGGTTTATCTCTTCACTAGATACGCTAATGTTATTAAACCTGTTACTTACCTCATCCACAGTTGCAGACAACTCTTCACTAGCAGCACTCATGTCTTGCACCCCATCGATAAGGATTTTTACTAATTCCTTAACATTTTCTTGAGCATTGTTTAAAGATTTAGCCGCTTTAGCAAATTCATTGTTACCTTTAGCTTCTATTCCATGTGAAAAATCATATTCTCCTAATCTTTTAGCCATCCCCTGAATCTTTCTTACATAGACAGCTATAAATTTTATTATTATTGTCCCAAACACTATTAATATTAATAATGACGTTCCTACTATAAGTATAGACCCTTTAGTTGCTTTTTTATAATTATTTTCATTTTTCTCTATGGATTCTTTAGCCCATTTTTCATTGGCATCTATTAGCTTTTGTACACTTAAGTCCATAGAAAGTTTTATTTTATCTAATTCTTCTAATTTTTTATTTCTATTATCTTTATCATCTTTAGCTAGTAAGTTTAAATATTCATCTACGGAGATAAAATACTTGTTAAAATTTTCATTAAACTCCTTGGCCATATTTATATCTTCTTCTAAAGTCATAGCCCCATTATACTCTTGAACTTTATCATTAACAGACTTTCTATAATCGTCCAACCCTTTTAATGTATTCTCTGGGGTTTGTTGGTTATTTATTATTTTTAGAGTAAGATGGATATTAGCTAATCCTTTATCAATCTCACTTATACATGAGATACCTAAAACATTCTCATAATAAAGTGTGTTAGATACTTCATTCATATTTCTTGTGTTGAAAATACCTATCAGCCCAATTGAAAGCATTAATATTCCAGTTATTACATTCATTGTTATAAGTTGTGTTGATATTTTTATATTATTTAAAATTTTCATTTTGTCACCCCATTTTATAATTTTCATAATATTATTATAATACATTTATCGACCTTTTTATATTATATAATCCAATAAACGTCATTTATATAATTTTCGATAAATTCATGTGTGAAAACATATAAAATCATCCAAAGTTCATGCCCTTATAACATAAAAAACTAACCTTTTTTATAAAATTAATAAAAAAGATTAGCTTTTTATGTTAAACCTACTTAAATTATATTATTTTTCTTCAAATTAATGTCCACTCAACAAACCTTTATCTCTGCACCTTTTTTCTACCTTCATAAATATATATCTTCCTCCTCCATAAAAAACAAACATGGAAACAATTATTATAATAAACTCTATTTTTAAATCAAAGAGGGGTGTTTGACCTATCAATATAGCTCTCATTCCATCATTAAAATATGTTAGAGGAAGCATTAGTGATATAAATAACATAAACTTAGGCAAAACCTTTACGGGGAAAAAAGCTCCACTTAACCCTTGAAAAATACCGCTGGATAAATCTATTATAGAGTTTGCCTCTTTTGCTAAAAGAACTAAGGAAGCTACTGCAATTCCAAGTCCAATCAAGGATATAATGCCAGGTATAAAAAATAATATCACTTTTAAAATACTGCCCGTTATTGTAAATCCAAAAGCAAAGTGGCATATTATAATTGTTAATAGCATTTCAAAGGTAGTGGCACAAAATTGGAATAAGGTAGAACCTAATAATATTGCCATTCTGTTGGCTGGGGTGCTCCAATTAGCTTCTAAAGTTCCCTGCATCATCTCCTCTTTTAATGTAAAACCAGTGCTCCAAAGAGCTGTGAAAAAGTAAGTAGTTACTATATATCCTACTATAATAAAACCTATATAATCAGAGTTTCCAGTATAGCTTGCAAAGCCAGGCACCTGTCCACCTTTTTCAAAGGCTTTCCCCATAAAATAGTAAGGTGCAATAAATATAAATGGCTCAAATAAAGTTAATATAAAATTTAATGGATATCTAAAATAATTTTTCATATTTCTTATAAATCTAGCCCTTATCACAATCAAATTTTCTCTCATATTCTCTCCTCCTCCCTTAAAACCTCTCCAAAGACCCTTCATTTTTTACTTTTCTTTCTACCTTTAAGAAACATATTCTACCTAGGACAAGAAGTATTGTTCCTATAAAAAGCGCTGGTATTATATTTGCTAAAGCTTCCCTTGAAAAAATAGAAAGTCCATTAAGCATCACATCTCTAGATAAGGTTATACCATAGGTAAATGGAAGAATATCAGATATGAACTTTAAGGAATCAGGCAATACCATTATAGGAAATGATATTCCACAGAATATTGTGNNCATTGTGATAAATCCCCTTATGATTTGTACTGCAGCGCCTGTTTCCTTGAACCAGAGGACTAGACTTGCAAAAATAGCTCCAAACCCATAAATTCCTGGTACTATAACTAGAAAACATATTAACCAAGATAATATATTCCCGGTAAAGTGTATTCCATATATGAACTTATATTCTAATAAGCTTATAACTATGGTCACTATATTTATGATTATAGATACTATAGCTCCCCCTATTAGCAAATCCACATGTTTTATTGGACAAAGCCAGTTGGATTCTAAGGTTCCTCTCATTTGTTCACTTCTTATTAAGGTTCCAAAATTCCACATGGTCATGTTTGCCCACATCCATACCATAGTTCCAATAACTATAAACCCAGTGAAGCTATTGGTATTTGCCATGGAGTTAAACTGTTGAAATCCACTGCCATCAGGTCCTGCCATACTAAGGCCTGGTAGTATATATAAAAAAGGATATATGAGAGGCCATATAAGCATAGGTATTATCCAGGTAGGGTATCTAACAAATTGGACAATTTCCTTTTTTATAATAGCTCTTATTGTGTAAATTCTACTCATACTACTCACCCCTAGTCCCTTAATTTCTTTCCAGTAAGTTTTATAAATACATCTTCTAGGGATGGTTCTAGCACCTTTATATTCAATATCTTTATTGCATTTTTAGATAATACCGATATTACCTCTGTGATAACTTCTTCTCCATCATGATGATGTATCAATAGTTCATATATTCCCTTTTCATCTTTAAATTCTGGTAGAATATTTTCTATAGACTTAATAGCTTTTAATTTTCCCCCTATTCCCTGAGGTAGTTTATCAATTTCAACTTTTATAGACTTTACTTCGTTTATGGATTTTTTAAGCTTTTCAGGGGTATCCAATGCTATTACTTCCCCATTATCGATTATGGCTATTCTATCGCATAAAAAATCTGCTTCTTCCATGTAGTGAGTGGTTAAAAGAATTGTTTTTCCTTGGTTTTTAAGTTCCATGATTACTTCTCTTAAGTTTAATGCCGATTGGGGATCTAATCCTAAGGTAGGCTCATCCAATAGTATAACTGGTGCTTCTGATACTAATGCCTTTCCTAGTGCTATTTTTTGCTTCATTCCTGTAGAAAACTTTTCTACAGCCATATCAGCTTTTTCCTCTAAATCTAGTCTTTTCAGCACTTCATCTGCCCTACGTTTTCCTTCCTTAGGGCTCAAGCCATACAATGCTGCAAAATACTCTAGGTTTTCCCTTCCTGTGAGTTTCCAATAGATACTTCTGTCCCCTGCTAGCACTGTTCCTATATTCTTTAGTGCTATTTTGGGATTTTTATCTACATCTATATTCATTACTTTTACATATCCCGATGTGGGTCTCAGTAGTCCTGTTAGCATTTTTATTGTAGTAGTCTTTCCTGCTCCATTAGGTCCTAGACGCCCAAATATTTCTCCTTTTTTAATATTAAAGGTTACATTCTTAACAGCTTGAAATTCCTTTTTCTCTATGGTTTTTAAGAATTTCTTTTTCTTAGTTATAAAAACCTTATTTAAGTTATTTGCCTCCACTGCTACTTCCATTGGATTCAGTTTATATTTACTACTTACCTCTGTTGTAACAGTGTTCTCTCTCATTTCCATAGTGCTTCCTCCTCAATACCTTCTTTGCCTCCTTAGATGGAGTAAATTACCCCACCTAAGGACCATTGGTTATATCTGAATGGTATGGTTATATTGTTATATAAACTTCGTTCCCATCCTTTGATCTTACCTCTACCAAATTTAACCCCTTATATTTCTTTAAATCTTTAAAATTTCTAGCAATTAATGAAAAATCTATAGAATTTAATATTTTTTTAGTTCTATCATCTATATTTTTATTATCTAATAAGCTTACTAGCTTTCCACTTTTTATAGCTGTAGTTACAAAAAACATAGGAATGGGTATATTTAAATTTGTATCTTTGCTTTTTACTACTATCCTCATATTCCTTGACTCCTCTATTCTATTAAAATCCTAACTACATCTCCTTGGTGGGAATCTACTGTAACTATTTCTCCCATAATCTTATTATCCAATGCTCCAACTATGGTTTGAACTAAAGCTTCTCCATCTATTCCATCCATACCCTGTACGTTTATTGGAAGCTTTCCACAAGCTTTTAATACTCCACTTATAAATTTCACTGGTAAGTTGACCTTTACATCATCACCTTCGTGGCTGTTTACCAATATCTTCAGCATTTTATTTTCATAGTCATCGCAGTTACAGCTATCTACTGTAACAATATTATCTTCCTTCTTATTCAACGCTGCTATCAGTTCTGAAGCCTTTTCACTGGATAGCTTTCCGTCCTCTACCATTTTTAACACTCTCATTATTTCCTCATTCATCTTTAAACCCTCCATTTTATTTTAATTTGTTCAATGCTTCCTCTGGAGATATCTCCCCTTTTTCTAAAGCATCTAATATATCCTTGCTATTACTATTGTTGTCATTTTCTCTTTTATCTGGCTTGTAGCCCAAGGCCATAAGAACTTCATCTAATTTTGCTCTTACTGTTGGGTAAGATATGCCCAGTTCTTTCTCCACATCTTTTATATTACCTCTAGACTTTAAAAATACTTCTATGAATTGTAATTGACTTTGATTTAAATATTCGAATTTAGATAAAGTAAAGTCATTTTCTATAGTAGTATTACATTTAGTGCATTGAAGTTTTTTTACTATAAGCTTAGAAGAACAAACAGGACATTTATTCAATACCTTATATATCATTTTTCCACTCCTTTCCTTAGCTTTAGTATATCACCGTTATTAAACATATTCAATACTAATATTAAAATATTTTAATATTTATGTTTCAAAAATTAATTTATTTAATTTAAATATTGATTTATTTAATTAACTATTTAATTTTTCTAGTTGAACTTATATGTAGTTCTACCTCCAACCTAAAAAGGTTGGAGTGTTATAGGAGATAGACATGAAATTAATTTTCCACCTTTATAGCCTCTTCCACCTTAGCACCCTCATCAACCTCATAGTTTTCGCTATACTCTACTTTCTTTATATGACACCCCTTGCCTATGGTTACTCTGCTTCCCCTAACTATCTGTGCTTCAGTATAATCCAAGGATATGTTGTCTCCTTCTATAGTATCTGCCCTTAATCTTCCATTAGAACCTCCAAAATTGATAAATAGAGATAAAATTCCTCTAGAATTTACGGAACTTCTTTCTACTCTTATATTTTGACCACCTATGTCCTTTGCATAGGATTGTCCATTTAAGGCTACATAGATATCATCTCCATTTAAAAGATTCTCTATATTAAATTTTCCATCAAAATTTATATTATCTGCTTCTACATTTTTATGTGATTTTAAGTTTCCAGAAAGTCTAATTTCTTTAGCCTTAACATCTCCACTTTCTAAACTTCCGCTTATAGATAACTCTTCAAAATTTCCTTTACCACCTACCTTAGTTGATCCGCTTATCTTTAAGCTTTGAGCTTTCAAATCTCCCTTAATATTAGTAGACCCACTTACCTTAATCTCCTTAGTATCTATACTGCCTTGAAAACTACAAGAACCTGAAACCTTAACCTCTTCACTTTTTACATTTCCATTTATATTAGCGGAACCACTGACCTTAATAGTTTTACATTCTAAGTCTCCTTCCATCTTTCCTGAACCGCTTATTTTTACCTCATTATACTTTCCTCCTGGCATAGAGGATGATCCGGATATTTTCAAATCCATAAGTTTATTTTCTTCCATAATTCAAATTCCCCCTATAATTTTATCTTTTCTCTTATTTTAGCCTTTGGAGATACCTCTAAAGAATCTTTGTATTCAACCCTTAATATTTCGCAATCATCACCTATGGTAACCGCTGATCCTCTGACAATTTTGGCATTTGTATTTTCTATCTTTATGTTATCTCCTTCTATTTCTTCACAGGTTAAGCCTCCTGTATTTACATTAGAGTTAAACAATCCTTTAATAGCATACATAAGGTTTATAGTAATTTCCTTTTCTCTCTTATTAACCCTTATATCATGTCCACATAGACTTTTAATTTTAGATGTTCCTCTTATTCCTAAAGTTATGTCTTCTCCATTCATGGTGCCTTCCACATTAGTTATGCCATCACATATGATTTTCTCTGCTTCCATATCCCCTGACACCTTTATAGCTCCTTGAACATTTATTTCCTCAAACTCTACATTTCCTAATACACTTAAAGCTCCTGTTACTTCTGCTAGCTCCCCAGTAACCTTGGCATCCATCTTAGCTGTACCTGCCACTATTAAGTGCTCTACCTCTACATCAGCTAAAAATTTTCCCATGCCATTAGTTCTAATGGTCTCTGCTTGAACTTGCTGTTCAAATTTTCCTATGCCGTTTATCTCTATACCTTCACTCTTTATCTTTCCTTTTGCCTTTGCAGATCCATTGATTTCTAATTGTCCTATAGTGGCATCACCCTCTATGGATCCAGCTCCATCTATAACTATATTTTCATATTCTCCTCCTGGCATTTGTCCCATGCCTTCTATATAACCCTTACCATTCATAATCTTAACCCCTTTCCTCTATTTTTAATTTAAGTTCTTCAATATACCTCATCAAAGGTCTTCTTAAAACTATTTTTCCTTCTTGGTCAATCCATATTTTCTCATTGAATTCTCCTATAAGCCATATGCTTATGCCTAGTTTTCTCAAAAGCAAAATAGTAGGTTTTATATCTTTAAGCTTCTCTTCTTCATTAATCAGTAAAAGCAATAAGTTTTTACCTTCTTCTAAAGTTATTTCTCCAGTTTTCAAAAGCTGGTCTAATATATATGGTTTTAATATATTTTCAAAATCTAAAACAACTAAAGGTCCAGTAAGATTTTCATATATTTCTAGTGATCTTTGTGACAATATTCCTTTATCTATAAGATCCTCCTTGGAGATTTTCACCTCTGATGGAGTTGGAGAGAACATATCCGCCAAAGCTTCTAAGGATAGATCATCCTTCATGTCCTTTATCTTTTCTATTCTTTCTAGTATCTTATCTTCAGGGAAATAAGTCTCTTGCCCCGTATAACTAGATTTTTTTATGAACCATTCCTCTGGTATTATGCTTTTTCTCTTCCATCTATATAATTGCCCATAGGATATCCCGGTTTTATCCAGCAACTCCTTCTTTGATATTAATTTTTCTTCCATATTACCTCCTCCTTTAATAGTAGTATAACAAAACATTGTTACGTTGTAAATACTTTTATTAAAACTTTCTGATAATTTAATCAACTAAATGCTGATTCAACTTATTTACCATGACAATAACTTTTATATAATTTCTAAATGTGTTGGTATTATTCTAGGTAAAAATATAAACAGCCATTAGATTTAATAGTTAAGAAATTCAAAGCTATTAAATCTAATGGCTGTGTTTAATGTACTTTACCTATTCTATTTACAGGATATACCCTAAGGTTAACTTTCCCTTGAACCTGATTATAATCAACCAATCCAAAAGTTCTGCTGTCTTTGCTTACAGGCCTATTGTCTCCCAACACAAACAATTTATTATCCCCAATTTTCAGTGGCATTCTAATTTCTCTGTTAATTGTTTCTCCTTTTATATAGGCTTCCTCTAATTTTTCATCATTAACATAAACATAGCCATCTCTTATATCTATGGTGTCTCCTGGAAGTCCTATTATCCTTTTTACTAATCTATCATTATTTTCATCTACTTTAAATGTGTACTTTATATTGTTTATAAACTCTTTCACCCAATTATTCTGAGTTGATTTTGATTGATTTTCAGAAAATATGATTATATCTCCTCTTTCGGGTTCTTTAAACTTATAGGTAACTTTATCTAATATTAATTGCTCAACACTATATAAGGTATTTTCCATGGAACTTTGTTCTACTATTACCTTAGCAAAAACCTCTGTATTAATTGTAACAACTATAAATAAAGCTATGAAGATTGAAAAAATCCATCCTCTAATTTCTTTCATTATGTTTTTTCTTTTATTCATATTTTCCCCCTCTACTCTTATTTCCTAAATGTAATAAGTAAAAAAGATATAAGATAAATTATTTCCACATTTATCCTATATCTTTATTATACTATATTTGGTTTTGGGATACCATATTATTTCTTATAAGAACATAATCATTGATAAAACAAACATAAATATTACTCCACCAATCATTGGCACTGAAGTTCTCTTTACTACATCTAATGATGATTTCTTTATAAATCCAGCTACGATTACTGTTACTGCAGCTACTGGAGAAACTGCCCTCATTAGGTTTCCTGCCAATCCCATTGGCACAGATATTGCAAATGGGCTAATTCCTGCGGCTTCTGCCAAAGGCATAACCAATGGAACCATAGCAAAGAATAAAGCCGTTCCACTTCCTGAAAGCAATACGATAAGTAATGATAATGCTACTAATATAAGTGGAAGTATAATTCCCATTCCTGTTCCCTTAGTTGATACCATTGCTGTTTGTAGGGCACTTATAAGTCCAATTGATTTTAAACCAGTTACAAATACACTAGCTGCTACTAATAATGCTACTATAGATACGCCATTAGCCATACCTTTAAAGAATTCTTCTGTTTCAGACAAGACTTTTTTATCACCTTTATATCTAACTAATTCACAAATCATAGCTACTATAAAGCTTAATATGGTTGCAACTTCTACAGATAATTTTATATCTGATCCTGTAAAGTATATTAGTATCAACAATAATATTGGTAATAATGGTAATAGTGCATAAACAGTCTTAAACAATGGAGATCCTTTAATTTCCTTAATCTCTTTCATCTCTAGCTTTTCATCTTCCACGGATTTTATATCTTTCTTATCCATGTATTTTTGCCAAAAATAATGTAAAATAGCCATAAATCCTAAAGTAGGCACAGAAACCATAGCATGATATTTCACAACATAATCAGTTACTGTTAATCCAGCATAGGCAGGAAACTTTGCTAATTCATTAGCTATAGCTACATTATCACTCCCAAGAGGGGTAGGCATTACCGTTGCAGTTGTTGCTATAACTGCAGCTGCAGTTAAGGTGCTCATTCCGGCTTTCTTTAAAACTGGGAATAAGGTTGCTAGTAAAATTATAGCTAAATTAGATGCACTAGGAATTACTAAGGAAAGTAAGTTTCCAAGTAAAAATACTATTGGAACTAATATATATGTAGATTTAATATTAGCTATAGGCTTTGTTAATACACTTACTGTTACATCATTAGCCCCAATTTTACTCATGTAAGCAGAATATCCACCTAATATTAGAATAATAAATCCAGCCGCTGATAGGTTTTGTTTAAATATATCTGCTGACGCTTTCAAAGGATCTAGAATTGTAGCTCCTGTGGATGCAAAGTCTTTTATGTCTATACCATTTCCCATGGCAATAGCGATATACATTAAAACTATTCCTATGGCAAACAATGTGATTTTTATATCCATCTTTTTTATTAGCATATATACTACTAGAGCAACAGCTATGATGGCAGTGGCAAACATAATATAGTTATTCATAGTTTTCATCTCCCCGTTTTATTTTTTTATTTTAGGGTTAGGCTTTGTTCTATTTTATTTTGAAGAAACAACAGCACCAACCTTAATTTTCATCCTATATACATTTTTCTATTGATTCCATAAACCACTTTTTAAATATTTCAGCATCTATATCAACACATACCTTCGCATTTGGTGATCTATGCATATATCCCTTTAAGTCCACTATAGTGCAACCTAAGGTTAAAGGACTCTGAGTTTCCACATCTATAAATGTATCTTGTAAGTCATACATTTCTGGACATAATAGATATGCTATGGCACAACTATCATACATCTTTAAACCTGTCTTAAAGCTTCCACCTCTATATTTTTGGAAAAGACAGTACATCATATCTCCAGTCTTACCGAAAGTCTTAATTTTTTCGCTGTCCTGTGGATAAACTAAGGCTTTAAGTCCTACATCTAATCCAGCCATAACTAGATTAACTCCGCTTTCAAATACTATCTTAGCTGCTTCAGGGTCAGTAGCTATATTAAACTCTCCCATTACAGTCTTGTTACCTCTTGTTAATGATCCTCCCATAAACACGATTTCATCTATGTTTTTCTTCACCTCTGGATACATCTTTAATAGAAGAGCAATGTTTGTTAAGGGGCCTATTGCTGCTATGGTAACTGGAGTTTGGCTTTCCAAAATAGTTCTTCTCATAGCATTCACAGCATGTTCTTCTAATAAATTGTTTCGATTTGGCTCTCCAAAATTATATCCATCCATGCCTGACGCACCATGAACATTTTTAGCATCGTCAAATTTTTGTATTAATGGTTCCGCTGCTCCTTTGGCTACTGGTATGTCCTTGCCGAAAAAGGTAAGTAGTTTTAATGTATTTTCTGTAACTAGATCTAAACTTACATTGCCTGCTACTGTAGTTATTAGCTTAACATCTAACTTTTCAGAAAATAGTGCTATAGCTATAGCTATAGCGTCATCGATTCCTGGATCTGTATCAATTATTAACTTTCTCTTGTTTTCCATTGTGTATCCCTCCTATATACTTTTAAAAAATTCATCTACTTCATTTTTAGTGGGAATAGATATTTGAGCACCTTTTCTGGTTACCGTAACTGCGGAAACTTTTGTTGCATATTCTATAGATTCTTTTAAATTTTGTCCAAATGATAGCTTTGCTGCCATTGCTCCTATAAATGAATCCCCTGCTGCGGTAGAATCTACAGCTTTAACTTTATGAGCTTCTATTTTTATAATTTCTTTAGCACGTATTGTTACGCTTCCCTCTTTTCCAAGAGTGATAATTACATTATCTACACCCTTCTCTCTAAGGATATTCCCTGCTTCCACGCATTCCTTCTCATTGTTTGGATAAATATTGGTTAATATATCACATTCGCTCTGATTTATAACTATAATATCCATATATTTATATAGTTCTTCTGGAAACTTTTTTGCTGGTGCTGGATTTAATATGGTTTTCATCCCAATATTTTTAGCATATTTAAGCAATTTAAATGTAGTTTCCAAATCATTTTCAAATTGAGTTACAAATATATCTCCTTGGTCTGCGACTTTATTAAGGCTTTCTTTTCCACATTGAAAACTTAATGAATAATTAGCACCAGGGTTTAAGATAATTCTATTGTCACTATTATGTCGAATTATCATAGCTGTTCCCGTGGATTCTTTATGTTCAACCTTAACGTGGCTAACATCAATCTCAGCCTTTTNNTCTAATATTTCACCGCCAAAGGCATCCTTCCCCACGGTTCCTATAAATATTGTTTTACCTCCAGACTTAGCCGAAGCTACGGCCTGATTGCCACCTTTTCCACCCTCTGTTATTAAAAAATCATGTCCGTGGATAGTTTCTCCTTCATTAGGTAGCTTATCCACTTCTATTGTAAGATCAATATTAAGACTTCCTGCTACGACAACTTTATTCATATCCTATAATCACTTCTTTCTTTCTAAACAAATCATACCTGCCCCAAATCTAGGATTAGGCCTTTCTATAAAGCCAAATCTTTTATAAAATTCTTCTGTGCTTGGCATTGCCATCAATCCAATATAAGGGTTCTTACAACTAACCTTTTCTATATAATCTAACAGATTATTAACTACCATATCACCTATGTGATTCTTTCTATATTCAGGGTGAACTACAACATCTTTTATAAAGAATACAATTCTTCCATCTCCTACTACTCTTCCTATAGCTATTGGTTTATCTTTATCATAGATTACTGTACTATATAAGGTATTCTTTAATGCTTTCATTATGTCTTCCTTATCATAGACCTGCATATCTGCATATCTTCTTATAGAATCATAAATTTCCCAAGTCAACCCATTTCCTACAATATCCATGTTCTCATCCCCTTGGTAAAACGTTTTATCTATTTTCTAATTAAATAATATCATCCTCAGTAATCGTTGTCAATACATTTAGTAAAACGTTTTATCATATTCTTGCAATAAACAGTCCTATTTTTTTTGAGAGTATGTTATACTTTACTGGGGTGATTGAATTGAAACTTAAAGATATAGCTTTAGAAGCAGGGGTATCCATTAGTACTGTTTCTTTAGTTTTAAATAATAAGCCTTGCAGAGTTTCTGCTGAAAAAAAACAATTGATTAAAAAAATTGCTAAGGAAAACAATTATACTCCTAACATAAATGCACGGAGCTTGATTACTAAAGAAACTAAAACCTTTGGGCTTATTATTCCTGATATAGAGAATTTGTTTTTCTCTAAGCTTACAAAGGCTATGGAAAACTATTGCAGACAACATGGATATGCACTAATCATAGTAAATTCTAATGATGAGTATACTCAAGATCTAGCTCTCATTGATTTACTATTAGCTAGAGGTATAGATGGTCTATTCATTACTATCTCTAATTTTTCATATAATCATCAGCAAGAGGTTTCATCAAAATTAAATTCACTAAAAATACCATATATAATGTTAGATAGAATCTTCGATGATTTTAGTTGTAATCAAGTTTATTTTGACAATGTAAAGGGTGCTTATCTAGCAACAAAGCATCTTATTGAAAAGGGGCATAAGGAAATTTCCTGCGTTATAAACTCCATTAATTCTAAAAATTCCATATCCCGCTTTAAGGGATATAAAAAAGCTATGGATGAATTCAGTCTTCCTATAGATAATAGCTATATAATTGAAGGAGACTATCATATGGAAAGTGGTTATGACGCTGGTGACTTAATCCTATCGAACGGTTCTACAGCTGTATTTGTATCTAACGATATGATGACCTTAGGTTTATTAAAACGATTAATGGAAAAAAACATAAAGGTTCCTGAAGACCTTTCCATTGTCAGCTATGATAACCTGTTAAATGAATTTATGATTTATATGCAAATAACCTCTGTAGCACAGGATGTGTCCAAATTAGGTATAACTGCTTGCAAGCTTATGCTTGATATTATTCAAAATAAAGTCCAGGGATATTCAACATTTCGTCTCAATCCTGAGTTAATACTTAAGGATAGTGTAAAGATTTTAACTCATAAATAAAAAACAGAGAGTTGCTTTTCCATAGCACTCTCTGTTTTTTGTCTGTCTACCTGCTGTAACACTCCACCTTCTTTAGGTTGAGATAACAGCAGCTACGACCCTAGATAAGTTCATCTAGCAATTTAGGTAAACCCAAACTAAGCTTCACTTGATATTATCCTATTTCTTTATTTGCATTTTCTAAAATTATTCTGTTCTTTAGATCTTCTATAGAAAGAACTCCTAAGTCCTCTCCTCTTCTTTTTACTGCTAAAGTTCCGTCTTCCACTTCTTTCTCTCCTACAACTAGAAGATAAGGAATCCTATTCATTCTAGCATCTCTTATCTTATATCCTATTTTCTCTCCTCTATAGTCTCCTTCAACCCTTATGCCAGCTTTCTTCAAGTCTTCTACCACTTTTTCTGCATAATCATGGTATCTTTCTGAAATTGGAAGAACCCTAGCTTGAGTTGGGCATAGCCATACTGGGAAAGCTCCTGCATATTTTTCTATAAGCATTGCTAATGTTCTTTCATAACATCCAATAGAACTTCTGTGTATTATAAATGGTCTCTTCTTTGATCCATCAGCATCTATATAATACATATCAAATCTTTCTGCCAAAGCAAAGTCTAACTGAACAGTTATTATTGTGTCTTCTTTGCCATGGACATTTTTAAACTGAAGATCAAGTTTTGGACCATAGAAAGCCGCTTCTCCTTCAGCCTCTTTATATTTTAAGTGAAGTTCATCCAAAATTTCCTTCATCTCTTCTTGGGTATTTTCCCATGCCTCTGCATTATCTATATATTTCTCTCTATTGGCTGGATCCCACTTAGAAAATCTATAGCTAACAGAATCCTGTATTCCTAATGTTGTCATTATATATTTTATAAGGTCTACTGTTGCTTTAAACTCTTCCTTTACTTGATCCGGTCTACATACTATGTGTCCATCTGCCAAAGTAAACTGTCTAACTCTTATTAGTCCATGCATCTCTCCAGAAGATTCATTTCTGCAAAGAGTTGAAGTCTCTGAATATCTTATAGGAAGATCTCTATAACTGTGTTGCTCTGAATTATATATAACAAATTGGAATGGGCAAGTCATTGGTCTTAATGCCAGCACATTATCCTCATCTTCAGCATCTCCAACTATAAACATACCGTCCTTATAATGATCCCAGTGTCCTGAAACCTTATACAAATCACTTTTTGCCATGAATGGAGTCTTAGTTAATACATAACCTCTTCTTTCTTCTTCATCTTCAATCCATCTTTGAAGAATTTGAACTATCTTAGCCCCCTTAGGCATTAATAGTGGAAGTCCTTGGCCTACTACATCTGAAGTTGTAAATAACCCCAGTTCTCTTCCTAGCTTGTTATGATCTCTTTTCTTTGCTTCTTCTCTCATCTTTAAAAATTCATCTAAGTCTGAAGCTTTAGTAAATGCAGTTCCATAAATTCTAGTAAGCATCTTATTTTTTTCATTTCCCCTCCAGTAAGCACCAGCTACTTGAGTAAGTTTAAAAGCTTTTACTGGCTTTGTAGTCATAAGATGTGGTCCTGCACATAAGTCTGTAAATCCCCCCATTTTATAAAAAGAAATTATCTCATCTTCTGGCAAATCATTTATAAGTTCTACCTTATAAGGTTCTTGTAAATCTTCCACTAATTTCAGCGCTTCATTTCTTGGAAGTTCAAATCTTTCTATGGCTATATTTTCTTTCACTATTTTTTTCATTTCTTCTTCTATCTTTTGAAGTTCCTCTGCTGTAAAAGATCCCTCTCTATCTATATCATAGTAAAATCCATCATCTATGGATGGTCCTATAGCTAGCTTTACCTCTGGATACAATCTTTTTACTGCTTGAGCTAATATATGTGCTGCAGTATGTCTAAATGCGTGTTGTCCCTCTTCATCTTGGAAAGTAGCTATGCTGACTTCACTATTGTCTGAAATTTCATGCCTCAAATCTACTACCTTTCCATTTACAATTCCTGCACAAGCATTTCTAGCTAAGCCCTCACTTATATCCTTAGCCAATTGCAAAACTGTTACTTTATTTTCATACTCCTTCATAGAGCCATCTTTTAATGTTATTTTAATCATAATTTTTCTCCTTTCTTGGAAATACTTATTTATTGTATGAAAAAAAGCCCCATTCCTTCATAAAACTGAAGGGACGAAGC
>DINW01000011.1 GCA_002423705.1 Clostridium sp. UBA5530
AGCTCAAAAAATAGCAAAGCGGTTAAGTGGAGCTAATCCAAAGGCATCCATAAAGGAAAGGAGTATCCTTAAGGATTTTTCAGAAAGAGAAATCCAGATAGCAAAGTTAATGATAGCAGGGCTAAATAATAGGGACATAGCAACATCTGTATATATGTCAGAAGGCACTGTGAAAAATTATATAAGCAATATATATTCAAAAGTTGGCACCTCAGAAAGAGTAGCGGCAATATCAGTTTTAAAGAACTACCTAGAGGATATTTATTAAATGAACTTATCTAGGAGGTATCTGGTATCAGCTGCAAATTAAAGATGATGGTAGACATGGGGTTAATAAATAGAGTAGTCTTATGAGGAAAAATAATACGTCCTTTCATAGGACTATTTTTTATGCATAGTCATTTAAGTTATTACTTTGGTAACTATTAAATGACTTTGTTTATAAGTAAACTTTAAACTAGGATATTAAAGATCAAAAAGCTTTAGGCGTAAACTAATTATATTTTGGAGGTAAAGGATGAAACCATTGTCGTTTTTTAACTACGGAAGGAATAATAAGGGTAAGGTTATAAGATCTATGAAAGCCATACTTGTGGCTGTAGCATTTCTTATAGTTTTATATGCATTCATAGAAACAATATACAAAATTCAATATGATAAATGGGTATCTCCATTTGAATATTCAACTACAATAACCTTTAATGAAGGGAATTATGATAAAGAAAAAATATTGGATGAAATAAGAAATAACGAAAACTTGAAGGAAATTGTAGAAGTAAATAAATTGCATGGTATAAGATATTCAGGGCCTGGATTTTTAGACAATGCAGTAGCTATAGGGGTAAAGGAAAGAGATCAAGATAAGTTTATAAAGAACCAAAACATCACCTTAGAACAAGGGGTATTGCCTAAGGATGAACAAAAGGAAATAGCTATAAATAAGTCTATAGCTAAAAATAGAAATTTGCATCTAGGAGATATGATAGGAAGTGATGAGAATTCCTTTGATACTTTGCCAGGGGCTTATAAAATCGTGGGATTCGTAGAAGGAAAAGGACTATATTCAATCTATTCAGGGAAAGAGGTTGAAAAAGTTGATACCTATTTTTTGTTTCCTAAGGATGGGAAAATAGATAGTTTAAATCAGGACATAATACCTATGGCTAAAGAAAATTTTATTGCAGAAAATTTAAGTTTTGCAATAGACAATTTTAATAAGAGCATGAAGGCATTAAAATCTGCAGACATAATTACGGTATTAGCACTAATTGTTATGATTATAACTGTTGGTACAGCTAAGTATGCAGAATTTTTAAATAGAAAAGAAGAAATAGGAACATTAAATTCTATAGGGTATTCAAAGCAGTATTTGATGAAGAGAGCATTTACAGAAGTATTAATAATAAATCTCATAGGACTTACTTTAGGTGTGGTTGTAGGAATAGGCATAGACTATATAATATGCAAAATTTTTTGGGCAAAAATAGGATTTGGTGGAAGATTGGTAACAAAGGAGGGAGTAGCCATATCCATTTTATTAGCTATGTTTACAACCTTATTTACCATAATACCAATAAATAATACCATATTAAAATTAGATTCTATAAATATTATTGAGGGGGAATAGTTATGTTCAGATTAGAAGATATTAATTTGATATATGATATGGATAAAGAGGTTCAGACTAATGCGCTAAAAAATATAAATTTAACTATTGGTGAAAATGGCATGATAGGCATAATGGGGCCTTCCGGAAGTGGAAAAAGCTCTTTGCTATATTTAATGGCTGGATTGAAACAGCCAACTTCAGGAGAGATATTCTATAATGAGATAGAAATATCAAAAATGAAAAAGGACGATAATGCAGCACTAAGATTGAAGGAATTTGGATTTATATTTCAAAGACACTTTTTAATTGATTATATGACAGCCATTGAAAATGTTATGGTACCTATAAATAGTGGAGATAAGGAAGATGTAGAAAAAGCTATGAAAATCTTAGAAGAACTAAAAATAGGACATGTATCTGGAAAGAAGCCCTATGAATTATCTGGGGGGCAGAGGCAGAGGGTGGCTATAGCTAGAGCATTGATAAATAATCCTAAGGTAATATTTGCTGATGAATTGACGGCATCTTTAGACCATAAAAGTGCTAGAGAAGTTATGGAAGTGTTGGGTAAATATAAAAAGAAGTCTCTTATTATAGTAGTGACTCATGATCCGTCCATTTTAGGGGAAGCAGATGAAATAATTGATTTATTAGATGGAGAGATAGTTCAGGCAAAGAAGGCAGAGGTGAGATAAATGAAACCTTTAAGCAGTGTATATTATGTTAAATCTAATATGAAGAAATCTGCACCCATATTCATTAGTACCATGCTAGGTGTATTTTTAATATATTTTTTTGGGATTATGATGTACAGTGGTTTAATTGGATTTGAAAACTCAAATTTTCCTAAGGAAATATCTATAGTGCAATGTGCAGATTACAATAAGCTTAATGATGACATTATTTATAGACTGAAAAATGACCACAATGTAAAAAATATTATTCCTGTCATGCCTAGCAACATTACTCTAAAGTATTACAGCATATTTGGAGGAAGTGGTGTTAAAGCTATTAATATGTTTGAAGAAGACGTAGGAGATTTCTTGGTGGAAAATGATTTAGAATTAGTGGGTAATATACCAGAAAAAAATCAAAATGAAATTATCTTACCAGAAGATTTAGCAAAACAATATGATCTAGATATAGATGACATGTTAGAAAAGGACAAGGATAGTGATATAAAGGTTGAAAAAAGTTATAAAATTGTGGGAATTGCCAAGGGAAAACGGTATATACCTATAATATGCAATCCAGGAGCGGTATCTAGAGAAGAAGCTAAAGGTTATGGAATTATTTATTATCTTAAAGATGGTGAAAATAGAAAAATAAATAAAGTAATAGGGGATAAAATATCCAAGGATGAAGTGTTACTTGACTATGATTCATCAGAGGAAGAGCTTTCAAAACTCTTGAACTCAATAAAATCTTTTTATATGATTATAGTCCTTTTAATGATAGTTGTAATCTCTATATCTTTAAGCAATCTCAATAATATAAATTTAATTAATAGATTAGACGAATTTAAGATATTAAATTCCATAGGATATACTAAGAAGTATCTGAACTTGAAAATATTCAAAGAAAATGGATTTGCAGCTTTATTAGGAACAATAGTAGGCATATTTCTATCAGTTATAGTTATAAAAATAGTAAATATTATAGTATGGAATCCTTCAGGAAGAGATGCCTATGAATTTTTGATAGAGCCATTTATAGTATCCATGATTTCACCTATGATTATAGCTGTATTTTCAGCTGTTTCTTCTATAAAAATAATAAAAAACATAGATGCAGACTTAAAATTATAGATCCAGGTATAAAAATAAGTATTTCTATACCACCCTTAGGAAAAACTAATGTATAAGTGGCTCTTAAAAAACATTGCGCTATTTAATATAATAAAATATATAATAATAGATTAGTTTTAGTTGGAGGTACAGTTATGAAAATTGGAGTTTTAATGGGTGGAATTTCTAGCGAAAGAGAGATATCTTTCCAAAGTGGAGAAGAGGTTTTTAATAATTTAGATAGAGATAAATATGAAGTAGAGAAAATAGTGATAAATAATAAAAGAGATGTTATAGAAAAGTGCAAAGGCATAGATTTCGCTTTTTTAGCTTTACATGGTGCCTTTGGAGAAGATGGGTCAGTTCAAAATCTATTGGAGATGATGGAAATACCCTATTCAGGAGCGGGAGTTTTATGCAGTGCTATATGTATGAATAAAGATGCTTCAAAAAGGATCCTTAAGAGCGAAGATATCACAACTCCTAATTGGTACACTGCAATAAGAGGAGAAGCTATAGACTATGAAAAGGCTGAAGCCATAGGTTATCCTATGTTTGTAAAACCAAATAGTGGTGGGTCTAGTGTGGCTACCTTTAAGGTAAGTAACAGGGAAGAGTTGACCCATGCAATAAATGAAGGATTTAAGTGGGATGATCAAGTTATGGTAGAGGAATTTATAAGGGGAGAAGAGATAACTTCCTTTATAATGAATGGAGAGGTTTACCCTACTGTTAGAATAACAGCTAATAAGGGAGATTTCTTCGACTTTGCATCAAAGTATGATGATGGAGGAGCCAGTGAAGAGGTGGTGACTTATCCAGAAGATATTGAGAATCAGATAAGTGAAATTTCAAAGGCTTGTTACAGATTATTCAATTGCCAAGTATATGTTAGAATTGATATGATATTAAGAGAAGGGAAAGCGTATGTTCTTGAACTAAATACTTTGCCAGGAATGACTAAAAACAGCCTTATTCCTAAAAGTGCAAGGGCTAAGAACCTAAGCTATAGAGATCTTTTAGATAAGATCATAGAATATTCTATACAGGTGAGAGGATGTTTAAAGAATTAAACTTTGTTGAAGGAAAAAGCAAATATATTCAGATAGCAGAACACATAAAGGAGCTCATAGATGAAGGTATGCTTATTGAAGGTAGTAAGCTGCCCTCCTCTAGGGAGCTTAGTTCTATTTTAGGGGTTGGAAGAAATACCATAGTGGAGGCTTATGAAATCCTAGAGAATGATGAATTGGTAGAGACTATTAAGGGTAAGGGAACCTTCATTTTAAAGAGAAAGATAGAACTAAAAAAGGATTGGAATGTAGACTGGGATAAGAAAATAAACTCCTATGGAATTAAAGCAGAGGAATTAGATATAGTAAAATCAGAGCTCCCATGGGAAAAAGGTATGATATCTTTTAAAAGCATAGCTCCCTTAGGTGAGCTTTTTGATATGGAGGAGTTTAAAAGAGGATTTTTGAACAGAATAGCTATTGAAGACCATAAAATATTAAATTATGGATACGCTAAAGGATATAAACCTCTTCTTGACTATTTAAAATCATACATGATAGCCAAAGGGGTTAGTGAAAATAATAGAGATATGCTTATAACCAATGGATTTACAGAGGGTTTAGATATGCTTCTTTCTTCCTTTGCAAAAGAGGGGGATTATATACTTTGTGAAAATCCTACCCACAATACTGCATTAAAGATAATGAAAACTCATAAGTTGAACATATTAGGTGTTACTATGAAAAAAGATGGTATAGATCTTGAGGAACTAAAAAGTAAGATTCAAGGCAAAGATATAAAATTTGCTTACATGATACCATCTTACCATAATCCCACAGGTGTTGTTACCTCCATAACTAAGAGAACGGAAATATATAATATACTAAAGAAAAATAATATTCCTATAATTGAGGATGGATTTAATGAAGAACTTCTCTACGAGAGTTCCCATGCCATTCCTTTGGCAGCTATAGATGGAGAAAATAACGGTGTTATATATATAGGAAGTTATTCAAAAATTCTATTTCCAGGGTTGAGAATTGGTTGGATATATGGAGATAAAAGAATTATAGAAGTATTGGAGAGCGTTAAAAGGTGTAGAAACATACACAGTTCTTTTTTAGACCAAGGAATTTTATATGAATTTCTAATTAGTGGTGCTTTTGAAAAGTATATCAAAAAGGTAAGGAGGGTCTATAAAGAAAAATATGAATGGACCAAATCTGCCATAGAAAATCACATACCAAAGGCTCAGGTATGGGGAGAAGGTGGCCTTCACATCTTCTTGAAGATAAGGGGAATCGACACAAGGATTCTTCTAGAAAAATGCTATAATGAAGGTGTAGTATTCATGGCAGGAGATTTATTTTACGTTCATGGTGAGATTAGGGACACCCTTAGGCTTGGTTTTACTAGACTTTCTCATGAAGACATAGAAAAAGGCGTAAAAATAATAGGTCAGCAATTAAGGCTAATAGAAGGGGATATTTATGGATTTAAATAGTATAAAGGATTCAGTGCAGGAAGTTGCTGAGGCTATAGCTTCGGTGCTTCATGTGGATGTTACCATAGTAGATAAAGAATTTAAGAGAATAGCATCTACTGGAAAATATAAAGATTTAATAGGTAGTAAATTGCCCTCTAAATGTCTATATGAATATGTAATAAAAGAGAAGAAACCTCATTATGTAGAGCGTCATGGTAGAGATGCAAAGGATAATTCTGTGTGTGATGAGTGTGAAGGCAAAGAAGGGTGTAAAGAATTTGCTACCATTGGATATCCAATAATAAGTGAAGAGCAGGTTATAGGTGTAATAGGGATAAATGTATTTGAAGAGGAAAAATGCAATAGAATATCTACTGACTTTTATTCTATGATAAATTTTTTAGACAGATTGAGCTCTCTTTTGATAGGAAATATGCATTACTTAGAAACTATAAATAAATTGCAAATACAAAAAGAAGAAACTAATCATATTATGAATAGCTTAAGTAATGGAGTTCTTTGTGTAGATAATGAGGGAACCATAAAATATATAAATGAAAAAGGGAAAAAACTTCTTCATTTAAAGAATGAGGACAATAAGGTAAACATAAAGGATATAATAAAAGATTTAAAATTAGAGGCTTTATTTAAAGGTTGCCACTCATCAGTTATGGAAGTACATAATATAAAAAACAGCACTTTAATGCTTAAATCAAAACCTATAACCCTTCAAGGAGAAAAGGTTAGCACTATAATACAGATTACTAAGAAAAGCGATGAAATGAGAAATGCCTACAATCTTTTTATAAATTCTAAAGAGGTAAACTTTGAAGATATAATAGGAGATAGCAAAGCCATAAATAAAGTTAAGTCATTAGCTCAAAATATTGCAAAAACAGATGCTACAGTTCTTCTACAGGGTGAGAGCGGAACGGGAAAAGAATTATTTGCAAGGGCTATACACTTTGAAAGTCCAAGATTAAAGGCACCCTTTATAGCCATAAATTGTGCATCCATTCCAGACAATCTATTAGAAAGTGAATTTTTTGGGTATGAGGGAGGCACCTTTACTGGAGCAAGAAAAGAAGGTCATACAGGTAAATTTGAATTGGCTAATGGTGGAACAATTTTCTTAGA
>DINW01000023.1 GCA_002423705.1 Clostridium sp. UBA5530
AGGGGTTTTCTAAAAACAATAAGCTAATCATTATATTCTATAGCTTGTTCACCTATCTTTTCCAATTTGTTATATTCCTTAATATTATTGAGAGCTTTGATGAATATTATTATTCCTACAATAATTAGAGCAATTACCACTGCTACCTTCCCCGTTGGATTATTTACTTCATAAGGAATAAATCCTACAATGTTAGCAATACCATGTAGAATCATACATATCCATAATGCTCTAGTTTTATAAAATACATAGGCCAGTATTAAGCCCAATAAAAATGCGTTGGGAATTTGTAAAAAATTAAGGTGAGATAATGAAAATAAAATAGCAGATATTATTATAGCATTTCTGTCCTCATATCTATTTAACATGCCTCTTAATATAATACCTCTGAATAAGACCTCTTCTATAATAGGAGCCACTATTGCTACCATAATTATTGCAATTACTATAGTTATTATGGGATTTAGCTTACTAAGCTCTGCTTCTATCAATGGGGAAATAATTTTTTTATCTGATAGCTTATCTCCAATTTCATAAAGAACACCTCTTCTTATAAGACAATATCCTATAACCATTAAAATGGCATTCTTAACATTGCTTTTATCATCTTTAATGTTTTCAGGTCTATTTCCTATAGATTGTTCCATAAATTTGAAAATAATCATTACTCCTAGTACAGCTATAATGGTTACTGCCAAAGCTATTCCTATTATGGTAATATTACTAGCCTCTATTTTTAGTGATTTAGTGATAGAGTCTATGGCTAATATACCCAGACTAATTATAATCTGATACAGTATTAAGATTCCAATTCCCTTTCCATAGACCTAAATCTTTAACATAAAAATCCCCTCTAAGAAAATCCTTAATTCCTTTCAATTCCATCTCCTCCTAACATATAATACATACTTATACATATTATATATTATTTTACAAATAATTTACAGTAAATGTACTTTTTGAAAATACATAATAAATTTAATAATTGAATATTTATTTATTAACAACTATACTTGTGCCTAAAAATCATCCTTGTTTAACTCAATTTTGTTATTACACCCAAAAATTTTTATACATATTTTCATGGTTTTTCTTTATATATATGCACTTTTCTGAAAATAATCTATATAAAGATACTTCAAACTATATTGACAGTTATTTATTGTAATAATATAATTAGGTTGTAATATATGTTAATATGCATAAATAGAGGCGCAATCAAATTGGTAGTTTATATTTGCTAAGGGGACGAACCCCCAATGATATAAATGAATTATTTGTTTGCCGAAAGATATTATAGGTTCTTATATATTATCTTGGGAGTAAAGTACAATATCTTTATTCTTGCCATGATTTCATGGAGCGCTATTTATGTGATGAAAAACCATTTTCATTGCATAGGTAGGGTGAAGAAAATTTATGTAGTCTATGCACTGAATACCTCAGTGCTTTTTTTATTCCACTCATTTTTTCTTATTTTACCCAACCTTCTTAATTCAAACAAAAAAACAACTTAATATTACGTAATTGTTGTTAACGTCTTTGTTAAAAAATAAACAATCTATGTTTGTTTTTAAATATATTTATAATGCAAGGGGGTTTTAATATGAAGTCCTTAATAAGGTTAAGGATGAGTAGTCACGATGCCCATTACGGCGGAAACCTAGTTGATGGAGCAAGAATGCTTCAACTTTTTGGTGATGTTGCTACAGAACTGTTAATTATCAATGATGGAGATGAAGGTCTTTTCAGGGCTTATGATAGTGTAGAATTTTTAGCACCTGTATATGCTGGTGACTATATTGAGGCTACTGGTGAAATCATTGAATGTGGAAATTCATCAAGAAAAATGGTTTTTGAAGCTAAAAAAGTTATAATTCCTAGACCAGACATCAACGATTCTGCTTGTGATGTACTGGAAGAACCAATAGTTGTTTGTAGAGCCTCTGGTACTTGTGTAGTACCTAAGGATAAGCAAAGAAAAAAATAAAGGGGGGTGAAAAATTAGTGGAAAAGCTAATATTAACTGCTGCTATCTGTGGTGCCGAGGTTACAAAAGAACATAATCCAATGGTGCCTTATACCGTAGATGAAATTGCAAAAGAAGCTGAACTTTGCTATAAAGCCGGGGCCAGCATAATCCATCTTCATGTAAGAGAGGATGACGGTACCCCTACTCAAAGTAAGGATAGATTTGAGGCTTGCATGGATGCTATTAAAGCTAAATGCCCTGATGTAATAATTCAACCTTCTACAGGTGGAGCTGTTGGAATGTCTAACGAAGAAAGACTTCAACCTATTTACCTAAATCCTGAAATGGCTACCCTAGACTGTGGTACTTGCAATTTCGGTGGAGATGATATCTTCGTTAATACAGAGAATACTATAAAAGAATTTGGTGAAAAGATGATAGCTTTAAATATCAAACCTGAAATCGAAGTTTTTGATAAAGGTATGGTAGATATGGCTATAAGGCTAAATAAAAAAGGCTATATCAAATCTCCAATGCATTTTAATTTTGTAATGGGAGTAAACGGCGGAATATCTGCTACTCCAAGAGATTTATTATTCATGACAGAAAGTATCCCTTGTGGTAGTACCTTTACTGTATCAGGCATAGGAAGAAATCAATTTCCTATGGCGGCCATGTCCATGCTATTAGGTGGCCATGTGAGAGTAGGATTTGAAGATAACGTTTACATCTCTAAGGGACAACCTGCTAAATCTAATGCAGAGTTAGTTGAAAAGGTTGTAGAGATGGCTAAATCTCTAGGCAGAGAAATAGCAACTCCAAAAGAAGCAAGAACTATTTTAGGATTAAAGGAGAGTTAAATTTATGAATAAGGTTAAAACCTTAGAAGAAATAAGGCCTTTATTTAAAGATGGGATGACTCTAATGATCGGAGGTTTTTTGGGAAATGGAGCCCCGGGAAGAATTATTGATTTCTTAGTAGACCTTAACATTAAGGATTTAACCATCATAGGCAATGACACTTGTTTTGCAAACCAAGGTGTGGGAAAGCTTTTAGCTAATGGACAAATTAAGAAAATTATAGCTTCCTATATAGGTGGAAATGCCATGACTGGGGAATTTATGAATGAAGGTAGACTAGAGGTAGAGTTAGTTCCTCAAGGATCTCTAGCAGAAAAGATAAGAGCTGGTGGTGCTGGCCTAGGGGGAGTTCTTACTCCTACAGGTGTAGGTACCATAGTAGAGGATGGCAAACAAAAGGTAACTGTTGATGGTAAAACTTATTTACTAGAACCTCCTCTTAAAGCTGATTTAGCACTATTAAGAGGTAATGTTGTAGACGCTTTTGGTAACACAGTTTTCAGAGGTACTACAAAGAACTTCAACATGGCTATGGCCTTTGCAGGTGAAAAAGTTATCGTTGAAGCTGAGAAGCTAGTAGATGTTGGTGCCATTGACCCAGATATTATTCACACTCCAGGTGTATTAGTTGATTATATAGTTAAGGAGGACGAGTAATATGGTAAAAGATCCAACTCTAATAAAAGAAATAATTGCAAAAAGAGTAGCAAAAGAATTACAAGATGGTCAGTTGGTAAATTTAGGTGTAGGACTTCCAACTATGGTTGCTAATTACTTACCTGAAGATATTCATATAGTGCTTCAATCCGAAAATGGAATGGTAGGAATGGGACCTTCTCCTGAAAAGGGTTCAGAGGATATGAACATAGTAAACGCAGGAGGTACTCATGTATCCTTAACTTCTCACGGTGCATTTTTTGATAGTGTCACTTCATTTATGTTAATTAGAGGCGGACATGTAGATGTAACTGTTTTGGGTGCTCTTCAAGTAGATAAACAAGGTAATTTAGCTAATTGGATAATACCTGGTAAAAAAGTTCCTGGTATGGGTGGAGCTATGGACTTAGTTACTGGCGCTAAAAAAGTAATAGTGGCAATGCAACACACTGGTAAAGGGGAAGTAAAAATACTTAATGAGTGTACTCTCCCACTAACTGCTGTGGGGGCAGTTGATTTGATAGTGACTGAACTTGGTGTCATTGAAGTAACAGAGGAAGGATTAGTTTTAAAGGAAATTCATAAGGATACTACTATAGAGGAAATTCAATCCTTAACAGAAGCTCCTCTAATCATTCCCGAAAATCTAAAATTTATGGAAATTTAAAAAATATTAATTATTATTAGGAGGTTTTATTATGACTAAAGGATGTAAATACGGAACTCACAGAGTGATTGAACCAAAAGGAGTTTTAACTCAAGCAGCTTATAAAATTGATAATGATATGAACATTTATTCTAATGAAATATTGGTTGATGTTCAAGCTTTAAATATCGATTCAGCTTCTTTTACTCAAATTGAAGAGGAAGCTCATGGAGATATTGAAAAAATAAAAGAAAAGATTACTTCTATTGTTGCTGAAAGAGGAAAGATGCAAAACCCTGTTACTGGTTCAGGCGGAATGTTCATAGGAACCATTGCTAAAATTGGGGAAGATCTAAAAGATAGAGATTTAAAAGTTGGTGACAAAATAGCATCTCTAGTATCTTTATCTCTAACTCCTTTAAAGATTGAAAAGATATTTGATATAAAGAAAGATATTGATAGGGTTGAAGTTAAAGCTCAAGCTATATTATTTGAAAGTGGCATATATGCTAAACTTCCTTCAGACATGTCAGAAAATTTAGCTCTAGCAGCTTTAGATGTAGCTGGTGCTCCTGCTCAAACTGCTAAGCTTGTAAAACCAGGCCAAAGCGTACTTGTTCTTGGTGCTGCTGGTAAGTCCGGAATGCTTTGCTGCTACGAAGCAGTTAAGAGAGTTGGTCCAACTGGAAGAGTTATAGCTATGGTTAGAAAACCTGAGCAAGCTGAAAACCTAAAGAAATGGGGACTATGCCATGAGGTTATAGTAACAGATGCTACTAGACCAATAGATGTATTAAACAAAACTTTAGAAGCTAATAAGGGCAAAGAAGTGGATATTTCAATAAGCTGTGTAAATATACCTAATACAGAAATGTCTTGCATTCTTCCTGTAAAGGATGATGGAATAGTTTATTTCTTCTCAATGGCTACAAGCTTCACTAAAGCTGCTCTAGGTGCTGAAGGTGTAGGTAAAGATGTAACTATGATAGTTGGAAATGGATATACTAAAGACCATGCAGCAATAACTCTTGAAGAATTAAGAGAAAGCGCTATGTTAAGAGAAATATTCCAAAATCAATATATGTAATTTAAATATGGAAAAAAGCTCTTCTTACGGCAATAAGAAGAGCCTTCCATAAGGACTTTAGATAGTCCTTACAAAACATAATCAATAATCATTATATCACAAATGTTGTAATAATAATCAGGGGGTAAATTATGAAAGTAAATAGACGCTATGAGCTATTTAAAGATGTGCCAGATGAACTGTGGAATGACTGGAAATGGCAATTAAAAAATAGAGTTGAAACCTTAGAGCAATTAAAGAAGTACATCCCTCTAACTCCTGAAGAAGAAGAGGGTGTGCAAAGATGTCTTGGCACCTTAAGGATGGCAATAACTCCATATTACTTAAGTTTAATCGATCCTAAAGATCCTTTTGACCCTATAAGGAGACAAGCTATTCCTACAGGATTAGAGCTTCATAAGTCAGTAGCTGACTTAGAAGATCCTCTTCACGAGGATACAGACTCTCCAGTACCTGGACTTACTCATAGATATCCAGACAGGGTATTGCTTTTAATAACTGACCAATGCTCTATGTACTGTAGGCATTGTACCAGAAGAAGATTTGCTGGTCACACAGACAAGGCTCTTCCTATGGAGCAAATAGATAAAGCTATAGACTATATAGCAAAAACTCCTCAAGTTAGAGACGTATTATTGTCTGGAGGAGATGCCTTATTAATATCTGATGACAAACTTGAATATATAATAAAAAAATTAAGAGCTATTCCTCATGTAGAAATAATAAGAATAGGTTCAAGAACTCCTGTAGTTCTTCCTCAACGTATAACTGATGATTTAGTTAATATGTTGAAAAAGTACCACCCTATTTGGTTAAATACTCACTTTAATCATCCAAATGAAATTACTGAAGAATCAACCAAGGCTTGTGCTAAAATGGCTGATGCAGGAATACCTCTTGGAAATCAATCAGTTCTATTAAGAGGTGTAAATGACTGTGTTCACATTATGAGAGACTTAGTTCATGAATTAGTAAAGATAAGGGTTCGTCCTTATTATATATATCAATGTGATCTATCCCTAGGCTTAGAACACTTTAGAACTCCTGTTTCTAAGGGTATAGAGATTATAGAGGGTTTGAGAGGTCACACTTCAGGATACTGCATCCCAACCTTTGTTGTTGATGCTCCTGGTGGTGGTGGAAAAACTCCAGTAATGCCTAACTATGTAATATCTCAAAGCAGCCATAAGGTTGTTCTTAGAAATTTTGAAGGAGTTATAACTACCTATCAAGAGCCTGAAAGCTATGTTGATGATTGCCATTGTGATATTTGCACTGGGAAAAATCAATATACCTACACAGGAGTTGCTGGTCTTCATCAAGGCAATGCCCTTGCTCTTGAACCAGAAGGCTTATTGAGAAAGCAAAGAAATCAACACTAAAGTTACATTCTAGGGGAATACTAATTAGTGTTCCCTATGTTTCTTTAAAGTATTAAATTCAAATATTTACTTAAGCTGTGGAGGTTTTATTATGACTAAAAAAAATCTAATAAGCACAATAAAGAACCATAGTCTTGTATCTATAGTAGGTATGGACAAGAATGTTGGTAAAACCACAGTTTTGAATTATATTTTAAATAATCTTGATTCTTCCATGGAGCCTGTAGGCATTACCTCTATTGGCCGAGATGGAGAGGATAAAGATTTGGTAACGTCTACAGAAAAGCCTCAGATTTACATAAAAGCTGGTACTATTATAGCAACAGCTAGACAGTGCCTTTCCTATGGTGATATAACCAGAGAGATTTTAGCAACTACTGATATAAATACTGCTATGGGAAAAGTTGTATTAGTGAAAGCTCTTAGCGATGGTTATGTTGACCTTGGAGGACCATCTCTAAACTCTCAAATGCTTAGTGTATGTTCCATCCTTAAAGATTGTGATTGTAACTTAGTATTGGTGGATGGTGCTTTAAGCAGAAGAACCTTTGCTTCACCTTCCTTTGCCGATGGTATAATATTATCCACTGGTGCATCTCTTTCAAAAAACATAGATACAGTGGTGGAAAAAACTTCTCATACTGTGTGTCTCTTGTCTTTAGAATGTGAGGAAGATGACCATATATTGAGTCTTTGTAGAGATACCCCTGAGGATATAAAAGTTCTTTTAATATCTAAAGATAAAACATTAAAATCTCTAGATGTAGTTACCGCTTTAAGTGCTGCTGAACACATAGTGGATAGTTTAGATAAAGAAATTTGTCACATCTTTATAAGAGGAGCTTTGTCCAATACTTTCTTTGAGCAGCTTATAAAACATCCTCATAAAATAAAAAACAAAACCTTTATAGCTGAGGATGGAACAAAACTTTTCTTGAATAAGGCTACATATAATAAATTTTTAGCTATGGGAGCACAGCTAAAAGTGTTAAAGTCTATTAATCTGTTAGCTTTAACCTGTAATCCCGTATCTCCCTATGGTTATGAGTTTCCTCCTAAGGAGTTTCTATGTAAACTTAGAGATGCTGTTTCCATTGAGGTTTTTGATGTAATGCAAAATATATAGATTTTTAGGTGGTGATTTTAATGTCTATGTTTTTAGAAAAGGAACAAAAAGAACAAATTGGCTTCAATTTTATAATGGATAAGCTTCAAGTCATCACCCCTTTTGGTATGGATGAAAAAAGAAATGTAAAACCATTTTATAAAAAAGATTTATTGTTACTACAAGAAGAATTAGATAATATAGAAAAGGTCATGAAAAGCTATAACAATTATAAAGGCTTATACCTAAGTATAGAAAGAGTCTTTATGAAATTTAAAAATATAAAACATTCTTTAAAAAGATGTGACAATGATGAAATTTTAGATGATGTGGAACTTTATGAGATAAAAATCTTTTCCATGGCTCTTCATGAGCTTATTGAAATCTTCTCTTGCTTAAATAAGGAGATTTCCCTTTATCATATAGACTTTGTATCTCTAGATGAAATAACTGGTGCCTTAGACCCAGATAATAGCCTTATACCTACTTTTCATATATATGATAGCTATTCATCTGCTTTAAAGGACATTAGGGAGCATAAAAGATCTTTAGAAAAAGAAATTCTCTCTTCTTCTCATAAAGATACCATAGCTTTATTAAAGGAAAAAAGGCTAGCTTATGTTCTACAAGAAAGTGAAGAAGAACTGGTTATAAGAAAAAATTTATCTTCAAAGATAAAATCTTGTATAGATATCTTTTATAACAATATAGATTCTTTAGGAAATCTTGATTTTCTTATAGCTAAAGCTAAATTAGCCATAACATATAACTGTGTAAAACCCTTAATTGCCCAAAATATGAGCATTTCCCTTAAAGGTGCTCAAAATCCAGCCTTTGCTCATATTTTGGAAAGGAAAGGTAAGGCCTTTACCCCCTTAGATTTGGACTTAAACCATGGTACTACTGTAATTACAGGTGCAAATATGGGTGGTAAAAGTGTAACTTTAAAAACTTTAGCCCTAAATGTTTTGTTAGTGCAAATGGGATTTTTCCCATTCTGTAAAAAAGCACAAGTTCCCATATTAGACTTCATATATTTTATTTCTGATGACATGCAATGTGTATCTCAAGGACTATCAACCTTTGGGGCAGAAATAATAAAGTTAAAAATTATATTAAGCCATAGCAAAAGAAACCATGGACTTATAATTTTAGATGAATTTGCTCGGGGAACTAACCCTAAGGAAGGCTTCTTCCTTGTTAAAGCTCTAAGTGTTTATTTAAATACCTTAGAATCCATAAGCATAATATCTACCCACTATGACAATGTAGCTGAGGATAATATGACTCATTATCAAGTCATAGGTCTTAAAAACGTTGACTTTGAAGCCTTAAAAAGAAAGCTTAATTTAAACAAGAGTCAATCCGTGGATATAATTCAAGATAATATGAATTATCGGTTAGAACTAGTATCAAAAATTAATTCAGTACCTAAGGATGCTTTAAATATATGTATGCTTTTAGGATTAGATAAAGAAGTTCTAGAAATCGCAAAAACTTATTATAAGGAGGATCAGTAATATGGAAAGCAAGTTAAATCTTAATTTTTCTGTAGTAGATAAGGCTAGATCCCATGCTAGGAATATAGCCCAAGATACTCAAAGTTTCATTGATATGCACACCACTGTAGCTGTAGAAAGAACAGTATGCCGTCTTCTTGGTATAGATGGTGTTGATGAAGTTGGTGTACCTCTTCCAAATTTAGTGGTAGATAATATAAGAAAAGGCAATGGTTTATCCATGGGAACTGCCTATTATATAGGTAATGCTATGGTAGAAACAGGCCTCTCTCCTCAAGAAATTGCAGAAAAAATAGCTAAGGATGAATTAGATCTAACTACTGTTAAGAATCATGATCTATTTGAAATCAAAGGAGCTATTCTTCCTATAGCAGAAGTTACTGTAAAGACAATAAAAGAAAACAGGATGAAACGTGAGAATCTCCTTGATAGATATGGAGATAAACAAGGTCCATTGCTTTATGTTATAGTTGCTACAGGTAATATCTACGAAGATATAACCCAAGCTGTTGCTGCCGCTAAACAGGGTGCTGATGTAATTGCAGTTATAAGAACCACTGGTCAAAGCCTATTGGATTATGTTCCATATGGAGCTACTACTGAGGGCTTTGGTGGAACCTTTGCAACTCAAGAGAACTTCAGGCTTATGAGAGCTGCTCTTGATGAAGTAGGTGAAGAGCTAGGTCACTATATAAGACTTTGTAACTACTGCTCAGGCCTTTGTATGCCAGAGATAGCAGCTATGGGCGCTGTTGAACGTCTTGATGTAATGTTAAACGATGCTCTTTATGGAATACTATTTAGAGATATAAACATGAAGAGAACCATTGTAGATCAATTCTTTTCAAGAGTAATTAATGGCTATGCGGGAGTAATAATAAACACTGGTGAAGATAACTATTTGACCACCGCTGACGCTGTAGAAGAGGCTCATACTGTTCTAGCTTCTCAATTTATGAATGAGCAATTTGCTCTTCTTGCAGGTTTACCTGAGGAACAGCAGGGCTTGGGTCATGCTTTTGAAATTAACCCTTCTGTTAAAAATGGCTTTGTGTATGAATTAGCTCAAGCTGAAATGGCCAGGGAGATATTCCCTAATGCTCCATTAAAGTACATGCCTCCAACTAAGTTTATGACAGGAAATATATTTAGGGGACACGTACAAGATACTTTGTTTAATATAGTTACTGTTTTAACTCACCAAAGAATACATCTTCTTGGAATGTTAACGGAAGCTCTTCATACTCCATTTATGTCTGATAGATTCTTGTCCATTGAAAATGCTAAGTATATAGAAAATACTATGGCAAATTTAGGTGATGAAATAACTTTCAAGAAAGGTGGAATAATGGAGCAAAGAGCTGATGAGGTATTAAACAAGGCTTGTGATCTTCTAGCTGAAATTGAAGGAGAAGGCCTATTTAAGACATTAGAAAAAGGTATATTTGCTGGAGTTAAGCGTCCTGTTGATGGTGGTAAGGGATTAGATGGAGTTACTGAAAAATCAAAGGATTATTTCAACCCATTTATTGACTTAATGCTAGGAGGTGCAAAGTAATGAGTGGAGGATTATATTCAACAGAAAAAAAGGATTTTGACAAAACCTTGGATTTAACCAAACTTAAACCCTATGGAGATACCATGAATGATGGTAAGGTACAGCTAAGCTTTACCCTTCCTGTTAAGGATGATGATAAAGGTGTAGAAGCTGCTAAACAACTTACCAAGAAGATGGGGTTAGATGAACCTTCTGTGGCTCATCATGAAGCTTTAGATAAGGAGTTTACCTTCTATGTAGTATATGGAAGTGCTTCTCAATCTGTAGACTATACTTCTATAAAGGTAGCTTCCGTAGAAGTAGATACTATGTCCATGGAGGAAGTAAATAATTACGTGAAAGAAAATATTAAACGAAAGGTAGTTATAGTTGGTGCAAGTACAGGTACTGATGCCCATACTGTTGGTATAGATGCCATAATGAATATGAAAGGCTTCGCTGGCCACTATGGTCTTGAAAGATATGAAATGATTGAAGCTTATAATTTAGGCAGCCAAGTACCTAATGAGGATTTTATTAAAAAAGCCATTGAACTAAAAGCCGATGTTCTTTTAGTTTCTCAAACTGTAACTCAAAAGAATGTTCACATACAAAATCTAACTGAGCTTGTAGAGCTTCTTGAAGCTGAAGGACTACGTGACAAAGTTGTTCTAATCTGTGGCGGCCCAAGAATTACTCACGAGTTAGCCAAAGAACTTGGTTATGACGCAGGTTTTGGCCCTGGTAAGTACGCTGATGATGTTGCTTCCTTTGCGGTAACTGAAATAATTAATCGTAAACTTTAATTCCAAATCAAATAAGGTTTACAATTTAAAATATAAAAACCAACTAACATAATTCTAGGTTATGTTAGTTGGTTTTTAATTTCTACGGTACAGCCTTTAGCTTTGTCTTCTTTACCTCCATGGCAAGAAGAACTCCTCCAATAACGCCAATCCATAGTATAGCCATAATGCCTAATGGTATAAATGAAACCATTTGTAAATTTTGTTTTATGGGATACATTTTAAAACCTATTTCACTAAAAATAGTGAGATATATCACATAAGGCACTGCTATTAATGGAAGGTTTGTCCTTTCATAATGTAAACTAATTAATCATAAAATTAAACTCAGTAAAAATATTATTATTCCTGACCCTGCTATAACACCTCATCTTAATATTAGTTGAACTTGGTTAAAGAAGAATATTGTAAAAAATATCGATATTATTTTTATATGTCCCTTTATAATTTACTGAATTATAAATTAACCTTAGAAAAGAATTGCCTTTATTCGGAAATGTATAATGCTCAAGCAAAATATTATGTATCAAGTGAAACTTAGTTTCACTTGATATTAAGCCTTATTCCCTCAACATATTTTACAGTCTTAGAAAATATACCATGAACCACTGTAATTCTATCACACTCTGAAAAAGCATAATTTTCCCCTTCTATCTGAAAAACTATCTCCCTTTCATTTTTATAGTCAGTTAAGTAAACCTTGTAGTAAGGCCCCCTACCCTTATCCCTTGAATAACTCAATATGCCTGTACATATTCCTGTCATTGAAGTATACAAACCAAATATGGCTTCTATCCAACTCAATATGTCTCTAAGTAATAATATAATTATAACTATTGAAAATATAGTTCCTCTAGAAGTTATAAATACATATACCAAGCATATATCCCAAAGAAGCCTACTAAATCTTCCCCATCTTTCTTTAAAGGGAACTTTTATGTGTGGAGCAAACCATAGTTTCCATCTCCACCATAGTTTGCTTTCCTTGTCCATATTTTCTGGTGCTTCCCAGCTTTTCTCCCATTGAAGTTTTCTTTCTTCACAACATTGTACAATCTTTATATTTCTAGTTGCTATCATAGTTCCTATATATGCAAGTTCCATAATTATAGAAGACAATATTACATCCATATTTCTTATTAATGCTACCGCTATGACTATGTATCCTATGAATATACCATTGAAAATTTTCATAATAGTCATCTCTGCATTTACTTTATCTGCAAATTCATTATTAGCAGTTTTATTTCCATTAAACAAAGCAAATATGAAAAGAGCTATTAAGGGCAAATAGCTAAAGGTATTTACCCCATTCATAGATATAGTATTTAATTGTTCTATTGATATG
>DINW01000040.1:0-1446 GCA_002423705.1 Clostridium sp. UBA5530
ACTCCAGCTTTAATAGGAAAGTACTTTTTTAGGTTTTCAACTTTTAAAATAGTTTCTTGTGCCATTATTGTTCCTCCTCATATAACCAGCATGCAACCTTATGTCCTGGTTTTATTTCTCTTAGTGGTGGAATTTCTTTTCTACACTTGTCTATTGCTCTGTCACATCTGTCACAGAAATAACAATAGTCAGGCATTCCTATTGGGTTTGGCACTTGTCCTGGTATTGAGTAAAGCTGCTTACCTTCCGCTTCCTTATCTAAAGTAGGTTTTGATTTCAAAAGTCCCTTGGTATATGGATGCATAGGATCTGCAAAAAGTTCTCTTACTGGAGCTTCCTCTGCAACCTTTCCTGCATACATAACTACAACATAGTCTGCCATTTCTGCTATAACTCCAAGGTCATGGGTTATTAACATTATAGATGTGTTTAATTTTTCCTTAAGATTTCTCATCAAGTCTAATATCTGTGCTTGTATAGTAACGTCTAGAGCTGTTGTTGGCTCATCTGCTATTAAAAGCTTTGGATTACAAGACAATGCCATCGCTATCATTACCCTTTGTCTCATTCCTCCTGATAATTCATGAGGATATGCATCTACAATTTCCTCTGCTCTTGGTATACCAACAAGTTTTAACATTTCTACAGCCTTTGCTCTAGCTTCTTCTTTAGATAGCTTTTGGTGAAGAACTACAGCCTCTCCTATTTGCTTTCCTACTGTAAAAACTGGATTCAAAGATGTCATTGGTTCTTGGAATATAACAGATATTTTATTACCTCTTATATCTCTCATTTCATCCTCTGACATATTTACAACACTTTTACCTTCAAATAATATATCTCCATCAACTATTTTTCCAGGAGGATTTGGTATAAGTTTCATCAAAGACATGGATGTAACAGATTTACCACAGCCTGACTCTCCAACTACACCTACTGTTTCTCCCTCTTTTATCTTGAAAGATACATCATTTACTGCTTTTACTACACCATCTTCTGTGTAGAAATAAGTCTTTAAATTTTTAAATTCTACTAATGTATTAGCCATATTACCCCTCCTTACTTCTTAAGTTTTGGATCTAGAGCGTCTCTTAAGCCATCACCAAATAGATTTATAGCCATAACTGTTAAGAATATAAATACTCCTGGTGGTATCCAAAGCCAAGGTCTATTTTTTAAATTGTAAAAGTCATTTACTGTTTGAATAAGATTACCCCAGGTTGGTGTTGGAGGTACAACTCCTAATCCTAAATAGCTTAAAGAAGATTCTTGTAATATCATACCACCTAATCCCAAAGTAGCATTTACTATGATTAGTGGAATTACATTAGGGAATATATGTCTAGACATTTTTCTTTTGTCTCTAATTCCCAAAGCTTCTGCCGCCTGCATATACTCTTGTTCCCTTATAGTCAAAACTTGTCCTCTTATCATTCTGCAAAGTCC
>DINW01000040.1:1749-3276 GCA_002423705.1 Clostridium sp. UBA5530
ATCCTCCTTACTTTAGCCTTATTCTTGGGTCGACTAATGCATAAGCTATATCAGCTATTAAGTTACCGAATAAAGTTAAAAGTGCCATTAGAACATCAAAGCCCATTAACAGAGGATAGTCTCTACCATTTATAGCTTCTATAGAAACTTTACCTATTCCTGGCCAACCAAATACCTGCTCTGTTAATATAGCTCCACCAAATAATGATGGCAATTGCATAGCAAGTATTGTTACTATAGGTATCATAGCATTTCTTAAAGCATGCTTATATATAACAACCTTCTCGCTTAATCCCTTGGATCTAGCGGTTCTTATATAATCTTGTCTTATAACTTCAAGCATAGCAGTTCTTGTATATCTCATAAGACCAGCTAAACTTATCAAAGTCAAAACCATCAATGGTAAAAACATATGCTTAGCTACATCTGCAACATATGCAAGGCCTGTTGTGTTAGTACCTAAAGATGTCATACCTGATACTGGGAAAATCATAAGATCCACGGCGAATATCTTTATCAGCACCATACCAAAGAAGAAGGACGGTATTGAAGTACCAAACAGCGCAAATACAGTAAAGAATTTATCAAAACCAGAGTATTGCTTAGTAGCAGAAACAACTCCTATTGGTATAGAAATTATTGTACTTAATAAAAATGATAATAAAGATAACCAAAAAGAGTTCCAAACATAAATACCTATAACTTCTGAAACATCTTGTTTATGTTTTATGGACTTTCCAAAATCAAATTGTACTGCTTTTTTAGCCCAGTTAAAATATCTTTCTACTGGGTTTCCTATAAGTCCATATTGCTTTTTAAGTTCTAAAATCCTTTCTTGAGAAAGGTTTGGATTTTGAATATTGTCTACAGCATCCCCAGGTGCCATAGCAAATATTATAAATAGTAAAAATGAAATACCTATAAGTACTGGTATCATTTCAAGTAATCTTCTAGTTATATATTGCCTCATCATTATCCCCCTTTTTTATTCTTAAAATGCCCGAGAAGGTCTCCCGGGCATATTGTTTTATTTTACTTTAAAGTTAAGTTTTGAATATCTACAGTGAAGTTTCTATATGGGCTCATCTTGAAGTTTTCAACTCTTGAACTTACTGACCACCCATCTCTTCTTTGATACATATAGATATAAGGAAGATCTGTATTTAGCTCTTTATATAATTCTTTATATATTCCTTTTCTCTTTTCTCTATCAAACTCTTCAAGTCCTTTTCTTGATAACTCATCAACTTTTTTATTGGTATATCCATTCTTGTTTTGAGTTCCAGTAGAAGTAAATATTGTAGTTGCATCTGGCTCTGCATTTAGTCCCCAAGCCATGAAGAACATATCATAATCTGCACTAGCTTTTCCAGCTTTAGCATCATCTAATTTCTTTCTCATTGTTGGGAAGTCTAATTGCTCTGGAGAGAAATCTATTCCTAACTTGTTATAACATTCTTTAGCAATTGGAACTAAAGCATCATTAACTTCATTTGGAGTAGTTTGTAAGAATCTAATCTTAAATTC
>DINW01000015.1:0-177 GCA_002423705.1 Clostridium sp. UBA5530
ACTGTGATGATTTTTTTGCAGGGAATCAATACCATAAAACTTCTAGCAGTACACTTTCTTTAAAAAAGGAATATAGATAATTTACACCTTTAGTTGATTTTAGTTTTTTTCGTGTATAATTATATTATGATTCTAAATATTCGGATTTTATCTAATGTCCATCTGCTATTATCTCAA
>DINW01000015.1:191-26714 GCA_002423705.1 Clostridium sp. UBA5530
ATAAGTTCAACTAATATTTTGGTGGAACTCAAACTAAGTTTCACTTAATAAAGGGGGATTATTTACAATGAGAAATATTCAATTAGATGACTTTACTAAATTTAAATTTCTTTCATCTCTAACTTTTTCACCTAAAGGAGACAATGCTTGTTTTGTAATGTCAAACTGTAATGTAGACGATAATAATTATGACTCCAATCTATGGCTTTATAATGTTGACAACAATAAATATCATCAGCTTACTTCCTTTAATAAAGAAAGTAGCTACCTTTGGCTTCAAGATAATGAAAACATATTATTTTCAGCCATAAGAGATCCTAAAGACAAAAATAGCCTTGAGGAAGGCGATGAATTTACCCAATTTTATAAAATCAACATTCATGGTGGAGAGGCTACAAAAGCCTTCAAAATAAACAAATCCGTTGTTGGTTTATATGAAGTAACCGAAGATACATTCCTATTTACAGCATTCCATAAAGTTGGAGCTAAGGATTTAACTAAACTTACTGATAGTGAGAAGGCAGAGGAATTGAAGCTAAGAAAGGAAGAGAAAGACTATGAAGTCCTTGATGAGATTCCTTTTTGGAGCAATGGTGGTGGATTCACTAACAAAAAAAGAGTTGGCTTATATAAGTATACCTTAAGCACCGGAGAGATATGTCCAATTACTGAAGAGTACACTTCCGTTGGAATGATTAATCTAAACTCCAATAAAACTAAAGCAGTATTTTCTGCTAGTTCCTTCAATGATAAAGCAGTACTAAATGATATGATTTATGTGTATGATATTGCTTCTAATAGTGTATCTTTATTAAATGAAAATGAATTCTTCTCTTACGGATATATAGGTTTCATCAATGATTCCACATTAATTGCTACTGGTAGCGATATGAAAGAGTACGGAATAAACGAAGACGCAAAATTCTATTTAATAGATTTAGCTTCAAAGAAAAAGACCCTATTAACCCCTGATTGGGACAAGAGCCTTTGGAATTCTGTAGGATCTGACTGTAGATATGGTGGTGGAAAGAGCATAGTTAAAGATGAAAACTATTTATATTTTGTAACTACAGAAATAGATAGCTCTTATATTAATAGAATAGATATTAATGGCAATATAGAGAAAATCACTACAAAAAATGGCTCTGTGGATTGTTACGATGTTAAAGATGGAAACATTCTTATGGTAGCTTTAAGGGATTTAAAGCTTCAAGAAATATACAAAGTAGCTGATACTAAGGAAACTCAAGTATCAACTTTCAATCAATGGACCCAAGATGAACTTACACTCTCCGCTCCTGAACCTTTAACTTTTGAATCTGTACCTGGAGTTCAAATCCATGGGTGGGTTCTTAAGCCTATAGACTTTGACAGCAACAAAAAATATCCTGCTATCTTAGATATTCACGGCGGTCCTAAGACCGTGTATGGGTCAGTATATTATCATGAAATGCAACTTTGGGCTAACAAAGGATACTTTGTACTGTTCTGCAATCCTAGAGGTAGCGATGCTCATGGAAGAGCCTTTGCAGATATCCGTGGTAAATACGGAACAATAGATTACGATGACATTATGAGATTTACTGATGAAGTATTAAAGAAATATCCTGCTATTGATTCTCAAAATGTAGGAGTTACTGGAGGATCCTATGGTGGTTTTATGACAAACTGGATTATCGGTCATACTGATAGATTTAAAGCCGCTGCATCTCAAAGGAGTATTGCTAACTGGATATCCAAATTCTGTACTACAGATATAGGTTACTATTTTGTAGATGATCAGAATGGAGCTACCCCTTGGAATGATATAGATAAATTATGGTACCACTCACCCCTTAAATATGCAGACAAGGTTAAAACCCCAACACTATTTATCCATTCCGAAGAAGACTATAGATGTTGGCTAGCTGAAGGCATACAAATGTTTACAGCCTTAAAATACCATGGTGTAGAAGCTAGACTTTGCATGTTCAGAGGAGAAAATCACGAACTTTCTAGAAGTGGTAAACCAAAACACAGAATAAGAAGACTCACTGAAATCACTAATTGGTTTGAAAGTCATTTAAAATAGTAAAAAAATAATGAGACTGTATCAAAATTTTCAATTATGATACAGCCTCATTATTTTTTTACTTAGCATAAATATGCTTCCTTCGGAGATACTATCCTTATACTAAATATGAGGGTAGGCGATCTTTAAATGAATATTTTATCACCATCAAGGGGAATTCAATCCCTAAACCTATACTCTATCTTATTTTACTTTTTTATATACTCCTTTATTGGTTGGATAGTAGAGGGTTTATATAGTCTTGCATTAACAGGTAACTTTTCTAAAGAAGGATTTCTTATAGGGCCTTTAAAACCTATGTATGGATTCGCTATGACTATAATCCTAATTTTATACACCTATTATAATTATAACAATATAGTTCTTTTGATTTTTTTAAGTATGATAGTTCCTACTTCTGTTGAATATCTATCAGGATTTTTACTAGATAAGATTTTTCATTTAAAATATTGGGACTATTCCTCTCTTCCATTGAATATAAATGGATATGTATGTATTTTATTCTCTATATTTTGGATAGTGTTATGTTTATTCGCTGTATACATAATTCAGCCTCTAATAGAGGCTCTCTACAATAACTATGAAATGCTTATTAATGCTTTTTCTTTGGCTCTTCTGATTTACATATTAGTGGATTTATTAATAACCATAACCCTAAAGCTACCAATAAAAAAAATCTTATAACTAAGGGCTCCTTAAAAAAGTTTTTTACCTTTGTTAAGGAGCCTTTTTATATGACTTCTACTACTAAGTTCTCCGGTTCAATCTAAGTTTCACTTGATTTTCTATTGACATTCCCTATATCCACACTGTCTTGAAGTATGGGTTAATCTATCTTTTCTTTCAGCATGTTTTCCAGGTCCAAATCTCTCATCTAAACTTAAGTATCCTGTAACCCTAGATATTCCTTGAATATCATTGCCACCACACTGTGGGCACTTTACATCCCCACTTTGCAGATAAGTTCCACAGCTTCTACAATACCTTATATGAAAGTTTATGCCTATATAGCTAATATTGGTGCTTCTGTATGCATAATTTAATATATCCATAATAGCCTCTTCACTTGGCCTATCATCTACTTCTATATATGTTATATGACCCGCATTACAAAGTTTATGGTAAGGGGCTTCAATATCTATTTTATCCTTTATAGATATTGGATATCCTACTGGTACATGATAGCTGTTAGTATAATACTCCTTGTCAGTAACACCCTTAATCTCTCCAAAGACCTTTCTATCTTGCAATATAAATTTTCCACTTAATCCTTCTGCTGGAGTTGCATAAGTACTCCAGTTTAATCTTGTTTCCTCGGTTAATTTATCTGTAAAGTCTCTTATATATTTTATTATCTTAACTCCCAGATTCCTAGATTTTTCATCCTGACCATGGTGCTTTCCTGTAAGAGCAATTAGAGTTTCTGCAAGGCCTATGAATCCTATGCTCCATGTTCCTTGCTTTAAAATTGGTTCTATAGAATCATCTGGTCCTAAATTTTCAGACCCCTTCATAAGACCCTGCCCTGCTACAAAAGGTAAGTCTTTAACCTTAAGGTTCTTAAGAATTCCATATCTATGCATCAAAGCTTCTTTTGCAAGTTCCAACCTGTTATTTAGCAATTCAAAAAATTTATCTTCATTGCCCTTAGCCAATAGCCCTAGTCTTGGAAGGTTAACTGTAGCTGGCGCTATATTTCCTCTTCCTTTTGTTCCAGGTTCTCCATTTATATTAGATATAACATAGGTTCTGCATCCCATTGTAGCTGGAATAATTCCTCTATCATAATAGGTCTTATTAAAATCAGCATCCAAGTTCATGAATGTTGGATTCATACGTTTGCTAGCTACCCTGCATGCTAGCTTATATAAATAATAATATGGGTCATTCTCTTCTCTATTAACACCATCTTTAACTCTAAAGATTATGTTAGGGAATATAGGTTGCTCCCCTTTACCTAATCCTTTTTCATATTCTAATAAGAAGATTTCACATATCATAGCACTATCTTTATTGTTAGGCACTCCTATGTTTACAGAGCTAAAAGGAACTTGAGACCCCGCTCTTGAATGCATGGTATTTAAGTTATAAACTATTCCTTGCATAGCTTGATGTACTTGCTTTTTTAATTTTTTCTCAGTAAGTTCCTCAAGCTTATCTCCATCTATCCCATACTCCATGAATTCTTTTCTTATCTCTTGCCTTGTAGGTTCTACAAAGACCCCCATATCATTATCAAAATCAGGATGAGATTGACCACCAAACATATCATTTTGAGTAGACTGCAAAAGTATGCATGAAAGTTCAGCTGCGGATTCTATTCTCTTAGGTTTATTTATAGTTCCATAACCTGTATTAAATCCTCTTTCTAGCATTTCTCTTGTTGGTATATGTAAACAATTTGTAGTTAAATTGTAGCTATCTAAATCATGGTAGTATAAATCTCCATTTTCATGGGCCTTAGCTAAATGTTTTGGCATTGAGGCTAGGTTGTGCCATTTATTAGACTCACTAGCTATTCTAAGAAGCTTTGAGCTAAAATTATTTCCCACATTTGCGTTATCTCTATCAGTTTCAACTCCAATCTTCTCTATAGCCTTCATAAGATCAGATTTTATTTCCCTTACATAGGTTCTTTCTTTTCTATAATTACTATAAGTTCTGCTTATTTCTCCATACCCTAAATTACGAAGGATATTTTCTACCGTATTTTGTATCTCTTCAACTGTTATTTGTTCTTGATTTTTATCTTCGATATTTTTTATAACACACTGAGTTATTTCTATAATTTCACTTTCTCTTAACCCATAGGCTATTTCTTCACAAGCTCCTTTAATAGCATCTGCTATCTTCTGTGAGTTAAACTCAACCCTTCGACCGTCTCGTTTTACAACATGTAGCATTAACATTACCTCCAAAACACTATATATGGTATTTCCCTCACTCATTATACTAGACAAAAATTTTTATAGCAATTTATATATATATATTTTTTTTTCAAAATTCCCCTTCAGTTCCATCTAGCTTTCTCTAAATAGTTTTTTTATGCCTTATCTTATGTTGACAACAAACTGAATCTTAACCTATTCATAAAACCTCTCTTTCCCTCATATAAATTATAAAAAAGGAGAAATTTAAAGTGACTAAATCAAAATTATTCCCCCTAATTTTATGTGGTTCTTTAATTTTTACTAGCTGTTCCAACCTTAATATAATTGACGAAAAAAATAAAAATGCTGATTCTATTCCAACCTCACAACAAATACATAATGAAGGAAATCCTTCTTCATCTTCTTTAAGCCCCTTCACAGGGGAACCCGTAGATACAGGTAGCTTTTTAAAGTCTCCTTTCATGGTAGTTATGGAAAATTCCAAGGATGCTCGGCCTCAAAGCGGATTAAAGGATGCTGACATAGTTTATGAAACCATGGCTGAAGGTGGAATTCCTAGGTTTATAGCTTTATTTTATAAAAACTCTTCCCAATCCATAGGTCCCGTAAGGAGTCTTCGTCCTTATTTTATAGATATAGCTAAAGAGTATGATGTACCCTTTATTCACTGTGGTGGCAGCGATGATGCTCTAGGGAATATAAAAGAGCATCAATTGATGTCCATAGACGAAATCACTAATGGAAACTATTTCTGGAGAGATAAAAATAGAAAAGCTCCTCATAATCTATATACCTCTGGAGATAAAATCACAAAAGCCTTGTCTAGTAAAAATTACCCTAATAAACCTAAATCTTCGCTAAAGTTTAATAAGGATTATTGGAATAATAGTACCCTTGAAAACTGTTCATATTTAGAACTACTTTTAAACAAATATTATAAAACATCATATACATTACAACAAGGTACTTATTACAAACTTATGGATGATATACCCTGCGTTGATAAAGATACTAAAGAAGCAGTTGGCTTTAAAAATATAGTGGTCCAATTTACCAATATAACTTTAAATAGTGATAAGGTTCACGTTGACATAAATCTTAAAGGGGCGGGTGACGGTTTGCTGCTTTCTGCCGGCAAGATTCAGCCTATAAAGTGGGTTAATGAAGCCTCCCAAACTTTTTTAAAAGATTTAGATGGCAATTCAGTACCTTTATCTCCCGGTAATACCATATGGCACATAGTAGATATATCGACCAAAGTTACAAAAAATTAATAAGATAAAGCACCATGAATTATTAAAATATCATTCATAGTGCTTTTTAATTACTTAAATTATTAATTATATGGTATCACACCTTATTACTCTTTTTACTCCTATATCAGCTTTAGAAAGTTCTTCTATAAGTTTAGATTGGCTGATATTTTTATTTAATCTTATTGTATATTCACTTTCTATATATGGGGCATCATCGTCATCATCATTTATACAAAATTCTACCCTTAATACCTTTATATCTCTACTAAAAAAAAATTGAGATATATCATGATACACTTGTCCATTATTAATGTGTTCTATTTGCAATCTTAGCTCATCAAATGCTATCATGTATTTTCTTTCAAACTTTTTTAATCCTACTAGAACACCTACAGCTGTTATTGTGGCCACAGTTGAGAGAAAATAGTATCCAAGTCCTACACCTAAACCTATACATGCTACCACCCATAGGGATGCAGCCGTGGTTAAACCCTTTATGGATCCTTTCTCATGAAGTATAGTTCCTGCCCCTAGAAATCCTATTCCTGATATAACTTGAGCTCCTAGCCTTCCCATATCAACCTTCACCACATTAGCCATTTGAGGATCCGCCTTTACAAGGGCTAAGGCCTCTGTAGCGGTGTAACATTGTATCATGGATATAACTGCAGCTCCTAAGCACACTAATATATGAGTTCTAAAGCCTGCTGGCCTATTTTTATGCTCTCTCTCATACCCTATTACTCCTCCTATTACAACTGCCATAAGTAATCTTCCCACTACTTCATAAGGCAACAAATCTATCTCCTCCTATAATAATTTATTATTTTTTTAATATTACCACAACCATTCTTCATAACTTTGTTTGATTTTATGAAATATAGTTTCACATTCTTACTCTATTCAATTATATTAATCCTCTACTTTATCACCCAGATGTTATTCTTTATAACAAAGTAATTTATTATAATATTATTATACCATAAAATTATCAATATGAAATTATTTTTATGATTTTATTTCTAATATTTTTTTGTACATTCTCGTGATTTTATGAAATATTATTTCATAATTATATCACAACTGATAACNNGTTATCAGTTGTGATATAATTAAAATATATTTATGTTTAGGAGGATTTTACCTTGGAAAAAATAGCTTTAATTTGTGATAGCACCAGCGATCTTCACAAGGAGATCTATGAAAAATATAATATAGAGATGGTACCTTTTAGGATAATATATAAAGACAGAGAATTTTTAGATAATGTAACTATAAGTCCTCAGGAAGTTTATAATAATTTATCTAAAGAAGTACCTACAACCTCCCTACCATCTCTTCAAACTATAGATGAAATTTTTTATAAAATAGAAAAAGAGGGATACACCCATGCCATAGTAATAACTGTATCTAGTGGTTTATCTGGCACTTTTAATGCTATGAATTTAGTATCTCAAAATCACCCTGATTTAAACATTCATATTTTTGATTCGAAAACTCTTACAATGGGTACAGGAGCTACAGTGTTAAAATGCGCTAAAATGATAGAAGCAGGCATTAGTTTTAATGACATAATAGAAGAATTACCTAGATATCAAGACAAAATATCTGTATTTTATGTAATAGATACCTTGGAATATTTAAAAAAGGGCGGCAGAATAGGTAAAGTTTCCGGCACCATCGGAGAGCTTCTAAACCTTAAGCCTATAATATCCGTTAATAAAGAAGGTATATACTATACTTATGAAAAAGCTCGTGGTAAAAAGCAAGGATTGAACAAACTTTTCTCTATCGGTGAAAAAGCTTTAAATGAAGGTCCCTGTAGTGTATTTGTATTGCATGGTGGTGCTGAATCTGAAGCCAAAGCTTTAGCAGCAAGATTTCAATGTCATCCCAACCTTAAGGACACCTATTTCGGCGACATAAGCCCCTCTGCAGGAGTTCATACTGGTCCTGGCCTTGTAGGAATAGTTGTAATAAGGGAATCTTAACCTATGTTAAGTGATGATGCTATAAAAGCCGAAGAGAAGAGGTTATATGAGGAATATAAAAAAAAGTTAGCTGAATTAAAAAAGGTAGAGAAAGAAAATAATGCTGTAGGTCAGGTATTCACTAAAGGGCTATTGCCATTATACATCCTTTATATACTAAGTCTAGGTCCTACCAATGGTAATGACATTGCCCACCAAATCGGTATCAACACTAATGGTTTATGGATTCCAAGTACTGGCGGTATATATCCCTTACTTAAAAAATTTGAAAAAGAAGGTTTTGTAGAAGGTCAATGGGATGATCCAAAAAAGAAATTTCAAAAGATTTATTCTATTACTGATAGTGGAATAAAAGAATTTGAAAACAAAAAATTCCTTCTGCAAAGCAAAATTGAAGAAGCCTTAGAAGTTTTTAAAGTTATATATAAAGATCTTTATCTTTAAGATATGAATAAACCTCAACAATAGGTAAACACTATTATTGAGGTGATTTTTATGAAAGGTAAAATTTTAGAACTTACTCCCTTCAGTGCTATTATAATTTTTGATAACAATGTGGCCATGGAAGTATACGCTGAGAATCTTCCTCTAAGTGCCAAGGTTGGAGATAAAGTAGACATTCCTTTTGTGTCCTTAAATGGATCTTCTATTGTTGACTTTTTATAATATTTGGTATATCATGATGAAGGAAAATAAAATAAAGAGCTAGGGGTGCCTTTAAGGCTGAGAGATGTTGAAACACATTAACCCTTGTACCTGAACTGGGTAATTCCAGCGTAGGAAAGCGTATTAATGTATGACAAGCCTTTATTCCTACGGAATAAAGGCTTTTTCTCATATTATACGCCCTAGCATAAAAGGAGGGTATATATAAAATGTTTGGTGATTTTTCAGAACAATTTTCCCAGTTTATATCTCAAATAAAAAACTTGCCTCAAAGTTTTAACTACGTGGTGGAGCATCCATCCAGCGCTATACTACTAGTAGCACTTCTAATAATCTTAGCTTTAGCCATAAGATTAAAGAAGGTGAATTTCAATGCTCATTTAGTAGCTCAAATTGGTATAGCATTAGCCCTTGCATCAGTGCTACAAATTTTAAGAATTTATCATTGGCCTCAAGGAGGAAGTATAACTATAGGTAGTATGGTTCCTATATTATTCATTGGAATAGTTTATGGTCCTGAAATAGGTCTATTTACCGGATTTCTATTTGGACTTCTAAACCTTTTATTAGATCCATTTATACTTACTCCAGTACAAATGCTTTTGGACTATCCACTAGCTTATATGTCTTTAGGATTAGTTGGATTCTTCAAAAAGAATTATATGACTGGAGCTTTAGTCTCTCTCTTTGGTAGATTTTTCTTTCACTTTATGTCAGGATTAGTTTTCTTCAGCAGCTATGCTATAGAGGCTGGCATGACTCCCTTCCTATATTCCCTAATGGTAAATGGAATATTTATAGGAGTTGAAGGTTGTATTTGTCTAGTTGTTTTAAAGTGCTTACCTATAAACAGATTAAAGAAATCCATAAATAAAGGAGAGATGATGTAATATGGTTATTGCTGATGTTGCTGTAATGCCTTTACTTCCAGCTACCTCTGAAGAAGAAATGTACAAGGTGGTAGATGAAGTTATAAATTACATAAAAAAAAGTGGGATTAAATATGAAGTGGGAGCTATGAGCACCACCATAGAAGGAGAGTTTGATGATGTTTTTGAACTTATAAAAACTATTCACAAAATCCCATTTCAATTGGGCATAGACAGGGTAATCACCGTTGTTAGGATTGATGAAAAAAAAGGTGGACTAACCATAGATGAGAAGCTAGCTCACCATAGAAACTAGAAAGAATCCCCATAAAGTAACTCAATGAAGTTCCTTCATGGGGATTTTTATAGAATTGATTCATCTAACGCCTGCCATAATCCTTGTTTTTTCTTCAACTAAAGATAACAGCAATTTCCACACTAGATAAGTTCAACTAATATTCAGTTGGAGTCCAACCTCCACCTAAAACTAAGTTTGACTTTATTCTATGGAAATAGCGTTTACTGGACAACTAGCCTCTGCTTCCTTAGTATCTTCTTGATGTTCTTCAGGAACTTCATCCACTATAGCCTTGGCTTTCCCATCATCATCCATATCAAAAACTGTTGAGCATATAGATGGACATAATCCACATCCTATACAAGTGTCTTTATCAACATGTGCTTTCATAGCAATTCCTCCTAAAAATTTTTACACTTTTTATTATTAGTATAAACGATGATATTTATGTATAATTCACAAAATTTACTATTAAATATTACTACTTTAAAGAAAACTCCAGCCTTCAGGGGAAGTTTAACTTCATCTGAAAACTAGAGTCTTTTATCTATGAATATACCCCCTATTATGGGATACATGGTCCCTATTTAAAACTTTACTTAATTATAGATTTTATTATATCATTATATTCTGAACTATCTTTAATATATTCCTCTGCTTTGCCTTCCTCTAGATTTTCTACTAAATCTAGATTTATTGGCAATTCAGCCAACAATGGAAGATTTAAATAGGTAGCATGGTCCTCTGCACTCTTTCTAGAAAAAATTCTAGTTTTTTCTCCGCATTTTCCACAAAGTATATATGACATATTTTCTACTACACCTTTTACAGGAACATTTAATTTTTCACACATTATAACTACCTTTTTAACTATCATAGATACCATGTCTTGAGGTGTAGCTACTATCACCATAGATGTTAATGGAAAACTTTGCATAACAGAAAGCGCTACATCTCCTGTTCCTGGAGGCATATCTATTAAAAGATAATCTAAATCATCCCATTTTGTGTCTACAAACATTTGATTAAGAACTCCATTTATTACAGGGCCTCTCCATATAACTGGCTGTTCTTCTCTTTCAGTTAAAAGGTTAATAGATATAACCTTTATCCCTAGGGATGTTTCTACTGGTAAGAACTGTGTTTCATCTTCATTCCCTATAGGAACCATTATCGCCCTTTCATTATTTATTCCAAAAAATCTAGGCATAGATGGTCCTGTAATATCTGCATCCAGAACCCCTACTTTGAATCCTTTTTTAGCTAGCTCAACAGCCATAATTCCAGTAACCGTTGATTTACCAACTCCACCTTTTCCACTTATTATTCCTACCACATTGGATATTTTCCCATACTTAGCATTGGTTTTCCCTGGGCATCCTTGTCCCTTCAACAAATCTTTTGAGCCACAACTCCCCTTGCTTGGGCATGTAGAACAACTTCCCATCTTATTTTCCTCCTACTATATTAAAATTCTTCTGGTTTTTTATCAGATATACTGATATTCCATATATTATCCTCTATTTTACACAAACCATAATATTTAGTTTCCTTATTATTTTTTGAATCCTTCACAGTTATTATGTTTTTATATATTTTTTCCTTATATCCATAAGTCTTTATATTTATAAGGACTTGGAAATCCTCCTTATTCTTATCTACCAACTTTATATTAGGGTATTTCTTTTCCAATTGTTCTTTAAAGTGTTCTAAATCTGTGGACAATATGTATTTAGCAATTTCCACATCATCCCCTATATTTATACCTATCTTAGCACTGCTATCTAGGGTTTCCTTATACTGGTCTAAAAATTTAAATATTACATCATAATAAAGGACTCCGAATTCTCTAGGTTTTCTTAATACAGATAAATTTCTTATAATATCATTATCTATTCTTTTAGATACTACATAAGCTTTATCCGCATAAAAATTTCCTACACCCTTTTCTTGAACTCCAACTACATAATTAAACTTATGGGGTTCTTTTCCCCATTCATGGATTTCAAATACATAGTCTGGTTGTAAAGAAGTTTTATCTTCTGCCACCTTAGCTGTGGATAATATATCATGTATATTCTCAATAGTTCTCTTATCGGTAACGACACATTTAAACCCTTGATCCCTAGTACTCTGAATTATTATCTTTTCAACTTTATTTTCAGCTATATACTCAAAGTCTGTATTTTTAAACCCGAACTTAACTTTTAAATCATCTACTTTTTTACATCCGCTAAATATGGATGTTATAAATAGAATCATTACTAAAAGAAGAGCTTTTTTATTGTTCTTCATCAGTACCTCTCCCCTTCAGCATATCTATATTAAATATAACTATTCCAAATATTAGAGTAAATATGGCTATAAACTGAGAAGTAGATAGTATTCCCACATTTCCTCTTGGATCATTTCGTAAAAATTCCACCAAAAATCTTCCCACACTATATACTATCACATATAATGCAAAACTTTTGCCCTGTTTTCTTGATTTTCTAGAATACCATAGTAATAGAAACCCTAAAGCAAAGTCAAATATACTAGAATAAAGTTGAGTTGGGTGAAGACCTATTCCATTTGGGGCAAATGGAGAATTTTCAAATGTTATTGCCCAGGGCAATTCAGTAGGGGCTCCATAGCAACAACCAGCTAAAAAACATCCTATACGTCCAAATCCTTGTGCAATAGCCACACTAGGAACTATGAGATCTAATATATCTAACACCTTCCAACATTGTTTTTTGCAATAAAAATAAACTCCCAGTACTCCACCTATTATGGCTCCATATATGACAAATCCCGTTCCAAAATCCTTAAGGATGGAAGGATTTTCAATTATACTTTTTAACTCTGTGATTATAAATAAAATCTTTCCTCCTAATACCCCTGATATTATGGTTATCATGGTCATATTAAAAGTTTTATCCGCATCATATCCCTTATCTTTAGCTTTACGAAAAAATATCAACAATGCACATAATATGCCTAAAGCTATCATAAGCCCATATCCATATACGGGTAGACCAAATATCTCAAAAAGAACTGCTTTCATAGTAACCCCCTTAAGGTATTGTATATTAATATAAAAGAGAAGCCTAAGCTTCTCTTTATTCCTTTAGTAAAATTATAATACTAACCCTTTTCTAAAGCAAATTAATTTTTACATACCAACCCTATTTCATTGGTACCACTATGATAGAATTCTTAAAATCATAGAACATGCACCAATAACCTATATGACTTTCATGGGCCTCATCAGATTTTACTGGAACCCAGGTAACAAATCCTGATTTTCCACCATAAGGTTGTTCACTTTTATCTTTATTTCCTGGTACACCATAAACTAAGTATTTCATATGTCCATTGCTATCATACTTTAATCCCATCATATAATAGCCATACTTCTTTATATATGGATAATAATTTATCATAGGATAATATACCACTGTGTATTTATTGTAATTTGATATATTGCACATTACCTCTAGATCTTTTACTGGAATCCTATACCACTTACAGTTCTTAATTTCATTACATACACCCTTAACTTCTTCGAAGCCTTCCATAACCGTTTGGAAGAACTCCCCTACACTGCCCTTAGGGAATTCCTCATTATCTTCTTTCTTTTCTTTCTTACATGTGCATTCCTTAGTCTTTTCAATATCTCTTTCATACTGATCAAATTCATTGACTTCATTATGGTTCATTCTTTGCATAGGAGGTCTATATATTTTATCAATTTCATCTTCCTGCTTTTCTTCACTGTCATTTACTTTACTGGCTACTTGCTTTTCTTCTATAATAATAGCCTCTTCTAAGTCCTTCTTATACTTTCCCTCTTCTTCTACTATAGGCTCTTCTTCTACTATAGGTTCTTCTTTTAAAGCTTCCTTCTCTTCACACATCCTTGGGTCTTTTTCCATAGGTTTGTTATCATCGCAACTACATTTAGTTGGCTTATCCTTTGATTTTTCCTTTTCTTCTTCTTTCTTATTTTCTTTTTCCTTTTCTTTTTCCTCTACCATGGTCTTTTCTTTTTTCTCTAAGTTTTCTCCACTGTTATTATCTTTCTTCTTACAATCTATCATCATGTATTCTTTCCATCCCTGTGGTATCTCTGTAGATGAGAATCCACTCATTATGAATACTGGTCTTCCCCCAATAAATTTGCCTATTGCTGCTCCACCTATCTTATCAATAGACATATTAGAGTTTCCTATATTGTCTGAAGTACATTCGTAATTCACATCAGCCCTACCGTTATCATCTATGTTCAATATACCTAGATTGATAATTTTCTTAGAGTCTTTTTTATTAGCTATCAAGAACATATAGCAGCCTGATTTTTCTCTTTTTATATTTTGAACATAAAAGGACACCTTGCATTTATCATTCTTAATTTCCATTTTTGTATATCCAGAAGGTTGTTTATCTGATGATATTGAGTGACCTTTCTCATCCTCTTGTAGTATTATAAAGTATCTACTGTAGGATTTTTTGCTAGACACTGCCGTTTCCCTCCACTATATATTTATTCATTTATATTATATGTGTAGTTTTGGAAAACTTTACTATAAACAATAAAAAAACTGACTTTTAGTCAGCTTTTTTTAGTATATCTATAGCATCACTGAGCTTTGCAAACTCTTCTACAGATAAAGTTTCCCCTCTTCGCTTTTCATCTATGCCACTATTTTTAAAGGCCTCTAACATTTGCTCCTTAGGTAAACCTATATTTTTCAGTGCATTCCATAAAGTTTTTCTTCTCATATTAAAGGACTCTCTAACCACCCTAAAAAATAGCTTTTCATCCCTTACTTTCACTCTAGGTTTATCTAATTTATCTAAACGTATAACTATAGAATCCACCTTAGGTCTTGGTATAAATGAATTAGGAGAAACTTTTCTTATTATTTTAGTATCACAATAATACTGAACTAAAATTGACAAAGCTCCATACTCTTTGCAATTAGGGCTAGCATCTATTCTCTCTGCTACTTCCTTTTGTATCATTATGGTTAAAGATTTAAAGTGACAATCTGAGGTTATCAATTTAGTTATTATAGGTGTGGTTACATAATAAGGCAAATTAGCTGCCAATTTCACACTGGCTTCTTCTCCTATAATTTCATTAAAATCCACCTTTAATGCATCCTTATGTATTAATTGAAAATTAGTATAATCTTTAAATTCTTCTTCTAATATAGGTATAAGGTCACTATCTAATTCTATAGAGCAAACCCTTTTTCCTTTTTCTAATAGAACCTTAGTCAATGTGCCAACTCCTGGTCCTATTTCTATAACAAAGTCATCCTTGTTTATTTCTGCACCTTCAACTATATCTTGAAGAACTTTATCATCAATTAAGAAATTTTGCCCTAGGGATTTTGAGAACTTAAAATTATATTTCTTTACTAAGTCTTTGGTGTTTAGGTTTTCCATACATTATCTCCTATTCCAATGTTTTATTTATAGCCTCTGTAAACTCTTCCTTAGTTATTCCGTAATTATTTAGTCTAGATAGAAATTGAGCGCTATTGCAATATCCTATCCCCAATTCTCTACCTAATTTTTCTCTTCTTTCTTTAGCCTTTTCATTCATTGCTAATTTCCATAGTAGCATATCTTCCATAGTAAAGATTTCATTCTTAGTTTTTTCACTGCACTTAGCCTTATTCAAAGCTCTTATTATAACCTGGGGACTTGCATTTTCCACCCCTATGTCATCACCCTTTGTTCCCTCACTTTGGGTTATATAGGCATGCTTTATCCCAGGTACTCTTTTAGCTATTATCCTTCTTATTTTTTCTCCAGCAAAATCCGGGTCCGTAAGTACTATTACCCCTTGTCTCTTTTGTGCTTCTTTTATTCTCTCTATTACTTTGCCATTTATTCCAAAACCACCTACCGCAATTACCTCTGCCTCTACAGCTTTCTTTACAGCTGTTATATCATCTCTACCTTCAACAACTATTACTTCCTTAATCAAATCTATACTTCCTTTCACCTTTTCTCAACACTTTATTCTAATATAATACTATACATTTGTATTTGTTTAATCAATAGAAAATTCATTTTAAAAACAAAAAAGGAGCTAAGCTCCCTTTTTGTTTATTTTAAAATATAGATATTAACATATCTAACTCCCCAGTTATATACTTCACTAGAACTGTTAAAGAATACATCAATAGTGTTTCCTTTAATGGCTCCACCTGTATCTGCTGCAATGGCATAACCATATCCTTCAACATAAAGTCTAGTTCCTAGGGGTATAACTCTTGGGTCTACGGCTATAGTACTATATCCATTAGGATCTCTTCTAGTAGATGATCCGGAGGCTGTATATCCATTACCATCTCCTCCACTGTTATGATATGCTGTAGCCTTAACCTTTAAGGATTTCACATAAGGCACCTCTCCTCCTCTGGATAAAGTAAGCACTCCTAAAGTTCCTTGAAGGACTACTTTGGTGATTGGTTCCTTATTTATAACCTCACTAATTACCTTTCTAGATACTTCTTTACCATCTTCATAAATTACTTTAGTAGTAATAGTCTTTTCCCCAGGCTTTCCGTCTTGAATAACCTTGGTAGTGGTTTTTGTGAGATTATCATCTTTTCTTACAACTGTTGCAAAATCTATAGGTTGATTCTCTGTAAGGGTTTGGGTTTCTACTCTGATGATTTGCACCTTTAAACCTTCAGCTATTTTAGTATCTCTTGAAGGAAGAATTTTATCTTCTTCTTCAACCTCTACGCCTTCAGTTTTTAGTAACCCTTCAACAGAGTCTTCTGCTGTTAATAGTTCCATATCCTTATTGTCTACGGATACAATTACATTAACGGCTCTTTTTATATCTATCCTGTCATTCTTCCCTATTTTGGTGTCCAAGCTGGGCTCTATCTTGTCTCTTTCTCCCAATTCTATATTTCTGTCCTGTAGAGCTCCTTGTACGGTCCTTTTATAAGTTATAATCTTATTCTCTTCTCCGTCTATTGTAACTATGATAGTCTTTCTCATAGAATAGATAGTAGTAACTAAAGCAATCACTACTAAACTTAACAAGAATGCTGCCTTTGGACCGTTTGAAAAGTACTTTGATAAATTTCCTTTAAACTTTTCAAGCATAATATTTACCTCCCTCTGGCAAAAGCACATGAAACATTATAACTTGCACACAGAATCTTGTCAAATTTGATAATATAAACTAAAATTCTTGCACATCAAATGCTTTTATCAGCATATTTAAAAAAATATTATTTATGATAGCGATACTATTCTTGTCAGAAGGATTCATAAATTCGAAGCATTACTATAAGCAAAATTCTCCCCTTGATAAAGCTAGCTAAAAATCCATTTTAGTGTTTTTCATGCAAGTTTCCATCTAATATTATGTTATGGATATTTGTATATATTGGTTTAAACTGAAAACTTTCTTAAATTAATGATTATATTAGTTTTCTTAGAAGTAAAAACCATATATTTCATTCTATATTATTATTTTATTCTTAGCAACTGTTTTGTGTTTGAAATAATTTGATTATTCAAAATTTCAATAGGAATTTCTTTTATTTCCGCAATCTTTCCCAATATTTGTATAATATATGAAGACTGATTTCTTTTCCCTCTATAAGGAGTTGGAGCCATATATGGGCAATCTGTTTCCACTAATATTTTATCTACTGGTACTTCCCTTGCTACTTCCATGATTTTTTTTGCATTTTTAAAGGTTATGACTCCTGTAAAACCTATATAGTACCCAAGTTTTAAGCATTCCTTAGCAAACTCTACACTTCCGGAAAAGCAGTGAACCACGCCTTTAACCTCTGGAAACTCCTTCATTATTTCTAATGTATCTTTGTGTGCATCTCTATCATGGATAACTACAGGCAAAACAAGATTGTTTGCTAATTGCATTTGGGCTCTAAAAGCTTCCTTTTGAATGTCTCTAGAAGGGTTCTCTTCCCAATAATAATCTAAACCTATTTCCCCTATAGCCCTAACTTTTTCATTACTACAAAGTTGTTCTATTTCTGCAAGGACATCAGAATTTACCTCCTCTGCATAAGATGGATGAATTCCTACTGCTGCATATATAAAATCATACTTATTTGCTAGTATAACTGAATCTCTAGCTCCTTTTAAGGAAGCTCCACAGTTTAGGATTCCTATAACCCCTGCATCAGATATTTCCTTAATTACTTCATATCTATCTTCATCAAAAGCTTCATCATCATAATGGCTATGGGAGTCAAATATAGGTATATTCATTTAAATCCCTCCTTAGTTATTATTTTAATTATTTACCATAAAATAGATTTTTATACCTATTTGCTATGTTTATATTATATAGCATATATACTGTTTTTTAACAACTATCTATTTTTTAATGAATATATTTATATTTTAGTGAAAAAATAATAAATAGTGGAAATCCCACTGGTATATTTTTGTAGGAGGTTTTTTATATGAAAGGAACCGTAAAATGGTTTAATAACCAAAAAGGTTATGGGTTTATAACTACTGAAGATGGAGAAGACGTTTTTGTTCATTATAGCGGTCTAATGGGTTCTGGATTCAAAACTTTAGAAGAAGGTGCTTCTGTAACCTTTGACCTAGCTGATAATGATAAAGGAAAACAAGCCGTGAACGTAGTACTAGAATCATAATTAGAACCTAAACAGTACTGCCACGGAACATTGATTTTCCATGGCAGTATCTATTTTATCTCATGTCTACATTTTGCAGAACCCTACGGGAGTTTAGCTAGGATTCACTTGGAGTTAACTACAGCATGGCTATTACAGGTGAAAGAATCCCTATTAATCCTCCAAGAAGAGCACCTAACCAAGTTATAGCATTTAATTCCTTTCTAGCGATATCAACTATAATTTCTTCTGCAAATGCCACTGGGAACTTAGTTATCTGTTCCTCTACAATTTGAGATATATCTAAAAGTGCTATAACCTTAACTGCCTCATTCTTTATGAATCTGTTAAACAATTTTTCACCCCAATTAACTGCCACTTCTTTAAAGGCCGCCTTATCCGATATTAAACTTTTCACTTCTACCTCTAATACTTTATTGATTGTACTTTCTATAATTTTATTTATAACAGTTTCAGTACCCTTACTAGTTAATATTTGGCTTATAGTATTAGATAGAAAATTATCTATTTCCCCATAAAAATTCTCGTTTATTGACCCTAAAAGGTTTCCCAAAGTCCCATACTCATTAACACCTTCTCCTACCAATGTTACAAGTTTATCTAAAATTTTTTCTTTTGCTATAACTTCAACCACATTTTTACTTATCATATCTAAATTTTCTTCTTTATCTAGTATCTTGGCTATTTTAACATCAGAAATATTTTTAAGAACTTTCTGTAATATGGTTACTATATCTTCTTGATTTTTATCCTCTTTCAGATACACATCCATAAAACTAATAACCTTATTATAAATATTATCATTATTTAAGAACATTGCTACTAAAGGATTAACATTACTGGCTATAGCTGAGTCTATAACATTCCTAAGTTTTTCTTCAACCTCTGGTTCTTTAACCATATTATTTATATACATTGCTATAACAGCTTTGTTATCCATAATAACTTCTTCTAATCTATAAAGTACATTCTCACCAGTTATATCCTTTAATGTTATGCCATCTTCACATAGGCCATAGATTTCATTCTTCACTACCTGTTGAAGTTTATGCTGGCTTTTCTCCGACGTAACCATATCTAAAGCTTTTATTTTTAAAACTTCTTTTACCTTCTCTATAGATTTCTCTTGATTTATATCTTTTTTTAAAAATTCCCCTATTTTTTCTTTAATATCCCATAGGATTTTTTCTTTAACCTCTGGTTTTCTAAGATTTTTTATCACTAAGCTTTGTATATTATTTTTAATTCTCTCTTCAATACCTAAAAATTGTTCTTTAAATCCTATCTCTAGAGCTTGCCTTACGGTAATAGTTCCACTGGTTATCACGTCTACCTTGTCCTCTATTAATTTTTTCAAATGTACATGGACTTTTTCACTTGAAAGAGCTGCCACCACGGTTTCTTCTGATAATAAGTGTTCTCCTACAGCCTTTCCAACACTTTTAGCTATCCTTTTTTGTTCTTTGGGAATAAGACCCGGAGTAAATGGAACTTTCATGCCAAAGATAAACTTCTCTTCATGAGGTCTAAATAACATTTTTATAGCTAACCAGTTTGTAATATACCCTATTATAGCTCCCATGAAGGAACCTATTATGTATTTCAATTTTTTTCAACCTCCTTATATGTGAAAACTGACTACTTAGTTCAACACTATTTTCTATTATAATTTCAGTTTTTACTAAAAGCAATAAAGTTACACCAACTTAATGTAAATTAAAATGGTGTTACAAAATGATTTTTAAAATCATTTTGCAACACCAGCACCTTCCATAATCTTATCTTTTAAAACTTCCTTCAATATATCATCACTTTTGAATATTCCCAGTACTTTGATAGATTTTATAGTTCTTGTAGCTAAATCTGGAGTTATATCATCTTTTAAATTGAGCATCCCTATGATTTTTAACTCCAGTTTCATATTATCCCTTAATACCTTCTCTAAATCTTTTTTTCCATAGGTTACAATTCCTAAATAATATCCATACCTTTCTGTTAACAATTCTATCTTTCTTTCATTTTTAGTAAGTTGTCTTTCTATAGCCTTGCTAAGAAATTCGTCTCTGTTTTTATACATTCCAGATTCAATCAAAAGATCTATATCTCCTAAATCTATAGCATGAACATTAAAAGTTACTTTTTCAGTTGATTCCACAATAAACATCCTTTCCATATTTTGGTATAATATTTTAAAATATTATACCACACCATGAAAAAAAATCTAGCCCCTATTGTAATTAAGATATATATATAAATTTATTCAGTATTATATTAACTTATTAATTTTATTTACCATAAAGATAATAATTGTGATATTTTCATGTTTTATGTCACATTTTGTTATATTATACACCTCAATACTATAAACTTTCTTCATTTATATTCGAATAGTAATATTGTTAGTTTAACTTATCTAAAGTCGTATCTTCTGTAACACTCCAATCCAAAGAAGGTGTAGTGTTACAGAGCACATACACCAAATTAATTAAAAAACATAACGTAAATACATCTAAATAACAAAGGAGGATTACTATTGAAAAGTTCAAAATTTAACACATTTAGAGGACAAATTACTAAATTACTCATTATAACATCTTTCATTCCAATTCTTTTAGTTTCCTTAGGAAGCTTTTATTCTGTTAGAAACACAGTAAAAAAAGACTTTTCTAATCTTATGGAGGCAAACGTTAATACTATAAGCACTTCCATTATTGATAGTTTCTCCAGAAATGAAAACAACTTAAAGTTTCTTTCTGAAGAATCTAATGCAAAAGGCGCCTTAGAAAATACCAATAATGAAATCACTTGGATAAATAAAACCTTAGATAATTATGTAGCTGCTAACAAGGATATTCTATTCGCTTATATATTATTAGAAAATAATAAGTTTATTAGTTCTCCATCGGTGGATATTGATCCCCTTTCGTTGAAAGATAAAAATTGGTATAAAACCGCCATGGCTTCCCCAGATAAGGTTACACTTACCGATGCATATTTTGATTCGTCAACTAATAAGCCTGTTATAACCTATTCCAAAGCTATAAAAGATAAAAATAATAAAATTATAGGTGTAATGTGCTTAGATATAAATTTAGACTCTATAGTTGAAGTAGTTAATGATTGTAAAGTGGATTACAACTCTACTACCACAGTACTATCCCTAGATGGAACAATTGTTGCTGACAAAGATTCATCTATAATGGGGAAAAACAAGGATGATCTGCCTTGGATATCGGATGCTTTGAATTATGATAAAAGCTCTTCTAACATGATTGAAATAGATGGAGAAAAATTATTAATGTTTACTAAGCTAGAAAAAGACACTAATCTTTTAATCGTGTCTTTTACCCCTTATAATGAAGTAATTAAGGCTGTTTCTTCTTCATTAACTCTACCGTTCATAATATTTATAGTTACAGTAATAGTGATATTTATTATAAGCAAAATATTTTCTTCAAAAATCTCAACTCCAATTAAGGACGTTACTCTGATTCTTGATAAGATTAAAGATGGAGATTTTACTGAAAAAGCTACTTTAAAAACTAATTATACATCAGAGCTAAAATCAATAGTGAATTCCGTTAATTCCTTAGTAGATGATATGGTTGATATACTATCCTCTGTAAAAAGTTCTGCAGGTGCTGTAAGTGAAGCTGCTGACACTCTGTTTGTAATAACTAATGAGTCTACCCAAGTTGGAGAACAGGTGGCTGAAGCTATAAGCGAAATTGCTCAGGGTGCTACAGATCAAGCAGCAGATCTTAATACTAGCATAGACATAGTAACTAATTTAGGCAATGAAGTAAACAGCTCTTTAGAGAACTCTCAGAATATGCTAATATCTTCTGGAAATGTTAAAAAATCTACAGAAGAAGGACTTAACACAATAAACCTATTAAAATCTAATTATGAGAAAAATAATGAAGCTACTCAAACAGTGGCTGAAAAGGTAAATCTTGTTGCTAAGAACTCTGCTAAGATAGAATCTATAACTCTTGCTATTAAATCAATCACAGAGCAAACTAATCTTCTTGCTCTAAATGCTTCCATTGAGGCTGCTAGAGCTGGAGAAGCTGGACATGGTTTTGCAGTTGTTGCTAATGAAGTTAGAAAACTTGCTGAGGAATCCGCTAAGTTTGCGGGAGAAATCTCTTCAGTTATCTCAGAAAACAATACTAGTATTAAGGATTTATATGAGCATATGAAGATTTCTTCTGAGCTCAACTTGAAAACTGGTGAAAGTGTTAATATAACTACAAACACCTTTGAAGAAATAGCTTCACTGATAATAGATTTAGAGTCCTTAATCACTATTGTGAATAATTCTTTATCTGAAATAAATAATAGCAAGAACAAAGTTGTAGATAATATATCCAACGTTTCCTCTGTGGCTCAGGAAACTGCCGCTACTTCTGAAGAAGTAAGCGCTTCAAGCGAAGAGCAAGCTTCTGGATTAAATGAAATTTCACGACAAGCTGAATCATTAAAATCTAGTGCTGATACCATGGCTACACTAATAGATAAGTTTAAAATTTAATATAATTCTAAATATTCTTTACTTTTAAAATCTCATATTATATACTATAGTTAATATATTTAACTTGGAGGATAACTAATATGAGATTTTTAGAATGTTTGATACTGAAGAACTCCGAACTTTTATCTTTATAGTGATACATTGTTCGGAGCCTACAAATAATAACTGCTAGCCGTTATTTTGGTGAGTTTTAATCCTGTCACCTTTAGTTAGTTGTTGTCATTTTTAAACATTCTATGATAGTTAGGGCTATGGACTTTGTGTCCATAGCCCTTTTTGCTTTTCTAATTTAGCAGGGGCTAGTTTGCCTCTGCTTTTTAATATTATTAGGAGATGATTTTATGTTTTTTAATAAAGATATTTTTAAAGTTACCTTATCAAATATAATAAAAGGTTTGTGGAGTTTTATTTGTGGTTTTATATTGGCAGACTTTTCTTCTAAGCTAATAGATGCTGCTGTAAATAAAAATACGTCTTTAGTTATATCAATAGCTCTTAAGTTTCTAATATTTTTATTGGTTATGAAATCTATTGATTTATATTTGGGGATTTTATGTAGTAAATTAGAAACTTTTTATAAGGGTAATTATAAAATCAAGGCTTATAACCTTTTATACCAGCAAAAGGTTTCTTCCATTGAAAAGCTACCCTTAGGCAACCTAAAGGAGCGACTAACAGATGATGTATCCAATACCTTCGACTTTTTCACAAAGGTGCTATCTTATATAGTTGTAGGGTTATTTATTTCTATAGGATATCTATGTTTTATGTACCATACAAATTCTTCATTAGCCATAACTATGCTATTGATTTCCTTTGTTCAATTAATTCCTCCTTATGTGGTAAAACACTGGCTCGAAAAAAATTACATTAATACACGAAACATAGAAGGTGAATTAACTGAACATCTTATATGTGGTTACAATGGCCTTTCAACTATTAAAAGCTTTAACGGTGAAAAATGGTACATGTCTAACCTTAAAAAAATTCATGAAAGGTACTATGCCATAGGTAAAAAATCTGAAATTACAGCTCAGGTTGAAGATGCATTGAACAAAACTGTAGTAACTATTTTAACCTATATAACCTATGGAATCATAGGACTATTTGTACTTTCCAACTCCATATCATTAGAAGAATCAGTAGCTCTAGCTGTGCTTTCTAAAAAGTTTTATGATGGGGCTAATATGATATTTTCAGCAATTGCAAAATACTTTATCTTCAAAAAAGCTAAGGATAGATTAAGGATTCTTACTTTTAATTGTCCATATGGTCCTAAGGAGGAACCTTCTAAGGATGATTTACTATTTAAACTTAAGAATCTTAATTATGGTTTTGAAAGCAACTTATTATTTAAAGATTTTAATTTGAACTTAGAAAAAGGTGTTAAATACGCCATAGTTGGAAGCAATGGTTCAGGAAAATCTACTCTTTTGAAGCTTTTATTAAAAATGAAGGATGACTACGAAGGTGATATTTATTATAGAGGTAGCTCTTTACGTCATACTACAGAAAAAGATTTTTATAGAGATATAGCCTATATACCTCAAAAGGACATGCTGCTATCCTTAACTCCTAAGGCTCTTTTTCTTTCTTTAGAGGATGCTGTTAATTTTTCTTATAACAAGGCTATAGCTATGGCACAATCTTTAAAATTGTCAATGGATACAATAGAAAATCACCCAATTGACACCTTATCAGGTGGTGAGAGAAAAAAAATATTTATCATAGCAGCCTTATGTAGAGAAAGTGAGGTCGTGATTTTAGATGAACCTACAAATAGTCTTGATAGCATTAGTCGAAATGCTCTTATGTCAATAATCAAGAATTTAGATAAGTCTGTACTAATAATAAGCCACAACAAAAAACTTATCCAGTGTTGTGATGCTACTATAAATATATGCAAAGGCGGTGCTATTATATGGAATCATTAAGAAAACAAGGATTTTCCCATTGTGTAAAGATAATGAAGGTATCCATAATCCTTTACATTATCTCTGGGTTTTTAACTAATTATCTATCTATTTTTACCGCTAAAATTATGGGTTCCTTAGCAGATTCTATTTTAAGGGGTAATCATAATATTGTATATTCAAATTTATTATGGTTAGTAGTTTCTATAATTATAAATTTAGTTTTTCTGCCTTTCTTAATTGTTGTCCAAAACACTGTTATGCTTAAGGAATCTTTAATACATGATAGATTTATATATAATAAGTTTCTTCAAAAGGACTATTTAAAATCTAGACAATATTCTCCTGGAGAAATAGTTCACAGAATGGAAGAGGATTTAGTAGACTATAGATTTACTTTGATAAACCTTATGTCTCTGCCCTTTGTTTTAATATTTACTGCTGCATGTTTAAGCTTTTATATATTCTCATGTCCACTATATGGTCTTGTATGTGTAGCTTCTTCAATTGCACCTTTATTAGTAGCTTGTATCTCTAGAAAATTAGAAGCTAAATATGCTAAAGAAACAAGAGAATATAATGATAGGTCCTTGACTATAGAAGTTGAATTATGTGAAGGTTTTTCCTACTTAAAACAAAATAATCTGGATACCTTTGCTATGAAAAGATTTAAGGACAATTTTATAAAATTCTATAATAAAACAGCGAAAAAAGATATTAATTGCAAAGAAGTAGTTAATTTTTTTAATGATACTTCCACTTACATTGCTCAAATTATAGTTATAGCCTTTGGTGCCTACCTTGTATCAAAGGATGTTATTTCTCCCGGAGTTATAGCTAGCTATTTAGGGTATATGGCCTCAGTAAAGGTTGTTGCAGATAGTTCTGCCTCACTCCTCCGTTTATACTCTAGACATAAAATTAATGGAGATAGATTAGTAGAGTTTTATAAAGATGAAGAAATTAATGGTTCTAAAGAAATTTCTTCTATACAAAATATTTCTATAGAAAATCTAGGCCTATGCTATGATAATAATCCACCTACCTTTGAAAATATAAATATTTTAGTACTCCCTAACGCAAAGCTATGTATTAAGGGTGGAAATGGCCGAGGTAAATCTTCCTTAATTAAAATTCTTTGTGGCCTTTACAGCAACTACACTGGTACTATAAAGTTTAATGATATTGATGTAAAAACTTTGGACATACATTCTTTGAGACAGCACATAGCATACATGGAACAAGATCCCTATATTTTCAAGGGAACCATTGAAGATAATCTTAAAATAGCTAATCCTTCTAAAACTACTGAAGAACTTCTTGAGGTCCTTGAAAAAGTACAATTAATAAATATCCTCCGGCCTA
>DINW01000059.1 GCA_002423705.1 Clostridium sp. UBA5530
AATAAAAAGCACCCTATGGAATAATAACTTATCATTCCATAGGGTGCTTTTTATTAATTATACAGCATTATTTATTACTGTTTCCGCAATGTTAGTAGCATGATCTCCTATTCTCTCAAAGTTGCTTATTAAGTCTAGAAATACAGCTCCTGCAAAAGCATTACATGACCCTTCATTTAACCTTTTAATATGATTTGATCTAAATTCCTTTTCTAGGACGTCTATTCTTGCTTCAATAGCTCTGATTGTCTCTGCCTTTTCTACATTGGACCCTTGATAGCTATCTACTGCAATCTTTAATGCATCTAAGGTATAATTGTACATATGATTCAATTCTTCTTCTGCACTTTCACTATAAGTCATTTTTTTAGACATCTTTTCTATAGATAGTTCTGCTATGTTTTTAGCATGATCTCCTATTCTTTCAATGTCGTTTACAACATGGAAAGTAGATGCTACTATACCCTTTTCCTTATCTGACATCTCAGTTTTTGATAGTTTTACTAAATAAGATGTTATATCGTGCTCCAAAGCATTTATTATTTTTTCGTTTTCATATACTTTGCTTATTAAATCATCATCATTTTCCATAAAAGCAGTCATTGAAATCTCTAAGTTTTCTTTAGCCTTATTTGCCATTCTTATAGTTTCCTTTATTACCTGTCCACTAGCTATAACTGGAGTTTCCAAAAATCTATCATCTATATAAGTAGCGCCAACCTTTTCTATATGTTCATCGCCAGGCATTATTTTATTTACAATAGCTATAAGATATTTAATCATTGGAACCATAATTATGGTGTTGGCTATATTAAATATAGTATGAGCATTAGCTATTTGCCTCTTTACATTGCCAGGGCTTATAGTTTCAACTATGTTTATTAGTATTCCCATTAATGGTATAAAGATAATTGTACCTACTATGTTAAATATTAAGTGTATTATAGCAGCTTTTCTAGCAGTCCTATTAGTTCCTATGCTAGATAGTATTGCAGTAACACAAGTTCCTATGTTGCATCCAAATATTACAGGCAATGCCACATTCATTTCTATACTGCCTGTGGATGCTAATGCCACAATTATTCCTGTGGTAGCAGATGAGCTTTGAAGTATAGCTGTCATCACTAAACCAGCAAGTATACCCAGCATCCAGTTGTTTCCTATAGTTACTATAAACTCTTGGAATTGAGGTGATTGAGATATTGGTGCCATGGCATCTGACATAATTCCCATACCCATAAAAAGGATACCAAAACCTAAGATTATATTTCCTATTTCCTTACGCTTCTTAGCTTTGGAAAACATTACTATGGCAACACCTACAGCTACAAAGATAGGTGCTATGTGATCTAATTTAAATGAAATTAATTGAGCAGTGATAGTAGTACCTATGTTGGCACCCATTATAATTCCTGCAGCCTGATATAAATTCATAAGTCCAGCATTAACAAATCCTACTACCATAACGGTGGTAGCGGAACTACTCTGAATCACAGCAGTGACTACAGCTCCAACAGTAACTGCCATTATTGGATTAGATGTAACCTTTTCTAAAATGGATTTCAAACTGTCTCCCGCAGCATTTTCTAATCCATCTCCCATTAGTTTCATTCCATAAAGGAAAAGACCTAATCCTCCAACCAATCCTACAAACATACTAAAAGTATCCAAACGTTGTTACCTCCATTGTATAAATTAACCCATAAATATCTTATCTTAAATTCTACATAATGTTAAGAGATTTTTAAATTATTTAACCTAATCTTAATATTAACTAACAAAATTTATTAAAGGTGTAAAGTCATTGAAATAATATATATATTTTTCTCTTTTTATGATATTTTATGCGGTTTAAATTTGGGTAAATTTGTATTCTATTTTTTCACGAATAAAAATAAGGAACTATATCAAAAGAATTTCACCAATAGGTGTTGATATAGCTCCTATATAATCTTATGGTCTCATATAATTACTTTTGTCTAGTCATCACAATTTCTCCGTGATCCTTATTACCCACAAAGCCTAAGGTTTCATATAAATGGATTGCATGTTCATTACATTCATCTGCCGAAAGAAAAGCCCTAGTTGCACCTAAGTTTTTTCCATAATTCAACGCCTCATTAATGAGGTTTCTTCCAATACCTTGTCTCTGAAAATCAGGGTGTACTGCAACCTCACGTACCCATAGAATTGGTCCCTTTTCACTATTATGTCCATATATTCCTGTACACAATATTCCTGCTACCTTTCCATTAATTCTATGAACTAATATAGTAGAATTCTTTGTACCGCCACTGACAGCAGGTCCTTCACCTTTCATCCATTGAGTTATCCATGAAACACTTTGTCCTGTAAAACCTCTGCTTTGTCCTTTACATGACATTGTAACCTCCGATGCCATTTCATACTCATGTTCTTCTAAATATTGTGGTTTTATATAAGGTTCTAAATTATCTAAGTTAGCCTTAAAATAATCATTCCATACTGCAAAAACTTGGAACCCTATATTTTTTAATGATTGTTTCCACTCTTTAGGTACAAAGGTTAACTCTACCTCTTCTTCACTGTTGTCTATAGCTTTTATTAGTTTCTTCACATCATTGCAAGCCCACTGATACTTGTGTATGTTTCCTTCTTTATCATAACCATAAAGAAGTATAAGTTCGTTGTCTTCATGGCAAATCTCACAGTGGCATATTTCCTCATAATCTACATAGTCCAGAGATGTATACCTAAATTTTTCTTTTTCTATATTTATTCTTTCAAAATCCTTTTTTTCCATTGTACTTTTCCCCCTTACCCTTCTGCTAATTGCTTCAAATGGTACAATTCAAATCTCATTGTCCCCTTATATTGTTAATTATAATAAATTTAAGGGATAATAGTAATATGATGATGTGCCCAAGTTTAATTAAACTCATATTTAAGAACGTGAAATTAATATTTATTCAAGCCAATTCATCTCATCATCAGGAATTTTCATCTTTCTGCAATAATCAATAACAGAATCTTTTTGTTTTTGATTTCCTATTTCATATGTTAGAACCTTATCTTTAAACACTATGATTTTAGTGTTTTCTATTTTCATATCAACAAACCAATTCCCAGTGAGCACATTTGATAACTTATAAGGAAAGTCCTTTTCTTTGGATGTAAAGTAAATAACAGTCCAATATTTAGGTACATCTTTAGTTTTCCACATATCTACTTTGTCAATATGAACCATGTCTAGAATAAGCTCGTTGCATATACTCTCCTTTATGATTATCCCTTTAAAAACCGTATCATCATTGCCCATTGAAGAACTTCCTACATTGCCACATCTACTATGAACTGACTGATTTTCTTCTAAATGTGGATTATCAATTTCATCCTTTAGAAGATAATCCGTTGATACCCCAAATATTTTACTAATGCATATTATTTTGTCCATCTCAGGATAAGCACTTCCTGCCTCCCACTTTGAAACAGCCTGACGACTAACCCCACAGGCCTCTGCTAAATATTCTTGAGAATATTTATTTTCTTTTCTTAATAACTGCAATTTTTCCGTAAACTTCATAGTGATTCTCCCTTCATTTAATGAGGTTATTATATCAGTAACCATATACATTCTCTACCAACTAGGAGTTACACTTTTGTAAACTAGAAGTTGCAAAAAGCTACCTTATCCAAATTCATTTTACTTATTCAAGTCTCTGACACTGATCACAGAAGTAAATAGTTCCCCCTAGAAAACTTTCCTTTTGAATCTCAGAGCCACATCTAGGGCATACCGTTCCATATGTATTTTTGCTCATACGTGTTGTATATCCGCCCTTGTTTCCAAAGAAATCCTTCTCTGTATCTCTTCCTCCCCCCTGCACCATATCACTTAATACTTTTTTTACAGTATAATATAGATTTTTAAAATCGTCCTCTGAAATTGTATTGATTTTTCGTTTGGGATGAAGTTTAGCTTCATATAGAATATCCTGAAGGACTCCATTGCCAAGGCCAGGTATTCTTTGATCTGTTGCTAAGAATCCTTTAACGGACTTTGATAATATATCTTCTGTACAAAGAGATTTAAAATAATCATAACTAAATTCCTCACTAAAAGGAGACGGTTTTTCACAGGCTCCTATATAATATGGATTGTTGTTTTCACCCTCTCTATATGCCCACAATCCACCATACATTTGAATAGTAGCAGCCAATGCAGATTCATCATCAAATTTCAAGCATAGCTGATGCTTTTTAGGAACTTTACTATAGTGACTATAAAATCTAGGTGTAGCACCGTCACAAAATAGTATTGTACAATCATCCCCTTGAATTTCTATCATCCCCGCTCTGGAAATAGCTCCTTGGATCTCCTTACCCTCCAATAAATCATTATAGTTCTGTGGATTTCCAGAATACCATGCAAATTTATGAGGTGACTTGTTTGCCTCAGCAGAAGTTATTATCTTCCCTTTCAAAATTTCATTTATCTGTTTTACAATGGTTTTGCTTTCTGGTATTTCTATCATTCTAATCCTCACTTTCTAAAAATTTCATTCTCTCTATGTTATTCTACCAAGAATACCTATTACACTTATTCTTAATTATACCATATTGTGAGATTGTAATTTAACTATTATCTGTCTGTTATTACAAAAGAAAAACCTCCAAACCATAGGCTTAGGGGCTTTTACTTGATAATATTCTTTTAAGATATTTCTTTTTGTCTTGATGTTTACACATCCTTCCAAATATTTTTTAATGTGACTAATCTTCATTTATTATAATTAATTTTTACCCTATTACTAGTTCAATAGATTGTTCTGTATATATTTTAGCCAATTTCACCATATTGAGGTTGTAAATTTTTTTTCTTTCAATAAGATCTTTTATGTCTGATCTAGATTTCCCCATAATTTCTGACAACACTTTATCCAGTCTAAATTTAAGTCCATAGGGATTTCGTATAACTAGAATCTGACCTCTCTCAACTACAGTGTGTCCATCTATATTTATTGCCTGGAACTTCATACTCTCTTCATGTATTGTTGCTTTGTTTGCTTTAAAAAACTCTTTTTCTGTACCATATTTGAAGGCTAAAGCTCTATCATTATCTAGAAATTTTTGGTATTCACTTTGACTTAGCTTTGAAGGTTTTATTCTCTTATATATTTCCAAATTCCATGTATTTTTACATTTTTCACACTGATAAATAAGCCAGACATCAATGTTATTTCCATTAGCATTTACCCTAAAGTTATTTGTATTAACATAATTGGTTTTAGAACCACATTTAGAACAATTTCTTATAACTTTAAAGGAATCATCCGGCTCAATACTCCATTGGGTTTTCTTCACATAGCTCATGCTGCTTCTCCTTATCATTACAGTATTTCTTAGAAGTAGCAACGGCTATTACAAATGTTTTTATCCTCTGCAATGGCCAATGCTATGCAGAATGCTTAGGTGTTCTCATATAAAATCCCCCTCTCCTTAGTTATATAATAATATGGCAGTTACTTCTTGCATACCTTAAACTCTTTTAATAAAAAAAATTAGGCCTGTACTAATAATTAAGTACAAGCCATGCGAAATTCATATCTCCTATATAATGTTTAAATTCTCCAAAATTCTATTGTCTTTAGGTTGAAAATAACATCATCTAACACTCTATATAAGTTTAACTTAGTTTTGTTTGATTTCATCCATTACATATTTTAAATCAATATCTTCTTCTATAGCCTCTGGCGTCCACGGAATATATTTGTCAACAGCAACTCCTACGCCACCTATACCCTTTCCTTTATCAATTGCACTGTCTCTAGAAGTAGGATAGCAGAAGGAAAAATCACCCAAAACACTTAAAGTACAATTACTATAGTCCGTTAATCCCTTTGTATTTCTCCCTACTACAGTTACTTTTTTAGATTTTTTACAAAGATGAACAAATGAGTCACCAGAACTTCCACAGTATTTATCGCTTAATACATATACCTTCAATGGTCTGTCCTGTCCTTTTATTTCAAAATCAAACTCATTGTCATCCTCTTTAATAAAACCCTTTCCCATATTTTTGTTAATCTTTGCCTTCATATATTCTATGAGTTTTATTGTTTCTTCATCTGCACCTTTTTTGACCATTTCATCCATTATAGCAATACGACCTTCACAGTTTCGCTTAGAGTAATTTACATATATATCTTCCCCTTGGACCAATTCATTAAGTGTACAGTTCTCTTTAAAAATATATTTTAGTAAAGGGAAGTATG
>DINW01000042.1:0-11152 GCA_002423705.1 Clostridium sp. UBA5530
CTACGACCCTAGATAAGTTCAACTAGCAATTTGGATAAAGCCCAAATTAAGTTTCACTTGATTTTAACTTCACTATATTCACACCAGTATAATAATGTTTCAGTATATCTTCGTAACCTTTTCCTTCTTTAGCCATAGCATTAGCTCCCCATTGACTCATTCCAACACCATGTCCATAACCTAAACACTCTATGCTAACTTTATTTTTATTTATATCTATTTTGAAATTAGCAGAATTCAACTGAAAAGTCTTTCTAAAGTCTGTTCCTTTTATTGTGTCACTTCCTATGCTCACACTCTTTACGCTTCCACCTTCTGTTCTTTCTACAATTTTTATAGCATTTATATTTTTTGAAGTAAGCTTCGCCTTTGGATAAGCTTCATTTATCTTTTTTATAAATTCATTTACATCTAGTGATACATTTGTTTTATATTTAGGAGCCTCATTATCCCCTATACTTACTACAGATTTTAAATAAGGTTCATCAGTACCAAATACATCCGCTATATTTTCTGTCTTGCCTCCACTTATAGCAAAGTATTGTGCTCTCATTACAAGATTATTATCATAGGTAAGTACTTTTCCCTTAGTGTCCTCCACTGCTTTGTTTATTTTATTCCAGTACTCCTCTCCTTTGTCCTTTCCCCATTGAGATATTTTTTCATTTTTTTCTGTGTATACCTGGCAATGTACCGTATCACATAAATCCCCTCCATGGGCCATACTACACTTCTCCAGCAACTTTGATAAGGTATATGTTCTAGCTGCTACTGCCTGGGCCTTTAGTGCTTCTTCTTGAAAATTTGCTGGCATCTCTGATGCCACTACGCCCTTTATATATTCTTCTATAGGAATTTCTATTACTTTATTATCTTTGGTTATGTATATTTTCACAGCATCTCCATATAATTTATTTAAAGTTTCTTCATTAACCTGTACTCCCTTATTTTCATTTTCCTTAGTCCCTCCTCCATGATCTTTATCCGTTCCAACTAAAATTAATGGCAATACAACGATGAACACAAGAACAATTGATGAAATTATAAAAATATCTCTTAATTTAATAACTATTATTTTGCTTTTCAACTGCTCACTCCTTTAATCATTAATAATAAAATCCCATATACGTTTTATATAATTAATCTTATTAATGATTTATATATATTATGATAAAATAAATGAGCCACTGAAAATGTTAAATATTTTCAATGGCTCATTTCATACTCATATCTGAAAGATATTAAGTTATATTAAACTTTTATTCTTTTTATATCTGCTCCTAAAGCTTGTAATTTTTCTTCTATTTTTACATACCCCCTATCAATATGGTATACTTCTCCTATCTCAGTGACTCCATCTGCATTTAATGCAGCTAAAATCAAAGCAGCTCCTGCTCTTAAATCTGTTGCTTTCACTTCCGATCCAGATAACTTATTTACTCCCTCTATTATTGCAGCTCTCCCATCAATTTTTATATTTGCACCCATCCTCTTTAATTCTGAGGCATGCATAAATCTATTTTCAAACACCGTCTCCGTTATTATACTAGTTCCTGGTACCAAACATAATAAGGACATCATTTGGGCCTGCATATCCGTAGGAAACCCTGGATAAGGCATGGTTTTAATATCTATGGGCTTTAGTTCACCAGTTCCATTTACCTCTATGGAATGAGGATTTATTTTTATATTTACACCACATTCACTAAGCTTTGCAATAACTGGTCTTAAATACTCTTCTTCCGCTCCATTTATTATTATATTGCTGTTGGTAATAGCTCCCGCAATCATATAAGTTCCTGCCTCTATTCTATCAAATATGGGTCTGTACTTCACAGACTTCAATTTCTTTACTCCTTTTATCCTGATAGTATCAGTTCCAGCTCCTTCTATTTCTGCTCCCATAGCTATAAGGTAATTTGCTAAATCTTTAATTTCAGGCTCTTCTGCTGCATTTTCCATGATAGTTTCTCCTTCAGCTAGTACTGCAGCCATCATTATATTCTCCGTAGCTCCTACCGATGGAAAATCTAAATATATCTTGTTTCCTCTCAATTCTGTAGCTGTTGCTTCAACAAATCCATGATCCAAATCTATCTCTGCTCCTAATGCTTTAAATCCTTTAAGATGTAAATCTATTGGTCTAGAACCTATATTACATCCTCCTGGTAAGGATATTTTAAAATGTCCAAATCTAGATAGCATAGGCCCCATTATTAAAAATGAAGCTCTCATTTTTCTTATTAAATCGCTGCTTGCTTCTATATTGATTATATTTTTAGAATTTATAATTACTTCATTGGAAATTTCATTTATAGAAATATCCACGTTTAAGCTTTTAAGCACCTTACAAAGCACGAATACATCCTCTAACATAGGCGCATTTTCTATTACACATTGTTCTCCATTAAGTATGCTAGCTGCTATTATTGGCAGAACAGAGTTTTTAGCAGCACTTAGGTTAACTTCTCCTTTTAATTTACCTCCGCCTTTTACCAAAATCTTTTCCATAGTATCCTCCAATAATTGTTAATAAGCACATGTAATTATAGGTGTCCCAATAATTATATATGTTCCTGAAGTATATTTGACCAATGCAAAGTTTACGTTAAATAACATATTTTTAAGCTTTTCCTCTGTATCCATATTAATTGTAGCTACGCAACTTACACCAGAATTAATATTAGTAAAGTCTATATTTTTACCACCTATGGATTTTAGATACTTGTCTAGATATTCTTTATAAATCTGTATATCCTTATCCTGTATTTTGGCTTTTATGTTGTCATAAACCTTCACACTGTTATCTTCTCTCTTAACCTGTTTTAATATGTCCTTTTTCAATTGATATAAAGGGATTTTTTCATCCTCTGATGTAACTTTTATCATAACTCTACCATCTACAACCAAAGCTGCATCATCTATATCTATAGTTAACTTATCCACTAAAGGAAGACTATTTAATAATTGCTCTTTATTGAATTCTTTTATATTTTCTACTTCCACGGTAAAGCTTCTTTCTATAATGTGACCGCCAAACTTTTTTACAGTATTATCAATGAAATCTTCTTTTCTGAAGTTCATAGAAAAAAGAGTAGATATCATAAGTATAATAAGCATAAATTTATTTTTCATTCTTGTCCCCTCCCATTTTAATTATTGTCATTTATTCAATAAATATACATATGAATTTGATTTTTAATTGTAGGAAGGAACTATTTAAGACTTAATCTGATGTCTATCTGCTGTAACACTCCACCATCTTTAGGTTGGAGATAACAGCAGCTACCGTTCACCTAACCTTCAGTTGGAATCCAAACTCCACCTGAAACTAAGTTTCACTTGATAGGAAATCTTTATTTAGAAAGTTTTTATGAAGTAGAACAGTTAGAAGAGGTTAATTTGAAGATACTATTAATATATTTTTTTTTCTTAATATTGTTACAAAAAAAATAGAAGTTAGTAAAAATTTACTAACTTCTTAAAGAAAGTCTTGTTAATGCCCTTAACAGTGCATATTCAGCTCTCTTTGTATCTATATTATCCCTATTTATACCTTTTAATCTTTCTTCAGCTCTGCTCTTTGCTTCCTTAGCCCTGTCAAAATCTATGTCTTCTTCTAATTCACCACTTTCACAAAGAAACATCACATTATTCTTCTTAACTTTAACTATTCCCTTAGAGGTAAATATCTTTTTTAATTCACCTTCCTCAGTTTCTAATTCTGTAATATGTGGCTCCACTAGAGTTATCATTGAGATATGATTATGCAATATCTGAAATCTTCCTCTATAGTTCTTTAAATTAAGTTTCAGAACTCCACCTTTAAACAAAATCTTCTCAGGAGTCATAATGGTTAGTTGAAATCCTTCACTCATTATCCATCACATCCTTACTGTTCCATGAGGGATTTAGCTTTCTCTACAGCTTCATCAATGGTTCCTACAAATAGGAATGCTGATTCTGGTAAATCATCATACTTCCCTTCTAATATCTCCTTAAATCCTCTTATAGTCTCCTTAATAGGTACGAATTTACCTTGCATTCCAGTAAATTGTTCCGCTACTGTAAAAGGTTGAGACAAGAATCTTTGTACCTTTCTTGCTCTAGAAACGATTATTTTATCTTCTTCTGATAACTCGTCAACTCCTAAGATTGCTATTATATCTTGTAACTCTTTGTATCTTTCCAAGATATGTTTAACATTTGTTGCTATATCATAATGCTCATTACCAACTATTCTTGGGTCCAATATTCTAGATGATGACTCAAGTGGATCTACAGCTGGATAAATTCCAAGTTCAACTATAGATCTAGATAAAACTGTAGTTGCATCTAAGTGAGCAAAGGTAGTAGCTGGAGCTGGGTCTGTTAAGTCATCTGCTGGAACATAAACTGCTTGAACAGATGTTATTGATCCATGTTTAGTTGATGTGATTCTCTCTTGAAGAGCACCCATTTCTGTAGCCAATGTTGGCTGATATCCAACAGCACTAGGTATTCTTCCTAATAAAGCTGAAACCTCAGAACCTGCTTGGGTAAATCTAAAAATATTATCTATAAAAAGAAGTACATCCTGACCTTTATCTCTAAAGTATTCAGACATTGTCAATCCTGTTAGAGCAACTCTCATTCTAGCTCCTGGTGGTTCATTCATTTGCCCGAATACCAAAGCTGTTTTATTGAGTACTCCGGATTCTTTCATTTCATTATATAAGTCATTTCCTTCTCTAGTTCTTTCCCCTACTCCAGTAAATACTGACAATCCACCATATTCCTTAGCTATATTATTAATTAATTCCTGTATAAGAACAGTCTTTCCTACTCCTGCTCCTCCAAATAAACCTATTTTACCTCCTCTTTGATAAGGAGCTATAAGATCTATTACTTTTATGCCTGTTTCAAACATCTCTGGTTCCACAGCTTGATCTTCAAAAGAAGGAGCTGATCTATGAATTGGGTAAGTCTCCTTTGATTCAAATGCCCCATTTTCATCTATAGGTCTACCTAGCACATTGAACAATCTTCCAAGGACTTCATTGCCAACAGGTACTGATATAGCTTTACCAGTATCTACTGCCTCCATTCCTCTTCTCAATCCTTCTGTAGCCTCCATAGCTATAGCTCTAACTATATCGTCTCCCACATGCTGTTCAACCTCTGCTACTAACCTTTTGTCATTTCCTAAATCTATTTCTATAGCATTTAAAATATTAGGAAGACAATCGGACTCATATTTTATATCAATAACAGGCCCTATTACTTGTATTACCTTTCCAACAGTTCCAGGCATAATCATTACCTCCTATTTCTGAGCTTCGGCGCCTCCTACTATCTCTGAAATTTCTTGAGTTATTACACTTTGTCTAACTCTATTATATTTTATATTTAATTTTTCTAATATATCATCTGCATTTCTGCTAGCTCCATCCATGGCAGTCATTCTAGCACTATGCTCACTAGTTTTGGCGCTCATTAAACAGTTTAATATTTTACTTTTTAAATACATGGAAATCATATCTTCTAGAATTTCTTCCTTTTCAGGTTCAAAAATAAAGTCGTCATCATTTTGATTTTTATCATCAAGGTCTAAAGGAAGAAATTTTTCAACTACAGTATCCTGTTTCATACTAGATACAAATTTAGTATACACAAGATAAACTTCCCCTACTTTTTCACATTTAAATAAATTTCCTATATGTTCTGATATAGTTTTTGCTTCATTGGCATTTGGTATATCAGAAAGCTCTACATATTCTGCTTCTGTAGTATAATTAAATCTATTTAAATATTCTCTTCCTTTTTGCCCTAATACCATTATTAAACTTTCTTCTTTATCTTTCTTAATCTCTTCTAAAGCTTTTCCAATTATGCCCACATTATATCCACCACAAAGACCTGAATCCGATGTGAAAATAACGTATAATTTTTTTGATTTCCCGTTTCCTTTTATAAAGAAATTTGAATTATCGTCCATACTCTTTACTATCATATTTTTAATTTCTTCTAAATAGTTATAGTATTCATTGTTAATACTACTTTTCTCCCTAACTTTTCTTAGCTTAGAGCTGGCTACTAATCCCATGGCCTTGGTTATTTTCTTAGTATTTGTTACAGACTTAATTCTTCTTTTTATAACTATAAGTCCTGCCCCTGCCATATCTCCACCACCTTTAAATCCTTATTTCACTTTAAAGAAACATAAACATCTAAGCTAAAAAGAGTTTTTTAAATTCTTCTATAGCTGAGTCTAATCTATTTTTTAAGTCATCATCTAAAGCTTGCTTTTCTAGTATATCTTTACCGATTTCTCTATGATGAGTATCCATAAACTCTAAAAATTCTTTTTCAAATTCTTTAATTTTAGATACTTCTATTTCCATTAGATGATTATTTACTCCAGCATATAGAATCATTATTTGCTTTTCAACAGCCATAGGACAGTATTGATCTTGTTTTAGTATTTCTGTCAATCTCTTTCCTTTTCCTAGTCTTTTCTTTGATTCTTTATCTAGGTCAGATCCAAATTGTGAAAACGCTGCTAACTCTCTATATTGAGCAAGTTCTAGTCTCAATGTACCTGATACTTGTTTCATTGCCTTTATCTGTGCATTTCCACCAACCCTTGATACAGATATACCTGCATTTACTGCTGGTCTTTGACCTGCATAAAATAATTCTGACTCTAAGAAAATTTGGCCATCAGTTATTGATATAACATTAGTAGGTATATAGGCTGTTATGTCTCCTGCTAAAGTTTCTATAATTGGTAGTGCTGTCAAAGATCCGCCTCCCAATTCATCCGATAGTTTAGCAGCCCTTTCTAGCAATCTTGAATGAATAAAGAATACATCTCCTGGATAAGCTTCTCTTCCTGGTGGTCTCCTAAGTAATAGTGACATGGTTCTATAGGCCACTGCATGCTTTGACAGATCATCATATACTATTAGAACATTTTTGCTCTTCTTCATGAAATATTCACCCATACTACATCCAGCATAAGGTGCAATAAATTGAAGAGGTGCACTTTCTGAAGCTGTAGACGAAACCACTATAGTATAGTCCATAGCCCCCATTTCACCAAGAGTATTTACTATATGAGCCACTGTAGATTGTTTTTGTCCAATGGCCACATATATACATACAACATCTTTTCCTTTTTGATTTAATATGGTATCTAAAGCTATGGCTGTCTTTCCTGTTTGCCTGTCTCCAATTATAAGTTCCCTCTGCCCTTTTCCTATAGGTATCATAGAATCTATGGCCTTTATTCCTGTTTGAAGAGGTTCTCTTACTGATTGCCTATCAATAACTCCAGGAGCTGGTACTTCAATAGGTCTCATCTCGGAAGATTTTATAGGTCCCTTTCCGTCCAAAGGTATTCCTAAACCATTTACTACTCTTCCAATTAATCCTTCACCTACAGGCACTTCTACTATCTTACCTGTTCTTTTAACTATGTCTCCTTCTTTTATTCCTTCCTCAGAGCCTAGAAGAACACAACCTACATTATCCTGTTCTAGGTTCAAAGCCATTCCATATACCCCTTTAGGAAACTCTAAAAGCTCTCCTTCCATACACTCATCTAGTCCATATACTCTAGCTATTCCATCTCCAATTTGAATTATGGTTCCTGAATCCACTGTTTCTATTTTCTTTTCATATCTTTCTATTTCACTTTTTATTATAGAAGTAATTTCTTCTGGCTTAATATTCATGGTTTCACCTCTATTCCCTATTAAGAACTAATTTTCGCATTTCTTTCAATTTATTTCTTATAGTTCCATCTATTACATCATTACCTACTTTTATAAAAACTCCACCTATTATAGATTCATCTATTTCTTCTTTTAATATAATTTTCTTATCATATTTATTTTCTAACTTTGTCATTAGAGTTTTCTTTTCCTCTTCTGTAAGGGGTATTACTGTTTTAACATCAGCTAAAAGGGTATTCATTCTTTCCAAATGAATTTTTTCCATTTCAGCTAACTTTTCTTTTAAATATAATATCCTATCTTTTTCAATAAGAATTAGCAAAAAAGACAGTAATTCTTCATCTATATGACCCTTAAAGATCTTAATAAAAGTTTTCTTTTTCTTAGATGTACTTATCTGAGGATGTTTTATAATCTGTTGAAATTCTATGTTATTATCTATAAGTTCAACTATTTCTCTTAGATCTTGAAGATAAATATCTACTTTATCTTTTTCTTCTGCTACTTTATAAAGAGCTAAAGCATATCTTTTATCCAGATATTCATACATATTTAAATACCTACCTTAGCGATGAAGTTATCAATGATTTCCCTGTGTTTCTTCTCATCTATGGATTCTTCTAAAGCTCTCTCAGAAAGAAGTAATGCTATATCTATTGCTTGAGTCTTTATATCATCCTTAGCCTTTTCTCTCTCTCTTTCAATTTCTGTCTTAGCTCTCTCCATTATAACCTCTGCCTCATTATGAGCATCTGTTACAATTTCATCATATAATTTTTCTGCTTTTTCTTTCTGCTCTTCCATGATTTTTTTGCTTTCTACTTTAACATTCTTCAATATTTCTTCATTTTCTAATCTTAATTCCTCAGCTTTTTTAAGATCTTCTTTGGTCTTTTCAAGGCTATTAGCTATTTTATCTTGCCTATCATCTATAATTTTATTTACTTTGCCAAAAAGTTTCTTTTTCAGTATTAAATATAATATTAAAAAGTTTACTAAAGCTGCAGTAAACTCTGACCAATTTACTCCCATATCTGCATTGAAGCCTCCCTTCCAGTCCAGGCTTAATTTATTATTTCCTAGAAAGTAATAATATTGAGTAGAAGTTAGAGACTTCTACTCAAAGTTTAACTATATATGTTCTTTTAGTTATTACTATAATACTAATAATAATATAGCTATTAAAAATCCATATATAGCAGTAGCTTCTGAGAAACCACATCCTATGGAAAGAATACTTATAATCTTACCACTTGCTTCTGGTTGTCTTGCTACAGCATCTACTGCCTTTCCTGTTGCCTTGGCGGTGGAAATACCAGCTCCTATTCCAACAAATACTGCTAATGCAGCTGCAATTGCTTTAACTGCTAATAATGCTTCACTACTCATTTTATAAATCCTCCTTTATCCTTTTGAACTAATGTTCAGCTATTATTTTAATATTAATCATTGATATCATTAAAAATATAATTGTTTGTATCGTACCATCAAAAGCATCAAAATATAGATGAAGTGGTATAGGAACTGCTAATTGGGCAGCCCAAGCTACTTTATCCAAATATCCATAAGCCATTGACATTATATAGGTAGCTGCAAACATATTACCGAATAATCTTAAGCTTAAAGATACAGGTAACATCACTCTTTCTAATAAATTTAAAGGTAACATTACAAATACTGGTTTACCATATCCCATAAAATAATGGAACAGTCCTAATTTTTTGATAGCATAAGTTTGAATAATTATGAAAGTTATAATTCCCATGCTTAAAGCTATGCCAAGACTTTGGGTTGGTGGCTCAATACCAAAGAAACCAAATAAGTTCATACTCAATAAATAAATAGCTATGGTTCCTATGATAGGTACTAGAGATTTATATTCTTCTCCCATATTTTCTTTAACTAAATTTCTAATACCGCCTACAAACATTTCTGCAATGGTTTGTCTTTTATCTGGGATTTCTTTTAAATTTTGTGTTAAATAAGTGGCTAAGGCAATTAATGCTATCATTATTATCCATTGAACCACCATATTCATAGTTATATCTATGGGAATACTACCTATGTTTAAGGTAAATATTGGTTTAGCCGCTTCCATCTACTTACTTCCTTTCTTATGATTTTCATCAATAGCATAAATCATAATGCCAACAAAATGAGATATAAAACCTATAGAATAAGCTATAATATTAAACTTATTATATGTAAATACAACTATTCCTATTAGCACCACCAATATTATTCTTGTAGACCCTATTAATATCATGAATAGTTTTCCTTTTTTATCACTGATACAATATCCATTGATAAAAGCTCTCAAAACAAAATTTACTGTTCCAACTATAAGTCCTATTATTAAGACCTTAGTGTATCCCCTATAAAAGAATCCACAAGCTAATAAAATTATGGCTACATAGGCGTTATATTTAGCTACCGATTTTATCATTTCTTTAATGGTATTATCCATATTTTCTCCTTTGATGTTGATTACTTGATTTATTATATAGCTGTCCATTTTTTTAATAAAATCCTATTTATTGTTATATTAGCCTTTTTAGTTCTATTTAAGCTGATTTTTAGCTTATTTAGGCTACTTTAATCTCTTTCTCTCTTTAAATGTTCATAATACATCTCAATTAAATAGTCATATATATTTTTATTCATTTTTCTGAAATATACTATCTTCATATTCATTTACAGTTATTTCAAGTGAATGTTTACATAGAGAGTTATTTTGTCATTTCTTCATATATTCCTATATTTTTTTATGGATTTATCAAACAATTTCAAATATCTATTTTTTAGATTTCTTAATAATGAATAATTTATTTTTATTTCTTTCATTTTAGAATAAAAAAATATTTTATTTTTATTTTTTTATTTTTTACCTTAAACCTTTTATGTCAAGCTATAAGGTTATGATTACATCTTTTAAAAGTATTGTTAATGGTAATCTTCATTTTGCAAGTGGTGCCATCCCTTCTCCTATTATTTTAAACTAATGTAATGAAAATTATTATATCAATTATTATATTAATTATTGCATTTTCTATAGTTCTATTTTCCTTTACACTAATTAGTCTTTGCTATATTTGTCATATCTTCTGTTATCTTTCATTTTCGTCAGGATATAAAATTCAAAATAAAAAGTGGACCTAAAATNNATTTTAGGTCCACTTTTTATTTAAATTAACACTTTTCTACAACTAAGGCTGTTCCCATTCCTCCGCCTATACAAAGGGTAGCAAGTCCCTTCTTAGCATCTTCTCTCTTCATCATTTCGTATATTAGAGATACTAATATTCTAGCTCCAGATGCTCCTATAGGATGTCCTAATGCAATAGCTCCACCATTTACATTAACTTTGCTCATATCAAAATTAAGATCTCTTGCAACAGCTATGCTTTGGGCTGCAAAAGCTTCATTAGCTTCTA
>DINW01000042.1:11333-29470 GCA_002423705.1 Clostridium sp. UBA5530
GATGCATTGCCTGCTGTAACTGTTCCACCTTTTTTGAAAGCTGGCTTTAACTTTGCTAGCTTTTCAATGGTTGATCCAAATTTAACATGCTCATCTGTATCAAATATTATTGGATCTCCTTTTCTTTGAGGTACAGAAACTGGAACTATTTCATCCTTAAATCTGCCTTCCTTTATGGCTTTTTCTGCCTTATTTTCAGATTGTACTGAAAATTCATCTTGCTCTTCACGAGTTATGTTCCATTGTTCAGCTATGTTTTCTGCAGTTATCCCCATATGATAATCATTAAAAGCTTCCCAAAGTCCATCTTTTATCATAAGGTCTGTGATTTTTCCATCACCCATTCTTTGTCCCCATCTTGTAGTATCTAATACATATGGAGCTCTAGACATGTTCTCCATTCCTCCGGCAACTATTACATCCTCATCTCCTGATAATATCATTTGACAAGCTAAACTCACCGCTCTTAATCCTGAACCACAAACTTTATTTATAGTCATCGCTGGAACTTCTACTGGAACTCCTGCTTTTACAGATGCTTGTCTAGCAGGATTTTGTCCTAATCCACCTTGTAAAACATTTCCCATTATAACTTCATCAACTTTACTACCATCTATTCCTGCTCTAGATAATGCTTCCTTTATTACCAAAGCCCCTAAATCAACTGATGGCACTTCTTTTAATGCGCCCCCAAAGGTTCCTATTGCTGTTCTTACAGCACTTGCTATAACAACTTCTCTCATATCCATTACCTCCTTGAGTCTATAATTGATAAATTATTAACATACTTTTATTATATATTTATTTATCTATGAGTTCAACATAATTCTGAAAATTTATAAAAAACTTATAAATTAACTTCTAATTTTTATATGAATGAAGATTTTTCTCTGTAAAAATTAGAAGTTATTATTTTATCATGTATTTATCTTTGTATTTTGTGCTAAAACTTTAATTTTCTGTGTTTCAAAATTAGATTCTAAATTCATCAATTTGTTTATCTGTTTTGTTAAAGTGCTTTAATATGGCATCCACTATCCTTTTTGATGCATTTCCATCTCCGTAAGGATTTATTGCTTTGCTCATGGTCTTATATTCTTCACCAGATCTTAATAGTTTGTTACATTCATCACATATTAGTTCTTTATCTATACCTACTAATTTCACAGTGCCAGCCTCTACTGCTTCTGGCCTTTCAGTAACATTTCTTAATACTAATACAGGCTTTCCTAGATGTGGTGCTTCTTCCTGAAGTCCTCCTGAATCCGTCATAACCATATAGCATTTGTTCATAAGATTGTGGGTTTCTTTTGTGTCTAACGGTGGTAATAAATGGACTCTCTCCATATTATCTAGATATTCATATACCACATCCTTAACCACTGGGTTTAGGTGAACAAGGTATACAAGCTCTACATCATTGTTGTTTTCAACTATTTTTTTAAGGGCTTCACATATATTTTCTATACCTTGACCCCAATTTTCTCTTCTATGAGCAGTTACCATTATTACTTTTTTATTTTTAAAATCTATTTTGTTTAATCGTTGTCCTTCAAATTTATAGTTGTCCTCTACAGTAAATTCCATAGCATCAATAACAGTGTTTCCTGTAACTACTATTTGTTCTTCACTAACCCCTTCTCTTAGAAGATTGTTTTTAGATCCTTGAGTAGGAGCAAAATGTAAATCTGCTATGGCTCCCGTTAGTTTTCTATTCATCTCCTCTGGAAATGGGAAATATTTATCAAAGGTTCTAAGACCAGCTTCCACATGACCAACCTCTATCTGTTTGTAAAAGGCTGCTAAAGCCCCTGCAAAAGTAGTAGTTGTGTCTCCATGAACTAAGATCATGTTTGGTTTTACTTCCTCAAAAATCTCCTCTAAGCCCTCTAAAACTCTATTAGTTATTCCTGTTAAAGACTGCTTACTTTTCATTATATTCAAATCATATTGAGGATTTATTTGAAAAAGTTCCAAAACTTGATCTAACATTTGCCTATGTTGTGCTGTTACACAAACTATAGATTCTATTTCCTCTCTGCTTTCTAATTCTTTTACTAGTGGGGCCATTTTTATAGCCTCCGGTCTAGTCCCAAATATTGTCATAACCTTAATTTTATTCATGACTTCCTCCTAAACACTATTCTTAAAAAATCCTGCTTTCCACGCCATCATCACAAGTAATGATATTACGGATGCCAACAAAAAATATGCTCTTTTAGTGCTAATTTCCATTGCTAATATTGCAATTCCTCCAAGGCAGGAGCTTATCAAGTACATTATTATAACGCTTTGTCTTTGAGTAAGTCCCAAATCTAAAAGCCTATGATGAAGATGTCCTCTATCTCCTTGCATTATAGGTTTTCCATTTACCTTTCTTCTTATAACCGCAAAAAGAGTATCATATATAGGTAGTCCTAGGGCTAAGATTGGTACTGCCACTGCAAAAGCAGTTGCAGATTTAACTGCTCCCTCCATAGATATAGCCGCCAATAAAAATCCCAGCAGTTGAGAGCCCGTATCCCCCATAAATATTGAGGCTGGATTAAAATTGTATGGTAAGAACCCCAGTATGGATCCCCCTAAAATAGCTGTTAAAGTAGCTACACTGTTTCTATCTGCTATAATAGCTACTATATATATAGTTACACACGCAATTAACCCTACTCCAGCCGATAATCCATCTAATCCATCTATTAAATTTAAAGCATTAGTTATGGCCACCACCCATATTATAGTTATAGGTATTGATAACAGTTGAATGCTTATATATCCATCACTTAGTGCTGAGAATGGATTAGTTATGGAATTTATATATACTCCATGAAGAATCAATACTATGGCTGCTGATATTTGAAAAATAAGCTTGTATTTTGGCTTTAACTCCATTACATCATCTAATATTCCACCTATAACTATAATAGTCGCTCCAATTAATATTCCCTTTTCTGTTGTTAGTAAAGCTCCTTGACTTAGTGTCATACCTAGTACAAAGGCTATAAATATGCCAAAGCCTCCCATTCTAGGCATGGGCTTATTATGTATCTTTCTAGTTTCTTTAGGTACATCTATTGCCCCTATCTTAAAGGCTAACTTTTTAACTAAAGGAGTTGTGGCAAATGCCACCACAAAGGAAAATAATGCTAATATCAAGTCTCTCATATATATCTTCCTATCCTAATTTATTTTAATATCCCTCAATCATGGCTAAAGAATCATCTTCCTTCACCCAATGATTCACATCAATTACTTTATATTTATTTTTATCTATTCTTATTATAACTTCTTCTATACCAGCATTTATTATAAGTCTTTTACACATAGCACAAGAGTTAGCATCTTGAACTAGTTCTCCAGTTATATAATGCTTTCCAACTAGATACATACTGCTCCCTATCATATCCTTTCTAGGTGCACTTATTATGGCATTTGCTTCACTATGAACACTTCTGCAAAGCTCATAGTGTGTCCCTCTTGGCACCTTCATCTCATCCCTTATGCATTTGTTCATATCTAAGCAATTTTTTCTCCCCCTTGGGGCTCCCGTGTATCCAGTTGATATAATTTCATCATTTTTCACTATTATTGCTCCATAATTTCTCCTTAGACATGTTCCTCTTTCTAGTACAGTCTCTGCTATATCTAAATAATAATTATGTTTATCTCTTCTTTCCATAAACCATAAAATCCCCTTTAAACATGATTGTTTCATTGTAAACATCTAAATTATACCCCAAATACCCCTATAAGTAAACAAAGGGTTAAGGCAATACTTTCATATTATCCTTAACCTTTTATTAAAGCTTTTAAAACAATTTTAAATTTTATGGTGATTTGTTAATACTGTCTACTTTGTCCCAAACAATCTATCTCCTGCATCTCCAAGTCCTGGAACGATATATCCATTTTCATTAAGTTTTTCATCTATAGAAGCAGTATATATATCTACATCAGGATGAGCATTCATAACTGCCTTTATTCCTTCTGGTGCAGCTATAAGAACCATAAGTTTTATGTTTCTTGCTCCTCTCTTTTTAAGCAAAGTGATGGCATCACTAGCAGAACCACCTGTTGCTAACATAGGATCTACTACTATCACATCTCTTTCCTCTATGTCTTGAGGGAGCTTACAAAAATATTCTACTGGTTGAAGAGTCTTTTCATCTCTATATAGTCCTATATGTCCAACCTTAGCAGCTGGTATCAATCTTAGCATACCGTCTACCATACCAAGACCTGCTCTTAAAATAGGCACTATAGCCATCTTTTTTCCTGCTAAAGTCTTGCAAACTGTTTTACATATAGGTGTTTCTATCTCTATATTAGCTGTTTGAAGATCTCTTGTAACCTCATAAGCCATAAACATAGCTACTTCTCCTACAAGGTCTCTAAAATCTTTAGATCCTGTATTTTTATCTCTTATAAGGGCCAACTTGTGTAATATTAAAGGGTGTGCTATTTGTGTTACTTTACTCATTTTCTTCTCTCCTTATTTATTATATTTTTTTTCTATTTCATGTATTTTATCTATTCTTCTTTGATGTCTATCTCCTTCAAAGGAAGAACTTAAAAATGTATCTACTATATCCAATGCCAACCCTGTACCTACAACCCTCTGACCCATAGCTAAAATGTTAGCATCATTATGTTGTCTTGTGGCATGAGCACTAAAGGTATCACTGCATAAAGCAGCTCTAACCCCTGGAACTTTGTTGGCGGATATACTTATTCCTATACCTGTTCCACATATCAAGATTCCAAAATCAAATTCCTTTTCAGCTACCCTTTCTGCTACTTTTAAAGCTATATCAGGATAATCACAGGAATCTTCACTATATGTTCCAAAATCTTCAACCTTTATGTTTTTTTTCATCAGATGTTTTTTTATTTCTTCTTTTAATTGAAAACCACCATGATCACTTCCTATTGCTATATTCATAGCATACACCTCCATTTAATTTAAAAAATTATTACAAAAAGAAGATATTAGTATTATTAAATACTTATATCTTCTTTTAATTTTTTTAATAATAAATCTATTTTGTTTTCTAAATCAGAATATGTAGCTGTATAGTGTAAAATATTTCCACCATATGGATCTACAACATCTTCTTTAAGACCTAAAAACCCGCCTAAAGAATATATCTTATAAGAGAATTTAGGTAAATTGAAATGCAATATATTTTTCATATATTCTGTCATTGTTAATATCAAATCAAAGCCTTCTATAAGATCTTCTGTAAGCTGGATAGCTTTTCTATCCTTCATGTTTATAGAAAGTTTATCTAATATTATTTGGGAAGAATATTCTGATATTATACTATTATGTACCACTGATATACCAGCAGATGATGATTTAATATCTGCCATATCACACTTTGAATTAAAAATAGCTTCTGCTATGGGACTTCTGCAAGTGTTTCCAGTGCACACAAATAGTATATTCATTTTATCCTCCTTCTATACTGTAATTATATTAAACCCTGAAGATTTTCTTAATCTATTCATAATAGCTACTCCTATACCCTTCTCTTCAAACCCCTCTGCTAAAATAACGTCTACTTCCATATCATCAAAGTATCTTAGAGCTTCAAAAAGATTGGCAGCTATGTCCTCTAAATGATTCAAACTTCCTAAAGAAAAAACTTCACCTTCATCATAATAAGCTTTGGTTTCCTCTGTAGCCAATATTCCTACCTTCTTATTATCATCTATATAATTTTGCATCATTTCTTTAATTTTTGCAACAGTTTGTTGTGTATTTCCTTCTATAATTTTTACTGGAGCTTTTGGTGCATAATGCCTGTACTTCATTCCTGGAGCCTTAGGCTTTAAATCTTCATCGGGTTTTTTCATTATAGCTTCATCCATATATATCCTAGGATCTATAGCTTTTAACTGCTCTATTGTTATTCCACCCGGTCTTAATATGCAGGGAGGATCCACTGTACAATCTACTATGGTAGATTCTAGTCCTACTTTGCTGGAGGGGCCTCCTAATATTCCATCTGCTTTCCCTTGTAAGTCCTCAATACATCTTTTTACATCTGTAGGGCTAGGTCTTCCTGATATGTTTGCAGATGGAGCTGCTATAGGCACTCCACATTGCTTAATAAATTCTAAGGCTATATTATTATCTGGCATCCTTATACCTATTGTACTTAGTCCAGCACTAGTTATATCCGGTATTATATTTCTCTTATTTAAAATAAGTGTCAAAGGTCCCGGAAAGAATTTATCCATTAGACTTCTAGCTATGTCTGGTATTTCCTTAACCAAATTCTCTATATTAGTATCATGAACATGAACAATGAGGGGATTGTCTGATGGTCTTCCTTTAGCCAAAAAAATTTTTTTTACAGCCTTTTCATCAAAAGCATTAGCTCCTAGCCCATAAACTGTTTCTGTTGGAAATGCTACAATTCCACCTTCACCTATTATATGTGCTGCCTCTTTTATTTTATCCTTTTGTATATTTTTTTCTTCCATGATAAAAATCTTTGTATCCAAATAAGTTGCCTCCCTTGTATATCACATCATATACATCATTATTAGTCCTAAAGTTACCCCGCTCAGTAAGCTTATTGTATTACTTAAGTTATGACCTAATGAGTTAGATTCAGGTATAAGTTCACCAAAAACTACATACATCATTATTCCTGATGCTATAGATAAACATATTCCTAAAAATCCATGGGATATATTACCTATAAGGACTCCTATAGTAGCCCCTAAAGCTGTAGGCAGAGCCGTTATAAAAGCATATGCTAATATTTTAAATATACTTTTATTTGAAGCCATTAAAGGAGTAGTTACAGCAAGTCCCTCAGGTATATCATGTATTGCTATTATTAAGCTCATCTTAAGACCAAGGGTCTTTCCTGCTAAAAAACCACACCCCATAATAATACCTTCTGGAAAATTATGCAGCATCAATCCTAAAGCGGTAATAAATGCCACCTTAGAATAAGCATTTTTCTCCTTTGTTTCTGTAAATCTATCTATACCATATACTATAGCTATGCCTAATAAATAAAATGCAATAGCTTTCCAAAAGCCACTTTTCTCTATAGCTTCAGGAATAAGGTCAAAGGCCACTACAGATAGCATAAGCCCCCCTGCAAATGCCATTGAAGCTCCTATAAATTTTTTACTTGGGTTTCTAACAAAAACTCCTATGGAAGCCCCTATCATGGTCCCTATAAGTGATATAGTTGAACTGAGTAATATTATAAAAAATAATCTCATATTTCTCCCTCCCATATAATTTTATTTTTCATTTGGGAGAAATATAACCCTAAAGTTCATTATCCAGTTATGGGTATATATTACTGTCTAGCTCTCTTTATATTTTCTATAGCATCTTCAGTAAAGGTTGCCTTTACGCAGCTTTTATATAAAGTATCTAAAAGAAGAAACTTTTTCATGCCACCTTTTTTTATTACTATGTAATAAAAAAATTTTTCCGGATCCTTTTTCTTTAATTTTATATACTCGTTAGCTGCATAAGGATATCTTTTTAAAAAGTCCTTTCCTATGAGCCTTATTCTTTTATTTCTAAATTTCACCGTGGTAACTATGATTATATAAAAATCATCTTCCCTATTTTCTGTATGAACCAATGCTACTTTATCACAAAATATGAGATATTCTTTTTTTATTATACCAACTAATATCTTTAGCTTATTATTGGAATATTGAAATTCTAGCTTTTCAAAATTAGTCCTTATAAACATAGCCATTATAACTAAAAGTTCTATAATTAGCATATATGCTACTAAAAATAGCTTTTCATCCATCCCAGTAAGAAATAAAAGTAGTGGCAATGCTAAAAAAATAAAGCCCATAGACAGCATAAACATCCTATAAGATTTTTTTTGCTTTCTTATGGCTTTATCAATATTCATAGCTTCACTCCTAATAAAATTTTCTAAATCATATTTTAAGCAGTTATTCACTGTAACTTTTTAAGAGATTAACAGCGAATAACTCCTCTTTTTACAGTTCTTCTGTATTTCCCATAGCTTTCATCTTTTCAGCTTGATCTGCTGTTATAAGAGCATCTATAACTTCATCTATGTCCCCGTTTAAAAATGACTCTAATTTGTATAAGGTCAATCCTATTCTATGTTCTGTAACTCTTCCCTGAGGATAGTTATACGTTCTTATTCTTTCACTTCTGTCCCCTGTTCCTACTTGACTCTTTCTATCCTCCGCTATAGTTGCAGCTCTCTCTGCTTCTGCCCTCTCAAACAACCTAGCCTTCAGCACCTTAAGTGCTTTTTCTTTATTCTTCAACTGAGATTTTTCATCTTGACATGACACAACTAATCCTGTAGGAATGTGGGTCATTCTTACTGCTGAATCCGTCGTATTTACACACTGACCACCATGTCCAGATGCTCTAAATACATCAATTCTTAAATCATTAGAGTTGATTTCTAATTCTACATCATCAACCTCCGGCAATACCGCTACAGTAGCTGTTGAGGTATGAATTCTACCACTGGACTCTGTATCAGGAACCCTTTGTACTCTATGAACTCCACTTTCATATTTTAATCTAGAATAAGCACCCTGTCCTTTTATCATAAATACTACTTCTTTAAATCCACCTATATCAGTTTCATTAGAGGACATAAGTTCTACCTTCCATCTTTTTACTTCTGCATACCTTGTATACATTCTAAAAAGATTTGCAGCAAATAAAGCAGCCTCTTCTCCTCCTGCTCCTCCTCGTATTTCAACAAATACATTCTTATCATCATTAGGATCCTTTGGTAATAATAGAATCCTCAATTCATCAGCTAAGGTTTCCTTGGTACCCTCTAGGCCCTTCAATTCCTCCTGAGCCATTTCTCTAAGTTCTTTATCATCTTCAGAGTTTAAGATTTCCTTGTTGAACTCAATTTCTTCTTCTGCTTTTTTATATTCTCTAAATTTAATTACTACTTCTTCTAAGTCAGCGTGTTCCTTACATAGCCTTTGCCATTCTTTCTGGTTAGCCATTATTGTAGGATCACTTATTTTCATAGAAAGTTCGTCGTATTTTGCCTCTATAAAATTAAGTTTATTTAGCATTATTATCACTCCGTAATCATATTTTCATAGTTTATAATTATATCACAAAACCTAATTTCCAATCAACTGAATCAAGTGAAACTTAGCTTGGTTATGTACCAAAATACTAGTTGAACCTATCAGTGATGAGTTTTAAAATGTTTTTAGCAATAATATTTTCCCAAAACCACTCTATCTTTTCCTGCTAAATCTTGCAATACCCTTATATCCTCATATCCATTATTTTCTAAAATCACACTTACAGAATCTCCTTGGTCATAGCCTATTTCAAAAATTAAATACCCTTCAGTATTCAAAGCTTTCTTCCCCTGGTTAGCTATCTTTCTATAGAAGTCTAAGCCATCTTTTCCACCGCTTAATGCAATCCTAGGTTCATAGCTTTTTACATCTTCCATAAGGTTCTCTATATCCTCATCTCTTATGTAAGGAGGATTGCTTGTTATAACATCATATGTCCTCTTATCTTCTATTGCTTTTTCTAACAAATCACTGTGTATAAATTTACACCGATCCCTTAAGCCCAAATTATTTATGTTTTCCTTTGTTACTTTCTCGGGGATGTCCTCTACATCTAGCAAATCTACATCTATATTTTCAAGACTTTTTCCTAAAGATAATCCTATGGCCCCTGAACCGCAACACAAGTCACAAACCTTTATGATGTTATTACTATCCATAGCCTTTATTATATTTATTGCTTCTTCTACTAAAATTTCCGTGTCACCTCTTGGAATCAATACTCCTTCTTCTACATGAAGCTCTATATCCATAAATTCAGTATATCCTAATATATACTTTATTGGCATGTTCTTTTTTCTCTTTTCTATAAAATCTTTAAACTGCTCTTCTTCCTCCTTTGTTACCTTTTTATCTCTATTGGTAATTATATATAGCTTATCTTTATCTAAAACCTTACTCATAATTAGTTGTCCATCTAATATATAACTTGGAGAACTATCTTTTAGTTTGTTATTAGAATATTCCAAGAGTTCCCCTATGGATTTATCCTCTCTTATACCTTCTGCCGCCTTTAAAGAAACTATGGCTACTTCTATTTGACTGCTATCTGGTTCCTTAGTGGTTAAAAGCTGTAATTTAAGCCCCGGGTAAGCTATTGCTTTGCTAAGTTTTGAATTTGATGCGCCTAACCATTTTATAAGTTCAAAGGTGACCCCAGAAACCACTGGTAAAAGTACTATCCTAATAGCTATTCTCTCCCATATATTTCCCCATCCTGTAAAAGAAAACAAAATTATACTTACAAGAACCACTAAAAACATAAAATTTGTTCCGCATCGTGGGTGAAACCTTTCAAACTTTTTCACGTTATCCACAGTTAAATCTAGTCCGGCCTCATAACAAAATATAGTTTTATGCTCTGCACCATGATATTGAAACATTCTATAGATATCATCCATTTTTGTTATAGCAACTATATAAAGAAGGAATATAATAACCCTAAATATTCCCTCGATGAAATTTAAAGCTATATTGTTAAGTCCAATTTTTTTAAACCCTTGTGCTAACAAGGTAGGTCCTATAACAAAAAGCACTATAGCTACCATGAAAGATAAAATCATAGTGCCTCCCATTATTATGTTGTCAGCTCTCCCTTTGGAAATTTTATTTAATTTATCATATGCCTTGGAAGTTTCCTCCTCTTCTTCAAAGAAGGAAGCAGAAAAATTCAAAGTATCCATTCCCACTATAAGAGAGTCTACCAGTGCTACAAATCCTCTTATTATAGGAAGTGAAAGAAGTTTATTCCTCTTATTTAACGGAATTCTTTGTTTTATATCTACAACTATGTTTCCATCAGATTTTCTTACAGCTGTAGCGATGCCCTTATAACCTCGCATCATTACACCCTCAATAACTGCTTGACCTCCAACATTTCTTTTTTTCTCCATTTTTTATTATAACCTATCCTTTTTATGATTTTCATACTCGTGTTTTTTTTCAAAATAACACTTTCCGCATAATGATTCATATTCTACATTGTGGGTTCTGTCTATTGCCACTTGTTCTCCTTGAAATACAAATGTCCCATTTATCTTTCTTCCATTTAAAATAGCTTTTCTTCCACAGGTACATATAGTCTTCATCTCTTCTAAACTGTGAGCTAGAAGTAGTAACCTTGCACTTCCTTCAAAACCCTTCATTTGGAAATCTGTTCTTAATCCATAGCATATAACTGGTATATCCTTTTCTACAGCTACTCTAAATAATTGATCTATATGGTATTCCTTTAAAAATTGTGCTTCATCCACCAATATGCAATGTACTTTTTGATTTTTTAGATGTTCATCTATAATATGCAATATATCATCATCATGGCTAACTATTATATCTACTTTTCTTCCTACCCCTAATCTAGATAAAACCCTATCTCCTCCCTTGGTATCGGTTTTAGGTTTTACTATAAGTACTTCCATTCCTCTCTCTTCATAATTGTATGCAACCTGCATCAAATTAGTTGACTTTCCTGAATTCATCGCTCCATATCTAAAGTAAAGTTTCGCCATTTATTCTTCTCCTTCTTATTATGATTTCCTTAAAGATTATATCATAAAACCCTCCCTTTTTCTATTGACTATAATATAAAATTCGTGCTATAATCTAATAGTTATAAACGGGTTACCGTAATTTGAAAGAGGTGAATCAAATGAGAGAAGGCATACATCCAGAGTACCACAATGATGCAGTGGTTAAGTGTGCATGTGGAAATACTTTTACAACTGGTTCTGTTAAAAAAGAACTTAAAGTAGAAATATGCTCAAAATGCCACCCATTCTTCACTGGCCGTCAAAAGATAGTTGACGTTGGCGGAAGAGTTGAAAGATTCAACAGAAAATTCAACTTAAAGAATGAGGAGTAATACTTATTAGAAAAGATTATTTTTTTCTTTTAGGACATAGAGCATTATGAAAATAACATCTAAATATTATTTTAGATGTTATTTTTAATATCCAAATAAAATAATCAGGATTTCCATAAACCCTGATTATTTTTAATTTTTAAAGAACTATTTAGAAAACATATCACTCTTTTTTACCATAGCCACAAACTCTTCATTGTTAGAAGTTTTAGATAGATATCCTATAAGGTTTTCTGTAACATCCTCAGCATTTCCCTCTTTATACATGACCCTTCTAATAGCAAAGGATGCTTCTCTTTCATCCTCGCCAAATATAAGCTCCTCTTTCCTTGTACCTGACTTATATATATCTATAGCTGGGAATATTCTTCTTTCTTGAAGTCTTCTGTCTAAATGCACTTCCATGTTTCCAGTACCTTTAAATTCTTCAAAAATCATATCATCCATCCTACTACCTGTTTCCACTAAGGCAGTAGCCAATATAGTCAAACTTCCCCCATGTTCAATGTTTCTAGCAGCTCCAAAAAATTTTTTTGGCATTATAAGTGCACCTGGATCTAATCCTCCAGACAAAGTCCTTCCCGTAGGAGTAATAGTAAGGTTACAAGCCCTTGCAAGTCTAGTTAAACTATCTAACAATATAACTACGTCTTGACCAAATTCCACTAGTCTTTTAGCCCTTTCAAGAACTAATTGAGCTATTTTTGTATGATTTGCTGGCTCCTCATCAAAGGTAGAATAAACCACTTCTCCATTGATAGAACGTTGCATATCCGTAACTTCCTCTGGTCTTTCATCTATTAAAAGAACTATTAGTCTTATATCTGGATAATTTTTAGATATGTTCTGAGCTACTTTTTTCAAAAGAGTAGTTTTTCCAGCCTTAGGAGGGGCTACTATAACTCCTCTTTGGCCTTTACCGATTGGACAAACTATATCCATAAGTCTGGAAGATAGGTCTTTGGGGTTATCTGTTTCAAGTTTTATTCTTTCATTAGGATAAATAGGCACAAGTTTTTCAAAAGGAATTCTTGTAACCGCCTTTTCAGGATTATCTCCATTTATTTCTTCTACATAAAGCAAAGCTTTAAACTTTTCCCCTTCTTTAGGAGTTCTAACCTTTCCTTTTACTTCATCTCCAGTTTGAAGGTTAAACCTTCTTATTTGAGATGGAGAAACATATACATCTTCATTACCTGTTAAATAATTTTCACATCTTAAAAATCCGAAACTATTATTTTCATTTATATCTAAAATGCCCATAACTGAATCTGATTGATTTATCATGGTTCTAAGCTTATTTCTTTTTTCCTGCTCATTAACAACCTCTGATGAAGCTTTTTCCTCTTTTTTAGTTTGTTGTTCTTCTTCACACGCTTTTGGTGTTATCTTTTCCTTTAACACCACACCATCTTTTTGTATAGAAATAGGTTTTGAGGATATTTTATCATTTTCCTTTAGGGCTTCTATAACTTCACTTTTTTTAAGTTTACTTAAATTTTTAATATTTGCATCCTTTGCTATCTTTTTAAGTTCGACTAAAGTCATACTTTCATAATTATTGCTATCCAAGCACTGCACCTCCAATTTATGTACTATACTATATGTTCTTTTTCATTACTAATCATTTTATCTAGTAACTTACCACTATAACACTCTCACTTATGAAGTGAAACTTAGTTTCAGGTAGAGTTTAAACTTCAACTGAATATTTTAGTGGAACTTATCTACAGTCATAGCTGCTGCTATCTTCACCCTAAAGAAGGTGGAATGTTACAGCAGGTGGACATGTGATAAAATGGCATTTCCCATGCTACACCATTTCAACAAAACCTACATTACCATTAAACCAATAGAGATTAAAAGACGCTTATGATTTCTAATATTTAAGATTATTATCATTACAAAAGAAATTTATTCAGATACGAAAATTCATTTTAATTATAATCCTTATTGTAAATACTTCAAAAAATATATAAGTATATACTTAATTATATACTTATATATTTTTAAATCAATATTTTAATTTCATTAACTATAAGTTCACTATTTTCTTTCCTTCTCTAATTTATAAGCTTCCCTAATAAACCCTTTAAAAAGAGGATGTGGTTTATTAGGTCTAGACTTGAATTCAGGATGAAATTGACAGGCAACAAACCAAGGATGATCTTTAATCTCTATTATTTCAACCAAATTTTCATCCACACTAGTTCCTGCTATTATTAGTCCTTTTTCTAAAAAGTCATTTCTAAATTTATTGTTAAACTCATATCTATGTCTATGTCTTTCATTTATTATATCTTGTCCATAAACCTCTCTAGATTTGCACATATCACTAAGTTTACAAGAATATGAACCTAACCTCATTGTTCCTCCAAGGTCATCAACGTTGTTCTGTTCTGGAAGTATATCTATTACTGGATACTTCGTATTACTATCTATTTCAGCGCTGTTAGCATCACTGTAACCCAAAATATTTCTAGCAAATTCAATCACAGCGCACTGCATTCCTAAGCATATCCCTAAAAAAGGCACTTTATTTTCCCTAGCCCATTTTATAGCTTCTATTTTTCCTTCAATTCCTCTATCTCCAAATCCTCCAGGTACTAATATTCCTTTCACACCCNNATCCTCCGTGATTCAAAGCTTCAACAACAGATATATAAGCATCGTGAAGTTCCACATATTTTCCTACAATAGCTATATCAACTTTCCCCTTTAAGTTTTTCAGATGGCTAACCATAGTTTCCCATTGGGAATTTTCTATGTGTCCTTGATCTATACTCAATTTAGTGCATACTAAAGAATCCAACTTTTCTTCATGTAGCAACAAAGGAACCTCATAGAGATTTTCAGCATCTAAATTTTGTATAACATACTTTCCTTCTACATTGCAAAATAACCCTATTTTATTTTTCAATTCTAAAGATATAGGCTTTTCTGCCCTGCAAACTATCATATCCGGTTGTATTCCTATGGCCCTAAGTTCCTTTACAGAATGTTGTGTTGGCTTAGTTTTTAATTCTCCTGCTTTATGAAGATATGGAACTAATGTAACATGTATATAACATACATTTTCTTTTCCCACATCAAATTGAACTTGTCTTATAGCTTCAAGAAAAGGAAGTGATTCAATGTCACCTACAGTACCACCAATTTCTGTTATTATAACATCTAATTTACTTTCCTCTGCTGCTTTATAAATTCTACTCTTTATCTCATTGGTGATATGAGGGATGACTTGTACCGTTCCACCCAAATATTCACCTCTTCTTTCTTTAGATATTACTGACCAGTATACCTTTCCCGTAGTTATATTGCTATTTTGAGTTAAATTTTCATCTATAAACCTTTCATAATGTCCTAAATCTAGATCTGTTTCTGCTCCATCCTCTGTTACAAAAACTTCTCCATGCTGATAAGGACTCATTGTACCTGGGTCTATATTTAAGTAAGGATCAAATTTTTGTATAGCTACTTTAAGGCCCCTATTTTTTAGCAGTCTTCCCAAAGACGCTGCTGTTATCCCCTTTCCTAAAGATGATACTACTCCACCTGTTACAAAAATATACTTAGTGCTCATATAAAAAGCCTCCTACAATTTTAAATTTATCTGTTGACAAACTTAAAATACCCAGTTATAATTGTAATTACCCTATAAAATCAATAACTAAATATTTTAAAATACATATTAGATATTATCATATTTTTTTGTGATAATCTAGTATCTTTTTTGTTTTTTTGCTTTTTATATAATATCCTTTATATCCATCTCAAGTTTGAAATACTTTTCTCTAAACTCGCTGTTTATAAAAAATTTTTCTTCTGCTTTTTTCATTCCATAAGTAACAGACCTCTTACTCTTGCATTGCATAACCTTTCCTATATAATTATAATCATCATATCCATACTTCTTAAATATTAATAACATAAGATATCTGTACTCTCTATCCTTTAAAAGATCTAATAACTCCTCTTTAGATATGTGATTCTTCTCACATATTACCTCCAATATTCTTATTGCATTTTCCTTTCCGATCATTTTCACTTACCCCTCTTTTAATTATCATTAAACTGCTAACTTTATATGGATTTTGTTCTTATATATGAATATATCCTTACTACCACTGATTTAATCATCATTGAAATTTTTTCTTTAAGTTTCACTTCATAGTCACGTTCCTTGATAAGGTACCTTTAGGTCACAGAAAATACAAGGTTATACCTATATTAAATAATAAAAAGCCATACTATGAACTTTTCTAAATTTCATAGTATGGCCAAAGAACTATTGAATATTAATCTCTAAAATCGTAGTATATGGCTCTTGTCCTGTTAATGATAATTCATAATTAACCATTATATTTCCACCATTCTCGCCGATATTCATTGACATATCCTTAGTAGTTATTCTCATCTCTAAAGTACCATATTGGGTGTCATAAAGGCTTATATCTTCTTTTCCTTTTTGGAATTTCATATTAGCTATGGTATTGCCTTCTCTTATTAAAATCAATGTATCCTTTAAAATTTTCAGTGTTGTTACAGTTCCTTCCATTCCAGATAACTTGGTTTCATTATAAGTAGCAACAAATCCATCTTCTACTTTATTGAAAACTCCTGGAGTAATCACTTCTATACCATCTTCATCTATACTTTGTTTACTTTTTATAGATATTAAAACATTATTTTTCATTATCTTTTCTCCTTCAGTAAAATCTGTACCTATTAAATTTTAAATTAACTTCGTAAAACTTTCAATGAATATTGTTTTAAAATTTTATTTTAATTCTTTAGATATTCTTTATAAAAATTTAAGTTAAATATTAAGGTTTATATTATATAATATCATTAAATTATACTTATCTGTTAATATTTATCACAATATCTTACTATGTTATAATAAGTTACGAAAGGTGTGAATTCATAATGAAAGTATTTATAATGTCTATTTCAGCAGGTGGCGGTCATATGAGAGCTGCCAATGCTTTAAAAGCTCATATTCTTTTAGATGATCCTAGTTCTAATGTAATGATAATCGATACATTAAAATATATAAATCCTATGCTAGATAAACTTATAATAGGAAGCTACCTTAAAAGCTTAAAAATTTATCCATCGGCTTTTGGTGCTTTGTACAACCATGCTGAAAAAGGGGACGGCCTTTCTTCTGTTTCTAGTAGATTTAACGAGCTCATGGGTGTTAGGTTATTACCCCTGATAAATGCATTTGATCCTGATATAATAGTATCTACCCATCCTTTTTGCAACGATATGATTTCTACTTTAAAGTTGAGGGCCTTAATCTCCTGTCCTACCATATCCATCATGACAGACTTTGCCCCTCATAGCTTTTGGCTACATCCAGGCATAGATAAATATATAGTATCTAATATGGATATGAAACAAGAAATGGTGTTACGTGGTATACCTAATGATATAATTTATGATTTTGGTATTCCTGTATCCCCTGATTTTTTGCAATATCATGATAAGAAAGAAACCTTAACTAGCCTCAATCTAGATTCTGAAAAGTTTACTATTTTGCTTATGGGTGGCAGTTTAGGTATCGGTAACATTTTAGAGGTTTATAATCTTCTTCAAGAATTGCCCTTAGATTTTCAGATAATAATAATATGCGGCAGCAATGATAAGCTCTCTTCAACTTTATCAATAGAAGCTGAAACTTCTTTAAAAGCAACTAAGGTAATAGGCTACACAAAAAATGTAAATATGTATATGCAATGTGCTAATTTATTGCTTACTAAACCAGGTGGACTTACTATCTCTGAGGCTTTGATATGCAATACACCTATTGGTATATTCTCACCATTACCTGGTCAAGAGGAGAAGAATGCAGAATTTCTATTGAGACATAACCTAGCCATAGACTTATTAAATGGAAAGGATTGTAAGCAAACCCTACACTATACTCTAAGTCATCCCAATGTGTTGCTTAACATAAAAGAAAAATCCAAAGTCTTTTCCAGGCCTTTGGCTGGAAGGAATATCTTGCATTTACTTACCAAGCTATGCAATCATGGTCCAAAGAAAGCTTCCTATTTAGAAAACTAACACTGAATGCTCTGGCTGAATTGTTGCAACTCTAACCTAAAAAGAGTAGATTGTTCCAGAAAGTAGCCATTATATAAAAATAGGGGCTGTATCAAAACGATTC
>DINW01000018.1:0-271 GCA_002423705.1 Clostridium sp. UBA5530
AATTCCTCCATCCTTTTCTAGTTTCTTAATGCTTTTCCTGTTTTAAGCATATGTTCAATTCTTTTTAGAGTTTTCTCTTCTTTACATAAATTTACAAAAACTTCTTTCTCAAGCTGAAGAATCTGTTCTTCACTCATCATAGTTCCATCCGGAACATCTCCGCCTGTTAAAACGTAAGCTACTTTATCAGCTAGGTATGCATCATAATCTGATATAAATTTACCATTTTTCATAAAGTTTATATCATATTGTATTGCTGCTCTACCTTTAG
>DINW01000018.1:279-5873 GCA_002423705.1 Clostridium sp. UBA5530
CTATTATATAGTCTTTATTCATTACTATTCTATCTGACTTTCTAATAAATCCATTATCAAAAGCTTCATAAGCACTTCCTGATACTTTTGCTGTAGCAATGTTGTTCCATACTCTCTTAACAACATTAACAATCTCTAGTGAAGTTGGTTTGTTTAGATTTTCTATAGCTCTCAATAGTAGTTCTTTAGTTCCACCACCACCTGGAATCAAACCAACTCCGATTTCAACCAACCCCATATAGGTTTCTACACTAGGTGTAACCTTATGAGCATGCATAGATATTTCTGCTCCTCCACCAAGAGTCATTCCATAAGGTGCAGCTACAACAGGTTTTTTACAATACTTGAGCGTCATATTAGCTTTTTGGAATTTATCTACCAAATCCTCTAAGCCCTTCCAATTTCCTTCTAACGCTAATTTATTAATTAACGCTAAATTTGCACCTGCTGAGAAGTTCTTACTTTCATTTCCAATAACTAAACCTTTATAATTTTTTTCAGTTTCCTCTACGGCCTCATACATGATATCCATTACATCATCAGTTATGGTATTTCCTTTTGACTTAAACTGAAGGCATAGTACATCATCACCTATATCAATAAGAGCAGCATCCTTATTTTCTTTTATAATCTTATTTTTAGGAGAAGTTAATTTAACATAATGAGCTTCTATATCATTCCCACTATAAAATTTATTTTCCCCTTCATTTATTCTATCTAACACCCACTGTGGGATTGTTTCTCCTTCTTTTTTCATTCTTTCTATAGATTCTTCAACGCCAATTGAATCCCACAGTTGAAATGGTCCTAGTTCCCAANNTAGCCCCAGAACATAGCTTTATCTATTAATTTGTAATCATCAGTTATCTCTGAAACCTTTCTTGCACTATATAATAATACATTCTTGGTAACTTCCCATACAAATTTGCTTTCTTCTGACTCGCCATTTATTATTGCCTTTAAAGGATCTTTTTCCTGAAGAGCTTCCTCAATAGCGTCTACTTTTACATTTACTAACTCAACATAATCTTGTTTTTCATCATTCCAAACTAACTTTTTTTTACCTGTTTCTGTTTTTACTGTTTTATAAAAACCTTGTTTAGCTTTGTCCCCAATATATCCTTTGCTTATAAGATTCAGTGCAACTTCTGGAACCTTAAATTCTAACTTTTCCTTTTCATCTTCAATGTTATTAATAACATTATCAGCCACATTGTAATAAATATCTAATCCTACCATGTCTATCGTCTTAAAAATAGCGCTCTTCGGTCTTTTAACTATAGTTCCCAATAATATATCTACCTTTGGTATGCTATAGCTGTACTTGTACATCATCTGGATTGCATTTGAAAATGCATATGCTCCTATTCTGTTACCAATAAAGTTTGGTGTATCATTAGCAGAAACAACTCCTTTTCCTAATCGTTTTGTTGCAAATTCTTCCATAAAATCAACCAATTCTTGTAGGGTATCTTTGCTTGGTATAAGTTCAAACAGCTTCATATATCGTGGAGGATTGAAAAAGTGTGTTCCCATAAAATGTTGTCTAAATTCTAGGGGCATATCTTCAACAATCTTGTTTATAGATACCCCTGAAGTATTAGATGATATTATTGATCCCTCTTTAATGTATTTAGATATTTCTTTCATGATGTTCTTCTTTGGTTCAAGTTGTTCAACTATTACCTCTATAACCCAATCACTATCACTTATCATATCCATATTGTCTTCAAAATTACCAATTTGAATTAGATTACCTACACCCTTATGAAAAGCAGATTTGTTTTTAAGATTAGTAACTCTCTCTTTACCTATTTTCGCGAATTTATTTCTAATTTCAGTACTTTCCAGTGTTAATCCTTTAGCTTTTTCATCTTCTGTTAAACTTTTAGGAACCATATCCAGTAAACAAACTGGTATTCNNATATAAATTCTAACTAATTATTTATTAAATTAGTCCTACTTCAATCGCTTCTTTTGCAAGGCCTTCTCTGAAATCTGGATGCGCAATTGATATCATTAATTTTACTCTTTCGCTTATACTCTTATTATATAGGTTTACCATTCCATACTCAGTTACTACATATTGGACATCTGACCTTGGTGTAGTTACTACAGAACCTTTTGATAAGCTTGTGGATATTTTCGATATTATTCCATTTTTTGTATTTGCTGTTGACCTAAGTGCAATGAATGATCTTCCGCCTTTAGACATAGTTGCACCTCTTACGAAGTCAAGTTGCCCTCCTGTTGAACTAAATTGCTTAGGTCCTATTGATTCAGAACATATTTGTCCTGTTAAATCCGCTGCAATAGCAGAATTAATTGAAACCATATTATCATTTGCTGCTATCATTCTTATATCATTAGTGTAATCAAATGGTTTNNCTTCACATAGCATATTTTTGTTAACAAATTCATGCAGTTCCTTACTTCCTGCTGCAAATCCAAATACCATTTTCCCTCTATTGAAATTCTTTTTGCTACAATTTATGACACCCTTTTTAGCTAAATAAACGAGGGAGTCTACTAACATTTCACTATGAACTCCAAGGTCTTTTTTATCCTCTAATGAATAAGCTACAGCATTTCCAAGGCTTCCTATTCCTATTTGTAGTGTATCTCCATCTTTTATGTTTTCCGCTATATAAGAAGCAATTTTTCTGTCAACATCATCTACTTCTGGATTTTGCAACGCTGGCATATCGTAATCTGCTTCGCATATAAAGTTTGCTTCACTAACATGCATATAATTACGTTCACCATAAACATATGGCATGTTTTTATTGACTTGAACGATTACCTTCTCAGCATTTTGAAGCACTGTATAATTCACTAGAGAACCTACAGGGCCAAAATTCATATATCCATTTTCATCAGGTGGTNNGTTTTTCATAGCCCATGAAAGGTTGCTAAAATGCATAGATGTAGATGAAACATTTCCCTGTGGAACGAACATTCTTTCTACAGGGCCTAAAAATATAGAATGATAATCAATGTGCCCTTTATATTCCCCTTTTAAGAATTCAAAAGGTCTCATCAATATACCTGAATGAAGATGTACATCCTCAAGTTCAAGATAGCGTTCACTTAAAGCATCTAAAATAGTCATAGGTGTATCGCTCATAGCTGAAATCCAAATATTATCGCCAGATTCTACCGCCCCAGCTGCTCTTTCTACAGATACTAATTTACTTTTATATATTTCTCTCCAGTTCATTAAAAAACCTCCATCTTAATATTGTTTTTAATTAATTAAAATTTTTTTACTGTTATCTTTTGAATCAAATATTCAATACTCCANNACCGTCTCTAAGGGATTCCATGATATTCCTTGGTTTTAAAGCATCTCCTATTACTGTATATTTAATGTTGCTCACCTCTAGGTATTTTATAAGTTCTCCATCATTTACTTTATACCCTATAGCTAATATTATATTGTCTACATTATCTGTGATTGTTCCTTCTTTACCCATCATTGAAATTTTATTATCTGCAACTGATAAAACCCTTGCATCAGTTATTATTTTTACTCCATATTGTTTTAGATCATTTAGTAGTATCCATCTATTTCCACCTAAATCTTTTCCTACCTTACTTTGCATTTCAACTACTGTTATATCAAGCGGACTATAAATATTGTTTTTAAGCTCTGCTGGCACATATTTGTCTATAAATTGGATAGATGCAATATTCGTGAATATATTTTCTGCAAGGTAGTGAGCTGTTTCTAATCCAACAGCACCTCCCCCTATAATGTAAGTTTTTCCTCTTCTTATTTTTTCTAAAATATTTCCATCTTCCTTCAATATGTCCTCAGCCGTATAAATATAGTTTTCTTCAATACCTTCTATTTTAGGTATTATCGGAGTAGATCCTGTTGCAATAATTACATGATCTGGTTTTATTGTTTTTATAATATCTTCATCCACTATAGTATTAAATCTAATATCTATATTAAAACCTTTTAATTCTTCTTCAATTGTTTCAATAAATGCTCCTATTCCATCTTTATGAGGTGGTTTTGAAGCTACAGATAACAACCCACCAATTTTATCTTCTTTAGTACAAAGTACTACATCATACCCTCTCATAGTAGCTGTTTTAGCTGCTTGCATTCCTGCTGGTCCAGCTCCTATTATAAGTACTTTTTTCTTTTTATTATTCTTTTCAATTAATAAGTTTTCATTACCTGTTTCAGGATTAAATGCACACCGAACTTCTTTTCCCCTTAACACTCTTTCAATGCATCCTTTGTTACAAGCTACACATTTTCTGATTTTTTTTCCATCTCTAATTTTATTTGCAAATTCAGAATCAATTAAAAAGCCACGTGCTACTCCAACAAATTCTGCCAATCCTTTTTGCAGAATTTCCTCTGCTATCTCACCATTATTTATCCTATTGCATGAAATTACAGGTATTTTTACAACTCTTTTTATCGCCTCTGCAAACAAAGCATATCCACCTTCTGGGACATGTGCAGATATTTGGGGAACAGGAGATTCATGCCACCCTCCAGTAACGCTTATAGCATCAATTAGACCATTTTCTAGAGAAGCACAAAATTCCTGCATAAAATCAATACCATAACCTCCAGGAATCATATCGCTAGCTGAAATACGAAGGATTATTGGATAGTCTTTTCCTACATAGTCTCTAACTCTTTTTATAACCTCTTTTGGAAATCTCATTCGATTTTCTTTTGTACCACCATATTGATCATTTCTTAAGTTTGTAAGTGGTGACAAGAATTGTGTTAGGAGATAACCCGCACTACAACTTATTTCTACTCCATCTGCTCCAGCATTTTTACTTCTTAACGCTGCCATTCCAAAATCCTCAATAGTTGAATTGATATCTTCAATAGTCATTTCATCTGGTTGCTCTCTATATATCGGTGATGCTACAGCTGATGGTGCTAAAGGTCTTTTACCTTCAATGTTTGAAGATACTGTATTTCTACCCGAATGAAATAGCTGTATAAATATTTTAGCATCATACTCATGAATCACATTTGATAAAGTTTTAATACCATCACTGTACTTATCATTACCTACACTATGCATATCAGCAGGACCAGCTACATCATTTACTGCGGCAACTACTACAATTGCCCCTGCTCCGCCTTTAGCTCTTGCTCTGTAAAACTCAATATCTTTCTTTGAAACCACTTTTTTTTCTGCATATCCAAGATGCATTGCTGACATAATTATTCTGTTCTTGATTTCTAACATATTTATTTTCATGGGTGTAAATAAAATATGGTCGTTCATTAACATACCACCTTTCCTCTTTTAAGTCTCACAACTATATTCAGCAATATTCATGCCAATATTGCTGAATAAAAAAAAGAATATTGCAAACCCTTGTGATAGTCTAAGTATATAGCGTTTATAATTTTTTTATATGGTATTATTACTCTTAATTTTTTATAAACCCGTGCCAAATGTGTGCCATTCTGCCCTATTTGTGTCACATATTTGGCACAATTTGTTACTTGTGCCATTGTGATAAACTTGATATAATAATATTAAGAATACTTAAAACTCTAATGATAAGAGGTAGTTAAATGAGTAATAAAATATATTCAA
>DINW01000018.1:5901-7474 GCA_002423705.1 Clostridium sp. UBA5530
ATAATGATTCTAATCTCAGAAAAAACCTTGCAGACAAAATTAGTGACTCTTGGTATGAAAGTTTTAAAGCAAATATAGATCCATATAAAAGCAAACCATTTATTTATTCAAACAAAGATTTTGAAAAAGTGAAAGAAGACTCAAAATCTATATATATTCATGCAAATTATGTGCTTGAAAGAATGTATAAATGCATGCCTAAAACAAACTTAGGGCTTGCCCTCTTTGATAAAAATGCCTGCTTACTAAAGCTCTATGGTAGCGATTACTTTATGACTTGGGCTAAAGAAAATTATTTAGTAAAAGGAGTTGTATTGTCTGAAAATGTTATAGGTACANNTCATTAGGCTTAAGACATAAGCAACCTATTTCAGTGGTTGGAGAAGAGAACTTTTCTAAGTTCGCAATAGATATTGCGTCATATTTTTCGCCAGTAATTTTAGAACTAGAAAAAAACGAAATGATAGTTTATGGTGGTGTGGCTATAATAGGACCTGTAACCGAAAAAGATAATAATCTTCTTACAACTGCTATAGCTATTTCAAGAGAAATCAATCTTCAATTGTTTTGGTTTAATAACTTAACCACCCTTACCAGTGCTATAAACGGTTATGGAATAATAGGTATAGACCAATCAAGCGGAAAAAACCATGTGCTTTTTTCTAATAAAAATATATTTGATATCTTAAGCATTCCTCATATAGACATATATTATAAAACTCTTGAAGAGGTAATCGATCCTTATCCTAAGAATAAAAAATTCTGGAAAATAATAAATAATTCTGAAATTGTTACAGATATAACTATAAATTTAAGTATAAATAATAATCAAATATATGTAAGTATGAGTACAACTCCTTTTTTCGAACATAAATTTCATATTAATGGACTATCTATACACATTAATTCTACTGAAAGATTAAATAACTTGATATCAAACCATACTGGTAACAATGCACGGTTTACTTTTTCAACCATAATAGGCAAAAGTGAAAATTACTTAGAAATACTCAACCACGCAAAAGCAGCTTCATTAAATAACAGCAATATACTATTGCTTGGAGAAAGTGGAGTTGGAAAAGATGTTATTGCACAAGCAATACACAATGAAAGTCCAAGAAAAAACAAATCCTTTATAGCAATTAACTGTGCAGCACTTCCTAAAGACCTAATATCTACAGAATTTTTTGGATATGATGAGGGGGCTTTTACTGGCTCAAAAAAAGGAGGAAATGTTGGAAAATTTGAATTAGCTAATAATGGCACTATATTTCTAGATGAAATAGGTGATATGCCTCTTGACCTTCAAGCAACACTTTTAAGAGTTATCGAACAAAAAAGTTTCATGAGAATTGGAAGTAACATTTCAACTAAATTAGATGTAAGAATAATAGCTGCTACAAATAAAAACTTAATAGAAAAAATAAAGCAAAGGGAATTTAGGGAAGATCTTTTCTATCGTCTTGCTATAATAAGGATAAATATACCACCGTTAAGAGAAAGAACAGAAGATATTCTTCTTTTAGCGAATAATTTTATAAATCTTATTTGTGAGAGAATAAACAAAACTCCC
>DINW01000018.1:7483-9725 GCA_002423705.1 Clostridium sp. UBA5530
ACGCTTTCACCTGAAGTTAAAGATTTTTTTATGAAATATAGCTGGCCAGGGAATGTAAGGGAATTGCAAAATCTTTTAGAAGGTACAATTCAGATTTATAACGATAAAACAATAACCTTGCAGCATATAAAGCATTATTTTGATACTGCATTTCAACTTTATGATCAATCTAAAACCTATGTTCCTCTTGAACTTCATAGTTCGAATGCATTAGCTGTAAATAAAAATATGGATAATTCAGATACGAAAGAAAAAATAATAAAAGCATTAGATTTAAACAAACAAAATAAAACAAGAACAGCTGAATATCTTGGAATATCTCGAAGAACCTTATATAGAAAATTAGATGAATATGACCTCTTATGATAGTATAATGTACCACAATAATTCCAGCTTATATAACTATTATAAATACATTCTAAACTCTTAGATGTATCCCTAAAAGTTTAGGATGTACTGCACACTTCATGCTACTTTATCAACTATTTATCTATTATTACACTATACCATCGTGAAACGAAGAAACAGTTAAGTCATTATTCGACTAAATTTTTATAGAATTGAAAAGGATGATGACCCTTTATGGATTAAACTAATTAGCCTTACTTTCTACTTGTTCTATTAAAAATACATGAATTTCCCTGGACATCACCGCATTTGCCACATGAAACACATTTTGCCTTGCTATTATCTCCAGAATCCCATCTATTTATTAAATCAGGCTCCCTTAAAAGTGGTCTAGATAGTGAAAAATATTGAATTTTAGTATTGTTCAATATCTCATCAATTAAGTTAAGTGATCTATTACCACCAACTAAAATTACTGGCACATTTACTTCTTCCGCTATGNNTATTCATTTTCTAAATATTTTAGTCCCTTTTCTCTTACAGTTCTATCTTCTGTTTTAGCTCCTACAACCCCGCTGATTTCTATAGCATCAATTCCGAGTTCTTCTAATCTCTTGCATACATATTTACATTCTTCAAAAGAAAAACCATCTTCTATAAAATCAGAGCAATTAATTTTGATTAGCACTGGGAAATCTCTTCCGACTTTTTCCCTCACAGCTGCCAGTGTTTCAAAGATAATTCTTGCTCTGTTTTCAATATTTCCACCATACTCATCAGTTCGCTTATTGTAGTAGGGGCTTACAAACTGACTGTAAATATATCCATGGGCAGCATGAAACTGTACCCCATCAAATCCTGATTTCTTAACTCTAAGCGAAGCATCTGCAAAACTTTCAATTAGACCTCTTATATCTTCCTTTGTAGCTTCCTTAGGTGTAACACCATATATTCTATGGGCTACTGCCGAAGGTCCTAATATGGTTCTCTCACCTACATTAAAGTTAGTTTGAGAGCCACCATATACAATTTGCAATATTATATTTGTATCAAGCCCATGGATTTTATCAGTAAATGCTTTGTATTCTTCAATAAATGAATCATTATAAATACCCATCATTCCCGGATTGGGTTGTTCATCTTCTGTAACAAAAGCATAACCTGTTATTATTGTACCTACTCCACCTTTAGCAAGATTTTCATATACATTATATAGTTTCTCTGTCATATGCCCTTTGTCATCCGCCATAGCTTCCCATGTAGCAGCTCTAAAAAATCTATTTTTTAGATTCATATTACTAAAATTTGTATTATCAAATAATCTTTTCATATTGCCTCCATAAAAACTCATATTTTTACTTGTTAACGCTTATAAACTTTTGGGCATGAATATTTAATGTTTATATCAAATCTAATCGTTTCGTTTTTTCACATTTCTCATTATAAATTACATTTATAAACTTGAATATTTGCATTAGTTTTTATTCAAACAGCCCTTTAACATTCTTCAATTCTACACGAATAGAAATGCCTTGTGGGCAATGTTTTTCACATTTTCCACATTCAATACAATTTGATGCCCTCTGCTGTGGCTTGAGAAAATTATACATATCCGATTTTCCAAACATATAATAATCATTGTAACAGCTAAAATTGCGGGGTATATTTACTCCTTGAGGACACGGCATACAATACTCACAAGCCGTACAATTTACTTTGATCTTTTCTTTAAAAATACCTTTAGCCTTCTCTATGAGTTCAATTTCCTTTTCAGTTAATGAGTTTGCTTCAGCTTCACTTGCTATTTTTATGTTTTCTGAAACTTGTTCCATTTCATTCATACCACTTAAAACGACCGATACTTCAGGGTGATTTAATATCCATCTAAATGCCC
>DINW01000080.1 GCA_002423705.1 Clostridium sp. UBA5530
ACAGAAAAAACTTCACACACTCGATTAAATTATTTCATGTCTAATTTTAATATATGTTGCATAACATTTCAAAAATAGTTTTTCAGTTAGAATAAATAATCTGAACCTCAAATTTTTTCAACTTAAACAAAATTATACACCATATCAAACTCATTCTCTTTTTTCTCACTTAATACATGAGTAATCATGATAATGGTATAATCCTTCAAATCAAGTATCTCGTTTTCTAAAATTCTAGTTGTTTCTTTATCTAAATTAGCTAAAGGCTCATCTAAGATTAAAATATCTTTATTTTTTAGTAAAGCTCTAGCAATAGATATTCTCTTAGCCTCTCCCCCTGATAAGGAAGCTCCTCCGCTTCCAATTATCATATTTAATGCATCCTTATTGGCAAAACTATGAAGATTAAGTTTATTTAATACTTCAAACAATTGTTCATCTGAAATTTCTTCATACATGGTAAGATTATTTCTCAAGGTATCCTTAAACAGAAAATTTTCCTGCCTTACCACTGATACATGTTCATAAATATTTTCTATTTGTTGAATATTTACATTATCAATATAGATTTGTCCTTCATTTGGCATATAATACTTCAAAAACAAATTCATTAAAGTTGTTTTACCAAAGCCACTTTTCCCCTTTATAATGTACTTCTTTCCCTTTTCAAACAACATGGAAATATCTTTTAATATTGGTTTATCCTCTTCATAAGAAAAGCTTACATTATTAAACTCTATACTGTGTTTAAAGGTAGTTACAAAGCTGCCTTTATCTTTACACAACTCTTTTTCCTCACAATACTCCACAAGATTTTCATTCAAATCTTTCACAGAAATAATACCTTGAATGGATCCTGATATAGCTATAATAGGATAACTCAATTGGTCAATCATATTCACAGCTATGAAAAATTGTCCTGGATTAAATTCTCCTGTAAGGACTAAGTAAGCTGAAAATGCCACAACAATGAAGTAGGATAAATAGGACATACATGCAGAAATTATTCTAACAAAAGACTGTGTATTAGCACTAACATAACCACTCTTCATCGCTCTACTATTTTCATAAATAAATCTTTCTCTTATCTTATCCTCAATTGAAAAATTCTTTATTAACTCAAATCCTTGCAAATAGTCATTAAGTTTTTCTAGAAAGCTCTCCATATTCTTTAAAAAACTATTTTTACACCTTTGCAATCTTTTCTCTGCTAACTTAGGAACATACAAGGGCATCGTTAAAAGGATAAAAGTTATCAGTGCCAACTTCATATTAAGAAAAATTAAAGCACTTGAAACGAATATAATTTTCATAATAAACATTATAAGCATTGTGATACATGTAAAGTAATCATTTTTTATTATTTCAACGTCATTGGTGAATTTAGCAACATATTCTCCAATGCTATTTTTATTAAACCCAGGATAACTTCTCTTAAGTGTAGCTGAAAATAGATCTTGCTTTAAATCTTTAACACATAAATAATTAAATCTATTTGTTGAAATAAAATCAAAATACATAAAGATTAACTCCAAAGCTATAACTCCCAAAAGAAACATTCCCTTATATAGGGTTTGCTTTCCTTCTCCCGCTATAGCTAAATTCAACAAATCACCTTTTAAAAACTGAACTCCAATTGAAGCCGTATTCTCTATGAGCAATGCCACAACAAATGTTATTAATATCCTTAAATTTTTTCTTATATACTTTTTCATATTTACATCCTCCTGCAAATTAAATTAATTATAAAATTTTTAATCTAATTGCAGTACAAAGGACACTATTTTATAGGTTTTATATTAATACTTCCCCTGCAATGCAATTATTGAGAAGTATTGTTACGTAGTTTAACCAATATAATCACCACCTTAATATAAATTCTAAATATATTTTTATTTTAAGTTTTCAATGCTTTTAGCATTGGTTTCCCCTAATTTTAACAAGATAAATTCCTTCTTTTTGCCATTGATAATTAACAATTTAAAACGCTTCCTCGCTACTTTAATTAATGTAAGTTTACCATGTTTTATAATTATATTCTATTATATTATTATATTCTTATGTAGTTTTTATATTTATTAACACACCGTAAATTGAAAAAACGGAATTTACTTTTTCAATTTACGACTTCAACTGAAGATTAGTTGAAATTAATGTAATATAATTACAAAATAAATATATATTGAAAAAAAAGAAATATCATGTAAAATAGTATATAAGGAAAAAATTTCAAGAATAAAATGGTAAAAATATAGGAGGAGGTGAACATCATAAAAACAATAATACGTCAATTTAAAAAACGACCTGTAATGACAACTATGTATATTATTGTAGCAACCTTTGTTATAGTCTTTGTATCTATAGTATATTCATCCTTAAGATACAATGAAAAAGTCAAAGAAGTACTTAGCAATGGATACAAAGAAGAACAAACTAAAGAATATTCTATAAGAGATAATAAAGATGGTGAACTAAAGGATATAAATAAAGAAGCACTAGATAAAATACTTGAAAATTGTGATATGCAAGTATATTNNTTTCCCTATAGATATAGATGGGGAAGATTGTTCAGTGAATTTAAGCTATTTTAAGAATAAAACTCCTGAAATACCTATATATGATGAAAATATTATTGAAAAACCAGAACTTAATAAAGCTTATCTTGGCAAAGACATAAGAGAGGCCTATTCGGATAAATTAAAAGTTATGGATAAAACTTATTCTATAGGGAAGATAGTAGGAGTTAAATCAAAAGGTGATAAAATTGACACAGCCATAAACATATATACAAAAGATAAGGAGGATGTATATAAAGCCTTGTCTATAAAAGAACAGAGATTTTGTAGAATTAAATTGGGTATATATAATGAGAGCTATGATGAATATGAAAAAGATATAAATGAAATGTTAGGCAATTCAGCAACTAATGGAGATGAACTTGAACAAAGATTTCTAGTACATGAACTTAAGGACATAGATTTAGGAGTAGGAGAAATTAGGTATGGAATAGCATATGTTTCTTTGATAATCATAGGAATCACTACCATAATATCAATATCCTATTTTTGGATAAACAATCAATCAAAGGATATAGCAATAAAAAAGGCCTTTGGGGCAAAAAAGATACATTTGATTTTAGATACTTACAAAGAACTAGTATCTATGTGTATCTTAAGTGGAATAATGGCATATATAATAAGTTATTTTATTAAAATAAGCACAATCAGCCTTACAAAAGTTAGTATATCTGTAAACCTGAAGGAAATATCATACTTTTTCATATCTATGTTGTTTTTAAGCATTTTAACTGCGGTAATACCTATTTTAGGAACCTCAAAGGTTCAAATAATAGAGGCGTTGAAGGAGAGGAGATAATATGAATTGGATTAAAGATATAGGAAAAAATCTATATAAAAGAAAAATTATTTTTATATTACTGTTTATTACCATGACCATAAGCCTCTTCAATTGTTATTCCTCTATTGATGGATGGAAGACATATAAAGTTGCAGATAACTCATTAAATAATTTAAAAAATCTACATGAGATCTATGTGGTAGACGCAGAATTTGCTGCAGATTTTTCCCCAGTAGGCAAAATAACCATTAATATTACAGACTATATTAAAGAAAAAACTAACTACAAAACCATAGCCTATGAAACCCTAAACATTATTGATAAGAGATTAGATGGCTTAGAAGGTAAAGAGTATATGGAACTATGTCCAGAAGTTATCGCAGCTAGCTATGATGTTCTTGATATTTTCAACTTCGACATAGATACAGGCAAGAAAGATTTTGATAAAGACAAAGTAGAGGCATGGGTAGGATATGATATGAAGGATAGATACAAAATAGGAGATAAAATAACCGTTGCTGGATCTAAAACTACTCTTAGCAATGTGGAGATTGTAGGAGTTTTAAAAAGAAATCATGGTAAATTTCAGTATGGTGGCAATAGTTCCAATATTTTAGATAGGAGTATAGTTGTATTAGGTGCAAAGAACCTGCGGTGTCAAAGCTGTTTAATTGTTTCTAAGGATGGTTATAAAGACACAAGAAAAAACATAGTGAAAGCCTTTCCTCCTGGTCTTAAATTAAAGCTTACACCATGTGAATCAATGCTTACAAACATGGTTAACTACAACAAAGAAGAAGCAAAGAATCTGATGATAAACTGCTTAGGAATGTTCCTATTTTCTTTAGGCCTATTTATAGCCATGTTTGTGCTAATAGTAAATAAAAGTAAAAGATCTATAGGAATAAAGCTTTCTTGTGGGGGTAAAAGGATAGGTATATATGGAGAAATATTGGCACAAGTGTTAGTGGTCTATGGTGCATCAGTAATAGGGGCTCTTGGAAGTGTACTTTTTATTGCCCAAAAGTCACTACCATGGATATATATAAGAAAAACGGATTTAACCTTTGACTCTTTAGCTCAGATTATTATAATAGGACTAATTTTAATAATAATAGCATCAATACCTATATTTATAAAGGTGTTAAGATTAAAACCAAGTGACCTTATAAAAGATCAATAGATGGGGGGATTTATATGATTTTAAAGTTAGAAAACATAAATAAGACTTATAAAGATGGAGAAGTTGCTATAGAAGCTTTAAAAAATGTAAACTTTCAAGTCAATGAAGGAGATATGATAAGTATAATGGGACCTTCAGGTTCTGGAAAATCTACTCTTTTAAATATAATAGGCTTGATGGATGTACAAACTTCAGGCAGCATTTATATAAAAAATCAGCTTATAGAGAAAAAATCTGTAGATAAGCTATCCACTATAAGAAACAAGACTTTATCATTTATATTTCAAGACTATAACCTTATTGAGGAATACAATGTCTATGAAAATGTGGAGATGCCTTTGAGATATAGAGGAGTTAGGCTTAGAGATAGAAAAGAGCCTGTGAAGCAGGCTTTGGCTAAAGTAAAGCTAGAGGACAAGATTAAATCTAAGGTTAATAAACTATCAGGGGGCCAAAGACAAAGGGTAGCTATAGCCAGAGCTCTTGTAGCTAATGGCGATATAATCCTAGCTGATGAACCAACGGGGGCTTTAGATCAAGGCACAGGAAAGGATATCATGGAAATACTAGTGAATCTTAATAAGGAAGGTAAAACCATAATAATGGTAACCCATGATCCTAATATAGCCAGTCAATGCAAAAGACATTTTTCTATAGTGGACGGCGTATTAAAGGAAGAGAGTTTAGTTAACTTAAGTTCTTAAGAATAGGTTAGGAGGCTTTAGCAATAAGGCCTTTTTTCTTTTGCTCTATACTATTTGCTGATTTAGGAAATGGAATGTAATAGTGGATACATAGCAAATCAGTACCTAGAAGCTATACTCACAGCAGTTCACAAGATTTTAAATATAATATGTAATTATAATATACATATGGTCAATAATAAAGATATCAAGGAATTACATTGATTATATCATATTAGAAAATGTATAATATTCTTATTGATATGAAGATTTTTAGGAGTTGATGTTGTGGCTAAGTCAAAGGTAGTATATATATGTCAGCAATGTGGATATGAATCCTTAAAGTGGATGGGAAAATGTCCTGATTGTAATAATTGGAATAGTTTTGAAGAAGTTCTTGTAGATCCTAAGAAAAGTACCTCTAAGAAAAGTGCAGTTACTACCCAAAGAAAGCCTATAAAGAAATTATCAGAAGTTACTTCAAGCAATAGTGATAGGATTGTAACTGATATAAGCGAGTTTAATAGAGTCATGGGTGGGGGCATAGTAAAAGACTCCATAACTATCATCACAGCGAAACCTGGAGCAGGAAAGTCTACTTTATTACTTCAAGTAGCAGATGATGTTTCTTCCAAAGGACACAAAGTAATATATGCATCTGGGGAGGAGAGTGATAGCCAAATCAAAAACAGGGCAGATAGGATTTTAAATAAAATTAATGACAACATTTGGATAGTTTCAGATACAAGCTTAAACAATGTAATAGCCTCTATAGATGAAGTTAATCCAGATTTAATAATTGTAGATAGCATACAAACTTTTACCCTAGAGGAGTACTTACCTTCAAGAGCTGGATCACCAACACAAACCATGGAGTGTGCTAATGAACTGTTAAAGATAGCTAAAAACAGTGAAAGACCAAGGGCAGTGATTTTAGTAGGACAGATGAATAAAAATGAAGAGATTGCAGGGTTACGTTCTCTAGAGCATCTTGTGGATACGGTTTTAATTATAGATGGTGAAAATGAGGAGGAACTAAGGGCATTACAAAGCTCTAAAAATAGATTTGGCGGAACTGGAGAAATAGGATTTTTTGGCATGACTGAAAATGGAATGGAATCCATAGATAATCCATCTGAGTTTTTTATGACAAAAAGAGAAGAAGGAGAAACTGTTTCTGGTAACGCATTAACTGTTGTAAGAGAGGGATCTAGACCAATAATTCTTGAAGTGGAAAGTTTGGTTTCCAACTCCTTTACTCCATTTCCATCAAGGATTGGTGAAAATTTAGGGAAGGATCAATTAAATACATTAGTTTCTATTCTTGAGCAAAGAGGTGGAATTAATTTATTTAATAAAAACGTTGTTATAAAAATTACTGGAGGCTTAAGACTTAGGGAACAGGCTATAAATCTAGCAGTTATAATGAGTATTGTATCTTCCGTTTACAATAAAGGCATTCCCAATGACGTTGTCTTTATTGCGGATGTGGGACTTACAGGGGAACTTAAAAGGGTGCCTTCTCTTGAAGCCAGGATAAGAGAGCTTGATAGAATGGGATTTAAAAAGGTATATGTAGCAAAAAATGCCTTTAGCAGACCTGTAAAGTTTAACAACATCAAGGTTATAGATTTTAAAACTTTAAGTCAGGTAATAGGTCATGTTTTTGGAAATATGAATATAAGATGATATAATGATTATTATGATATTTATAAATGATACAAATATAAGTATAGTAAGTGGTATTTGTAAAAAAAGCTAAAGATTCCATTTTATAATTGCGATGTTTATAGTAATATAAGAGCCAATTAGGAGTTAACATAAAGTAATATATTTGGAAAGTATGGTTCTAAGAAATGTGATAAATGTAGTATTTTAGCGAGGAGAGTAGAAGGCTGTGAGAATAGAAAAGGATAAGGAGTTAAAAAACATATTAAAAATAATGGGACCCGGAACTCAACTTAGGGAAGGTTTGGAAAATATATTAAGGGCTAAAACTGGAGGACTTTTAATACTAGGAGATAATAGGGAAATTCTAGACATAGTAGATGGAGGCTTTAATATAAATTCAGAATATAGCCCATCCTACGTATATGAATTAGCCAAGATGGATGGAGCTATAGTTATAAGCTCTGATTTAAAAAAGATAATAACAGCTAATGCCCAGCTTATACCCGATTCTTCCATACCAACTTATGAAACTGGTACAAGACATAGAACTGCCCATAGAGTAGCTAGACAAACTGGAGTTATAGTGGTAGCCATATCTCAAAGAAGAAATATGATTACTGTATATAAAGGTGATATAAAGTATGTCTTAAGAGATAGCAGTGTTATAATTAATAAGGCAAATCAAGCCATACAAACTTTGGAGAAATATGTAGCAGTGTTGGAACGAGTTATAGGAAACTTAAACTTATTAGAATTTCAGGATTTAGCAACTTTGTTTGACGTGGTTACAGCTATTCAAAGAACTGAGATGGTTATGAGGATAGTTTCAGAAATAGAAACCTATATATGGGAGCTTGGCAATGAGGGTAGACTTATATATATGCAGCTAAATGAACTGGTAAAATCTATAGAACAAGATGGCATACTTTTAATAAGAGATTATTGTAGAAGCAATATGGATCATAATGAAATATATATAAATTTGCAAAATATGAGTCAAGAAGAACTTTTGGATTTGGAACAAATATCAAAGTGCCTAGGCTATGGAGGAGTTCCTCTTGTAGATACCTTAATATCCCCTAGAGGATATAGGATACTTAGCAAGGTTCCTAGAATACCAGGGGCAGTAATAGAAAATTTAGTAAAGCACTTTAGTGAGTTTAGAGCAGTAATAGAAGCAGATTATGATGAGTTAGATAAGGTTGAGGGAATAGGAGAAGCTAGAGCTAAAGCCATAAGAAATGGTCTTAGACGAATAAAGGAGCAGGTTGCATTAGATAAACAAATATAAGAAAAGGGCTATTTTGTATCACCATAAAATAGCCTTCTTCTTCATTAAATAAAAACATATGTATAATTTTTAATAACTTTGCACATAAAATTAGTAAGGTATAATGCTATCTAAAATTGTACTTACCTAAGGTCTCAAGCTTATTGTACTCTTTAAGCATTACATCATATAAATTTATATCTAAAGCATTACAAAGAGAAGTAAGATAGAATAGATGATTGCCAATTTCATCCTCTATTACATCTTTACAATTGTGGCACAATTCTCCAGATAAATGAGATTTTAGACATTGGGTTAATTTCTCAATATCATCAGAATCTTCTGGAAGACATTGTTTTTTACCGTTAATCTCTATACAACCACAGTTTGTAACAGACTTCACTAGGGCTCTATTTACTCTTCCTTGAGACTCTTCTAATTTTGTGATTATGTCCAATATGCTTTTGTGTCTTAATAGAGATTCATTCACACAGTTTTGAAAATCATCAAAAATTAAGTCTTTCATCTAGTCTCAACTCCTTAAAGAATTTTTCATATTGGTTGATAATTTAATTATAGGTTTTTTAAGGTATTTTTGTCAATAAAGCTTAAGCAAGTACTGAAGATGTATATATATTAAAATATAATGAAGTTTTTGTATAGGGGGTGAATAAACCTAAAGGGAAGTAAAAAAATTATTAAAGTATAAAACTAATGTTGAAAAGGCTTTTCTATTAATATATATTTATAATAGGATTTAAAATAGAAATTTAAGTCAATAATTAGGATAGGAGGTGAAGTTTTTGCTTAGAAAAATATTAAGAATCTTATTCAGTATCATAGGTATGTCTATAGGTTTTTATCTTGGCACTATTGCTTTAACCACTACGTTGTTAAGTGGATTTAAAGAAAGTACCATTAAGTATATTGGTGTTTTGATAATTTCATCCTTAATATTTGGACTCATACTATATGGATTATTCCCTTGGATTTATAAGCTTTTAAGAAAAGCAATGGACTATATAGAGAAAAGTATGCAAAAGCTAAGTGCTATTGAAATCATCTTTGGAGCTGGAGGCGCTATACTTGCCCTTGTAATATTCTCATTGCTATTTAGTATAATAACTAGCATACCTAAGGTAGGAAAACTTATATATGCTGTAGGCAATGTTATAATGGCATTTTTAGGAGCAGATGTGGCCATAAAGAAAAAAGACGAGATACTAAATGCATTTAGTAATTTAAAAAAGGTAGGGTCAACTAAAGATAAGAAAGGAAAGCATTTAAAAGGATCCCCTAAGGTTTTAGATACTTCTGTTATAATTGATGGAAGAATAGCAGATTTATGTCAGACTGGATTTATAGAAGGAACTCTTATAATCCCTAACTTTGTTCTAGAGGAATTAAGACATATAGCTGACTCCTCTGATGGCTTAAAAAGAAATAGAGGAAGAAGAGGACTAGACATATTAAATAAAATCCAAAAGGAATTAGATATAGATGTAGAGATCTGCGAAAAGGATTTTCCAGATATAGCAGAGGTGGATAGTAAATTATTGAAGCTAGCTCAAGTTTTAAATGGTAAAGTAATAACCAATGATTATAACTTAAACAAGGTTGCTGAGTTTCAAGGGGTACCTGTGTTAAATATCAATGAACTTGCTAATGCTATAAAACCTGTAGTACTGCCAGGAGAAGAGATGACAATTCAAATAATAAAAGATGGTAAGGAATCAGGCCAAGGAATAGCATATTTAGATGATGGAACTATGATTGTAGTTGAAGGAGGAAGAAAGTATATTGGAGAGGTTGTAGATGTTATTGTGACCTCTGTGCTTCAGACTCCAGCAGGAAGAATGATATTTGCAAAACAAAAGTAAAAAAGTTAAGGCCTTTAAATTAATATTATGATTAATGGGTGAAACTAATCTTCAGTTTTCTGAAGGAGAGTTTCACTTTATCATAAGGTGAAATTTACTTTCAAGGAGGATTTGTTTTGAGTAAAAACTGTGCTTTAATTGTAGCAGGGGGTAAAGGAAAGAGAGTAGGAAAGCATATAAGTAAGCAATTTATAGAGATAAAGGACAAACCTATAATATGCTATACACTAGAGGCTTTTGAAAAATCCCACCTTATAGATGAGATTATTGTTGTTATATCTAAGGATGATATGGATTATTTCAGGGAGAACATTCTTGAAAGGTATAAGTTTAACAAGATAATTGGTGTAGTTCAGGGTGGAGCAGAGAGACAGGATTCTGTATATAATGGACTTATGGCTATAGAAAAATGTGATATAGTTCTTATCCATGATGGAGCAAGACCCTTTGTATCAGAAAAAATTATAGAAGAAGGAATTAAGTATGCTAGTATATATGGAGCAGCAGCCTGTGGAGTAACACCTAAGGATACTATAAAGGTAAGAAATAATCACAGCTTTTCCGAAAAGTCCTTAGAAAGGAGCTCCCTCTTTGCAGTGCAAACCCCTCAATGTTTTAAGTATGAAGCTATAATAAGGGCTCATGAACAATGCAGAAAGAAACAACTAAAGGTTACTGATGATACTATGGTTATGGAGAGCTGCGGTGCTGAAGTTTATCTTTATGAGGGCAGTTATTCAAATATCAAGGTCACTACTCCAGAAGATTTAGCTTTGGCAGAATACTTAGCTTGCCAATAGAATAAAAGTAGTAAGTTTAAAGTAAAAGGCTGATCTTTTAAGATGGCCTTTTTCTATGAAGTAACATAGAGATAGTGGAGGTATGACAAATATGAAAATGAAGGACATGTTTATAGGAACTTTGAGAAATGCTCCAGCGGAAGCTACTAAGGACTTAGAAAGCTATAAATTAATGCTTAGAGCAGGGTTAATAAGGAAGGAAGCATCAGGAATATTTACCTTATTACCCTTAGGAGTTAGAGCTATAGAGGAAATAAAAAATGTATTCAGAAACACATTAGAAAATATAAATAGCCAAGAATATAGTCCATCTTATTTTTTACCACAGGAGGTTCATGGGTTTAGGGTTGAAGAAAAGTATGGAAAAGTATATTCTTTCAGTGAAAAATACATATCTAAGTTTATATCAACTTTCTCAATAGACTTGGAAAGTAACAAAAGATTTTCTATGAAATTTCATAATTTTAATAGGGGCTTTAAAGAAAAGGAAAAGCCTAAGCAGGGTTTACTAAGATGCAAGGATAACATTATGTTGGAATTAATAGAAGTAAATAATGATTATGAAAACATTGAAGTAAACTATGAAAGCTTAAAAAAACAATTAATAGAGGACCTAAGGATCATGGGAATTGAGGCTATAACGAAAAAGGTATATGAAAATAATATAGTTTTAGAGGAAGAAATATTAGTAAAAAGCAATTTAGGAGATGAAGAATTATTATATTGCAATCAATGTGGATCCTTAGAAAAGAAACAGCTTGCTAAAATACAACATTGCCAATGTGATGAGAACCTATTAAGAGAAAGAAATAAGATATTCACACCTAATATTAAAACTATAGAAGACTTAGTTACTTTTCTTAATGTGGGGAAGAAAAATATAGCTAAAACTCTTATTTATGATATAGATAATGAAAAGGTGGCAGTGATGGTTTTAGGAAATAGAGAAGTTAGCCAAGAAAAAATAAAAGAGTTTATAAAAAATTGTAGAGTTATGAAAATGGCTGATGAGGATACTGTAAGGGAAGTCACAGGAGCTAATGTTGGATTTGCAGGTCCTGTAGGAATAAAGACAGATAAATTATTAGTGGATGAAGAAATAGTAAAAACTAAAAATCTTATTGTTGGAGCCAATGAAACAGACTATCATTATATAAACGTAAATTACAATAGGGATTTTCAAGGAATAGTTGGAGATTTTAAGACTGGGCAAAATCATGATATTTGTAATGAATGTGAAAATCCTATGGAAATAGTACACTATATAAAAATAGGCCAATTGAGAATACATAAGAAGTTATTAGTAAATTCAAGGGAGGACAATAACTTAGTTTTAAGCGATATAGCTTTAAATTTAAGCAAGATTCTTGGTACAATAGTTGAAATCAATGGTAAAGAAGATGCTATTTGCTGGCCAATAAGTGTATGTCCTTATGAGGTGGCTGTAATAGTTGCGGTATGGAAAAACCAAGAGCAAAATCAGTGGGCAAACCATATATATGAGGAGATAAAAAAATTAGGAGTAAGAGCTATATTAGATAACAGAGAAGAGCGGGCAGGAGTGAAATTTAAGGATGCAGATCTTATTGGAGCTCCCATAAGAATAACTGTTGGAAAGTATATAGGGGAAGGATTAGTGGAGTATAAGGATTCAGCTTTAGAATCTACTGAGCTTATAACTATAGAAGAGATAATGACTAGAATAAAAAAATTAAAAACTAACTAATGTTAGTATGTTATAAATTTCTATGATATAATATAGTTGTATTTTACTGTATATTTCAGTGCAATGGAGGTAAAAATTTCTATGATTAAGCTATATAATACTCTTACAAAGAAAAAAGAAGATTTCATACCTATAATAGATAAGAAAGTAAGAATGTATGTGTGCGGACCAACTGTATACAATTTCTTTCATATAGGAAACGCTAGAACTTTTATAGTCTTTGATACCATTAGAAGGTACTTAGAATATAGAGGATATGATGTTAAATTTGTTCAAAACTTTACTGATATAGATGATAAAATGATAAGGATAGCCAACGAGGAGAAAACAACTGTAAGGGAACTTGGAGATAGATTTATAAAGGAATACTATACAGATGCTGATGGATTAAAAATAAAAAGAGCTACAGTAAATCCAAGGGCTACTGAGCATATAGATGAGATAATAGAATTTGTAAATTCTCTTATAGAGAAAGGATATGCTTATGAAGTTCAAGGGAATGTATATTTTAGCACAAAGAAGTTCGAAGAATATGGCAAGCTTTCAGGACAAAATCTAGAGGATTTACAAGCTGGTGCAAGAATTGATGTAGATGATAGAAAGAAAGATCCTATGGATTTTGCAGTATGGAAGGCACAAAAACCAGGAGAACCTGCATGGCAAAGCCCATGGGGTATGGGAAGACCTGGCTGGCATATAGAGTGCTCATGCATGGCCCATGAACTTTTAGGAGAAACCATAGATATACATGCAGGTGGATCAGATTTAGTGTTTCCACATCATGAAAATGAAATAGCTCAAAGCGAAGCTAGAAGTGGTAAACCTTTTTCAAAATACTGGCTTCATGCTGCATTTGTTAACATAAACAATAAAAAAATGTCTAAGTCTCTAAACAATTTCTTTACGGTAAGAGAAATGTTAGAAAAATATGACCCAGAAGTGTTAAGATTTTTTATGCTTTCAGCCCACTATAGAACTCCAATGAATTTTAGCATAGAACTTTTAGATTCAGCTAAATCATCTATAGATAGACTATATAATGCCATAGGAAATTTAGAAAGTCTATTAGAAGAAGTTGAGAAAGAGCAGCTTGAACATAAGGAAAAACAGTATATAAAAGTTTTAGATGAATTCAGAAATAAATATATAGAAAAGATGGATGATGATTTCAATACGGCGGATGGAATCTCTATTATATTTGATTTAATAAGAGATATAAATATAAATGTTGATGGGAATTCATCAAAACTATTGATTCAATATGCCTTAGATATGATAAGGGAACTTGGAAGTCCTTTAGGTATTCTTGAAAAGTCTACTAAAGGAACCTTGGAAGACCATGTTGAAAAACTAATAGAGGAAAGACAAAGGGCTAGAAAAGAAAAAAACTGGGCCTTATCAGATAAGATAAGAGATGAACTTAAGGAACAAGGCATAGTTTTGGAAGACACTCCACAAGGTGTTAGATGGCATTTAAAGCAAGATTAAATAAAAGGGGGCTGTTGTAGGCAGTCTCCTTTTTAAGATTATCTATAGGTGGAGAGCTACTAAACCAAGAGGAGAGAAAATATGGAAGAAAAATTTTTGCATGAAACATTAACCAAGGATGAGGCTAGATTATTGAGTCCCCTAACCTTAGCCTTTATAGGTGATGGAGTTTATGAAATGTATATAAGAAGCTACATACTAAAAGGTCATAAAGGCCTATCAAGTCATAAACTTCATGTAAAAGCTATAAATTTTGTAAAAGCTTCGGCTCAAAGCGATATATCAAAAGAATTAGAACAATATCTAACAGAGGAAGAAATATCAATATTTAAGCGAGGAAGAAATGCTAAATCTCCTAGTGTACCTAAGAATGCAGATGTTCGAGAATACAGAAATGCTACAGGCTTAGAAGCCCTTATAGGATATTTATATATGATAAATGATATAAAAAGGTTAGAAGAAATAATGGTTAAATCTATAGAAATAAGAGAGAATAATAATTAGGAGGAGTATATATGGCTTTGAGAGTCTCACTTATACAATATACAGGAGAACCAGAAAAATTAATAGCGGCGGCTGCAAAGCTTTGTTATAGCCAAAGTGGTGTTGATGATATAATGGAGGGATTAGATCAGGAAAACATAGAAAAATTTTTAAATATGCTAATGTCCTATGGTCACGAATCACCGATAGAACATGTAAGTTTTACCTTTGCAGTAGAAGGGGTGTCTAGAAGTTTAACCCATCAATTGGTTAGACATAGATTAGCATCCTATTCACAGCAAAGTCAAAGATATGTTAAGTTAGATCAGTTTGAATACATAATACCTCCTTCCATAGAAAAAGATGAAGAGGCAAAAAAGATATACTTAGAAGCTATGGAAAAATGTCAGGAGGCTTATGACAAACTAACATGGACACTAAAAGAAAAATATATAAATCAGGGAATGAAAGAAAAAGCTGCAGAAAAAAAAGCCATCGAAGATGCAAGATATGTTTTTCCTAATGCTTGTGAAACTAAGATAGTTTTTACTATGAATGCTAGATCTCTTATGAATTTCTTTAAGCATAGATGTTGCAATAGAGCTCAGTGGGAGATTAGAATCATGGCAGAAAAAATGGTTCAAGAGGTTAAAAAAGTAGCACCAACCTTATTTAAATATGCGGGACCAGCCTGTGTAAAAGGCACATGTCCAGAGGGAAAAATGACTTGCGGGAAAATGGTAGAGATTAAGGAAAGATATTTAGGAAATAATTCACCTGATGTCTACCTGTTGTAACCCTCCACTCTCTTTAGGTTGGAGATAACAGCAGCTACGCCCCTGGATAAGTTCAACTAACCTTCAGTTGGAGTACAAACTCCACCTGAAACTAAGTTTCACTTGATAAGGTTAAAACATCTATTAACAAAGGAGATGAACAAAATGGCAAAAATAAAAAAAACACCTAAAAGTCTAGTTAAAGACAATAAAGAGCAAAGAAATAAGCCTAATAATAAAGAGGAATTAAGAGAAGATTTAGTAGTTGGAAGAAATGGCGTTATTGAAGCTTTAAAATCAACTACTACGGTAGAACAGATATTAATATCTAAAGGAGACAAGGAAGGCTCCATCATAAAAATAATGGCATTAGCAAAGGAAAAAGGAGTAGTAGCTAAAGAGGTAGATAGAAAAAAACTAGACTCTTTAAGTCAAGGTCAGGCTCATCAAGGGGTTGCGGCTATAATAACTCCTTTTAGATATTGTGAGGTTGAAGATATTTTACAATATGCTAAGGAAAAAGAACAATCCCCTTTTATAGTGATTTTAGATGAAATTGAAGACCCTCATAATTTAGGCTCCATAATAAGAACTGCAGAGCTATGTGGCGTTCATGGAATAATAGTTCCTAAAAGAAGAAATGTTGGGGTAACGGCAACGGTTTATAAAACTTCAGCAGGAGCTATAAACTACATGAAAATTGCTAAAGTATCCAATATAAACAATGTAATTGATGAATTAAAGAAGCAAAATATCTGGGTATATGGAACTGATGCGGATGGAAGTGAAAGTAGCTATAATGCTGACTTTAAAGGTGCAGTGGCTTTGGTAATAGGAAGTGAAGGAAAAGGTATGTCTAAGCTAACCAAAGAAAAATGTGACGTCGTAATTAGAATACCTATGGCAGGGAGAGTTAACTCTTTAAATGCTTCTGTGGCAAGCGGAATAATGATGTATGAAGTGATGAAGTCTAGACTTATTTAGAGGTATTAAAGTGAGAATTGTATTTGTAGATGGATATAATGTTATAAATCACTGGCCAGAATTGAGAGAAATGAAAGATTACAGTTATGATACTGCAAGAAATAAACTTATGGAAATACTTCACAATTATGCAAGTTTTACAGGAGATAAGGTCATATTAGTATTTGATGGCCATTTAGTTCAGGGTAACATAGAAAACAAAAGCAAATATGGAAATATTAATGTGGTTTTTACCAAAGATGGAGAAACTGCTGATAGCTACATAGAAAGATGCGTAAACAATATTGGTAGGAAAACTGAGGTAGTAGTGGTAACATCTGATTCTTTAGAACAACAAGTAACCTTTCAAAGAGGGGCCATAAGGACTTCCTCTTTGGAGTTCTATTTTGAGGTGAAAGAGATAGAAAATAAAATAAAAAAGAAATCAGAAAAGGTTATTGAGAATAAGAGAAATTTGCTAGAAGATATGGTGGATAAAGAAATACTAGAAAAACTTGAGAAAATTCGCAGAAGCCATTGATATAGCTTGACTTATAAATTGGTAGTGACATATAATGAAGGTGCATGACGTATAGTTTGGAGGGGATGCTATGGAAAGTAAGGGGAGCGTGGCAAAGATAAAAGGTGAATTTGATGATAAACTTGATGAAGAAGTAGTTATAGAAGCCAAAAATGGAAATAAAAAAGCACAAGAATACCTAATAAATAAATACCAAAACTTTGTAAAATCCAAAGCTAAATCTTACTTTTTAATAGGTGCAGATAAAGAAGACATATATCAAGAAGGAATGATAGGTCTTTATAAGGCTATTAGGGATTTTAGGCCTGACAAATTAGCGTCATTCAAAGCTTTTGCAGAATTGTGTGTAACTAGGCAAATAATCACAGCTATAAAAACTGCTACTAGACAAAAGCATATCCCTNNCTTATGTATCTTTAAATAAGCCCATATATGAGGAAGAGTCAGATAGAACTCTTTTAGATGTGCTAGCTGGACTTAAGGTTACGGACCCAGAAGAACTGGTAATAAGTCAAGAAGAGATGAAACATATAGAAAAAGAAATAGGACAAGTGCTATCAGATTTAGAAATGGAAGTGCTGATGTCATACTTAGATGGGAAATCCTATCAAGAAATAGCCTGCGATTTGGATAGACATGCAAAATCCATAGATAATGCCCTTCAAAGGGTGAAGAGAAAGCTAGAAAAGTGTCTAAGTAAAACATAACTTTTGAAAAATTTATAATATAAATATATTGACAATATGAAAAAAAAATATTAGAATAATAAAGGTAAAAACCTTATATAAGGTGAGAGAAATCTCACTTTTGCTTTGAGTGCCCATGTAGCTCAGCAGGTAGAGCGTCACCTTGGTAAGGTGGAGGTCGGCGGTTCGAGCCCGCTCGTGGGCTCCAACTTTTGTAAAAAAGAAAACACTAGGCAGTGTTTATGAAATAGTGGATAAAGGAGGAAAACAAAAATGTCA
>DINW01000093.1 GCA_002423705.1 Clostridium sp. UBA5530
TCGAATCTCTTTATCTCCACCAAAAAACCATGAAGATAGTCTTCATGGTTTTTTTATTACATACAGAAGACGCTCCTTAAAGAAGTATAGTTATACCTTTAAGTTTTTTAAAAAAATTATTATAATAGTTAAATATTATATAAATACATATATTTATATAATATTAATTGAGTAAAATGAATTTATTTATTAAAATATTTATTAGGGACTTTATTAAGTGAATTTAAGTTCAAATGAGGTTTAAATTGCTTATCTTTAGAGATATATGCTTTATCAAGAGATTAAAAGGCTGATAACTACAGTATATAGATATAATCTAAACAAATATAAAGGGTGAATATATGATTTATAGAGTAAAACAGTTTTTCTGGGGTGTTAGTTCTTATTTTAAACACACAGATATAGATTATGTAAACGAGAATTTAACCCCTGAAGAAAAGGACATATTTTTTAAATTGAAAAGTAGTGAACAGCAACATAGTATTAGAGTTGCTAAACTTTGTGATGAATTTCAAAAACAATATAAACATATTAATGCAAAGAAATTGAGAACATTGGCATTATTGCATGACATAGGAAAAATAGGAACAACACTAACGGTAATAGATAAGTCTATTTTAGTGATAGTCAATAAGATTACAAGGGGAAGAATACAAAAATCTAAAAGCAAAAAGGTAGATATATATTATAATCATGGTGAATATGGAGCCCTGCTTTTAGAAAATTTAGGTTATGATGAAGATATAGTATATGCAGTTAGAAATCATCATAATAATAATGTAGATAAGACAGATATGCTAGATATATTACAAAAATGTGATAATATTAGTTAGGGTGGTGATAGTTTGACTTCTAAGGAAAGAAGATCCCAAATAGGAAAGTTACTTATCAGTTCCAAGGAACCCCAAAAGGGAAGTGATCTTGCAAAAAAATTTCAGGTTACAAGACAGGTAATTGTTAAGGATATTGCTATTCTAAGAGCTAGCGGGGCCAATATAATAGCTACACCAGATGGGTATATAATATATGAGAATCAAGACTATAAGGTGAGAAGAGTAATAGCTGTTAATCACACAAGACAAGAAATGCGACATGAGTTATTAATTGTTATAAGATATGGCGGAACCATTGAGGATGTTATAGTGGAGCACCCTGTGTATGGGGAAATAAAAGCCATGCTTATGATAAAAAATATAAATGATTTAGATAATTTTTTACAAAAGTTTTCTGAACATAATGCAGAACCATTATCTTTGCTGACTGGTGGAATTCATTTACATACTATAGCAGCTGAAAGCCATGAGGATATGAAAAAAATAATGGTGGAACTAGAAAATAATAAATTGTTAGTTACTTAAAATTAAAAATTAGAAAGAGGTGAAAGGAATGAAAAAGAAACATACGCTAACAGCTATAATACTTATACTTTTAGTTATATTTCTTTCTTTAGACAAGGTACTGAATTTTGTAGTAAATTATCAATGGTTTAACAGTTTAGGATATGTAACAGTGTATTTTACTAAAATAATATCAATTCTTAAGTTCATGATTCCTATGTTCATAATATGTTTTTTAGCTATATATCTTTATTATAAGAGCATAAGAAGAAGCTATTTAAACCAGGTTAATTTAGAGAGTGACGGTAAAATAAAAGGTAAAGAAAATAAAATATTTATTATCATAAACCTAATTTTATCTTTATTTATTTCTTATGGTGTAGCCAATAAATACTGGTATAGCATACTTCAGTTTAATAATTCAACTAATTTCAATATAAATGATCCTATTTTTAGTAAGGATGTTTCATTTTATATATTTAAACTTCCACTAATACAATCAATATATAATTCCTTTATGGTGATACTTGTTATTCTTATAGTAATAACATTGTTAGCATATGCATCCTTAATAATAAAGGATAAAATGCAGGATATTCATATAACTGATTCTCATGAGAAGGTTAGATATATGAAAAGCAGATTAACTGGGTTTGCAGGTAAACAATTAGCTATATTAGCTTTTTTAATTCTAATAATGGTATCAGTTAAGTATTTGTTGAACTCCTATTATTTAGTTTATAGTCCTAATGGAGTTGCTTTCGGAGCTAGCTATACGGACTTAAAAATAACATTAAGACTTTATAGGGCTATATCAATAGTAAGCATAATATCAGCTATAATAGTATTTATAAGTATAAGAAAGAAGAAGATAAAGCCTATAGTGATATCAGTAGCGGTTATTTTTGTTCTAATAATACTACAAGCTCCAGCACAAGCTGTAGCTCAAAGATTTTTAGTGAAAGCAAATGAATTAGAACTAGAAAAACCATACTTAAAGAATAATATAGAATTTACAAGACAGGCATTTAATATAGCTAATATTAAAGAATCTAATTTTGAAATAAAAAATGATTTTACAAAGGAAGATCTTGAAGTTAATAGCGATATTATAAGCAACATAAAAATAAATTCATTTAAACCATCCTTGGACTTCTATAATCAAGTACAGAATATAAGATATTATTATAACTTTAATGATATAGATGTAGATAGATATAATGTAAATGGTGAATATAGACAAGTATTTATAGCTCCTAGAGAAATAGATAATACAAGTATAGAGCCTAATACTTGGATAAATAAGCATTTAAAATATACCCATGGATATGGTTTAGTCATGAGTGAAGTAAGCAAGGTTACTGCAGAAGGTCAACCTAAATTTCTTATAAACGACATACCACCTGTGAATTCCACAGATATAAAATTGGATAATCCAAGAATATATTTTGGTGAAAGTACAGATAGCTATGCTATAGTAAATACTTTAACCAGTGAATTTGATGCACCAAAGGGTGGAGAAAATCAAACTAATAATTATGATGGAAAAGATGGAGTGCACATGAATTTTTTAAATAGAGTACTCTATGCTATAAAGGAACAAGATATAAATATAATTCTTTCAAAGGATATAACAAAGGATAGTAAAATATTATTTAATAGAAATATCATAGAAAGAGTAAAGAAAATAGCTCCATTTATAAAATATGATAAAGATCCATATATGGCAGTTAATGATGGAAAGTTATATTGGATTATAGATGGATATACAACAACTAACTTATTTCCTTATTCTGAACCATACAAAGATATAAACTATATAAGGAACTCTGTAAAGGTAATAGTAGATGCCTATGATGGAACTGTAGATTTTTATGTATCAGATAAAAATGATCCTATAGTAGAAAGTTTATCTAAAATGTTTAAGGGATTATTTAAAGATATAGATGAAATGCCACAGGGCTTTAAAGAACATTTAAGATATCCTCAAGATTTATTTAATATTCAAAAGAAAGTTCTTGAAAAATACCATATGACAGATCCAGGGGTATTTTTCAATGGTGATGATTTATGGGAATCATCTAAGAAGATGGATTATGATGAGGAAAATCCGAATAGTGAATCTTCTTATATGGTAACTAGATTGCCAGGAGAAAAAAATGTAGAGATGGTTATCTTAGATTACTTTAACACAAAATCAAAAGAAAATATGGTATCAATACTAGGGGCAAGAATGGACGGAGAAAATTATGGACAGTTAGTTCTATATAAATTTCCTCCACAAAAAGGTGTATATAGCCCAGTATTATTTAATAACAAAATTAACCAAGATACTGAAATATCAAAGGAAATATCACTATGGAAATCCAAAGGATCTAATACGAAGTTTGGAGATACATTAATAATTCCAATTAAGAATTCTTTATTGTATATCAAGCCTTTATATATAGTGGCAGATGGAGAAAAGAGTATACCTGAAATGAAGAGAGTAATCGCTCTTTATGGAGAGAATGTAGTTATGGAAGATAATGTAGAAAATGCATTAGCTGCTTTATTTGGAGAGATAAATAAGACAAATAAACCAAGTAAAGAACCATCAATTCCATCAAATCCAGGTGGTACTACAGAGTCTAAAGAAAGTTTAAAGCAAGCAAAAGATTTATATGATAAAGCAATAGAAGCTCAAAAGAGTGGAGATTGGGCAAAGTATGGTCAACTAATTAATGAATTAGGTAGTATGTTAGAAAAACTAGTTAAATAATATATGGTATAGGCTATTGGATGGCTAATTTTAAATTAGCTATTCTATAGCCTAATATTTTTTTACATATTATTAAAATTATATTTTTTTGCTATAATGTTAGTATAGAAGGTTTTTAGTAACTATCTTTAATTGATGTTATGAAAGGTGGGTGAAGACCCTAATGGATTATGATGTACTTATATTAGGAGGGGGTCTTATAGGATGTGCTGTAGCATATGAGCTTTCAAAATATAATTTAAATATAGCTGTAATAGAAAAAGATTATGATATTGCAGATGATGTAGCATCTATAAACACATCAATAGTAAACGATGGCATAGGTGGCAGTAATGATCTTATGGCAAGGTTACAGATAATGGGTAANNAATTCTATGTTTGACGGCATAACAAAAAAATTCAATGTACCGTTTAGGAGAATAGGGTCCTTACTTATAGCTAATAGTGATGACAAGGCTGAAAAACTTAGAGAAATTTATAATAGGGCTATTAAAAGAGGCGTAAAGGATATAGAACTTATAGGAGGCACTACAGCAATAGCCATGGAACCAAAATTAAGCTCTGATGTAAAACTAGCTATATATTCTAAATCTACAGGAATAGTTTGTCCATATGATTTAGCATTGGCCTATGGTGAAATAGCTTTTGACAATGGCGTAAGCTTTAGGTTCCAAGAAGAAGTATTAGATATTCAAAAAATATCTAAAGGATTAAGGGTTACTACAAATAAAAATAAATTTACATGTAAGGTGGTAGTAAATACTACACCAGGAGAAAACTATAAAATAGAAAAAGAAATAAAAACATCAAACAATAAAGAGGTTCTAAGTTCCTTTTTATTAGACAATAGTTATAAAAAATACTTTAATCATGTTATATTTTCAATGGAGGAAAATGATGAAAAGTCATATATACTACCAACTTTTAATGAGACTATAACTGGAGCATATATAGGGGAAAAGTATTTAGATCTTAATGAAACAGTAGATAAAATAAGTAAATGGGTAAACGATATAGATACAGAATCTATAACTAATATGTATAATGGATTGTTTTATAAGGATATGGTTATTATAGATGACAATGAGATGGACAATAAAGGGTATATTAAAATAACAGGAAATCACAATAGTGAAGTTACAATAACTCCAGCAATTTCTACTATGATATGTGAAACAATAGTGAATAATTTAAAATGTAAAGAAAAGAAGGATTTTATAGATAAAAGAAGGGATATATATAAGTTTAAAAGCCTTACTAATGAAGAAAGAAATGAATTGATAAAACTAGATAAAAGGTATGCCAATATAATCTGCCTATGTAATGAAATAACGGAGGCAGAAATAATAGATAGTATTAGAAGACCTTTAGGAGCTAGAACCGTGGAGGGAGTTAAAAGAAGAACGGGTGTATCCTTTGGAGATTGCCAAGGGGCATATTGCCTTAGTAGAATAATAAGTATATTAGCCAGGGAAACAGGAAAGAGGCTTAATGAGATAGTTAGAGATTCCAAGGACTCCAAAATGGTTTTAAATAGAATAAAGGAATTTGATGAAATGTAGGGAGAGATTTATACATGTTCAAAATTTCTATATGTGATGGTTGTGATAAAAAATGTGTTCTAGATATATATTCAAATGAAAAAGATATTGACGTTGAAGGAAACTTGTGTAGTGAAGGTATAAATGTAGCTAAAAATAAAATAAAATCTAATAAAGATATTTTAACAACCTTGATAAGAATAAAGGGTTCAGAAAAGTATGAGGTGCTTCCTGTAAAAAGCAGTGCTCCTATAAATAAAGATTTGTGGATAGAGTGTTCTAAGGCATTAAGTAGAATATATGTGGGGCCTAATATAAAGTCAGGAGATATAGTTTGTAAAAATATACTTAATACAGGAATAGATATAATAAGCACCAAGACCTTAAAAAAATAATAGCCTATGTTGACATTAATAAAAGTAAATATTATAATAAATAGAAAAGTTTATATAATAAAACCTATGAAGAGAATAGTATTAATATGGTAGAATTTANNCGCGGAGCTTTTCGTCCCTTTTGGGATGAGAAGCTTTTTTTGTTTACAAATAAAAGTTGAGCTTAGTTTGGTTTTCAACAAAATATTATAAGGAGGAAATAAAATGTTAGATTTAAAGATGCTTAGAAATAACACAGAAGAAGTTAAAGCTGCAATGACCAATAGAGGAGAAAATTTTGATATATCACAAATCGATAAGGCTATAGAGCTAGATGAAGAGAGAAGAGGTATATTAGTTAAAGTTGAGGAATTGAAAGCAAAAAGAAATCAAGTATCAAAGGAAATACCTAAATTTAAAAAAGCAGGAGAAGATGTAGCACCTATAATGGAAGAAATGAGAAAAATAGGTGACGACATAAAGGCTTTTGATGAAAGAGTAGATGAAATAGATGAAAGTATAAAATATATAATGCTAAGAATACCTAATATACCAAACCAAAATGTACCAGAAGGAAAGGGAGACGAAGATAATGTTGAAATGAGAACTTGGGGTGAACCAACTAAATTTTCCTTTGAACCTAAAGCTCACTGGGATTTAGGAAGTGATTTAGATATACTAGACTTTGAAAGAGCAGGAAAAATAACAGGTTCTAGATTTACTGTATATAAAGGACTAGGAGCAAGGTTAGAGAGGTCTATAATAAATTACTTTTTAAATACTCATACATCCAATGGATATACGGAATTGTTTGTTCCTTATATGGTAAATAGAACTTCTATGACAGGTACAGGTCAGCTTCCTAAGTTTGAAGAGGATGCTTTTAAAATAGCAGATGAAGACTATTTTCTAATTCCAACTGCAGAGGTTCCTGTAACTAATATGTATAGAGATGAAATATTTAGAGGAGAAGATTTACCAGTAAAACATGTAGCATATAGTGCATGTTTTAGATCAGAGGCTGGATCTGCTGGAAGAGATACAAGAGGATTAATAAGACAACACCAATTTAATAAGGTTGAGCTTGTTAAATTTGTAAAACCAGAAGAATCTTATAATGAATTAGAAATGTTAGTTAAGGATGCAGAAGGTGTTCTTCAAGGATTAGGATTACCATATAGAGTAGTTAAGATATGTAAGGGTGATTTAGGATTTACAGCTGCATTTAAATATGATATCGAAGTTTGGATGCCAAGCTACAATAAGTATGTAGAGATTTCTAGCTGTAGTAACTTTGAAGATTTCCAAGCTAGAAGAGCTAATATAAAGTTTAAACAAAATCAAAAAGATAAGCCTCAATTTGTTCATACTATAAATGGATCAGGAGTAGCTATAGGAAGAACAGTAGCAGCAATATTAGAAAATTTCCAAAGGGAAGATGGAACTATTGCAGTACCAGAGGCACTAAAGCAATATATGGCTGTAGATGAAATAAAGTAACATGAAGTTAATATAGGGATGAGGTTATTATAAACCTCATCCTTTATGAGTGTGTGAAGTTTTTTCT
>DINW01000077.1:0-11655 GCA_002423705.1 Clostridium sp. UBA5530
TGAAGGGAATGAATAAGCTTAGGGTTTATGAATTTCCAAGGGTGAATTTAAGGGGAGAGGTATGCCCAGTTTAAAAAACAATAGCATAAAGTTTGATAGCCGCAGCCTGTCAACAAAAATGTATATCCATCAACACTTCTTTAAAAAAGAGTAAGAAGGTGAAAAATTATATAAAATAACTATAAAGAGAATAATGTAATAATCATTATTTATCATAGCAATAATATATTATATAATATAAATATAGTTATTTTTCTAGCGGCTGAAGTTTCAGATAAATCCTAAGGAAGGATGGTGGACAGATGAAGGCAGAGATTAAGCAGGATGAAGTGATTTCTAAGGTGTTTAATAATAATATTGTGTTAGTAAACTCTAATGAAGAAGAAAAAATATTATTTGATAAAGGCATAGGATTTGGGAAAAAGCCAGGGTATAAAATACCTAAGGGCACTAAAATTGATAAGATTTTTACAATAGCTGATGGAAATAATAGAGCTAATTTTAATAATATAGTAGACAAAGTAGATAATGAATTTCTAGCTATTTGTGAGGAAGCAATTTATGAGGTTTCAGAAAGAATAAATCAGGATTTAAATGAAAGTATTCATATAGGTCTTATTGATCATTTATATTTTTCAATAAAGAGAATAAAAAATAATGAGATTATAGAAAACCCATTTTTAGTAGAGATAGAAACCCTTTATGGAAGAGAATTTACATTAGCTACAATGGTAGCTGATAAAGTTGCTAATTATGCTAATATCACCATGCCAGAAGATGAAATAGGATTTATTGCTTTACATATTCATTCTGCTATTAACAATGGAAAGATATCTAACACTTTGAAAAATAGTTATTTGGGAAATACCATTGTTGAGCATGTGGAGGATAGATTAGGTATAGAAATAGATAGAAAATCCTTGGATTATGCAAGATTCTTAACCCACATAAAATTTGCACTTCAAAGGATTATGGAAAATTCACCATTAGATAATGAGTTAACTAAAATCATTAGAAAAACATATAAAGAGTCCTTTAATATAGCAAGGGAAGTAGCTGAAATAATTGAAGAGGAACTAGAATTATCAGTGGACGACAATGAAATTGCTTTTCTTACTGTACACATAGAACGATTTAAAAGTTCCATAAAATATAATTGATTTAAATGTTTACATTAAGTTTTTAATATGATATAATTTGTATATAATTAAATAGGTAAGGTGTAACTGGTAATGCAGGCAAGACTTGATATAAGCAGACGCTTATAAATATATTTATTTTAGGTAAATATATTTATAAATGTGCTATATGTGAGTCTTTTTTTGTTGCCTAATTTTTAGAATAAGCTACCAAATGAAATGGATTATTGAATTACCAATACTTATCTAGGAATAATAAGAAATATATTATAATTAAGGAGGAATTATATATGCTTAAGTTTTTGCAGAGAATAGGTAAGGCTATAATGTTACCAATAGCAGCTTTGCCAATAGCAGGTATATTATTAGGAGTAGGTGGAGCACTTCTTGGAATAGCAGGATTAAGCAATCCGCCATCAGTATACGAACCATTGATAGCTTTTGTTAATATCCCGTTTGTTACAGCTATATTAACAGTTATGAAAAATATAGGGGACATTGTATTTGGAAACCTTCCTATTTTGTTTGCAGTAGGTGTAGCAGTGGGCTTGGCTAAAAAAGACAAGGGAACAGCAGCACTGGCCTCTGTATTTGGATTTATAGTAATGAATCAAGTGGTTTCAACCCTATTAGCATTAGGGGTTACTCAATTAGGAGTAGTTACTGCTGATAATGTTGGACAATATGGTACTTATGTTACAACTAATCTTGGAATATTTACTTTAAATATGTCAGTTTTCGGAGGCATAATTACAGGTATAGTTACAGCGGCTTTACACGATAGATTTCATGAAATTCAATTACCCCAGGTAATAGGATTCTTTTCAGGATCTAGATTTGTACCAATAATAACATCTGTGGTTATGGCTATAGTAGGAGCAATTTTAGCCTTTGCATGGCCAGTGGTACAGAATGGTATCTCAGTTATTGCAATATTAGTTAGGGATTCAGGTTCCATAGGAACTTTATTGTATGGAATTATAGAAAGAGCTTTAATTCCTTTTGGACTACATCATGTATTTTATACACCATTTTGGTTTGGTTCTTTTGTAGACGGTCAAGTTTTAGTTAATGGAGCATGGCAGACTATTGCAGGAGCTAATACAGCTTATTTTGCTCAGCTATCAAGTATGACAGATTTGGTAGGTGCTTCAGCAGGCACAATGTCAACAATAGTAGGTGGAACTACAAGATTTATGGCTGGAAAGTTTCCCTTTATGATGTTTGGATTGCCAGCAGCAGCCTTTGCTATGTATAAGTCTGCAGCACCAGCTAAGAAAAAACAAGTGGGGTCATTGTTAGTAGCAGCAGCAGTTACTTCTTTCTTAACTGGTATTACTGAACCATTGGAATTTACTTTTTTATTTGTTGCTCCAGTTTTATATGGTATCCATTGTGTGCTAGCAGGAATATCCTTTATGCTGATGGATATACTTAATGTGTTTATAGGAATGACATTCTCAGGAGGAGTTATTGATTTTGCTCTATTCGGATTATTACCAGCGGGCGCAGGAGTTCCAACAAAATGGTTTATGGTAATAGCAGTTGGAGTAGTTTATGCAGTGGTTTATTATGTATTATTCTCATTTATGATTAAAAAGTTTAACTTAAAGACTCCAGGTAGAGATGAGAATGAAGAGGACACAAAATTATTTACTAAGGCAGATTATCAAGCAGCCAAAGGATCAAAAAGTGAAATCGTTGAAAAGGCCCCTTTAGTATTAGCTGCCTTAGGTGGAGAAGAAAATATTGTAAGTGTAGATGCATGCATAACAAGGCTTAGAGTAGAAGTTAAAGATAAAACTAAGGTGAATAAGGAGGAGCTTAAAGCCTTAGGTGCTTCAGGGGTTGTTGAAGTAGGTAATGGAATACAAGCAATCTTTGGTGTGAAAGCAGATAGATATAAAAACGAAATAAACTCTATATTGGGAGAAAACTAAGTGATCTACTAATTTTAAAAAGTCCTATACAGCTATACTATGAGCTGTATGGGACTTTTTACTTTATTACAAAAACTTTGGAAAGGATTCAAAAGCTTGTTAAAGAAAAGTTAATAATGTAACATGATATATAGGAGGTAACATCCTGCTAAGTCTGTACAAAAGAACATCTTAATATTTAGTGGAAAGTAGGGGGAGTTTAATATGGAGACTAGTCCTTATTCATTAAAAGGACATCAGTTAAATTCGACACAATACTATAAGACAGTAGCCTATTTAAGTAATAATATAATAATAAACATTTTAAGTGATGGAAGTTTGTATTTAGATGATTTTATGAAATTTATACATGATAATCACATAGAACATATTAGATCTAAAGAAGAATATGGTATAGAATTCTTGATGATAGGGGTAATGTTGCAAGAGTATATAGCTTATGGAAGAGGGTTTTGTTCTAAGAAAATTTATATATTTAATTTGTTAAACAATCTTAGGCAGAGAGAAATCTTAAAAGAAAAGGTGGATACAATAAGGGGAAAACTTATTTCAAGTGTTTTGATAAAAAGAAAAAATAAAGAACACAGTATAGGATTTAAAGATTTCAACCTTACTTTAATGTGGATGAAAGCTACGGGAGATTTTAAAGAAGAAATTATAAGGCTAGTCAATTGGGCAAAGTTTTTACAGCTAAAAGATGATAAGTATATAGAGAAGCTATTTCACATGGCAATTACAAAAAGTAGATATTTATATGAAAAATGTGAGAAATATCTAGGACAGTATGTAGAAAAAGTTTCTATATATTTAGAGCATTCTTTAAATAAGCATAAGGAAAAAGAGGATTTTTTTTATTGTGGAAAGGGAAAAAATCAATATTTTTTTAATATGATTTCTGCAGAAGTCATGAATAAAGTCTATAGAACTGAGTTTTTAGATACAAAGGAGAAAAAAGTTTTTCTACCTGCATGTATGAGACAAGTGGATAAAAAATGCTCATCGAAGAAATCNTCTAATGGATATATATGTTTAGGGTGCTCAAAGAACTGCAATGTAAATGAATTAACAGAGTTAGGAAAAAGGATGAATTTTCAGGTATATGTGATACCGCATGAGTCCATGTTATTATCTTCCTATATAATTGAAAACAGCAGTGTTGGAATTATAGGAGTAGCATGTATACTTAATCTTATGTCTGGAGGATGGAAGGCATTAAGATTAGGATTTAAACCTCAATGCATTGTTTTAGATTATTGTGGATGCTCTAGTCACTGGCTAGATAGGCCAATAATGACATCAATAAACATTTATAGAATTATAGAGATACTTAATTGAAGTTGATAGTATATGGATATACTTTAAACATAAAAAGTATAAATTAGGGAAATCATATAAATAGTATGATAATTTAAAACCTAAGGAGGAAAATTATGAACTTTCCAACATCATTTCCGGCTCAACATCAAAACCAACATCCAGGTTTTGAGTACGATATGAAACCATCACCTATATATGACAATGAAGATTATAATAAAAAGGGAGATATTCTTCTAAATAAGGTTGCTATAATTACGGGGGGAGATAGTGGAATAGGAAGGGCAATAGCCGTAGCCTATGGTAAACAAGGTGCTGATGTGGTAATTGTATATTATAATGAGCATAGGGATGCAGAAGAAACTAAAAAACTAGTTGAAGCCACAGGTAGAAAGTGCACCTTAATAGCTGGAGACATTAAAGATAGCAATTTCTGTAATAGTGTAGCAACTAAAACTATAGATGAATATGGGAAAATAGATATATTGATTAACAACGCAGCAGTTCAATATGAATGCAAGGACATTAAACAATTATCAAATGAACAATTCGATAAAACCTTTAAGATCAATGTATATGGCACTTTTTATATGACTAGGGCTGTTATGCCTTATCTAAAATCAGGAGCTTCTATAATAAATACAGCTTCTGTAGTTGCTTATAGTGGTCATGAAAATTTAATAGATTATTCCATGACAAAAGGATCCATTGTAGCCCTTACTAGATCGTTATCAACAGCTCTATCTAAAGAAAAGATAGGAATAAGGGTAAATGCCGTGGCGCCAGGACCTATATGGACTCCATTTATACCTTCTTGTTTTACTGAAACAGAAGTGGCTAAATTTGGGGCTAATACCCCTATGGGAAGAGCTGGGCAACCGGTGGAATGTGCAGGAGCTTACGTATTTTTAGCTTCAGATATGGCATCTTACATAACAGGGCAAACCATACACATAAATGGAGGAGAAATAGTGAACGGTTAAGGATTAAAGGGTAAAACTAATATTTAGGCTGAGTTGAAATTCAACCTGAATATTAGTTGTACTTCATATGTGTTTTCATATTTCTTACTCTTTTTTAAAGAAGTGTTGATGGACATATACTTCTGTGGACAGGGTATTGGTATTTTTATATAAGGAGGACAAGTTTCCATTCAATTAACAACACTTTATTATAAAAGAGTAGGATAAAGCAAAATTTACTCAAATATATCTATGGGTTATTTGCTGTGGTGCTATAATCTACTCAGGGTAAAGGTAGCAATGCATAAGGTCTAGAGAGGATAAACTAAGATGAAATTTATTTGAGATATATGGGATATCGTTATATAATTAAATTGATTGATGATTTCGAAGTAACTGAAAAAGGGAACAATATGTTTAAAGAAAACATTTAAATGGAGGCATTAAAATGAGAAAAAACTTTAATGGAGAAAAAGTTGCTAAGGATATAATAAACTGGATTAAAGAATATTTTAATAATCAGCCCTCTGCTAAAGGAGCAGTAATTGGTATAAGTGGAGGCAAGGATAGTACTGTAGTATCAAAGCTGTTGGTTGAGGCATTAGGAAAGGACAGGGTTATGGGCGTTCTTATGCCAAGAGGAGAGCAAAAAGATATAAATGACAGTTTGACAGTAGTTAAAAACCTAGGAATAAAGTATAAGATAGTAAACATTGCAGATGCATATGATGGAATAGTTAGTGCCATTGGGGAGGAAGAAATATCCTCGCAAGGGAAAATAAATATATCACCAAGGCTTAGAATGACAGTACTTTATGCTATAGGGGCTAGTTATGGGTATAGAGTTGCAGGAACAGGAAATAAATCTGAAAGATATGTAGGCTATACTACAAAGTGGGGAGATAGTGCCTTTGACTTCAATCCAATAGCAGATTTAACCACTGAAGAGGTTCAGGCAGTAGGAGCAGCTCTAGGACTTCCAAGAGATTTAGTTTATAAGGCACCTAGTGATGGACTTAGTGGAAAAACTGATGAGGATAATTTAGGGTTTACATATAAACAAGTTAACGATGTTATAGAGAATGGTACTTCCGGAGATATAGAAACAGATAAAAAGATCAAACAAAAACATGAATGGAATAGGCATAAGTGGGAGAAGGTTCCCCAATTTATTATAGAAGAGTAGAAACAACACCATGTAATTATTGATAAACAAAAAGCTTGACACAGCATATTAGTGTTAAGCTTTATTTTATATAAAAATATAGGTATTATAGTATTATAAATCAAATTGGGGGAAAATATGAAGAAAAATTTTCAATGGAATCACTACAATCAGTTATTTATGAATAAATGGTGGAGCTGCGATAATGCATTGAAACTAGAGCTTAAAGAAAGTGGATATTTTAAGAAGAGGGAAAGAGAAAAAAACTTTGACAAGTTAGTAGATGATATCATAGTCCAAATAAATAACTTTCCAGAAAACAAGGCTGAAGTAAATCAGTGGATGAATAAAGCAGAAAATATAATAAATAATTTTATAGAGAATGACGATGCATTTAATCTAAATAATATGGATAAGGAGCTGAAAGAAGGATTTTTGGAAAGTACAAAAAAGTTTATAAGAGACTGCAAAGAGTTCGATTCTAAACTTACCTTTGAAGAAATAGGTCAAGCAATGAGAAATCTATGGATTGTAGATATCATTCAAGTTTTAGTAGGCAAGGGGATAAAGTATTCTGCTGCGGTGTTCGGATACAGCATGCTTTATCCATATACTGATAATTATTTAGACAATGTAAATATTACAATGAATGAAAAGAGGGAATTTAATAATAGACTACAGAAAAGACTGAAAGGTGAAAAGATAGAAAATATTAATGAAAATGAAAGAAAGATATATCAGCTTATAGAAAAAATAGAGGAAGTCTTTGAAAGGCAATCATATCCAAAGGTATATGAGAGTTTGCTACAAATATATGAAGGACAGGTAAGAAGTTTGGAACAACAAAAAAGTATATCTGTTCCTTATGAAAAAGATATATTAGGAATTTCTTTAGAAAAAGGAGGGGCATCTGTTTTAGCAGATGGATATTTAATAGATGGTGATCTATCCAAAGAAGAGATAGAATTTTGTATTGGTTATGGATTTTTGCTGCAATTAGCTGATGACTTGCAAGATGTAGAAGAGGACCTAAAGAATAATCATATGACGGTTATGTCACAACTATCTAAAGGATATAAACTAGATGGACTAGTTAATAAACTTATAAATTTTACAGATGACTTAATAGAAGGAGTATGTTTTAATAAACATCCAAAGGAAAATAAAATAAAAGCTACAATTAAAAATAATTGCTTAATGCTGATACTATTCTCTATAGTATTAAGCAAAAAGTATTTTTCAAGAGCATATATTAAAAATATAGAACCCTATCTTCCGTTTAATATGAGGTATATAAAAAACTTAAAAAGACGATTAAATAAGAAATTTAAAGCTGTGAAAAACAGAGATGTTGTTTTAAAAGAAATATATGAAACAATGATCATCAAGTGAAACTAAGTTGAACTTATATAGGACCGTAGAGACTGTTATCTCCAACCTGAAGATGGTGCAGCGTTACAGCAGATAAATTAAAATAAAAGTAAAATGGATATGTTACTTTTAAAACCAAAACTTGTTGACAGAGTATAGTGATTAATGGGTATAATAAAGAGAACTTTTTAAAGAGAATTTAAAAATAATACATAGGAGAAATGATATGAAAGTAAATTGGAATGAGAAATACACTACAATATCTATATATATCTTTATAGTAGTAAGCTGCATAATACTGTTTTATTTGGGCGTATCTAACTTAGGGCTAATATCTAACAAACTTCACATGGTTACAACTATATTAAAACCATTTATTATAGGATTCAGTATAGCTTATATACTAAACTTTTTGTTGAAGTTTTTTGAATCTAAAGTACTAAAGGATAAACATATAAAAAAGGTAAGATTAAAATCTAAAAGAGGAATTGGGCTACTACTTACCTATATAAGTGCCTTTATATTTATGTATTTGTTCCTTAAGTTTGTATTTCCACAATTGATGCAAAGCATAATTGGATTAGTTAATGATATTCCTATATATGTAAACAATCTTACTACGTTACTTAATGATATAATGACTAAGCTAGATATAAGAGAAGAATATCTAACCTTGGCAGCTGATAACTGGAATCAGTTTGTTAACTATATAGTGAAATTTACAGCAAATTTGATACCTGTTCTAGGCGGAATAATCACTAATATAGCGTCAAGCATATGGAATTTAGTGTTAGGTCTTATAATATCCGTGTACCTGCTTATAGACAAAGAGCGGTTCTTTGCTTTAAGTAAAAAAGTCACATATGGAATATTTCCTGAGAAACATGCTAATAGGGTTTTGGAACTAACTCATAGGAGTAATGATACCTTTGGAAAGTTTCTAAGTGGTAAGATACTAGATTCATTCATAATAGGAATATTGACCTTTATTATATTAACAATAACTAAGATGCCATACACTATACTAATATCCGTAATAGTAGGAATAACCAATATAGTTCCGTTCTTTGGACCATTCATAGGAGCTATACCCTCATTTATAATAATATTATTTGTATCTCCAACAAAGGCTTTATGGTTCTTACTTATAATACTTATAATACAACAAATAGATGGAAATATAATAGGACCAAAGATATTAGGTGACTCTATAGGAATATCAGCATTTTGGATATTATTTTCCATATTAGTAACTGGGAAGTTTTTGGGATTAGTGGGGATGATTATAGGGGTTCCACTTTTTGCTATAATATATGGAATAATAAAGGAGATAATAGAGAATAAACTNNAAACAGAGGATTATATGTAAATATTAAAAGAGCTTTTAGTCTGCCGATGAGTAAGTCAGCAAACTAGAAGCTCTAATTTTTTTGATTTTTATCTAGATTTCTATTGTATAAGAACATATAAAAAGAAGAGGCGAAAATGATTATATATCCTATAAAACTCATAGCATCTGGAATGGTATTAAACAAAAATATGCTTATTATTGCCGAGAATATTATGTTAGAGTAATCAAATATAGATATTTCTTTAGCAGGGGCAAACCTATAAGCTAAAGTGATTCCAAATTGTCCTATGCTTGCAAAAACTCCAGCCAATGTAAGATAAATCAATTGAATAAAGGTCATAGATTTATAGGTAAAAACCATAAAAGGAAACACCGTTATGGTTGAAAACAAAGAAAAATAAAATACTATAGTATAATACTTCTCTTTCCCCCCTAAAACTCTTAGACAAGTATAGGCTGCTGCAGCAAAAATTGAGCCTAACACACCAAGAAAATAGGGAACCATATCTAAATTAAGGCTANNGGCTAGGCCTAATGATAAATAAAGCTCCAATGAATGCAACTATTACAGATAAAATTTGCTTTAGGGAAATTCTCTCTTTTAAAAATAAGGCTGAAAAAATTATGACAAAAAAGGGACTAAGCTTGTTAAGCATATTTGCATCGGATAGAACTAATTTATCAATAGCGTAAAAATTTAAAATTATTCCTATGGTTCCAAAGAAAGATCTTAATAAAAGAATTTTTTGGTTTTCCCTTTTGCCAAAAAAACTTTCTCTATGACTTAATATTAGACATAGAGCTATTATGCAGGATACTAGATTCCTAAAAAAAGTTTTTTGAAGAGAAGGTAAATCCCCTGCTAGTTTAACGAAAGCTGACATTACAGCAAAACCAAAAGCTGATAATATGATAAAAGCAATCCCCTTATTTCTATTACTAAGATTTTTAAAATTAATTGCAACCAACTCCTTCTTTAGTTAAATAAATTGACACACTTATTATACAATATGGATTTTCATAGTGACAATAAAAAAACTAATATTTTTTCCCTATATACATTAGATGTTCTGAGTAGCTAAATAAATCCTCTCTTTCGGAAACGGCTTTTCCCAGTTCAATCCATCTGTCCACTACTTCTTTAGGTTGTTCCATTATAGTTAGTTCACAAGGAGCTAAAATACTTTCTTGTCCAAACAAATGAAGTTTTTTAAGTGGAAATTGACTCATGAATGGAAGAATATCTTTATGACGTATAAAGTAAGCTTCAGTAAAAGATTCGCCACTAAAGTCCTTATCTTCTTTATATAATTCAAAATGCTCCTTTAATTCTGGTGCAAGTATACAATCAGGTTCATTTTTCATTGCATATATTATACCTGCATAGGAGGAAATAAAGGAAACATAAAGCAAACCACCAGGTTTCAAAAGCTTTAGACATCCATCTACTGTTTTAATTCTATCTTCTTTATCTAATAGATGATAAAGAGGCCCCATAAGTAAAATATGATCATATTGCTGAGAAACTAAGGTATCAATATCTCTAGCATCTCCAGCTAAGGCAGTAATATTCAAATCCTTTTCTATTGCTTTTTCCTTAGCAAACTCCACATGTTTAGGAGAAAGATCCACTAAGGTTACATCACATCCCTTTGAAGCTAGATATAAAGAGTATCGACCAGGACCACCACCTACATCTAAAACACTGTCACCAGCTTTCATGTATTTGTCCATAAAACTTGAGGTGATTTCAAATTCAAAGTAGTGTTTTTCAAGCCTTTCCCATTCTATTAGTACATCTTCATCATAATAACTTTTGATAATTTCTACTGAATCCATAATATCAACATCCTTTCTTAATTATACTAGTTGAATTTATTTAGAGTCGTAGCTAGTATTAACTCCAGGCTGAGTAGGGTGGAGTTAATACTAGCTGGACTTAAAGTAAATAAAAAAGCTGTATAGACAATTAAGCCTATACAGCTATAGATTCACATAACCAAACAATACTACATTGTGTTATATGACCATAGAGGTATAAGCCCACGCATATTATTGGGTGAGCAATTTAGATTATTAAATTTAAAACCAAATAATAATGACATAAGCTTATCCTCCTTTTTTATTAATTTTACCAATAATAACATTATAATTTATAAATGTCAATAACTTTAGAATTTTCTAATTATAATGTTTGTAGGGAATTCAATAGATCCCAAAGAAATTTTAGGTCAAAGTTTTCAATATCACTTTTAGTTAAAGAAGCCATGGAAATTGATGGAATCACACCATAACTTAAAGGAGAAATGTCTTTTATACTTATACTTAAAGGGTCATCAGTCCATATTTCACAACCATGGTAAGGGTTGGCTGTTCCAATATATAACTGATTTTTAGAATTAACAAAAAGAAT
>DINW01000077.1:11783-120226 GCA_002423705.1 Clostridium sp. UBA5530
GGTAGAAGGGTTTCGTACACCTTTACTAGGGGTCGCTGGATCTACAGCAGTACCGCCTACTACTAATTCCCAATGATCTCCTTTGTCAATTCTTACAATGTCACAGCCTTTAGGCATAAAGAAACCCTTGGGTAAACTGGTGGTAGCGCTAACATAAAGATGATCCTTAAATACTCCAACAGATAGAGGATAGGTCTTAGATTTATCACCAAAACCTTTATCTGCTATAAGAATCCAATCATTTATAGATGGAACAGAGCCTCTTGTTCTCCAAACCTGAACACCATCTACACAACCTGTAGCAGCATATATATGACCATTGAAGGAAGCTAAGTTGTATATGAAACCTACAGGATTTTTAGTTTTATCAAAAATTTCTACAGAACCATCAACTTCAGTATGCCATCCATAGATTTCAGGATCTGTACTGCTATAAAGAAATGGAGTTGATACTCCTTCTATGGCTGTGGCCATATATATCTTGTTTTCATGGACAATCATAGATCTAGAAGTGTTGCCTTTTAGATTATCCCATGAAACAGAAACCCAATTAGTTCCATTACAAGATTTAAACACATCTAGTTTATTAGACTTTGTCATTGAAGTACCAGCAGCATATAAGGCAGCTCTTCCATTAAAGGGCTTATGGCATATCATAAACCTAAAACCATCTATTCCCTCGGGGGCTTTAAATACTTTTTCCCACTGAGAAGAACCATCTTTTTTATAACGCCATATTTCAGCACGTAAATCCATATTGTCTGCATTAACAGATACAGGAACCTTTAGATTAGGAATCAACTTACCAAAAGATAGAATAGCCCATAGGCCGATATTCCTTCCAGTTCCAACATATATATAATCATCTAATTCCGCAATAGACCAAGCATAATTATTTTGTCTAGCATTAAAAAGATTAGTTGAATCAAACCCATTTAGAGGGGTTATTTTTCTTAAGTTTAACATTTTAATCCTCCCTTAAAGTTACATTAATCTACATAACACGATATATTAGCACAAAATAATGTCTTTATGTATTATATTGAACAAAGGGGGTAAAGGTTACTCAGTAAACATGTTAATTTAGTAAAACTAATAATATTGTTATAGGTATTAAGATGATAAATATAACCATACTAAAGACATGGATGAAATTTAAAACAAAAGGAGATTGAACCATGGCTAAGGATGTAATAATCATAGGTGCAGGTGTAGGAGGATTAGCAACGGGAGTTAGATTGCTTTCTAAGGGGTATAATGTAAAGATTATAGAAAAGAATTCTTTTGTAGGGGGAAAGACTGGAGTAATTAAAACTTCATATGGGAATATGGATTTAAGTGCATCTATTGCTATGATTATTGATGACTATATTGAACTATTTGAAGATATAGGCAAGAATTATAAGGACTATATTAAATTGATTCCCCTAAAGAATATATATACAATATTTAAAAAGAGTATGAAACCCATAAATCTATCTATGAATATGGGAGAACTCACCTATAATTTAGACAAATTATCTTCTAATGAAAGCTTAGGATATATGGAGTTTTTATCATCTTCTTATAAAAAATATATTATAGCTAATGATAAATTTTTAAATAGATCCTTCAATTCTTTTAAGGACTTTTTTAATCTAGGAAATATGGAAAAGATATTGGATATGAATCCATTTTCTAATAGCTATGACTATATAAGTCAGTATTTAAGCAATGAGACTTTAAAAAATGCACTAGCCTTTCAAACCATGTACATAGGAGTATCTCCTTATGAATCCTCTAATATATATACACTAATACCAGCAGTATGCCAGATAAAAGGTATATATCATATAGGGGGAGGAATGTATAGTTTTATTAAAGCATTAGAAGATTTAATACTACAATTAGGTGGTATTATAGAAACTGGAAATGAAGTTGAAGAAATTATAACAAATGAAGGGAAAGCTGTAGGGGTAAAAACCCAATTAGGGAAAGAGTATGGTGATATAGTGGTATGTAATAGTGACTTTCCAATGGCTATTAATGAATTAATAAGGGACAATAAAGTTAAGGGAAAATATTCAGAAGAAAGTGTTAAAGGTTTAAAGTATTCTTGTTCTACATTCATAGCCCATCTAGTAGTGAATAAAATTTATGACAATTTGAATGTACATAACATATATTTAGGAAAAAATTTCAGGGAAAATATAGAAGGCCCCTTCAAAGGAAAAATTCCTAAAGAACCAAGTTACTATATATATTATCCTAATGCAGTAGATAGATTTTTAGATTTACCTTCATGTAATTATATAAATGTAATGATGAGGGTACCAAATCTATTGTTTAAGAATACACAGTGGAATGATGAACTTATACATAATTTAAGATGTCAAATCCTAAGTGATTTGCGGCATATTGATGGGATGAAAAATATAGATAGAGATATTATTTATGAAGAATATACTACCCCATTAAATTTTAAGGAACAATTCAACACTTATGGGGGGTGTGCTTTTGGACTTAGCCAAACTTTAAAGCAAACTAATTATTTTAGACCTCAAACTAAAATTAACACCATAAAAAATCTATATTTCGTAGGAGCATCTACTCATCCAGGGACAGGAGTGTCTATGGTATTAAAATCTAGCAAAATCTGCGTGAAGGAAATATTAAAGGAAAATAGCATCTGAAATTTGATATAATTATAGATAAACAAAGAAGGGTAAAATGGGGTGATAAACAATGGAAACTAATAAAATTAAAGATATTTTTCAAGAGAATAATTTGAAAAATATAACCTTAAAAAACAGATTTATAAGATCTGCTATATGTGAAAAATTAGCAGATGAAGAAGGTCACATAGGAGAAAGTTATTATGATTATTATGACAGAATATCTAAGGGTAATGTGGGTTTAATAATAACAGGATATACCACTATATTTCCTTATGATAAGCCTTCGCAAAATATGACTGGAATATATGATGATTCTTTCATAGAGGAACAGAAAAAGGTAGCATATATAATTCATGAAAATGGAGGACGAGTACTTTCACAGATAGTACTAGGAAAAGAATATATAAATGAAAAATCAGGCTTTAAGAGCTATGATTTTACTGATGAATTTACAAAGGAGGATATAAAAAATATAATAGATGCTTTTGTAGACGGGGCAGTAAGAATGAAGAAAGCTGGATTTGATGGGGTACAACTTCACTGTGCCCATGGATATTTTTTAAGTAGAACCTTAAGCCCCATATATAATAAGCGAAAAGATGAATATGGAAAGCAAAGATACAAATTAATAAAAGAGATTTATGAAGGGGTAAGAAAAGCAGTAGGAAAAGAATTCATAGTAGCTATGAAAATAAACTGTGAGGACAAAGAAAAGGAAGGTGCTTCCTTTAAAGAATGTTATGAAACTTGTATACAATTAGATGCTTTAGGTATAGACTTAATTGAAATCAGTGGGGGGACCTTTGGGGATGTTAAGTATAAAAACAAGGAAGCTATATATATAGAAGCAGCAGAAAAAATAGCTAAGGATGTAAAATGCTCAATAGCTTTAGTTGGATTGAATAGAACCTTGGAAAACATGAAATATATATTAAGTTCTACTGAAATAGAGTATGTATCTTTGGCAAGACCCTTTATTTGTGAGATAAATCTTATAAATAGATGGATTGATGGACAGCAATCAAGGTCAAAATGTATTTCATGTGGGAAATGCTATACTGATAAAAAAGGAAACCAATGCATATTAAATAAATAATTTATATGAAACTAGATATATGGTATAATTCCTGTATATCATTAGATGCTTCGTATATCATCGGAAATAAGGTCCGAAAGTTTCTACCTACTAACCATGAATTAGTAGACTACGGAGAATGGGGTGAAGTGACTTTAATTTACTATGATATATTTATCAAGCACATGGTAAATATGTAAACTGGAGATTTGTAAAATGGAGAAACTAAAGCAGAAAATATTAAAAGAAGGTATAGCAGTAAATGAAACAGTATTAAAGGTGGATTCCTTTTTAAATCATGGTGTAGATCCTGATTTGATTCATAAAATAGGCATTGAGTTTAAAAAATATTTTCAACATAAGGGGATAACAAAGATATTTACCATAGAAAGCTCCGGCATTGCTCCTGCTGTAATGTGTGCTATGGAAATGAATTTACCCATGGTAATTTTAAAAAAGCAAACTTCTAAAATACTAGATGGACAAGTGTACCAGGAAAAAGTTCATTCTTTTACTAAAGGCACAGATTATCAATTAACATTATCAAGGAAATTTATAAATAAAGAGGATAAGATACTTATAATAGATGACTTTTTAGCCAATGGAGAAGCAGCTTTAGGAGCGGCTAGGTTAGTGGAGGAAGCACAGGCTACAGTAGCAGGTATAGGAATAGTTATAGAAAAATCTTTTCAACCAGGGAGAAAAAACCTATTAGAAAAAAATTATGATGTATACTCACTATCAAGGATAAAAAAACTTGGAGAAAATTTAATAGAATTCATTGAAGAATAATAAAATAAAGAGGGTGTGGAGTAACTGCTTAAATTAATTTCCATATCCTCTTTATTTAATTGAAAGTTTATGTGAAAATATTATTAGCTGAACATCATGGGAGGGTATAATGAAAAAAGTTACAGAGTTTATCACCATAAGATATTTAATATTATTAACTATATCTATACAGCTTGTACTGGGATATAATGAAAGAAACTTAGCCAGCATCATATTTATATGTTTTTTTGTAATAAATAATCAACTGAGACTTTTCTATTTTAAAGGAAAATTCAATTATATCTCTATAATTATAGAAGTGATTTTATCCTTTTCTGTGTATGTATTATACGGAGGAAATCTTATATTATATATAGTTCCATCCATAATAGATAGTTACATACTTTTAAAAGATAAGTATTCCAAATATATTATAGTATTTATAATAATCGGAGTAGTAGTGATGTCCTTAAAAGATGGCTTTGATAGGGGACTTATGAATACTGCATATTTAACAACTATGATCTTAATAATGGGATACCTAAGAAGAGAGAATAAGGAGAAGATAAGTGCCCAAGAACTTTACGACGAGCTTAGAATAAAGGAAGAAGAGCTAAAGGAAGCTAATGATAATCTAGAAAACTATGCTGCATCTATAGAGGAGGTAACTTTATTAAAGGAAAGAAATAGAATATCTAGAGAAATTCATGACAGTGTTGGACATGCTTTATCCACCGCTATGATACAGTTAAATGCTATGGAGAGAATAGGGGAAATGGAAAAAAGTAAAACTCAGACTATGGCTCATGAGTTAAGAGAATTTATAAATGAAAGTTTAAAGGATGTAAGACGCGCTGTAAATGAATTAAAGCCTACAGAGGATGAACTTTTTGAAGGGATTTTTAGAATAGATGAATTGTGTAAGAACTTTAGCAAGCTTACAGGAGTAGAAGTAGCATTAAGGATCACCAAAAACAAATGGAGTTTAAATTCAAAACAAGGATCAAATATTTATCGAATCACTCAGGAGGCATTAAGCAATGCTTTAAGGCATGGAAAAGCTACTAAAGTGAAAATAAATATGAATTTTACAGAAGAGGGACTAGTTATAATAATAGAAGATAACGGAATTGGAGTGGAGTGTATAGAGGAAAAGGGCATGGGACTAAAAAATATAAAGGAAAGAGCAAAGGAATTAAATGGAGAAGTAAGATATTCTTCACAGAAAAACAAAGGCTTTAGAATATGGATTACCATAAGCCGAGGGACAGGGGGAGTGTTTGATGAAGGTCTTAATAGTAGATGATGAGAAGCTTATAAGAGAAGGACTGAAAATGATACTATCTACCTATGAGGATATAGACATAGTTGGCCTTTGTAAAGATGGATACCAGGCACTGGAGTTTTGCAAAAAAGCTATGGTAGATGTGGTACTTATGGATGTTAGAATGGAAGGATGTAGTGGGGTCATGGGAACTAGACTCATAAAGGAGCAGTTCAACCGCATTAAGGTTCTAATATTGACTACCTTTAAAGATGAAGAATACATACATGAAGCATTAAAGTATGGAGCATCTGGCTATCTTTTAAAAGATAGCTCCCACGATGTAATATATGAAGGAATAAAAAGCGCCTATAAGGGAAATATTGTAGTTCACCCAGAGGTGGCTAATAAAATCTTAGAAGGAGTATCATATAAGTGTCAATTCCATGGTGATGAGTACCAACTTAGTGAAAAAGAACTTGATATAATAAAAGGAATTGCCAAAGGATATACAAATAAAGAAATAGGGGAGAAGCTATATCTTTCAGAGGGAACTATAAAAAATAATATAACAAATATACTATCAAAGCTTTCATTAAGAGACAGAACACAAATAGCTATATTTGCATTTAGAAATGGAATCGTGACTTAAGTCACTTAGATTATTACTTAAGGGTGTTCAATACCTTCCTAATATGTATTAATATTAATACATAAGATTTAGGGAGGTATTTTTTATGGGTATTATAGAGGTAAACAATATTACTAAAAGATTTAAGGACAAGCTAGTGCTAGATAATGTTTCTTTTACTGTAGAAGAGGGAGAAATATTTGGACTTTTAGGGCCTAATGGAGCTGGAAAATCAACTTTAATAAATATAATGAGCTCATTGCTAGATAGTGATGGAGGAAATATTTCTATCTGTGGATTTGATATAAAAAAGGAATCTATAAAGGCAAAACAATGTATAGGGGTGGTACCTCAGGAGATAGCCTTGATGGAAAACTTAAGTGCTTATGACAATTTAGAATTTTTTGGAGCCCTTTATGGGTTAAAGGGAAAAGAATTAAAAAACAGTATAAAGGAAGCATTAGAAGTAACGGGACTTTGGGACAAAAAAAAGGAAAAGGTGAAAAAGTTCTCAGGTGGTATGAAAAGAAGATTGAATATTGCTGCATCAATAATGCATAATCCTAAAGTGCTTATAATGGACGAACCCACTGTAGGTGTCGATCCTCAATCAAGAAATCATATTTTTTCTTTTACTAAAAGGATATGTAAGGAAAGAAAAACAACTGTTATATACACATCTCACTATATGGAAGAGGTAGAAGAATTATGTGGAAGAGTGTTTATAATGGACTTAGGTAAAGAGGTAGCTTATGGAACTCAAGAAGAAGTAAAATCTTCAGTATTTAAGAATCATAAGGTTATAATAGAGCTTTCAAATAAAAATGGAGAAGCAATAATGTTACTAAAAAAGGTTAAAGGCATTGCAGACTTAAAGGAAGAGGAAAACTCTATAATATTAAACATAGGTGATGATTTTAAATTAGGAGAAGCTCTAGGAATATTAGAGGAGAATAACTGTGTAATAAATAAAATAAATTATGAAGAGCCAAAGCTTGAAGATGTATTCTTAGCTTTAACAGGAAAGAGTCTAAGGGATTAGGAGGAGAGTTATGAAATTACTTATATACATGAAAATGCAATTTAAAAAGCTTTTTTCTAACTTTCAAGTTAGTATATTATATTTTATTGCATTACCATTGATTATTGGAGCAGTAATGGGATTTATGCAAGAAGCTCTTCATTCTAATGATTTAAAGATAGATGTGATTTCTATTAAAGTCATAGATGAAGATAAATCAGAATTATCTCAGGAGTTTATAAAGTTTTTAAAAAAACCTGAGATGAAAGATGTACTAAAGGTAGTGGATGATGATTCAGATGCAGAGGTAACCATCCCTAAGGGATATGCTGAGGATACATTAGCATTTAAAGATTCAACTATAACTATACAAGATAAAAATACTAGTGAATTTAAGCTAGGAACAGTAAAATCTATAATTGACAACTATCATAAAGGCTTGTATACAGCTTTAAAGGGTGAAGAAAATAAATCCTATCTTCAACAGGTGAAGCTTGAAAGTAAGCAACAGGAGAATCCTTATTCTTTCTTTTCAGTTTCTCTTATAAGTTTAGCTTGTGGAATGATGATATTAAGCTTAACTAACACTGACGTGGAAAAAAATGAAAAGGTATTTAATAATAGGGTAAATTCTACCCCTAACACAAAGACGGCTTTATTGAATTATAAATTCATAACCTATTTCTTCTATGTATTTATAAGTATAGCTATATACTGGCTAGTATATAGAATATCTGGAGTAGCCTTTCAAGGAAATGTGGGGGGATTGATTGTGATTTCAGCCACATCTAGTATTTTGATAGTAAGCATAATAATATTCCTTATAACTATACTTACAGAAAAATATGCAAAGGCTGGAGCTATGGTATTGTTTATGTTGCCTATAATAGGAGGAGGAGTATTTTTAGATAAGGTGAATTTCCTTGGCAAAATAGTGCCTACCTATTATATATCAGAATTATTTAAAGGTTATGAAAGAACAGGAATTATAGATTGGAAAATAGTCATGGTACTATTCTTAGTATCTTTTGGACTATATATAATATCTATATTTAAGATCATGAATAGGAGGGGTAGACATGAGAATAGCATGGTTAACTTGGGTTAATATAAAGAGACTTATAAAAAATCCTAATATTATATTGATGCTAATAGTGTTGCCTGGAATCATGGTAGGGGCCATTTTTGCCAATAATATGGGTTCAGATAAAGATAAAAAGCCAACTATAGCTATATTGGATGAGGATAAAAGTGAGAAAAGTAATGAGCTTATAGATAAATTAAAGGAATTTTATAAAGTAAATCTATATACAGATGAAAATAAGGAAGAGTCTTACAAAAAAGTTGAAGATGGAACTATAGGAGAACTATATCATATAGAAAAGGGATTTCAAGATAAGATAAATGCTAAAGAACATGTAAATATAAAGGTGGTAAACACAGGAGAAAATTCAGGTTCTATAGCTGCAAGAAACAAAATAGAAGATTTTATAAAACTTAGCATAACAGGTAAGGAGCCAGGCCATGCTGTAAAGTCTATAATTGAAGTTAATGCAAAAGAAAATAATGTTATGTATGTAGTTATGATATTGATGATGTGTTATTTTATGGTTTTATCTAGTGCTAATATTGGTGAAGATATTATAAAACTTAAAAAACAAAATATCATTAAAAGATCAATAACCACAGCCAACAAGGATTATGAAATTTTAGGATCTATGCTTTTAGCTATATTTTTTATTCAAACAATTTCTACCTCATTAGTGTTTATAGCTTTCTATAAAATTATGGGCATAAAAGTTGATATCTTCAGCAATAGCATTTTAGTAATAGTTTTATGTAGTTTATTCTCAACTAGTTTGGTATTAGCTGCAGTAAGATGGTTAAAAAATGCAGCAGTGTCAGAATTGCTCATAGTGGTATATGGACTTATAACCTATGTATTATCTATGACTACTATGAATTTGGGATTTATGGGTGAAGTACCAAAGTCCTTAGAAAATCTAAGTAAACTAAGTCCATTTTATTGGATGGGAAATATTTTAAATAGTAATAATGTAATTTTAAGCATATTTATAATAATTCTCATGGCTGCTTGCTTTTTCACAGCAGGAACTTTTAGATTAAAGGATTTTGCTAAGGAAAATTAATAAAACTCAAAAATGTGAATTGAATAGATAGTAATAAAATAAACTCTTTGTGGAAATATATCACAAAGAGTTTATTTTTGTTGAAAAATGAAACAAGTTCAAGTAATATTAAATAGCGAATTAAATAGACTTTTTATATGATGATTAAAAAACATAATATGGAGGATAGATATGGAGCAGGAGAAAAGAAAATCTAATAGGATATTGAGTACCTTTACTATTATAACCTCTGTAATATATATAGTATGGAGAATATTTTTTACTATACCCTTTGGATTTGGTTTTGTAGCTGTCGTTAGTGGAATTATATTGCTTTTAGCAGAGGTTGGAGGACTATTTGAATCTGCAGTACATTTTTACAATATGTCTAATATTTTGTTGCCAGAAAAACCTGAAGTGGATGAGCAGGATTTTCCCCATGTAGACGTGTTTATAGCAACCTACAACGAACCTATAGATTTGTTATATAAAACGGTAAACGGATGTTTACATATGGATTATCCTGATAAAAGCAAAGTTCATATCTATTTATGTGATGATAATCGCAGACCAGCCATTCGCAAACTAGCGAAAGAGATGGGCGTTAATTATATTGATCGACCTGATAATAAAGGAGCGAAAGCAGGAAACTTGAATCATGCGATGTCTGTGACATCATCCCCACTGATTGCAACTTTTGATGCTGACATGATTCCAAAACATGACTTTTTAATGAAAACCGTTCCTTATTTTATTGATGCAGAAATCAAAAACAAAGATAGAGCGGAAAAAGACCAAATCAAACTTGGCTTTGTGCAAACTCCGCAAAGTTTTTATAATCCAGATTTGTTTCAATTTAACCTATTTTCAGAAAAGCGCATTCCGAATGAACAAGATTATTTTTATAAAGATATTCAAGTTGCTAAAAATAAAACTAACTCTGTAATTTATGGAGGATCAAATACGGTACTCTCAAGAGAAGCACTAAATGAGGTAGGTGGATTTTATACAAAGGTAATAACTGAGGATTTTGCTACAGGAATGCTTATTCAAAGTAAGGGATATAGATGCTATGCCCTTAATGAAATAAAGGCCTCTGGTCTTTCTCCATCAGATTTAAAGAGCTTGATGAAGCAAAGAGCTAGGTGGGCAAGAGGGTGTATTCAAACTAAAAGGAAATTGCATATTTTTTTCAGATCAGGCTTGAATTTCAAACAAAAATTGAATTATATAACTTCAGTGAATTATTGGTATTTTGGCATTAAAAGGTTAGCTTATATAATAAGTCCTATACTATTTTCTGTTTTTAATATTATGGTGGTAAAATGCAATCCTGTGCAGATAATAATATTCTGGCTTCCCATGTATTTATGTACTAATGCTTCACTACGAAGGTTATCTAACAATGTTCGGACCAGCAAATGGACCAATATATATGAAACTATATTATTTCCGGCGTTGATTCCAGCAGTACTGCTAGAAACTGTAGGTATATCACAAAAAAAATTTGCTGTAACAAGAAAGGATAAGGTTGAAAATGAAAGGGCTTATCAAATAAAGCTAGCAATACCACAGGGTATTTTAGCTGTATTATCTTTAATTGGAATTGTAAGCTGCATAAGAATGATGTTTGTAACAGGTTCACCAGGATATATTATTGTTTTATTTTGGCTTGTTGCAAATCTATATAGTGTAATTATGGCCTTATTTTTTCTTTTAGAGAGAAAATCCATTCGTCACAGTGAAAGATTTCAAATTAAAAGCCCATGCACTATAGAAATAGAAGAATACGGGAAGATACAGTGTGAGACCTATGATATTTCAGAGGGGGGAATTTCAGTTATTATGAATTTTCCAGAGTACATCTGCCCAGATAAACCTATAAAGCTAAAATTGTTTAGTGGAAAGTACAATTGTAGTTTTTATGGAGAGATAATTCAGGTTAATGAGCAGAATGATAAATGGAGGTACTCTTTTAAAATAGTTAAAATTGAAGAAGATGAATATAGAAAATTATTAAATATCATTTATGATAGGGTTCCACCTAGAGCCAATGAATTGATAGACCATAGCATATATGAAGATTTAAAGGTAAACATAGAAAAGAGAGGAAAAAAACCTATGACCTTTGGTAGAAAATTACCTAGAGTTTCCTTGAGTAAAGAAATTCAGGGAATAGATCAACAAGGAAAACCTCATAAAATAATTCTTTTAAATTTTAATTATAGATATGTGCTGATAAAAGACCTTGAATATAAAAATTTGGATAGGCTTTTATTCTATGTTAATGATGAAAAGGTAGAATTAAAACTGAAGTCTGAAAATAGTGAAGATCCTTCAACAGAAAGTAAAAGGCCAATAAAAGGGATACTATATACTATAGAGAATTATGAAAGTTTAGTTAGAAACCAAGGTTTCAAGGAAGAACTTTTCAATTGGGTCAAAGAAAATAAAAGATTAGAAAAGGAAAAGAGGGAAAAACAAGTATCCATGAAAAAAGAAGCTGAAAAGGAAGATTTTGATGAAATGGCTATGCTCTAATAATAGATATACTATAATTTTACGGAGGACACATAACGTGAAAAAAAATTTTTTCCTAATAATAAAATTTTTTATTATTGTATTTATAGTTATATTTCATAGTGGAATTAAAGTTCAGGCTACAGTGGATCATAGAAATTTTCCTAGTGTAATGAATAACAATTTGCAACTATGGAATAATGGTACAAAGATAAATGTTGATTATAAAGAAGAGTATATGAAGGTAAACCTAGACACGTCAGATCTTGAAAAAGGAGAGTATACCTCTTATTTGTTTAAAATGATGGAAAGCTATAAATCCATAGGTAGTGGAGAGAATTCAAAGGTTGTACCACAAGGAAGCAACTGGGAAGGATATAACGGAGTAGCCTTTAGTGTAAAAAATAATAGCAATTCCAATCTAAGACTCAATTTTATAGTTGTGGATAGAAATGAAAATAAGATGGAAACATTAGAAAATGAACCCATAGTATTTCAGGAAAACAAGTCATTATATTTTAGATATCCTAAAGGAAACCATGTGGAAGTACCTCCAGGTTTTAATGGTACACTAAGTTTTATTTTTCAAAGCACAAAGGAAGAAAATAAAAACTTTAACCTTTCTGATATACAATCCTGTGGCATAAATATTTTAAATATAGATAACGAAAAGCAAGAATTAGAAATAAGCAAATTTTCTCTTTTAAGTCAAGAAGACACTGATAAATTTATCAATATTAGAGGAGTAAACTTAAAAGGACAAGATTTATTAACTATTCCTAATGTTGAAGAAGATATATACCAGTATACTGCAACCATAACAGATTTTAAAGGAAGTGTCATTGAAGGAGGTGTAGAGTTTTATTTTCAGGAGCCTATAAATGGGGTTCATATTACAAAAGAGGGCAAATTAGCAGTTAGTGATAATGCATTGTCTGGGGAACTAAGAATATATTGTTCAGCCTCGGACAATGTTTCATGGAACAATTATATAGATGTAAAACTCCAAAAGTTTAATGGAAGTCCTGAAAATAAAGGTAAAATAACTGTGCCTAAACCTGAGGAGATGAAAAACTATAGAGAAATCTATAGGTGGGGATTAAGCAATAGAAATAGGAATTATATTTTAATAAGCTTAGGATTAATTATTGTTTTACTTTTAGTGATTATTGTAATGTGGAGAATTAAATCTTAAGGCCTTTGACAAAGGAGGTATAGATATTGGTTTTTTCAAGTATAGTATTTTTATTTTTCTTTTTACCTTGTGTTTTAATATTATATTATTTAGCATATTTTTCAAGAGGTTTAAAAAACGTCATATTATTATTATCCAGCTTATTTTTCTATTGGTGGGGAGAACCTAGATTTGCACTTGTAATGCTGTTATCTATAGTTGCAAACTACATATTTGGATTGCTGGTAGATGAATATAGAGATGTACATAACAAGGCAAAAATTTTTCTTATCATAGCCTGCATTTATAACTTAGGTATTTTATTTATATTTAAATATTTAACATTTATTTTGAAAAATTTTAACATGAATATGGAAAGTAAAATTCCAATACCTAACATAGTTCTCCCAATAGGTATATCTTTCTTTACATTTCAGGCATTATCTTACGTTATAGATGTATATAGAGGAGATGCTAAAGTTCAGAGGAATCCTTTAAATATAGGATTATACATAGCTCTATTTCCACAGCTGGTTGCTGGACCTATTGTTAGGTACAACAGCATTGAAGAGCAAATAAATGGACGAAATGAAACCTGGGATAAGTTTAGCGTAGGTACCTGTAGGTTTATAGTAGGTCTAGCTAAAAAGGTATTAATATCTAATAGTGTTGCTATAATAGCTCAAAAAGCTTTTACTATGAATGCAATAAACCCTATAGCTGTAACCTATGCTTGGCTTGGAGCAATTGCATATACTCTCCAAATATACTTTGATTTTTCTGGATATTCGGATATGGCTATAGGATTAGGTTTAATGTTTGGGTTTAAATTTGAAGAAAATTTCAATTATCCATATATATCTAAATCAGTCAGTGAGTTTTGGAGAAGATGGCACATATCCTTAGGAAATTGGTTTAAGGATTATGTGTACTTTCCAATGGGTGGTTCTCGGGTAAAAAACAAGGATAAGGTCATTAAGAATCTATTAGTTGTATGGGTACTAACGGGTGTATGGCACGGTGCGGAATGGACTTTTTTAATATGGGGCATGTGGCATTTCTTATTCATAGCTATAGAAAAGTTAACTAATTTTCATAAGAAGCCTGGAAAACCAATTTTAAAAAACATATATGTTTTATTGGTAGTGATTATAGGATGGGTAATATTTGGTGCAAAGGATATAAAAGAGGCAGGAAATTATCTTTCTTCCATGTTTGGAATCAATGGAAATGTTCTATGGGGCAGTGAAACTATTATGTTTTTGAGAGAATACTGGGGGTTCATATTAAGTGCAGTAATATTTTCAACTCCTATTGCTAGAAAAATAAACAAAAATTTAGCCCAGGGGGCACCTTTCAGTGGTATTTTGAATTTTATGTATCCAATAACTATAGGGGCGGTATTTTTAATATGTGTTACTTACTTAATAAAAGGCGGATACAATCCATTCATATATTTCAATTTTTAGATAGAGGAGGGTTGCTCAAGGTGAAGAAAAGGATATTTTTAAGAAAGCATATTGCAACGGTTTTATCTTTGATTATGATGTTTATATTTTCATATAAAAATATGATTTTTTCTTATAAGTCTATTTTGAACAGTGTAAAGAAAGACTATTCTATAAAAGATAACATTAAAAGCATAGAGAATTCAATGAATGAAAATGTATATGGGAAATATGGCTTTGTAGAAGCCTATGGCTACATGCAAAAGCTTATGAACAAAGATGAAGTTAATAACTTTGAAGTAATAAAAGACAAAAATAATTTTATGCATTATTCTTATTTCGCTACTAAGGCCAATGAAACAGATTTTCTGGTTTCTAGAGTAAAAGCATTAAAAGAAAACATATCAAACCCCAATACAAAGTTTGCATATATTATGACTCCAGATAAATATATTGAGGGATATACGGAGTTTAAGGTAGGATTGCCTTATAGTTATTTTAATGAGACTGCAGATGGCTTTCTTGAAAACTTGGAAAAAGAGAATATAGACTACTTAGATTTACGAAAAGGCATAAAGGATAGTGAAATACCTATGGATAAACTGTTTTTTAAAACAGACCATCATTGGACCATAGAAGCTTCATTTTGGGGCTTTCAACAATTAGTAAAATATATAAATGATAAATATAACATAGATTTGGATAAGGATAATTTTTATACAAACAAAGAAAACTATAACTTCATAACCTATGATGGAGTATATCTGGGATCTATGGGAAGAAAAACAGGAATATTTTATGATGGCGTGGATGATTTCACAGTTGTTTATCCTAAATTTAATACTTCTTATATGTTTAGTTATAGTGATGGAGAAGGCAGCTATGAAGCGAAAGGGAAATTTCAGGAGGCTATATTTTTCCCAGATGCATTTAGAATGGAAGATGATATATACAATACAGATAAGTATTTTTCTTATTTGAAAGGAAATCATGGATTTTCTCATATTATAAATTTAGATAAACCACATGGACCTAAGGCTTTATTTATCAAAGATTCTATGGCGGTACCTACAATATCATTCCTATCCACCATGTTTTCGGAGATATATGTAGTGGATCCTAGATATTACGCAGAAGACATAAGTGAGCTTACCAACAAACTTTCATTAGATTTTGTATTTATATCTATTTACCCACAGAATTTGGTGGATGAATTCTTTCCATTTTTTAAAGAAAAGTAAATTCTAGTACTTAAAAGGTTTTGTAAGACTGTACAGGGAAACAGTTTTATAGAACCTTTTTTTACTTTAATAAATTCAAAGAATGTCTTTAGAAAATCTTTAGATTCCTTTGAACAATATCTTAAGGTTTAGAGCTTATGATTTATATATAGAGTTTAAGAGACTGTAAAACCATAATAATTTTAAGGAGTAGATGAAAATGGATGCGGCCACATTGACAAATTATTTTTACCAATATGGAGCAATATTTATATTTGTAATAGTGTTTTTAGAATATCTTAATCTTCCAGGATTTCCCGCAGGTATAATAATGCCCTTAGCAGGAATATGGGCAGCTAGAGGTGGAGTAGGGTTTATAACTGCCTTAATAATATCTGTATTAGCAGGTCTACTTGGAAGTTGGATACTATATTTTATAGGACTGTGGGGAGGAGAATATGTATTGAAAAAATACATAAAGAAATTCCCTAAGCAAGAAAAAGTGATAAACGAAAAATTAGAATTTCTAAGGAAGAAAGGAAATGTAGGAGTATTTATCAGCAAGCTTCTGCCAGCAGTTAGAACTCTTATATCAATTCCAGCAGGGGTACTAAAATTAGATTTCATCAAATATACAATATGGTCTACCCTAGGCATAGTTATATGGAATGCTAGCTTTATGTCAGCAGGGTATTTTTTAGGAGATAAGGTATTGCAAGTATTAGCATAAAATTATGGGAGTTGAGAATATGAGAATAGCAATGTTAACAAATAATTATAAACCATTTATAGGGGGGGTGCCTATATCAATAGAGAGACTTGCAAAGGGATTAAGGGAATTAGGACATATAGTGTACATCTTTGCACCAACTTATGAGAATCAGGTTGAAGAAGAAAATGTAATAAGATATAAAGTTATAAAAACAAAGGTTGGAGAAGGAAAAATAGTGGTACCCAATGTCTTTGATAGTGATATAGAAAAGGTATTTAAAACTTTAGAAATAGATGTAATACATGTTCACCATCCTATGCTAATGGGGAACTTAGCCCTTCATTTAAAAAGGAAATATGGTATACCAGTAGTTCTTACTTATCATACCAGATACGAACAATATCTTCATTATATAAAACCATACAAATTTCTTGAAGATAGAATGAAAATAGAGCAGAATCATGTTCTAGAAGGGATAGAGTCAAGGATATTAAATTGTACTAAGGAGAAGATTTTGCCCCATTATATAAGGAGTTTTGCAGATAAATGTGATTTGGTGATTTCACCCACTGAGCTAATGAAAAATTATCTAGAAGAAATAGGGGTAAGCAGTGCTATTGAGGTTATGCCAACAGGTTTAGAAAAAAGGTATTTCCAAGGAAATGATTTTGTAAGTGATAATATAAGAAAAACATATAAAGGAGAAAAAAAATACCTATTTTGTACTGTATCTAGGCTTACCAAGGAAAAAAACATTGAATTTATTCTTCAAGGATTAAAAATATTAAAGAAAAGTATGGGGAATTGTTTTAATATGATAATTATAGGAGAAGGGCCATTAAAAAAAGAGCTAGAGCATAAAGCTGTAACTTTAGGAATTAGTGAAAACATAATTTTTCTAAATAGTATAAGCAATGAGGCTATAGGAGATTACTATAGGGCTTGTGATATGTTCTTATTTGGGTCTAAATCAGAAACCCAAGGTATTGTAATATTAGAAGCCATGGCGGCTAAAAATCCTGTAGTAGCTGTAAGAGCTACAGGAGTAGCAGATATTGTAGAGGAAGGAATTAATGGATATATGACAGAAGAAGAGCCTTCTATGTGGAGCAATGCCATAGAAAAAATCCTTAAAAATGAAATTCTCATGAAAAATTTACAAAAGGGAGCTTATGAAACAGCCCATAGATATTTGAACTCTAATATAGCAAAGTTAGCAGAAAGAAATTATGGGAAAGTGATTAGACATCACTATAAAGAGGGTGGAGCTTGTGAGTACAAAATTAGTATGGGATAAGATATTATCAAAAATATTTATAGGCTACCTACAACTTGTATACAGAACTAGTAAAATTGAAATAAAGACTTATAATGGAGCAGATAAAAATATTATAAACAATTGCATTCTAGGTTTTTGGCATGGAGAAAGCTATGCTATGAATCTTGTGATAAAAAGGATCTGCTATGATAATTCGAGAACCATGGCTATAGTTACTGCTGATAAAAGGGGAGATTATATAAAGGACACTCTAGAATTCTATGGAGTAGAGGCTCTTAGAATGCCAGATGGTATAAAAATAAAGGGTTTTCTAAAAGAACTTAAAAATGCTAGCAAAACTCCCCATTCTACTATGGCTATAGCTTTAGATGGACCTGTTGGACCTTTACATGAACCCAAAAAATTAGCCTTTCTTTTATCCAATGAAGCTTATAAACCCTTTGTNNTTCCTTTGTGGGTATAAAATTAAGTTGTTCTAAAAAAATTATTTTAAAAAGGTGGGACAATTATGTGATACCCTTACCTTTTTCCAAAATCAAAGGGCAAATTTATAACTTTAATGTGGTAAATAAAAATAATTTAAAAGAATTTGAAGCATATAAGGGATATATAAAGGAGCAGTTATGTTCATAGGAAGATAAAATTTCTACCATATTGTATAATTAAAGTGAGAAATGAAAATAAATAAATTCAATATTGTAGAAGTGAGGGAGAAATTATGAAATCATTTAATATTTTAGTTGTGGAAGATGAAAAAGATATAGCAGATGCTTTAGAGATATATTTAATTAATCAGGGATACAATGTTTTTAAAGGATACAATGGGTTGGAGGGTCTTGAGATTATAGAAGGGGAGCAGATACATTTAGCTATAATAGATATAATGATGCCTAAAATGGATGGAATAACTCTTACTATGAAGTTAAGGGAAAAATATGATTTCCCAGTGATAATGTTATCTGCTAAATCTGAAGAAGTAGATAAAATTATGGGATTAAACATAGGAGCTGATGATTATGTGGCAAAGCCATTTAATCCCTTAGAACTTTTAGCTAGAGTAAACTCTCAGCTTAGAAGATATAGCAAATATTTAAATATGGTTGTAAACAATGATGACAATGCCAATGTTTTTTCCATAGGAGGTCTAGAACTTAATATAGATACTAAAGAAGTAACCTTAGATGGAAATTTAGTAAAAACAACTCCTATAGAATTTAAAATACTTCAACTTCTAATGAGAAGTCCAGGAAGAGTATTTTCCTCTGATGAAATATATGAAGCAGTGTGGAATGAACAGGCAATAAATACTGATACTGTAATGGTACATGTAAGAAACATAAGAGAAAAAATAGAAATTAATTCTAAAAATCCAAAATACTTAAAGGTGGTGTGGGGCGTTGGATACAAAATCGAAAAGCAGTAAGATTTCTTATATAGTAAATCCAATCATATTAATAATTTTAATAATAACATCTATAGCAATGGTAAGCACTTATTTCAAAATAGAAGAAAAGGCAAAAGAGAGGCAATACCCTGCTTTTGAATACTATGACTTTGTAAATGATTTGAGTAAAACTAATTATGTATTATATCATGATATTATAGAAAAAAAAGAAAACAAAACAATATATCCTTCTGATATATTTATGAAAAAAAATAATAATTATATAAGCAATCAACAGGAAAATTTTGAGCATCAATACCAGGTTTCAATAGACAACTTCAACAGACAGTTTTCTAGCTGGAAATCTACTTTAAATAATTCATTAAAAAATCTTGAGTATTATGCTATAAATAAGGCTGACAACAACAGTTATTCTAATAATGAGCAATTAAAAACCTTGTTAGAAAATGAGAAATTAGATGAAACCACTTTAAATGGATTAAAAGAAAAATATAGCTTTTATGTGGTTATTGATTTTGATAATAGAGGAAATAAAAGCATAAAAAACATTTACGGAGCTAAAGCTGAAGTTATATTAGATAATATAGTACATGAAAGCTCATATGAAAGAGGAGATAGATATTATACCTTTAATAATATAACAGATGCAACCTTTGTTTATGCTGTACCCAAAGATTTAAAGTACGTAGACAACATAAATCATTATATGAGCATAGCTAGCCGTTCAGGATATACAGATGCAACGGCAGGTAGTACCATAGTGTTTTTAGTTATAATAATATTATTAGCATTAGCAATACCATATAAGTTTTTAAAAGAAGTTTTTTGGTTCAAAGGGTTATCAAAGATTCCTTTGGAGATTAACGTTGCTATAATAATATTTGGATTTTGCATATTGATGGGAGGGGGAGAGACCATAGTGTTTCCCACTTTAAATGGGAATTTTTATGACTTCTTAAGCAAAACTACTATAAAATACAGTTATTTAGGTTACATTATAGATGTTATAAATGTATTATATTGGGCTATAGGTTTTAGTATAGTATTTATGGCAATAACCTTAATAAAGCATATATTTAAAACAGGGTTTAAAAGCTATATGAAAGAAAAATCTTTAGTAATTAAGCTCCTAAGGTGGATTGTACAAAAGTTCCATGGATTCAGTGATTATTTGAAGAGTATAGATTTAAGAGAAAAAACAGATAAAAAGCTACTTTTAATACTGGGGTTGAATTTTCTCATAATAGTTATCATGTGCTCTATGTGGTTCATAGGAATAATATTTGCTATTGTTTATAGCTCAGTTCTCTTTATATATGTAAAGAAATATATAGAAGACCTTCAGAAGAAGTATAAAAAGCTACTAGAGGCTACCAATGAAATCGCTAAAGGAAATTTGGAGGTATCTATTGAAGAAGATCTTGGTGTATTTAATCCTTTTAGGGAAGAGATAGAAAATATAGAAAAGGGATTTAAAAATGCAGTAGATGAGGAAGTAAAAAGCCAAAAAATGAAAACAGAACTAATTTCCAATGTTTCCCATGACTTAAAGACTCCACTTACTTCAATAATAACTTATATAGATTTATTAAAAGATGAAAGTCTAGATATTGAAAAGCGCAAAAGTTATTTAGACACACTAGATAGAAAATCCCAAAGACTTAAGGATCTTATTGAAGATCTCTTTGAAGTAAGCAAAGTTAACAGTGGAAACATAACTTTAAACATTATAGATGTGGATATAGTATCTTTAATTAAACAAACTCAGCTTGAATTGGATGATAAGATAAAAAAGGCTTCCTTAACCATAAAAAATAATTTTCCACAGGAAAAAATAATACTTCCATTAGATAGTCAGAGGACCTATAGAATTTTTGAGAATCTTATGATGAATATAGTTAAATATTCTATGGCAAACTCTAGAGTATATATTGATATCATAGATGAAGAACATAAGGTTATGGTAGTTTTAAAGAACATGTCTCATACCGAATTAAACTTTAATCCAGATGAAATTGTGGAAAGGTTTGTGAGGGGAGATAAATCACGTAATACAGAGGGTTCAGGATTAGGCTTGGCCATAGCTAAAAGTTTTACAGAGCTTCAAGGGGGTAAGTTTAATATAGAAATAGATGGAGATTTATTTAAGGTTGTACTAACCTTTCAGAAAATGGGTTAATCAAGTAAGACTTAGTTTTAGATGGAGTGTCACGGCAGGTAGTTATCAGATAAATATTTATTAGATTCAACGGTGGTTGTTGTGGAATAAATAGGTCAATTATAGTAAAATGATATATGAAAATAAAAATTCACCGTGCATATACACTGTACGGTGTTTTTATGTGATAGTGAAGGTTATAGGGGGAATCAGAGACATGAGGAACATAGCTATAATTGATGCTCAAGGGGCAGGATTAGGACAAAGTATTATAAAGAAAATAAGAAAAGATATTGAAAATGATAGTATTACATTGATAGGACTTGGGACTAATAATACGGCTACATCTAATATGATTAAGGCAGGGGCAGACATAGGAATTACAGGAGAAAAAAGAATTTGTGATTTTCTGGCAACAGAAAACATATGGGCTGTTATAGGTCCTATAGGGGTGATATGTAATGGAGGAATCAATGGAGAGATAACTTCAGAAATATCTCAAAAAATATTTAAGTTAAACTGCAAAAAATACATAATTCCTTTGAAAATGCATGGAATATATGTTCCAGGAACTATAGATTTAGATATTAAGGATATGATAAAGGAAATTGTAGATGATATCAAGTCAAATTAAGATAAATTTAAAAAAATTATTAAATTGTAACTTATAATACTATAGAACCCGAAGGATAAAGTTATCCTTTGGGTTCTATTATTTATCCATGTTTATCTTTTGCAGCATGAAGTGAAAAAGAAGTTCTAGAGAATTATGGGAAATAGTAGCTATACAAAGAAAACGATAATTGTTATTGTTTAATAAGGTATAGTTAATAAAATTCACAGAATTTGCAAGTTGATTAATTCAGAGTATTTTAGTATGATATAAATATAAAGTTGAGTGAAACACTCGGAATTAACCAAGATAGGAGAGGATAAGTATGAAAAATACTTTATTGAATATAGAGGGGCTAAATGCAAAGGTGGAAAATAAAGACATATTAAAGGGGTTAGATCTTGCTATAAAAGAAGGAGAAATTCATGTTATCATGGGGCCCAATGGAGCAGGAAAATCTACTTTGGCCAATGTGCTTATGGGTCATCCTAAGTACTCAATAACTGATGGTGTAATAGAGTTTCAGGGAGAGAACATAAATGGATTGAAGACTAATGAAAGGGCTAAAAGAGGGTTGTTTTTATCCTTTCAGTATCCAGAAGAAATTCAGGGAATTACTGTAGAAAACTTTTTAAAAACAGCTAAAACCTCCATTGAAGGAAAGCCCGTTAAGTTTTTAAGATTTGGTAAAGATTTAAAAGATAGAATGGATGAGTTAAAGATAAATAAGGACTATGCAGGAAGATATCTAAATGTAGGATTCTCTGGAGGAGAAAAAAAGAAGAATGAAATACTACAAATGCTTATGTTGAATCCTAAGGTTGCCATATTAGATGAAACGGATTCAGGCTTAGATGTGGATGCTGTAAAGATAGTATCTCAAGGAATCAAAATGTTTTCTAAAGAAGATAATGCAGTACTTATAATAACTCATAATACAAAGATATTAGAAAATTTGGAGCCAAATTATGTACACATTTTAGTAGATGGAAGGATTGTTAAAACAGGAGATAAAACTTTAGCCTATGATATAGAGAACCATGGATATGAAAGCTTTAAAGAAAGCACAACCGTATAAAGAGGGGTGAATAGATATGGAAATAAAGAAAAAAACCTATTTAGATGATTTGGATAGAGGAATATATGATGTGAAAAATGAGGATAGCTTTAGTTTTAAAACTGAAAAAGGATTGACTGGAGAAATCATAGAGACAATATCCAAAGAAAAAAATGAGCCTAACTGGATGAGAGAATTTAGGTTAAAGGCTTTAGATATATATAATAATTTAGAGATGCCATGCTGGGGACCTTCTTTAGAAGAATTGAACATGGATGACATAGTAACTTATGTAAGACCAAAAACTATATTAAAGGGTGATTGGACAGAGGTTCCCGAGGAAATAAAACGAACCTTTGATCTTCTAGGAATACCAGAAGCAGAGAAAAAATCCTTAGCTGGAGTAGGGGCACAATATGATTCAGAAGTAGTTTATCATAGCATAAAAGAAGAATTAGTAAAGCAGGGCGTAATATACACTGATATGGAAACAGCAGTAAAGGAACATGAAGATATGGTAAAGGCTTATTTCATGAAGGCTGTTACCCCTAGGGATCATAAATTTGTAGCTCTTCATGGGGCGGTTTGGTCTGGGGGATCCTTTGTATATGTACCTAAGGGAGTAAAAGTAGATATACCTCTCCAATCTTATTCTAGACTGAATTCTCCAGGGGCAGGACAATTTGAACATACATTGATTATTGTAGATGAGGGAGCAAGTCTTCACTTTATAGAGGGATGTTCGGCACCTAAATATAATATGACTAATCTCCATGCAGGGTGTGTAGAACTTTTTATAAAAGAAGGGGCAACTTTAAGATATAGTACCATAGAAAATTGGTCTAAGAATATGTTGAATCTAAACACTAAAAGGGCCATAGTTGAGAAAGATGGAGTTATTGAATGGGTATCAGGTTCCTTTGGATCAAAAATATCCATGCTCTATCCTATGAGTATATTAAAGGGACAAGGAGCAAGAGCAGAATTTACAGGAGTATCTTTTGCTAGTAAGGGACAAAACCTAGATACAGGGGCAAAGATAATCCATGCAGCGCCATACACATCCTCTACCATAAATTCAAAGTCTATATCTAAGAATGGAGGAACAGCCACCTATAGAGGGGTGGTTAAGGTTAATTCCAACGCACATCATTCAAAGTCCGTGGTATCTTGTGAATCTCTAATGTTAGATGATTTATCTAAATCTGATACCATACCAGTTATTGATTTAAATAATGATGAGGTAGATATAGGTCATGAAGCAAAGATTGGAAGAATAAGTGATGAAGCTATATTCTACCTTATGACAAGAGGTATAAGTGAAGAGGAAGCTAGAGCTATGATAGTAAGAGGCTTTGTAGAGCCAATATCTAAGGAGCTACCTTTGGAATATGCAGTGGAAATGAATAACTTGATTAACCTTGAATTAGAAGGGTCAATTGGATAGGGGTGAACGTTATGACAGTAAATCAATTTGAAGGTTTAAATAAAATTCCTGTAAAAACAAAAAAGTGGGTCAATGTTAATGAGATAACTATAACAGATTATGAAATGCCTAAAATCAATCCTTTTAATAATGTGAATATAATAGGAGATCATATAGAAGGAATAATTATAGATAAGTTGCAGAAAGGTGCTGTGATGCCCCTAAATAAAAAGTTTATCTATGGAGTAGGAGAAAATTTGATAAACCAGGGGGAACGGGATTTTAATGAAGGATATTTGATTAAAATAGGTAAGGATATTAAGACTGAGAAGCCTATAATTATAGAATTTAATATGGATGAAAATAATAAAACCTTAGTGGACAATATTATAATAGTAGGGGAAGAAAATTCTAAGGCAGATATAGTAGTAAAATATAAATCTCTAGATGAAAGTAAAAATTATCATAATGGAGTTTGTAAAATATTTGCAAAAGAAAATAGTGACATAAAGCTAACTAAAATAAACTTGTTAAATAATAAAGGGTATCATTTTGACTCCAATTTAGCAGAAATAATGGGTGAAGGAAATGTTAATTTTATATATGTAGACTTTGGAGCTAGATACAGTATAACTAATTATCACGGAGATTTGGCCTATGAAAACGGAAAATCAACAATAAATTCCATATACCTAGGGGAAGGAAATAAGGTTATAGATACAAACTATATTATGACCCACAAGGGTAGAAGAACTAATTCAGAAATAATGGTTCAAGGGGCATTAAAGGATCAAGCTAAAAAGAATTTTAAAGGAACCATAGATTTTAAAAGAGGGGCAGTAAAAAGTAAAGGATCAGAGGAAGAATATTGCATGATATTATCAGACAAGGCTAAAGCTAAGGCAGCTCCATTATTGCTTTGCGAAGAAGAGGATGTATCAGGAAATCATGCTGCATCCTCAGGAAAGATTAATGAAGAAAAGCTTTTTTATCTTATGACTAGAGGTATAAGCTATGAAGAAGCTAGAAGACTTATAATAGAAGCGGCTTTTAATCCAATAATAGACAAACTTTCTAGTGATGAACTTAAGGAAGAAATAGTAAATGAAATTAAGAGGTGGTTATAGTATGGAAACTAAAGACTTTTTGAAGGATTTTCCAACTCTTAATATGAATATAAATGGTTATCCTATGGCATATCTAGACAATGGTGCTACAACTCAAAAACCAACTTCAGTGATAAATGCTATAGATGATTACTATAAAAATCTCAATGGAAATCCTCATAGAGGAGCTCACTATTTAAGCGTAAAGTCTACAGAGGCTTATGAAGAAGGAAGAGAAAAGGTAAGAGATTTTCTAAATGCTTCTTCAAGGAGGGAAATAGTATTTACTAAGAATGCTACAGAAGCCTTAAACCTTTTAGCTTTTTCCTATGGGATGAACTTTATAAAAGAAGGTGATGAAATAGTCATATCTATAGCTGAGCATCATTCTAACTTAATACCATGGCAAAGAGTAGCTAAGAAAAAGGGAGCCATTCTTAAATACATGTATACCGATGAAGAGGGGCAGTTATCATTAGAAGAAATAAAAAACAAAATTACCGAAAGCACCAAGATAGTATCTATAACCCATATATCCAATGTACTGGGAACTATAAATCCAATAAAGGAGATTATAGATTATGCTCATTCTAAAGGAGCTGTAGTTATAATTGATGGAGCTCAAAGTGTGCCTCATATTAAGGTGGATGTAAAAGAACTGGATGCAGATTTCTTAGTGTTTTCAGGTCATAAAATGCTAGCCCCTATGGGCATAGGGGTTCTTTATGGAAAGACCAGATTTTTAGAAACCATGGAACCATTTATTTTAGGTGGAGATATGGTGGAGTATGTATATGAGCAGGAAGCTACCTTTGATGAAATACCTTATAAGTTTGAAGGTGGAACTCAAAATGTAGAGGGAGCCATAGGTTTAAAAAAGGCAATAGAGTATATGGAAAATGTGGAAATGGAAAATATAGAGGCTATAGAAAGGGATCTAATGGCTTATGCTATGGAAAAAATGGAGAAACTACCCTACGTTAAAATTTATGGTCCTAAGAATATAGAAAATAGAAGTAGTGTATTATCCTTTAACATAGATAAGGTTCATCCTCACGATGCAGCAACCATACTAGACAGCTATGGTATAGCCATTAGAGCAGGCAATCACTGTGCACAACCCCTTATGAGATATATGGGGGTAAATGCTACTTGTAGAGCTAGTTTTTATTTTTACAATAAAAGAACAGATATAGATAGATTAATAGAAGGTATAAAAAATGCCTATGGCATGTTTTCGAAATGGAGGTAATTATTATGGATATGAATTCTATATATACTGAATTAATCATGGAGCACAGTACCTCTAAGCATAACAGGAGACACTTAAATCATGCAGATATATGTGAAAAGGGACACAATCCAAGCTGCGGAGATGAAATAACTTTAGAGCTAACTATGAAAGGCAATGTTATAGAGGACATGGCTTTTACAGGGCAGGGATGTGCTATATCCCAAGCGTCTACTTCCATGATGATAGATTTACTAAGGGGCAAAACAAAAGAAGAAGCATTAACATTGGTAGAAACTTTTATAGGAATGATAAAGAGGCAGGTTACCGATGAAGGTGCAATAGAAGCATTGGAAGATGCAGCTGTATTAAAGAATATATCTAATATGCCAGCTAGGGTAAAGTGTGCAGTTCTAGCATGGCATACTTTAAAGGAAGCTATTAGTTAGATAAGATATACATTATTTTAATTATATGGTAAAATATAGTTAACATATATAAGGGGTGAAATTATGAGGGTTCTTATGTGGATCTTTGGAGTTATAATTTCTTATTGTATACTTTATTTAGTGGTAAAGGCTGCTACTAAAAAAGCCATAATAGAAAGTATGGAAGAGTTTAGAGGAGTCATGAATAAGGCTGTATTAAATGGATTAGGTGAACATGAATGGAAAAAACAAACTAACAAATAGCAAGTAAAGGGGCTATATCAAAATAATCTATAATTTTGATACAGCCCCTTTAATTTAGAATTTAGAATGTAATTCTACAAGAATTACTNNTAAGCGTTAACAATGGCCAAAAGAGTTTCTGAATCTGTTAAAAGAGATACTTCTGCAGGTAGGGTTATATCTTTAGCAAATATCTTGTCCTGAAAGTTCTTTTGAGATACATCCATGTCTATATACTCTGGAATTTTTTCCACTTGTCCCTGAAGTTCAATGGATGGAGTATGGGTTTCTATAACTAACTTTTTAAGTTCAAGGTTTTCCTGTCCAAGGTAATTTACAGGAATCTTCATCTTTATTACTTCATTATTTTTTACATACTGAAAATCTACATGAATTATTTCTCCTAACACATTCTTTTGAACATCTTTAACTACGCAATTTTTAGTTTCATTGTCAATAGTTAAAGGAATAATAGAACCTTTGGAGTTATCACGTAAAACCTTGGATAAATCTCTAGAGGTCATTTGCACAGGAATAGAGTTCTCTAAAAATTCACCATAGATAATACCAGGAACTGCTCCCAGCCTTCTTAATTTTTTTGATTTTATTTTAGTGTCTCTTTTGCTAATCTTAAATGCTAATTCAGTCATAATAAATACCTCTCCTTTTTTATTTAATAGATGGAATTCATCGGCCTATAGCAGTTTAAGATCCCAAAATGTACTACATATCAGGATTCATTAACCTACTATAGAGTGNNGAGTGTAGGCTAAACTCCCCATATGCATCATCTCCTTATAATATTATAGTTGAGCTGTTAAATCCAACCTAAAGATGGTGGAAAGCTACAGCAGGTATATATCAGATAAATATAAAACCCTATGTACAATAATATTGAACAAAGGATTTTATATTAGCATTTATAGTATAACATAATTTATTAAGAAATGGACCAAATCTTAATATTTTAAAGCTGTTTTACCAATTATACATTGATTATATTATGAATATATGTTACAATTTGTATATTAAACTTAGGAGGTACAACTATGAAATTGTGTAATTGCTAATTAATTTTCATAATTGAAAATTAATAAAAGGAAGAATGAAATGCCTAACTATTAGGTTTTTTTGTGTACTTCTTTTTAATTAGCAATTAGAAGACATACCTCTTATAGAACTAAAATTATGTTCATTATTTCCTATAATGTATTATGAATTTTTTAGGCTACAAGAAAGTTATGCTTTTTTGTAGCCTTTTGTTCTGTATTTAATAAATCAATAGTTAGGCTTCAATATTTATTTGGACAGGGGGTGTGATTATCAAGTGCCCCTAAATAAAAAATTTATTGGAGATGATAATATGTTTGAATTAAGAAAAACTGAATATGGGAAAGTATCAGGATTATTGCATGATATAAAAGTAGAGTATATATTTGCTTATGCTGTATTAGATAAAATTCAAGAGGGCCATATTTATGTGGATGATGTGAATAGTCCTAAGGTTTGCATGGTTATTAGTAAAGGTGGTAAATACTTAGTAGCAGGAAATGAAGAAAATCTAGAATTTATACACTTTCTGGAGTTATTTTTAAAAGAGAAAAATAACCATGCTAACTATTTTGACTTATATGTATCATCACAAAAATGGTTAAAAATAATAGGCCAATTATTAGAAACACAAGTGGTTAAACTAGGACGTTGTATTTATTCCTATAGAAACAAAGATAAACGAGATTTCAATATGATTAAAGCAAAAATTCCGGAAGGTTATTTGCTAAAAGAGATGGATGAAGTCTTATATAATAAATATGTAAAAGAAATAGATCCATCTTATTCTAATACTTGGGGAGACGCTAATAGTTTTTTAAAAAATGGATTTGGATATTGTATATTATATAATGGAGAGTTTGTAAGTACCTGTAACACTTTTTATGTAGGTGGGGGGTATGCAGAGATTGACATAATGACAAATAGTAAGTATAGAAGACAGGGATTTGCTTCAATTACAGCCTGTGCTTTTATTGAGCATTGTTTGGAACAAAACCTAATTCCCAATTGGGACGCGGATTTAGGAAATGACCCCTCAAATAAGCTTGCAACTAAACTAGGATTTCACAAGGATAAAAATGTGGATATTCTATGGTGGCATGAAAATCAGGACTTTATTAAAGGTTATTTAAAAAAATATAATTATTAAAATTGGAATATAATATGACATGCAGGTGTCATATTATATTTAGTATGATATACACATGAAATGAAAGGAAGTGTATATTATTATGGAAACAATGTATTGTCAAAGCTGTGGAATGCCTCTAATAGGTGAAAAAGAATTAGGAAACAATAAGGATGGAAGCAAGAATAAAGAGTACTGTAGATATTGTTTTAAAGATGGAGAGTTTACAGGGAATATGACCATGGAAGAAATGATAGATTTCTGTGTGCCATATATGGTTGAAAACAATCCTTCCATGACTAAAGAGGAAGCTAGAGATGGTATGATGAAGTTTTTTCCTAGTTTAAAAAGATGGAGAGATAAATAGAGAGGGGAATTTCCTCTCTTTATTTAATATTGATGAAGGAGAGAGCATAGGAATATGGAGTATATAAAAGCAAAAACCATAGTGTCACCATATGTAGATAGTAATCCTTGGTTTGGTATAAATTATAATATGAATATTTATAAAGGCTGTTGCCATGGGTGTATATACTGTGACTCTAGAAGCCAGTGCTATGGTATTGAAAATTTTGATACAGTAAGGGCTAAGGAAAGGGCCGTGGAAATAATTCATAAAGAGCTTAAAACAAAAAGGAAAACTGGAGTTGTAGGAACTGGAGCTATGAGCGATCCCTATAATCCATTTGAAAAGAAGTTTAAACTTACTAGAGGGGCTTTAAAAGAGGTTAATAATTTCAATTTTGGAATAGCTATTGCAACTAAAAGTCCTCTTATAACTAGAGATATTGATGTAATTAAAGAAATCTCTAACCATTCTCCAGCTTTGATAAAAATAACTATAACCACCTTTGATGATGAACTATCACAAAAAATTGAACCTAAGGTAGCACCTTCATCTGAAAGGTTTAAAGCTATAAAAGAACTTTCAGATCATGGCATATATACAGGAATACTTTTAATGCCAATACTTCCTTTTATAAATGATGATGAGAGAAATATAAAGAGCATAGTGAAAAAAGCAAAAGAAAGTGGAGCAAAGTTTATATATGCCTATGGTATGGGAGTTACATTAAGACAAAACCAAAGAGATTATTATTATGAGCAGATAAGAAGCAGATTTCCACAAAGAAACTTAGTAAAAGAATATGTGGAAGCTTATGGAGATAGATATGAATACCAATCCTTAAGAGCTAAATCTTTGTGGAATACCTTTAAAGAGCAATGTGAGGAATATGAAATTTTATATAAGATGAAGGACATCATAAAAGGATATAAAGAGAAATATGAAGAAGATCAGATAAGTTGGTTTTAAATAGGCCCTAAGGAAAAGGAAGTTCCTTAGGGCCTATTTTTTAATTAATTTGCAAAAAGTTGTGATTCATAAGCCAGATTACCATTAGATGAAAATGCTACACCTACACCCATCCTAGTAAAATTACCATTTAAAATATTGGCTCTATGACCGGGTGAATTCATCCAGTTAGTAACGATATATTCTGCAGTAACAGAGGCTTTGCTACGGCCTGTACTAGATTGAATATTTTCTCCAGCAGCATTGTAACTTACATTAAATTTCTTTAGAAGTTCAAAAGGGCTTCCAGTATAAGGGGAATTGTGATCAAAGTATCTATACTGGAGCATCTCTTCAGCCTTATATCTAGCTGCATTTCTCATGGAACTATCCATGGACATTGGCTTTAAGCCAGCCTTAGCTCTTTCTTCATTGGAAAGTCTAAGAACCTCATCTTCAACCTTAGACAAGAATTCAACATCATAGTTCTTAGATATTGATGGCAATCCATTAGCGGGCTTACTAGAGCTATCGGTATTAGGTTTTTCTATATTGCTAGAGCTAGCGGATCCTTGTCCTTTATTAGAACTTTCAGGTTTAGCAGCTACCTCTTTCTCTGTATCAGTATTTTTAGATGATTCTTCTACTGATGGCAGAACCTGAGAGATGTTTTCCGCTGAATCTTTGCTATTTTCAGCTACCTCACTAGTGTCTGCGTTAGAATTCGATTCCTCATCATTTGTTGCATTAGAGGATGGAAATTCTGTCGACTTACTGCTTTCTTCTTGAATACTGCTTTCATTAGCTACAGGAGAACTATTTTTAGGGTTATAGAATAAAGTGGTACCCAATCCTCCAAGAGCTAAAATTGAAGAAATCATAATTGAAAGTAGTTTTTTCTTCATACTTATCCCTCCTTGTTTAGTCATTATAACAATAAAGTATAAATTTTTGTATGGAAATTGAATGAAGGAATAACTATATAAGCAATGATATGAAAGACATGGACATATAGGATACATTTGAAATATTACTGTAATACACTGATATAGCTAAGGGTATATAGATAAAACTAGACACATTTCAAGGGGAAAAAGGAAGAAATAATTTTTGTTATAGATTAAATAAACAAAAGATACATAGATTAATATAAAAGATATATGTAAAAGATTTAATTTAAATATATATGGTAAAAATAAATATAAATTACATATTATGGTTGACTTTTTGAAGAAGATGATGTTATCCTTTATATGTAACATATGTTATATAATTGTTAGAAAGTTATAATTTGAGTTTATAGTTGGGAGATAAGAATGGTTAAAACATTTTCTAAAGAAGATAAGAGATTAATAAAACGAGCCTTCACCTATATGAGAAATTATAAAGGAACATTTACTATATTTTTAATATTATCCATATCAGTAATAATTATAGGGATACTATCCCCATTAATTTTGGGCAAAATAATACAAGCCATTACAGATAAATCCTACCAAGAAATTTCAAAATACATCATAGAATTGCTACTTGTATGCATCATACAAGTTTTAGTTATAAGTTTAAAAAATTACCTAAACTCTTATATTAACAACGGTATAATAACTGATTTAAAGTGTGATATGTATAATAAAATTTTAAATATTCAAATGAAACACTTTGACAATACAAAGTTAGGAGAATTTGCCTCTAGGCTAGAGGGGGATGCCTCTACTTTATCAACTATAATTACAAACCAATTTATATCAACCATTATTGATGTTACTAGGGTTTTAATATTAGGAGTTGCAATTTTTAAAATAGACTACATATTGGCATTAGTGGTTATATCATCCTTCCCTTTGTCCTTTGTCATCTTTAAATTTTTTGGGGTTAAGCTTAGAAAAGAAAATCAAAGGCTAAAAGCTATAAATGACAATTACTATAGCCTTATATATCAATCTTTATTTGGAATGAAATATATAAAAACCTATGGTTTAAAATCACAGTCTAGTGCAAATTTTTATAAGGTATCAGATGAGTTGAAACATGAAAATGTAAAAATATCTTTCCTAAGTTGTGTACAGCAATTTTTTTCACAGCTACTAAATGGAGGTTATGAGGTATTGATAATAGCGCTAGGAATATATTTTATTTTTATAAGTAGGATAGATATAGCACTTTTTATAGCATTTTCATCTTATGCTAGGCAATTCAGTGATTCACTAATTACAATCACTAGCCTTAATTCTACTATTCAACAAGGATTAGTTTCATTAGAAAGGATATTTCAAATTATAGATTGTCAATCCTTTTCTTATGAAATTTTTGGACACAAAGAATTAAGGGAAATAGAAGGAGACATTGAGTTTGTAGATGTTACTTATGGTTATGAGAAAGATAAGAAAATATTTCATAATTTTAATATGAACCTTGAGAAAAACAAAGTTACAGTTATTGTAGGAAAGAATGGGTGTGGAAAGAGCACTTTGTTCAGCTTAATTTTACGGTTATATGGACCAGAAAATGGGCAGATATTAATAGATGGCACTGATATAGCAACTATAAATGAGAAAACCTTGAGAGATAATATTTCTATAGTTCATCAACAGCCATTCCTTTTTAACTTATCTATTAAAGATAATTTTTTATTAGTATGTCCAAATATAACTTTACAAGAGATAAAAAAGGCATGCTCTATGGTATATATAGATGATTACATTGATAGTTTGCCCCAAGGTTATGATTCTATCATCCAGGAGAATGGATGCAATTTATCAGGAGGGCAAAAACAAAGAATAATACTTGCCATATGCATAGCAAAAAAATCTAAAATATTGCTTTTAGATGAAGCCACTGCGGCAGTAGATAGCGAATCACAGTATATCATAAATAAATCTATTAGAAATATTTCTAAAAATAAGACAGTAGTTATAATAACCCATAATATTTTTACCATAGCAAATGGAGACAAGGTTATTGTTATGAATGATGGAAGGATTGAGGCTCAAGGGAATCATGAGACTTTGTTAAGCACAAACCATGGATATAGAGAATTATATGAAAGTGAATTACGGACTTTTGAAAATTTGGAGGATTCAAAGATGAGGAGTGTCAATGAATAATAGAGTTAAAGTGGTAGTCATAGATAGTGGAATAGATATAAATAACATGGAGTTAAAAGGGAAAATAAGTCACAGACTAGGGCTTATTATTGATGAAAATGGGAAAATAAAAAAAGTTGAAAACCCTAAATGTAGAAATATTCATGGAACTGTAATAGCTAGCTGTATTAATCATATGTGGAACAATATAGAGTTAATAGACATAAATATCTTAAATGAAAATCTTATGACTAACGGTGAGGCTTTAATAGAAGCATTAAAAATTGCAGAAGAATTTCATCCAGATGTTGTGAATTTAAGTTTAGGAACTCTTAAATTAAAATATTGTTTAAGATTGAAAAGGGTGATTAATAAGCTTGTTAAGAATAATACCATCATCGTATCTGCAGTGGATAATAGAGGTGCTAGAACTTATCCAGCAGCCTTTAAAAATGTTGTAGGAGTAAAGAGTCAAGAAGTAGATGTAGGTAAGATATGCTATAAACATGGATACTTTTATGCTTCACCATGGTTAAAAAAAGACATAATTTATTGTGAAGACTATAAAAAATACTGTGGCAATAGTATCGCCACAGCTTATGTTTCAGGATGGATTTGCAAGGCGATATCAGAAGGAAATCTAGATATCCAGGGAAATTTAGTTTCAAGAATATTATAAAGGGTTACAAGGGGGAAAAGGAAAATGAATAATGAGGTTTTGATGGGTCAAATAGATAGAGGATGGGATGGAAACGGAGAAGGGATAAAGACCATAACTCTATGTGTCACAGAGGCATGCAATTTAGCGTGTACTTATTGCTATATGACAGGGAAAAATAACACGAAATCTATGAACTTTAAAGTGGCTAAGGATGTGGTGGACTATATTTTAGAAAGCCAAGAAGAATTCAATAGCAGTGGAGTGGTATGGGATTTTATTGGGGGAGAGCCTTTTTTGGAAATAGATCTTATAGATAGAATCTGTGATTATATAAAACAAAAGACCTTTCTTATGAATCATAGATGGTTTAATGCATATAGATTTAGTTTTTCTTCAAATGGAATATTATATGACACAGAACCTGTGCAGAGATTTATAAAAAAGAATAAGGGTCATATTCATATTGGGCTTAGTGTAGATGGAAATAAAATAAAGCATGATAGATCTAGAATATATGCAGATGGGACAGGCTCCTATGATGATGTGGTAAAAAATGTTCCCCTATGGCAAGAGCAATTTCCTAATGTGTCTACTAAGGCTACTTTTTCAAGAGAAGATTTACCCTATTTAAAAGATAGCATAATAAATTTATGGAATTTAGGCATAAAAATCGTAGCAGCCAATGTGGTATTTGAAGATGTATGGCAGGAGGGCGATGATGTTATATTCGAAAGTCAGCTAAAGGATTTAGCGGATTATATAATAGAAAACAGATTATGGAATGAAGTATCTGTTAGATTTTTTGATCCAACTAAAGGATTACCATTAAACCAAGAGGATAAAAGAATTAATTTCTGCGGTGCAGGAAAGATGCTGGCTGTAGACTGTGAAGGAAACTTTTTTCCCTGTATAAGGTTCCTAGATTTTTCCCTTTCTAATAAAAAAGGAAGAAAAGTCGGTAATCCATATGATGGAATAAATAAAGATAAGGTAAGAGCTTTTGAAGCATTAGATTTATTAAGCCAAAGTGAAAAACAGTGCATAGAATGCCAGGTGGCCACAGGATGTTCTTGGTGCACAGGAGCAAATTATGATTTTGCTAATAGCAATACCATATATCAAAGAAGTACCTACATATGTAGCATGCATAAAGCTAATGTGAGGGCCAATGAATATTTTTGGAATAGGTACAGTGAAGTTACAGGGAATATGTCCCCTCTGGAAAAAAATAGACTTAGAAAATTAGGCAAATTAGATGAAAGACAAAAATACCTTCAATTCATATTGGAAGATGGCATAACTCCTCATTGTAGATACAAGAATTGGAAAGGCACCACAAACTTTATGACTAAAGAGGTTTTTCAAAGGGGAATAGAATTTAGCCATAAGAATAATCTTATTCCCATAATGTTAGGAGAAAGTCATCACATAGATAAAAGTCTTACTGATGAATATCTTACATTTGTAGGAGCACAATCAAAATTAGATAGAGAAAATGTGATAGCTGTATTTGACAAGGACATAGACAGTAATATTCCATATAAGGAAATTGTCATACTTAAAGTAGATGATAAAAGTATAAATAAGACCTACGAAAATATTAAAAAAACCATTAATAATTCTTCAAGGATAAATATAGTTACAGATAATATAGAAAATTGGAATGAAGAAAATATCAATGACTATAAAAACCAGTTGAAAAATATAAGTGATTTGCTGGTGAAAATATATGAAGAAGGCAAGGCAGTTGAAGTTAATGTATTAACAGACAGAATAAATTTAAATAAAATGGATAATTGCGATTGTGGAGAAGAAACCTATGCCTTAGGACCAAATGGGAAAATTTATATTTGTCCTGGATTCTATTTCTATGATGAAGATATGGCCATAGGTGATATTGAAAATGGTATATCAATTAACAATAAGGAATTGTTGACCCTTGAAAAGTCCCCAATATGTAGTCAATGTGATGCTTATCAATGTAATAGATGTAAATTATTAAACTTGAAAATCACAGATGAAATAAATATTCCTTCACAAAAACAATGCAAGATAAGTCATGTGGAGAGAGAAGAGAGCAGAATATTACAACATAGGCTTATAGATAAAGGAGTTTTAGATAAAAAGAATATCATAAACCAGTTAGTTTATGATGATCCATTAGAGTTGTTATTATCCAATAAGTAAAAATAGATTCATGGAGGAAAGTTATGTATAAGGTTGGAAGAGTATCTGATGAAGAGAAAAAAGAGCTGGTAATATTATACGAAAGAAAGATGGCTATGGAAGAGTTGGAAGAGTCTTTAGAAAGGACNNCTTAACTGAATCTGAATTTTTACAAATGAAAAGCAAATTTAAAGAAGAAAAACCAAAGACCATTTATGATTTTAATAAGTGGTGGCAAGATAAGGCAGAAAAATATAAATGGGATAAAAAAGATCATGGACAGTGGACAATTGACTTTGAAACTAATGATATATTTTTGTTATAGAAATGGATAATCCAATAAATACTTTTAAATGCAAAATCACTGTAATAAGGAAATACTAAAATAAAGGGGGAATGAGATGTGAGACAATTTTTAAATAAAAGTAGTGAGAAAAAGAAATTTGACGTAAGAGGTTACATGTGCCCAGAAGGATGTGAAGTGTTCTGCTCAGGAACTTGTTCCAATAGCTGCAGAGGTGGTTGTAATGCTGGCTGTGCAAATTATTGTGATGGTACTTGCAAAGGGACTTGTGGAGGTTTCGTAAAAGCTATATTTGAGTAGAAAGACACAAGTTGTAAATTAAAATTCTCTAATAATTATTTATGATAGTGAAATAAAGTTAACTTTATACAGTGATTTTTCATATATTACCGATATGGATAATGAGTCTATATCGGTAACTTTTATTGATGGTTAGAAACTTAGATTTTTCACTTCAGTTGTCCAGGAGGCCTTTACAACATGAAATATGGAGAAGCAACCATAAAATAGAGGGTGTTGGTTAAGAATATTAGATGATATAATAAAATGGAAACAGAAAAGCTTTACAAAAAAAGTCTTATAGAGAAACTTTTATAGGGGGAAAATCATGGAGAACAAAGGAAAAACCACAGAAAAACATAATAAAATATGGGGTAAAATGGCTATGGTGCTTTTAGGAAGTTTCATATATGCGTTGGCTATAAATGCATTCATAACTCCACACAAACTTTTAAGTGCAGGGGTGGCAGGAATATCTCTTATATGCCAGTACATAACTAATATACCCTCAGGTTATTGGGTACTAATCATAAACATTCCTATATTTATAATAGCTTATAAAAAATTAGACAAAGAGTTCACAATATTAAGCATAGTTGGAATGTTATCTATGTCAGGTTTCTTAGTGGCTACTAAAAATATAGCACAATTTATAAAAGTAGAGGATATAATGATAGGAACTATCTTTGGGGCAGTCATCAGTGGAATAGGAATAGGTCTTATTTTTAAAGAAGGGGCTTCTCAAGGTGGAATAGATATTATAGCTATACTTTTAAGAAGAAAAAATGGCAAGAAAATATCAACTTTATACTTTATGTTAAATATTATAATTGTTATAATGGGGATATTTGTGACAAGCTTTCAATTGGCATTATACACAATAATATCAATGTATATAAAGTCTATAGTTCTAGAGAAAGTTATAAATATTTTTGATGAAAAAAGAATTGTAATGATAGTTACAGAAAAAGAAGAAGAAATCTCTAATGTTATATTAAATGAACTAGGAAGAGGAGTAACTTTTTTATATGGGGAAGGAGCATATACTAAAGTAAAGAGAAAAATTTTATGCTGCATTCTGAAAGAGGGAGAAGTAAGTAAAGCAAAAAAACTTGTAGAGGCTATAGATGATAATGCATTAATTTCTGTTCTTGAAGCTTGTGACGTGCAAGGAAATGGCTTTTTAAAGGCGGCGATTTAGAAAAATAGCTTTACATAAAAAATAATACAATATGGCAATTTGGAAATGAAAATATTTTGTAACTGACTTTGTTTGGCTAAACATATTAGGATAGTAATGAAATAATCTGTATTATTTTAATGACTTAGGCTAGTTCATTAATTCTAGTCCCTAAGGTACATAAAAGAAGAAAATCAAATTTGTTGGATGTAGATTAACATGCTATAATAACTTGAAAACTTAATAAGAGGTTTTAGGTACCTCAAAAAAGGTTTAATAGGGAAAGTGGTGAAAATCCACNNCACTACAGCCCCCGCTACTGTAGACGGCGACAAAACCAAGACCACTGGAAAAATTTCTGGGAAGGTTGGTGTAGGAGGACCCGTGAGTCAGGAGACCTGCCTAAAATCGTTAAGAAGTCTTTCGGAGGGGAGGATAAATTATGAAAGCCATAAAAAGTAAAATGTCAGGGATACTTTTACTATATGAGCCTATTTATGATTTTAAACTAATTCTTTAAAGGATAATAAATCTTTTAATAGTTTGGAGGAAAATATATGGGTAATAAAATATATAGTAAAATATTCATAGTTCTTTTAGGCAGTATGATATATGCAGTAGCTATAAATGCTTTTATAACACCACATAAGCTTTTGAGTGGTGGAGTTGCAGGAATAGCTATAATATTCCAATATGTAACTAAGATACCTTCAGGATATTGGATTCTATTTATCAATATACCTATATTTATCATAGGTTATAAAAAATTAGATAAAGAGTTTATGATATTAAGTCTTATTGGAATGATATCTATGTCAATATTTTTAGTTCTTACAGAAAATATATCAAGATATATAATGGTAGATGATATAGTCATATCTACTATTTTCGGAGCAGTAGTAAGCGGCATAGGAATGGGACTTATCTTTAAAGACGGTGCATCTCAAGGTGGAACAGATATTATAGCAGTGCTTATAAGAAAGAAGAATGGAAGTAAAATATCAACTTTATATTTTGCGCTAAATATAATAATAGTTATAATGGGTTTCTTTGTAACCAGTCTTCCATTAACTTTATATACAATAGTATTAATGTATATTAAATCATTAGTTATAGATAAAATAATAAATTTGTTCAATGAAAAAAGAATTATTATGGTAGTAAGTGAAAAAGAAGAAGAGATTTCTAGAGCTATATTAAGTGAACTAGGAAGAGGTGTTACTTTCTTATATGGAGAAGGGGCCTATACAAAGGTTAAAAGAAGGATACTTTACTGTACAGTAAATGAGATGGAGATTAATAAGGCAAAGAAAATAGTAGAAAAAATAGATGATAAAGCCTTTATATCTATACTACAAGCTTGCGATGTGCAAGGAAATGGTTTCTTAAAGGCAGCAATTTAATATAATAAAGGTAAGGGAGCATAACATGGACTTAAAGTCTTTTGTAATGCTCCCTTATTTTTATTGTATTGTAAATAGTTACGTAAAAACCATTATTTGTAGTATTGAAACTATATATGGTATATTTATAGGTGTATAGAAAATATTGGGGGTATTGTTATGGAATTTTATGTTTGGGTTGTTGAAGATGATATATCTATAAATGACATAATTTCTTCAGCATTAAAAGCAGAGGGATATAAGGTAAGGAGCATATTCACCTATGATGAAGGGAAAAAAGCCATAGAGTGTAGTAAGCCAGATTTAATAATATTAGATATAAATCTTAAAGGGGGAAGTGGTTTTGATTTATGTAAAATAGTAAATAGCAGATATTCCATTCCTATAATTATGGTTACAGCCAGGAATGATGTAATGGATAAGATATTAGGGTTGGAGCTAGGAGCTGATGATTATATAACCAAACCTTTTCATATAAAGGAAGTATTGACTAGAGTAAAAGTTGCATTAAGAAGGGTTGAAAAGTATAAAAGCATAAATGAAAATGTTCCTATTTCAATAAACAAATCCATAAAAATAGATATGAACAGCAGAACTGTGATAAAAGATGATGATATTGTGAAATTAAAACCTAAAGAATATGATCTTTTAGAGTTCCTTGTAAAGCATAGAAATAAGGTTTTTTCTAGAGAGCAGCTTTTAAATCAGGTATGGGATATGGATTACGAAGGGGACCTAAGAACTGTAGATGTGCACATAAGGAAATTAAGAAGTAAGTTAGATGGTGAGGAAAATTCATGTATAGAAACAGTATTCAGCGTAGGATATGTGTTGAGGTAAGGTTATGAAAATAAAAACTAAAGTTATATTGATACTAAATGTAATATTTATTTCTTTAGGCATAGTTTTAAATATCTGTATTAGACAAGTAGTATCCGTTAATATGGAAGATAGTATAAAGAGTTCCCTTGTAGATATAATGAACAGTACTAGAGAATATATTAAATATAATTTGGTAGTGAACTATCCTAGTGACAAGCAAGAGGTATTTATAAGGGAAACAACATATATAAACAAATATATATCTACAAATTATAAGTGTTATAGTGATATAAGAAATATGAATGGAGATATGATTCAAAATAACAACGGTGGTGTACTAGAGGATATATTAAATAAAGGTACTAACGAAGCTATGGGTGGTAAAGCTATAATGAACGTAATATATGAGGGTAACACCGTATACGGAGTACTGTCCTATCCATTTTATTTTGATGACAGCTATTTAGGAATTATAAATATAAATAAAAGCTTTGAAACTTTATATGAATCATATAAAAAGTCCATATTTACAGCATCAGCTATAGAAATAACAATATTCGCATTAATGCTTATTTTAACTATTGCTATGAGCAATACTTTAATAAAACCTATAATTGCATTAACTAAAGGAGTACAAAAAGTTGGACAAGGGGTATATGATTTTGACATGCCAAAGATTTCAAAGAAAAATGAAATTGGAATACTGACCACAGAATTTATAAATATGAAAGAAAAAATAAGGGAGCAAATAGACACTATTAATAAAGAAAAAGAAAAGGTAGAAACCTTGCAACAAGGAAGGGTTAAGTTTTTTAATAACGTAACTCATGAATTAAAAACCCCTTTAACTGCTATATCAGGGTATGCAGAAGTTATTATGAATGATATGGTAACAGATGAAGCTTTTAAAAAGAGAGCTTTAGAAAGAATATATTCGGAAAGTGAAAGGCTACATCAATTAGTTTTAGAACTTATAGATATTTCTAAGGGAATATCTAACATAGAAGAAGAAAAGAAAAATATGAGCATTGATATAGTGTTAAAACAAGTGTGTGAGGATATGAAAATAAAAGCTGATAAGTATAACTTATACATTGAAAGTGATATTGATGAAGGAACAATATATGCACAGGAAAATAGAATAAAAGAAGTGATAATAAATATTATAGATAATGCGATTAAATACTCTGAGGATGAGGAAAAGATAGTTTTGCAATCACAAAATGATAATAAGTTTTATTATATCAAGGTAATTAATAGAGGAGGTCCTATAGCTGATGAAATCTATGAGTATATATTTGAGCCCTTTGTAAAGACTGAAGATAACAAAAACGAAAAGAGTAGGGGACTTGGCTTATATATATGCAATGAAATAATAAAAGGTCACAATGGAGAGATAACTATAAAAAATGGAGAATATATAGAAGTAATAATAAAAATTCCTTTAGCAGTTAACAAGTTGGAAACAACTTGTTGAAATTTGAAAAAAATAAAGGACTATTATTGAATTAAAGAAAAGCAATATATTAAAGGGGTGAATTTATGAAACAAATTACCTTAGGAAGAAAAATAATACTTCTATTTATACTAGTGTTAGTATTACCTTTTATAGGATGTGATCATAACAGCAGTTATATACTAGCCCCCAATATGAGTGTTGTAGCAGATAAAGAGGAAAACGAAATATCAAAATACATGGATAAATTTGAAAGGGCTTTAAGTGAAAAAAATTATGAGGAAGCAAAAAAGTCTTTGGATACAGCTCTTTATATGGGAACTAAAAATTTAGATACCTATAAAAGAGCTAAGGATGGGTATATGAAGAATAAAAGATTTGATGATGCTTTTAATGTGATAAGAATAGCAATAGGAAATGATGTAGACACTGCCAATATGCAAAAGGAATTAGAGAATATAAAGAAAAACTTTGATGTTGTAAACATGAGTTTCACAATTAATAAGGGAGAAAGATTTGTGTTACCCGAAAGGACCAAATTAAATATAAATGGAGAAAGTATAGAAGGAAAGATAACTTGGGAAAATCCTCCCGTGGATACAAATAGGATAGGGAATACTGTTTATGTTGGAGGTATAGATGAATATGGCAGAACGGTTAAATTAAATCTAAAGGTTGAAGATATTGTTATAAACAAAGCCACAGGGTTTGTAAGAGGATTATATTATAAAGATGGAAGCATGTATATTAAATTTGATGAGGTAGAATTCTATAGGGGAGACAGGGCTTTAGAGGAAGCAAGAAAAGATAAGTCAGATTGCCTTATATATGAAAATGGTCAATGGGATTTAGTAGATGATTGTTATATAAGAAATATAAGAGGTAAGGTTACTAGAGATATAAAAGTTAGAAGAGATGCATTAATATATGTATGCAAATTTAGAACTGATAAAAGGGAGCAATTTGAAAATAGCGACACAACAGTGAGTACTAACTATGAAAAATTTCCGGATATGTTAAATAAAGTAGAAAGTTTTTTATGTTATGTGGATTTGGTGAATAATGAAGCTGTATCTATAAAAGAGCAGTACCTACCTTAAATACTATGATAGCTAAGGAATAGAGGTGATTAAAATCATGAGTAAAAAAAAATTAAGAAGTTGTGCAGTTATCATGGTTATCATATTTTATGGTGTAGTTCTTGACGGTTGTTCCCCAAATAAAAGTACTATTATAGTTGAAGATATGAATTTTAAAGAAAGCAATGAAGAAAATAAGATATCAAAGCATATGGATGATTTTAAAGAGGCTCTAATAAATAAAAATTATGGTGAAGCTAAAAAAGATTTTGAAGGTGCTATATCAATAGAAAAAAAGAATATAGGTGTGTACAATAATGCAAAGGATATGTATTTGCAAAACAATAGGTATGATGATGCTTTTTATGTGGTAAAACTTGCTATAAAAAATGAAGTAGATGTAATTAATATGGAAAACCAGTTAGATAAAATAAAAGAGAAGTTTAAACCAATAGAGTTGTTCTATGATATAAAAGAGGGGCAAAAAGACTTTAACTTACCTAAAACCACTAAGATTAAGGTAAATGATGAAGAGGTTGTGGCAGATATAAATTGGATTAATACTGGAGTGGATACTAGTAAAGTTGGAACTTTTGTTTATGTGGGTAGTGTGGATGAATATGGAAGAGAAGTGCGGATGCATTTAAAGATAAACCTTTTAAATAGAGAAAAAGTAACAGCATTTATTAAATCTATATACGAAAAAGATGGAAACACCTATGTGGTTATAGATGAAGTGGAATTTTATAGAGATCAGAGGGCTATAGAAGAAGCGAAAAAGGATAAGTCAGATGCATTAATGTGTGAAGATGGCAAATATTATCTGTATAATTCTTACTATATAAGGAATAGTGACAAAGAGAACACAAGAGATTTAAAGATAGATGAAAATGCTGAAATATATTTATGCAAATTGAGAATTAAAGGGGAAGAGTCCAGTAATGATTTAATGAAGGTTTCATGTGATGACCTAAGAAAAGGAGAGATTAGATTTACTGGATTGCTGTGTTATATAAATGTCATTGATGGCAAAATTACTTTTATACGGGAACAATATCGTCCTTAGTAAAACGGAGCTCTAGAATTTAAATGAAGTTTAACTTTACTTAAATTCTAGAGTTTGTTATTTACACCCTTAAATTATGAAAACAGTCCATGATATAGGATGAAAATTCCATAGGCAAATAAGAAAGTTTCTATAGACATAGATAAGGCAAAAATTTAAAATTATAAATAAGAAGTGAAACTTGAACTTATCTAGGGTTGTAGCTGCGGTTATCCCCAACCTACAGAGGGTTGCAGTAGGTACACATGAGATAAAAACTTATAAAAAGGATGATGAGATTGTTAACAAACAATGAGTCAATAATAAAAGAATCCCATAAAAGAAGTGAAGGATATGGAGTCAAGAAAAACAGCGAATTATATAAACGACTTGGTGATAAGCGGGAATTAGATAAGGTATTAGATTTTAATAAGGAACTTTTAGAGGTATCTCTTCAATATATAAATATGCTTCAGTGTGCTCTTAAAGATGAAGATTTTATAATGATACTTACAGATAACAATGGGTGCATTCTTTATATAAATGGAGAAGAAAAGCTATTAAAGGATTTTAGCAAAAAGAACTTAATAGTTGGAGCCTATATGGATGAAGAAAGTATAGGCACTAACGCTATGGGAACTGCTATTAAGGAAGATAAGCCTATACAGATAACAGCTAAAGAGCACTATATAGAAGCTTTTCAAGGGTTGACTTGTTCAGCAGCGCCTATTCACAATCATAAGGGGGAAATAATAGGAACTTTAAATCTTACTGGAAGGTCAGAAAAGAAGCATCCTCATACCTTGGGTTTGGTGATTTTTGGAGTAAGAGCCATTGAGAATGAAATGGATAAATGGCAGATTAATGATATATTAGAAGAAACCTATAACTATATGGAAAGTGTAATGGACAATGTTTCTAAGGGCATAATGATTGCAGATGCCCAAGGTAACATTAAGAATATAAACAAATTAGGGCAGCAGATTTTTGATAGAGAAAAAGAAGATCTTATAAATAAGAACATATCTATCTTAGTAGCAGAATGGAATAATATTTTAAAGGAATTTGAAAATGGCCATGATAGCTATAGAAAGGAAATTAAAATTCTTCATTGTAGCAACTATAAAACCATATTAAATTTTAAACCTGTGAGGCATAAAGATAAAATAGTGGGTATGGTACTTGTCATGGAATGTGAAAAGGATATAGAAATAGTAGAAAATTTAAACACAGGTGCATTTTATCATTTTCAAGACATAATAGGAACTAGTGCTATTATGCAAAATATTATTACTAATTGTAAAATAATATCTAATAGTCCATCCACGGTGCTGATAGAAGGGGAAAGTGGTACAGGAAAGGAGATGATAGCTCAGTCCATACACAATTATAGCTATAGAAGAAGCAACAATTTTATAGCAATAAACTGTGGAGCTATATCTTCCAATCTAATAGAAAGTGAACTTTTTGGATATGAGGAAGGAACTTTTACTGGAGGGAAAAAGGGAGGCAAAATAGGAAAGTTTGAAATGGCTAGCGGTGGAACTTTATTTCTAGATGAAATTGGAGAGATGCCAATGGATATGCAAGTGAAACTTCTTAGAGTCCTTCAAGAAGGAAGAGTAACAAGGCTGGGAGGTTACAAGGAGATTCCTATAGATGTGAGGATTATAGCTGCAACCAATAAGAATTTAAAGAAGGAGATTGAAAAGGGAAACTTTAGAGAAGACCTATACTATAGACTTTGTGTAATACCTATAAGGATTCCACCATTAAGAGAAAGAAAGGGAGATATTGAGGAACTGATAAATTATTTTTTGAGAATAAAATCCTTTAAACTAAACAAAAATATACCACCCATGGCTGAAGAAACTTTAGAAACTTTACTGAACTATAACTGGAGTGGAAACATAAGGGAGTTAGAGAACCATATAGAAAGTTATGTGAATTTAGATGGAAACATATCTTTGAACTTATCTTCAGAAAATAAAGGTAATTACAAAAAACATATTTCAAATTGTGAAAAAAATGATTATATATGTTCTTTAGAAGATATGGAAAAGGATATAATAATAAAAACTTTAAATAAGTTTGAGAAAAATATGAGTAAAGCAGCTAAAAGTCTTGGCATAAGTAGAAATACATTATATTTAAAAATAAAGAAATATAACATAGAGGTGTAATAAAATAATACACTGTCCTAAAATTGAACTATAAATAAAGAAAAAATGTTCTGTTTTAGGACAGTGATTTTTGAAAAACAATGTATAATCCTTTAAAATAGCTGTGAAAAAAGTTGGCACAGATATTGCTTTATAAATATGTGTTAATAAAATAACAAAGTTAATAAAAGAAATTATATAATTTTACTATTAAGGAAATAAAGTATAGGGAGGATGTATATTATGGCACGTTTTACATTACCAAGAGACATATATCATGGAAAGGGATCTATAGAGGTATTAAAGACTTTAAAGGGTAAAAAAGCAATTATAGTAGTTGGTGGCGGATCTATGAAAAGATTCGGATTTTTGGATAAAGTTGAAAGCTATCTAAAAGAAGCAGGAATGGAAACTAAAATCTTTGAAGGTGTTGAGCCAGACCCATCAGTAGAAACAGTAATGAAGGGCGCAGAAGTTATGAGAGATTTTCAACCAGACTATATTGTAGCCATGGGTGGAGGTTCTCCAATAGATGCTGCTAAGGCTATGTGGATATTCTATGAGTATCCAGAGTTTACTTTTGAACAAGCAGTTGTTCCATTTGGTTTACCAGAGTTAAGACAAAAAGCTAAATTTGTAGCAATTCCATCCACTAGTGGAACAGCTACAGAAGTTACAGCTTTTTCAGTTATAACTGATTATAAGGCAAAGATAAAGTATCCTTTAGCAGATTTCAACATAACTCCAGATATAGCAATAGTTGATCCAGATTTAGCTCAAACTATGCCTCAAAAATTAGTAGCCCATACAGGAATGGATGCATTAACCCATGCTATAGAAGCTTATACAGCTAGCTTAAGATCTAACTTCTCAGATCCATTGGCAATGAAAGCTATAGAAATGGTAAGAGACTATATTATTCCTTCCTATAATAGTGATGAAGAAGCTAGAAACTTAATGCATGAAGCACAATGTTTAGCAGGAATGGCCTTCTCTAATGCTTTACTTGGAATAGTTCATTCTATGGCTCATAAAACAGGTGCTGTATTCCATATTCCTCATGGATGTGCTAATGCCATATTCCTACCATATGTAATTCAATACAATAGGGTAGAATGTGAAGAAAGATATGCTGATATAGCAAGAGCATTAAAATTAAAGGGAGAAACTTCAGCAGAGCTTACTGATTCTTTAATAGAAATGATAAATGAGTTAAATGATAATCTAAACATTCCTCATAGTATGAAAGAATACGGAATAACAGAGGAAGACTTTAAAAATAACCAAAAGTTTATAGCTCATAATGCAGTATTAGATGCTTGTACTGGATCAAATCCAAGAGCTATAGATGATGAAACCATGGAAAAGTTATTTGAATGCACATACTATGGAACTAAGGTTAACTTCTAAGAATTATATATGTAAATGGAGTCTGCAAAAGCCAAGACTCCATTTTTTTATCTGAAATAATCTAAATTCTTCAGATTGCAGGTAAAAGTATATATGGCCTAGATAAGGTCAATGAACATATAGTATTTAAAGGAAAGGTATGAATCCATTTAAAGAAATATATGGATACGAATTGTACTATATAGTATAATATATAATAAAAGCTTATAGGAGGTATGATATGGTTCCATATGTTTTTCTTGCTATAGCAGTAATTATAACTACAGTTTTTATTATTGTAGACTATAAAGGTGAACCTAAAAGGGCCCTTATCATGAAAACTTTAGCTAGTATAGGTTTTGTATCTGTGGCTATCAGTGCTTTTCTCTATGGAAATGGTGATGGAGAGTATTTTAAGTTTATTTTATGTGGACTTATACTAGGTCTTATTGGAGACGTAGCCCTAGCTTTAAGGGCAGTATATGAAGAGAAAAAGGACAAGTATTTTATCATTGGACTAGGAGCCTTTTTATTAGGACATATAGCTTATACCATTGAATTCACTAAAATATCATCTATAACTTTAATAGAAATAATAATAGCAGCTATAATAGTGACTTTGTTTGTTTCATTTGGAAAATTAGTCAAACTACAATATGTTAATATGAAACCTTTTGTTATAGGATATATGTGCGTTATTTCTGTAATGGTTGTAAAGGCTGTTTCTATTGCGATAACTATTGGTATTAATGAAGCAAATATGCTTATATCCATAGGCGCCGTACTTTTTGCTATATCCGATATGATATTAGCTTTTATATACTTTTGGAATAAGAAAGTAAAAGTCTTATCTCCACTTAACCTTATTACTTATTATGGGGGACAGCTTTTAATTGCCCTAAGCATATTATTTAGATGATAAAAAATAAATATTAATTGACCTTGATTTATCTTAAAAAAGTTAGAATTTCACAAAAGAAGTTCTAACTTTTTTTATTTAATGTTTGCTTGCTGTAACATTTTACCATATTTAACTATGAACCTAGATAAGATTATTTTTCATATGTGTAATTAAATATATGAAATGTTGTATCAAATAAATATGATGGAAAAGTAAATAAGAATAAAAATATTTGACGAATTACATAAAAAAATATCGATAATCATCACTGAACTTCAGTAAAAGCCATTTAAAGGTTAAAGAATTCTGACAAAATACGATATTTTTTATAAGAGCATTTTATAGCTTTAAATTGTGGAAGTATAGGAGGGGAAAAATATGAAATTCAAAGGAATAAAGACCCAGCTTATTATTAGAACATCTGCTATTATAGCTATGATAGCCATATCTATGACGTTAATTTCAAATAATATCATGGAAAAACAAATGGTATCTGATGCAAAGACAATTCTTGATATTATAGTAGTTCAAAATTCTAAAGAAATATCATCAAAAACAAAAGAGAATCTTATTAAGGTCTCAGCTGTTGCAGAAATGCCAGATATAATAGATGAGGGAGCTCCTTGGGAGATAAAAAAGCAAATATTATCAACAAAAAGGGAGGCCAATAAATTTAAAGGTCTTGCTATAGTTGATAAGGATGGTAATCTAAAGGATTCAGAGGGCGTAGCTATAAACATAAAGGAAAAGGATTATTTTAAGGAGACAATGAAGGGACGAGCATATGCTTCGGATATTTTCGTAAGTTCTACTGATGGAAAACTTGAGATAACCTATTGTGCTCCAATACTAGATTCAGACAAATTGCTTAAGGGCATGATAGTTGCTTCTATAGATGCTACAGATATATCTAAAATCCTAGAAGGAGTAAATTACGGAGATACAGGTCAATGCTTTTTGATAAATAAATCTGGAAAGCTTATAGGGGCATAAGGATTATTCTATGTTGGGAGCAGAAAAAACATTTATAGATTTAGCTTCAGATGACAAAGAAAAAGAAGAGCTAGGAAAGATTCAAAAGGATGTTATATCATCACAAGTAGATATCAAAGAATATAAAGACTCGAAAAGCAATAAATATATAGCATACTCCCCAGTAGATGGACAAAATTGGATTTTTGGAATGACCATAGAAAAGGAAGGGGATATCTTAAAAGGGCTTAAGAAGATAAATCTTATGAATACAATGGCTGGGGTTATAGCTATAGTTATAGGAATTATACTAAGCTTTATATCAGCTAGTGGAATATCAAAAAGACTTAAAACCTTAAGGGAAAATATAAAATTAGTTTCCACAGGAGATTTTTCAAAACCAATGCCTAAGGAACATATGCATAGCAAAGATGAGATTGGAGATATATATAATGCAACGGAAGAACTAAGAAAAGATATAGGATATACTCTAGGGCAAGTGAAAAATAATTCCAATATAATTGCAGATGAATCAAGTAATTTAGCAGCCCTTTCAGAGGAATTTGTAGCATCTACTGAAAATATAAGCGTAGCTATGGAAGAAGCAGCAAAAGGAAATACTAAACAGTCTCAGGAACTGCTAACAATGAACCAAACCTTCTATGATTTTGGAAACAGGATAGAAGCCATGGGCAAAAATATTGAGGATATATTTAAGGCAAGCAATGTAATAAGGGATAAGTCTCAAAGTAGTGATAAAGATATGAATACCTTAAGGGATTCATTAGAAAATTTTAATGATAACTTTCAGGCGTTTATGAATAGTATAGATTCTATGGAGCAAAAAATAAACACAGTAAATGAGATAACTACAGTGATTAATAGCATAGCAGAACAAACTAATCTTTTAGCGTTAAATGCAGCTATCGAAGCAGCTAGAGCTGGAGAACAGGGGAAAGGCTTTGCAGTGGTAGCAGATGAAATAAGAAAGCTTGCAGAGCAGAGCAAAAATTCTTCCCAGGGAATTTATGAAGTGGTGGCTTCTGTCCTTAAAGAATCGGAAAAGATGGTACAGGGTACTGGTGTGATGAAAGAGGTTTTAAATGAACAAAAAGATAGTGTAGCTCAAAGCATAGTGTCATTCAAGAGCATATCTGAAGAAATAGATAAAATTATACCTAAAATTGCAGATATATCGGATCAATCTGATAAGATAGAAAAACAAAAGACAGAGGTTATGGCAAAAATGGAGAATGCTTCAGCTATTTCTGAAGAGATGGCGGCTACCACAGAAGAAGTTTCAGCATCTTCACAGCAGTTAAATGCTTCCAGTGAAGAAGTAGCTAATTCTTCTACAAAATTATCACAGCTTACTCAGGATTTAAATGAGGTTGTAGGTAAATTTAAGATTTAAAAAGTTGAAAATCCAGGTAATTTGTTTTAAGGTGGATAGCTATAAAAATAGCTGTCCACTAATTTTTATGGTATAATTTGTATATAAAGAAATTTAATTTCAGGTGAAAGGTGGACTTATCTAGATTGTATTGCTATTATATTGCATATAGAAAAGTTGGAATGCCAAGAACAAAGCATAGCAGGTAAATTAGGAGGAAATATAATGAAAAGTATAAAACTAAATAATGTAATATTTCCAATATGGGCAATGATGATTCTTCCCCCAATAATGTTTATTGTATTAGGTGGAAATTATATTATTGATAGTGCGGTTATTTTAATAAGCTTTTGGGCATTAAAGGGAAAAAAACTAACAAAAACATCAACAAAAGAATTTTATAAAAATTCCATAATAAGAGTATGGATACTGGGCTTTTTGGCAGATATAATAGGCAGTATACCTTTGTGGGGGATTTCCATGACATCACGTATGGGATTTTCCCAACAATTTGTACAAGCTATACACATGAACCCATTTTCTCATCTGGGGGCATTCTTTATGGTATTAGCTTCTATAATTATAGCCATATATTTTATATATGTATTCAATTATAAAATAAGTTTTAAAAAAGTAGAAGAAAGGGCTTTGAAAATGAAGATGAGCCTAATATTGGCTATAATAACAGCCCCATGGACATTTCTAATACCAACTCAGTGGTTTTATAAAGGATTTTAAATATAGACTATAAATAAAATACAATCCCTTAAGAATATAATCTTTAGGAAAGTATTTTATTTTTTTATAATAATTGAGATGTAATATTTTTGCCAAATGTTGTGTCTAATACTTAAAGGAGGTTAATATGAATGTTTTTTATATTCTCCACATTTAATGATGATAAGATTTCCATGGAAGATTTAATAGAGAAATACAGCAAGGAACTTATGAAGTTGTGCTATCTATATTTAAAGGACTATCAATTGGCAGAAGATGCAGTACAGGATATACTGATTAAAATTTATAGGAAATACAATACTTTTAGAAAAGAAAGCAATGAAAAAACTTGGGTTACTAAAATAGCCATAAATACTTGCAAAAATTATACAAGAAAGTCTTGTTATAAGCAGGAATATATAGAAGAAAACCTAGAGTTATTTATCAAAGAAGATACAAAAAATTCGTTGAGTTACAGAGATGAAGATTCATTAAGTCTCCTTAATGCAGTGTATAATCTTCCTGAAGTTTATAAAGAAGTCATACTTTTATACTATTATAAAGAATATTCTATAAAAGAAATTGCTGAAATTCTAAAGGAAAAACAAGGAACCATAGGTGTTAGACTTAAGAGAGGTCGGGATGCTTTAAAAGAAATGTTCAAGGAGGATGAGCTATGAAAAAATTGAAGGATTTAAAAGAAATAATTGATGCAAATCTAGGAGCAATAGACATATCTAAAGAAGCTAAGGAGAATTTAATAAAGGTAGCATATAAAAAAAATCACAAAAAAGTTTTTAGAATTGCCTTAATACCCATAGCTGCATCTTTTATGATTATTTTTTTTATAGTAGGAATGATGCCTAGAAATCAAAATGATGGTTCTAAGGTAGCTCATGCTAAGGACCTTATGAAAGGGATAAAATACTATCCAATAGAGGACAAAGGGGTATCTCAGAATTTTACTAAAGCCTCAAGGGATTTTTCAATAAATCTTTTTAAATCTTCTATAAAGGATAAAGAAAATACATTAATTTCTCCATTATCTGTTTATATTGCTTTAGCCATGACTGCCAATGGTGCTGAAAAAGAAACTCTAGCTGAATTCATTAAAGTATTAGGGCAAGATAGCCTTACCATGGAGGACATAAATAATTGCTGCTATGCAATGATAAAAAGTTTTAAGGAATCTGGAAAAGGACTCATTGCAAACTCAGTGTGGTATAGAGATGATGATAAGTTAAAAATAAGTGAAAATTTTCTTGAAACCAATGGAAACTATTATGGTGCAGATGCTTATAAAGCAGATTTTACTTCATCTAAAGCTACGGAAGATATGAATGGGTGGATAGAAGAAAAGACTAAAGGACTTATAAAGGAGGTAATAAACAGCACTTCCAAGGAAGCAATTATGTACTTGATAAATACATTATATTTTGATTGCCAGTGGAGCCAGGAGTACAAAAATTCTGATGTTAGAGAAGGTATCTTTAATTTAACCAGTGGAGAAAAGTGCAATGTAGATTTTATGTATTCTGAGGAAATGTATATAGAGGATAATATAGCAAAGGGTTTTATAAAACCTTATGAAGGTAATAAATATAGTTTTGTGGCTCTTATGCCTAAGGAAGGAACTAGCTTAAAGGACTATGTAGAGGCTTTAAATGGTGAAAAATTTCTTAATCTAATAGAAAGAAAAAACCATGATTTCATAATGGCAGCATTACCTAAATTTAGAAGTGAAACAAATATAGAATTAAAGGATAATCTTAAAAAAATAGGTTTAAACAGTGCCTTTAACAAAAATAATAAAGGCTTTTCTAAAATGCTATTAGACAACAATGATTCAATATATATAGATAGGGTTCTTCATAAAACTTACATTGAAGTAGGGGAAAAGGGAACTAAGGCGGGAGGAACTACTGTAGTAGAGGTTGAAAAGGGATCCGCTATCAATGAAAAGCTTATAATTTTAAATAGACCGTTTTTGTATTCCATAGTAGACAATGATACTGGTATTCCTTTATTTATTGGAACTATGGAAAATCCACAGTAATATACTATAGGAGGTATGATATATGTTGAAAATAAAGAGAGGACTTCATAAAGCACCTGTTAAAATTGTGATGCTAATATCACTAGCCATTGTAACAACACTATTGATAGTGAATTTATTACCTAATAAGAGGTACAGTCCATCTTGTGCTAAAGATCTTATGAAGGATGTGAATGCAGCTAAAGTTGAAACCAAACCCATTTCAGATAATTTCGTAAAATCCTTAGATAATTTTTCTGTGGAGCTTTTAAAAAGTTCTGTGAACAAAGAGGGTAGCAAAATAATATCTCCTATGTCAGTATATATAGCTTTATCCATGACAGCCAATGGAGCTTAAGGAGAAACCTTAAGGGAGTTTGAAAAAGTACTAGGAAAATATGATCTCACAATGGAAGATATAAACCAGTACTGTTATAGTTTAAATGAAAGCATATCAGAAAAGGGTAAGGTGAATATTGCAAATTCTATATGGTATAGGGATAATCCATCATTAAAAATAAGCAAGGATTTTCTTCAAACCAATGGAAATTACTATAAAGGAGATGCTTATAAATCAGATTTCAATTCCTCCAAAACTATCAAGGATATAAATGGATGGATTAAAAATAAAACTAATGGATTGGTAGAGGCGGTAATAAAAGAAATACCTAAAGATACCATAATGTATTTAATAAATACAATTTATTTTGATTGCCAGTGGCAACAGGTATATAAGAAAAATCAAGTTAGACAGGGAACCTTCACTTTGAAAGATGGAGAAAAAAATAATGTAGACTTTATGCATTCCACTGAAAGATATTATTTGGAAGATTCTATGGCAAAAGGATTTATAAAACCATACCAAGATGATAAATATAGCTTTATGGCTCTTTTGCCTAATGAAGGTGTAGCATTAGAAAGTTATATAAATACACTAAATGGAGAAAATTTCTTGAATATTATAAGAAACAAACAACAAACTTCAGTTATAGCAGCCATGCCTAAGTTTAAAATGGAAACCAGCCTAGAACTGAAAGAACAGCTTAAAAATATGGGACTGAAAAAAGCCTTTGATGAAGATAACAGAGATTTCTCGAAAATGGTATTAGACACACAGGATCCAGTATATATTAATAAAGTTCTTCACAAAACTTATATTGAAGTTGGAGAAAAGGGTACTAAAGCAGGAGCTGCTACAGCAGTAGAGATGAACAAGGAGTCAGCAATGAGCAGTGAAAAGTCTGTAATTTTAAACAGACCATTTTTATATGCCATAATAGATAATGATACAGGTATTCCATTGTTTTTGGGCACCATGGAAAATCCTAAATAAGAAATATAAGGTCTACTGAAACATAAGGGGTAGACCTTTATCTGATGTCTACCTGTTCTGTAGCATTCCACCCTCTTTGGGATGGAATGCTACAGCAGCTACGACCTTAGATTTGAAATATGCAATCCTATAATTATATTATTTGTCTATAAGGGAACACTATAAGTTAGATAATATTGATTTTAGGAAGGTGTATTTATGGAAAAATCATTATGGATAGAAAAATCAAAGCCTAAGGAATATGAAAAATTAGATAAAGATATTAAAATAGACAATTTAATAATAGGCGGAGGTATAGCTGGACTTACTACTGCTTACTTATTAAGGCAAGAGGGACTAGAGGTGGCATTGGTAGAAGCTGATAGAATAGGTTATGGAACTTCAGGAAGGAACACAGGGAAGATAACCTGCCAACATGGACTTATATATAGTGAAATTGAGAAACAATGTGGATTAGAGGGAGCAAAGATATATTATGAAAAAAACAAGGAAGCTATAGATTTCATAGAGAATATTTCCGAGGAAAACAATATAAGCTGTGATTTTAAAAGAAAGCCAGCTTTCATATTCACCGAAAAGGAAAAATATATAAAGGCATTAAAAGAAGAGTTTAAAAGCTATACTGAAATGGGGATACCTTGCACTTATCACCAGAGTTTAGATTTGCCATTAAATATAAAAGCTGCTATAGAAATTCCCAATGAAGGTCAATTTAATCCTAAAATGTATTTAGATGGACTAGGTGACCTTTTCACAAGGAATGGAGGAAAAATCTATGAACATACTCCTATAGAGGATATATGGAAAGAAAAGAATATAGCTTTAACAAGGGACGGTTGTAGGATATCTTATAATAATCTCATAATATGTTCACATATGCCTTTTTATGATGGGATGAACCTTTACTTCGCTAGGCTCAAAGCCGAAAGATCCTACTTGGTAGCAGGAAAATATGAAAAAGCCTTTCCAGAGGGAATGTATATAAATGTGGAAGAACCAGGCCGTACCTTGAGGCTTTATGAGAATAATGGTGAGAAATTGCTTTTAGTAGGTGGAGAAAAGCACAAGGTGGGTCAAGGAGATGAAAATAAAGATTACTATGACATATTAAAGGCCTATGCTAGTGATAACTTTGGCATAGAGGATTTTAGGTATAAATGGTCAGCAGAGGACTATATAACTCCTGATCACATACCTTATGTAGGACTACTTAATAAAAACCATAAGAATATTTTTGTAGCTACAGGCTTTGGAAAATGGGGAATGACTAGTGGTGTAGCAGGGGCTATGATAATTAGAAATTTGATAACTTCTAAAAAAGATGGCTACGAAGAATTGTTCTGTCCTCATAGACCGGGAAGGCTTATGTCTTTTGATATAGTAAAAGATAACGTTAATGTAGCAACACAATATATAAAAGGAAAATTAGAAAAGGGAAGCAATTGTATATCTTTAAACCAAGGACAAAGTCAGATAGTACACATTGAAGGAGAAAGATATGGAGCTTATTGTGATGAAAACAATGAGGTTCATATAGTAGATATAACATGTCCACATCTAGGTTGCGAGTTGAAATTTAATCACTTAGAAAAAACTTGGGACTGCCCATGCCATGGGTCAAGATACAACTATGATGGAGGTGTACTAGAGGGGCCTACTACCATGGGATTAAAAAGATATGGAGAGGGAAGGAACAGAGTAAATCCTCATTTGAAGTGATAGCAAATTAGAAAAGAACTTCCCAGATATAGGGGGTTCTTTTTGTGTGGTAAAGATATAAAATAAATAATTACTTATGAATATTTAAGAAAGAACATGGGAAAATAAAATTTAAAATACCAACCTAAAAAATAAAAAATGAAGCTGAACTGTTGAGACACAATAGATTAGTATGAATTTTTGTATAAACTTGTTTTTTATGAGATAGCTTGGTAAAATATTTATAAAAGCTTTATAAATCAACATAATAAACAGTTTCTGAATTTTAAAAAGTACCATTTTTCAATGGATAAACCTTAACATGGGATGTATTTAAATTACCTCTCATAGGTAGATTGAGATTGAGTGTTTCCGATAAACCTTAACATGGGATGTATTTAAATTAGAGAAGGGGAACAGGACATAACGAATAACCCTTCGATAAACCTTAACATGGGATGTATTTAAATACAACAACATGAGGACATCCGCCTATCGTTGTTGATAAACCTTAACATGGGATGTATTTAAATTGGCTTGTGCTAAAGCTACTTTTTTAATCATGGTAGCGATAAACCTTAACATGGGATGTATTTAAATAAATAAAAAAAGTATAAAAGAGAGCATGGAAAAAGGATAAACCTTAACATGGGATGTATTTAAATGAAACTTTATCTTTAACACTTCCAAATGCAGCTCCTAAGATAAACCTTAACATGGGATGTATTTAAATACAATGTTACGAGATATCCTATCAATTCTATATACAGGATAAACCTTAACATGGGATGTATTTAAATGAGGTCAAGAGGGGCAAACACTTGTTGTAATAGACGATAAACCTTAACATGGGATGTATTTAAATCCAAAATCTACAGCTAATTTTGCAGAAGCAGCAGCGATAAACCTTAACATGGGATGTATTTAAATTTTTGAACAACAAGACTATTACAAGGTGTTTGCACTCGATAAACCTTAACATGGGATGTATTTAAATTTATACTAGCAGTTAAAATACCTTTTCCGTTTATTTGATAAACCTTAACATGGGATGTATTTAAATACCTCTTAGAGATGTCCCACTTCCAATTACTTATAGATAAACCTTAACATGGGATGTATTTAAATGCATTCCCGCCACTTTGCTTATCACCTACATATAAGATAAACCTTAACATGGGATGTATTTAAATAATACAAGTGTATAGCCTTGCAACCATTTTATACCGGATAAACCTTAACATGGGATGTATTTAAATTATAAATGTAGAAAATAAAATTGATAATCCTGATGGATAAACCTTAACATGGGATGTATTTAAATTAACTAGTGATTATTATGATGATTATGAGGAAGATAGATAAACCTTAACATGGGATGTATTTAAATTTGTGCTTATTGTGGTACAAGATATGTGTTCCAAGAAGATAAACCTTAACATGGGATGTATTTAAATCATAAGGGATATGAAAACATGGTTTAAAGATAATTAGATAAACCTTAACATGGGATGTATTTAAATGTATCTTTGTAAAGTCCCATCTCATAATAGTCTCTTAGATAAACCTTAACATGGGATGTATTTAAATTCTCTAAAAAGTACCCTTATTACTCCTAGTTCCGCCAGATAAACCTTAACATGGGATGTATTTAAATATTTTATTTAAAACTTCTTTAACACTTATATCTTTTGATAAACCTTAACATGGGATGTATTTAAATAAATAAGTATTCCATCGCTCTACTTCATTTAGTGCTAGATAAACCTTAACATGGGATGTATTTAAATAAAATAGAAATAGGTAAAATAATAAGTGGAGATAAAGATAAACCTTAACATGGGATGTATTTAAATATGGGAAAGGAGGATGAGGTAGCTTATGTGATGGCTAGATAAACCTTAACATGGGATGTATTTAAATGTAGCAATTTTTAAAGGAGAAAAGTCCAATTCGGGAGATAAACCTTAACATGGGATGTATTTAAATCATAATGTTGAAGGGTACTTTTCTAGTCTTAATCTGATAAACCTTAACATGGGATGTATTTAAATAGCTAAACATATGTCTAAAGAACTCCAAGCAATTCGATAAACCTTAACATGGGATGTATTTAAATACAAAGGGCTTATATTCGTAGATTTTAGCGGTGACAGATAAACCTTAACATGGGATGTATTTAAATAAAAATTTGTTGACTAAGCTGCGATGAAAGCATATAAGGATAAACCTTAACATGGGATGTATTTAAATTAATGAAGAGCTAACAGCTCGCTTTGAAAGTTCTTTGATAAATCTTAACATGTGTTCAATGCAATAGGTTGTTGAGTAACCAAATTTTACAAATAGTTATTCAACAAAGTATCCTTAGAAACCATAGATTCCAAGGATGCTTTATTTTCAATTCCATACTGTTTTTTATTAAATTCATCTACTAAGTATGCTAATAACACCCATTTTATATGACATTTGTACCGGGCTTACCCATATAGTATTGGGTTTTCTAAATTATATAATTCTTTTAGCACAAAGAAGAATTGACCTATTTTTATATGATTTTAAGACTATAAGAGACTGCATAAATAAACAGTTTCATATATTTTGATTGTAAATGATTCAATGTTTTTAGATTTGCCCATATTGATACCAGCCAATAGATTGAATTCTAAGTCAGAGGCAATTTCAAATTATTTGGGAATCTGAATATTTACGTGGTATTCCGTTAGTATTTTGAGTATTTTAGTTTAATTTAGTAAATGCAAATTTCATAGCTTCAAAAATATGTTTAACAATATTGACTTATTATATTTTTTAAGGTATTATTTTATATCTTAAGATATAAATTTTAAACAATAACACAGGATGTATTTAAATTGAATTTGAATTTTGAAATTTAGTCTACTATTTAACAGTAACATATGATGTAAATATTATTTGTATTGTATAGCTTATGTTATACAATACAATGGTATAATTAAATCATGAATATGAATATTGAATTTTAGAGGTGAATTATGGGGAAAATAAATGGAATTATGAGGGTTTTGGATATTTTTAGAGATGGAGAAATACATAAGGCTAAAGATGTAGCTAATAATCTAGATGTAAATGTTAGCACTATACGATGGTATATAAATCAGATTGAAGATGCGAACATAGGGTATGAATTTGAAAGAATTACTGGGCCAAATGGAGGATATAGGATGATAAAGACAAATAAATTAAAAATAGAACTATAGTTCAATATTATTATAAAATGATCTTAGAGCAATCACTTATCTTACAATTTATGGAGGTAAATGTAGCCAAGAAATGTTAGAGAGATGCAAAAGCACCTTTACAATATAATACATAAAAGGTAAAATAGATACAAGGAGGTGGATTTGTGAAGGTTTTTGAAGTATCAATAAAAGTCTTTTTACTTAAAGACATAAAATTAGACAATATTTTTACAGAGATAAGCAATTTTATAGATAGTGGAATGGCAACCATCCCTAAATTACTAGATTTCCATAATAGAAATACCTACAAAAATTATTGCTTTGGACTTTTTTATCCCTTAGAGAAAGATAAACTTTATAAGGTGGGAAATATATATACTATCAAGATAAGAACCATAGACATGGAATTGGCTGAATTTTTCAATAATAACCTGGTTAATCATTTCAATGCAACAATAAAAGGGTTAACATCAGAAATAAGGGTAATTCCTAAAAAACATATAGATAAAATTTATTCTATCACGCCTGTAGTACTTAAAAATGACATGGGATATTGGAGAAACATTTTAACTTTAGATGATTTTGAGAGAAGGCTTAAGGAAAACCTTGTAAAGAAATATAACAACATTATGGGTACTAAGGTTAATGAAAAATTTCAGTTATATACAGGTATAGAATTTAAAAACAGGAAACCTATAGCTATTAATTATAAGGGTAAGAAGATATTAGGAGACAAGATATGCATTACTATAAGTGATGATGAAATATCACAAGAGCTAGCTTACCTAGCTTTGGGATGTGGTATTTTGGAGATGAATGGAAGAGGGGCAGGGTTTATGAACTTTAGGTGGAGTTAGGAGGTGAAATTTTGATAAATCAAGCTTTAGAAGTTTTTAAAAAGGAGTATGAGAAAAAAGGTGAAAAGCTAATTTTGGATAGCTACATACCTGCAGATGGAACTTATATTATTGTAAAGCCTGTAGAAGATAATTTTAAAATTGATGCGATAATTAATATAAAGCAAGATAAAGTGACAAGAAGCATTGATAGAACAAAGCCTTACATGAACTTTATATGTGAGGCTGATTATAATAGTAAAATAAATGATATGAACAAAGCTATCCTTCCAAGTGGTGGAAAAGTAATTCAAGGGAATAACTACCTTTCCTTTATTATAAAAAAGGAAAGCTTAACTAATGGTAAGCTAACAGATGAAATAATAGACGATTATTATAGAGTTTTAGAAGACCCATTAAGCAAATATAAAAAGCCAAATGCTAGAGAATTATATAAGTCTATAGAGAAAGAGATTGGGGAAGTTGATAGGAATAGATTGGAAAAAATAAAGAGATGGATTAAAGAAAATCTTTTTCAAATACTAGAAGATAATTCAGGAAAAGATTATTTCAAAATCTTTTTTTATTATCCAGAAGATTTTGAAAAAGAAGGAAAGCGATATTTTATACCTAACATATACAATAACAATGACTTCAACCAAGTCATAAACAAAGAAATATATGGATTGTCCAATGACAATATGGGGTTAAATGCTAAAAAACCATATTTAGAAAATAAAACTAGAAAAGCTAAAGTACCATATTTAGTTAGTCAAAGTGAGATAATGCTACAAAAAAAGTTTTTTGACTACCTTATGAATCAGGCTATCCTAGGATTAACTAATATTTATATTGATGATAAGATAATGGCATTAAAGAGTATAGATACACCAAAGGAAGATTTTTCTGGTATATATTTTAGAATAAAAAAGGGTAAAGAAGTAGAAATATTAGATTTTGATATTATACCTTGCTATAAAGCAAATCTCATAAGATCTTTTAGATACAGAAATGTATTAGAGGGAGATAATGAATTATTAAAACAATCCTTTAATGAAATAGGAACTTTGGAAAAACTTCATAAGTTAATAAATGAAGTCCTTTTTAGTAAATTTTTAATGGGAAACTATTTTACTGAAGCAAAGGACATGGAAATAAATGATGAAGCGTTAAAAAATAGTATTCTTATGTCAAGAAATGCTCTATTTAACTGGTTTTATAAAGGAAATGATAAAAATATATGGGGAATTTTAGACAAAGTAACACTAATGTTAGTAAAGGGATCCATTACTAAAGGATATAGGATAACAGCTATAAATAAATTTAATTTAAGAGTATCCTTAAAAGATTATTTCCAAATGGGAGGGGAATCTATGGCTGATAAAATAATTGAATTAAAAGATGACTTGAGAAATAAGATATCAAGAAAGGACACTGATAGTATAAAAGGAGACCTAGAGTATTGTTTTGCTGTTGGACAGCTAGTATCATTTTTACTATCTAAAAGTAGAGGGAAAAAAATACCACTTTCCCTAGCAAATTCTTTTATAAATGCCAAATCAGACAGAATAATTAAGGAGAAGCTAAGAGCTTTATACAATAAATATAATTATGATATATACAATTACGGTTTTAAATTTAGAAATTTATATGCTATGGTAGCTAGCTATGAAATAGAGGGGAAAATAGATGAAGATATGATAATTGCAGGATATCTTCATAGTAATTTAATTTATGAAAAATCTAATGAGGATATAAATGATTTAAGTGATGATGAGGAGGTAAAAAACAATGCTTAGTAAAAGAGTATATGGGATTTTAGGAGTAGTGTCTATAATGTCTAATTGGAATGCTGATTTTACAGGTTATCCAAAGACTATTTCCAATGGAGACATATTTGGTAGCGATAAAGCCTTCAAATATCCTATGAAAAGAATGTGGGAAAATGCAGGAGAAAAGGTATTGTATATAAAATCCATGCGATTATCAGAAGATAAAAAGGGAGACGTAGATCTTGTACCTAGATCTTTAAAAGAAAGATACGAGTTTATATTTAATGAGGAAGATTTAAAAAAGAATAAGGATAGCAGAAAAGTTTTAACGAATTTATTTTCTGCAATAGATGTGAAAAATTTTGGTGCAACCTTTGCAGAAGAGGGAAATAACATATCCATTACGGGAGCTGTGCAAATAGGGCAGGGATTTAATAAATATGAATATTCATCTGCGGAGGAGCAACAAATTTTATCTCCTTTTAGAGATGCATCCATAAAAGACAAGAAAAAGAAAGAAGAACAAGAAGATGCAAAGAATTCCACACTAGGAAGTAAAATAGTAAGCAATGAGGCACATTACTTTTATCCCTTTGCTATAAATCCTTTAGCCTATAAAGAATTTGTAGAATTAGGGGTAACAGAGGGCTATACGGAAGAGGATTATATTAAGCTTAAAGATGCATCTATAAGTGCAGCAACATCCTTTTCCACTAATTCTAAAGTAGGGTGTGAAAATGAATTTGCCTTATTTGTGGAAACTTCACCAACATTATACCTACCTAATCTTACTACCTATGTTAAGTTTAACAAGGGAGACAAAAAAAATATAATAGAGTTAAAGTGCGGGCAATTAATAAATCCATTAAAGGGCAGAATTCATAATATAGAAATATATTATAATCCCTATACCACAGATATAGAAACAGATGTAGAAGGAGTTAAATTCTATAATATATTCACAAAGCAAGAGGTGTAAGCTATGGATGTACTTAAATTCACATTAGGAGGAAAGTCAGCATTTTTTAAAAGACCTGATGTTAATACTTATTTTTATTTTACGTACGGGTGCATTCATAAAGTTGCTCTGCTTGGAATTTTTGGTGCTATATTAGGATATAAGGGATACAATCAAATGATGCAACATGATATATATCCAGAGTTTTATGACAAACTAAAGAAAATAAAGGTATCTATAATTCCAAATTACATTAATATATCTAAAAAAGTTCAAACATTTAATAATTCAGTAGGGTATGCTTCAGGGGAACAAGGGGGAAACCTTATTGTAAAAGAACAATGGCTTGAAAATCCAAGTTGGAGTATTTATGTTCTGCTAGATAGTGATGAAGCTAAATCTATAGCCAAAGCTATAGTGGAGAATAACTTTATTTATATTCCGTACCTAGGAAAAAATGATCATATAGCTGACATAATTGATGCTAAAGTGATTAATGATATAGTTCCCATAAGCAAATATGATAATATTGATAGCTTATTCATCAAAGGAGATTTTGTAATAGATAGTCTTATGGAATATGAAGATGACTTTGACAGTGAACCAGCGCCAATATATAAATATGAAGAACGATTGCCTATATCTTTGGATGAAGATGTTAATAAATATAACTTTCATACTTTTATATTAACCAATGCTAGAATTAAAAATACAGATGAAAGAGAAGTATACAAATGTGAAGATAGAAATATAGTTTTTATTTAGAAGGAGGGTTATCCCTCCTTTAAATATATATGGGGAGGTAATTATGTATTTTGAAGGGATAGAAGAGCTAAATATAAGGGATTTTATTAATAGTAAATATAAAATTTATGCTCATAAGGATGGTGAACGTTATGAGTCCTTAGAAAATCATATAGCATTATGTGAAAAATACTTCTACAAAATTTTAAAAGAGAAAAATATAGATGATATACTTGAAAGTTTTGAAATGAAGTTTTTATTTGGTTCTTCTAAAGAAGCTATAGATGTATTTAGAGAGATGCTTTTAGGGGTCATATTACTTCATGATATGGGAAAAGTTAACGCTTGCTATCAGAAAAATAGACTTGGAAACAAGTTGCAGGATGTAGATATTTCCAATGACAACAATTCACATCATTCTATGCTGTCAGTTATTATCTATATAGATTATTATTTTCCTAAAATTAGGCACTTTAAGGGAAGGCAGTTAGAAACATTATTAGATTTTATGATTTTAAATGCCTATGTTATATCTAGACATCATGGAGGGCTTACTTCTATCGACAATTTTAAGGATAGTTTCAAAGACGATCGTGAGGGAGCAGATCTTATAGTTAAACAACGAAATCTATTTGAAAAGATATATTTAAGAGAGGTAAAGCTAACTATTACTAATATTAACAACATATTCAAGAAAACAGATAAGTATAAAGATGCTTTGAATGAAGAAGAAAAAATATATAGATACATATATGAAAGGCTTATGTTCTCTATATTGGTAGCATGTGATTTTTATGCAACCACAGAATTCATGAATGATATAGAAATTAATGATTTAGGAAGTATTAATGAAATAGATGAATTCTATAACATTTATAAGGAATCCTCAATCTATAAATCTATAAGAGAATATGAAAATAATAGCTATGGGAAATTAGATGATTTTTCTAAGGTTTCAAATATCAATGTATTAAGAGATGAATTATTTTTGGATGCTGAAAAATCTATTTTAAACAATCTAGATAAAGATATTTTTTATTTAGAGGCACCAACTGGAAGTGGAAAGAGCAATATTGCTACAAATTTAAGTTTTAAGTTATTAGAATTGGATAAAAGAAAAAATAAAATATTTTATGTATATCCATTTAATACGTTAGTAGAACAGAACGTCAATAATCTACAAAAAATATTTGGTAATACTAAAGTATTTGATAAAATAGCTGTGATTAATTCGGTTTATCCAGTAAAACAAGATAAAAGAATAAAAGGTTATGATGAAGATGATATTAAGTATTATCAGAAAGCCTTGTTAAACAGGCAATTTTTAAACTATCCAATGATTTTAACAACCCATGTTACTATATTTAAATATCTGTTCGGTGTGAATAAAGAAGATGTATTTCCACTTCATCAACTTGTGAATAGTATAATAGTGCTGGATGAAATTCAAAGTTATAAAAACTTAATTTGGGGAGAGATAATACGATTTTTAGGTGCTTATGGAAAAATATTAAACGTAAAAATAATAGTGATGTCTGCAACTTTACCCAATTTAAACAATTTAGTAAAAAATATGTCTGAAACAACTAGACTAATAGAAAACAGGCATAAGTACTTTTCTAATTCAATATTTAAGGATAGAGTATCAGTGGACTTTACTTTATTACAAAGTAAAGATATTAAAAAACACCTATATGAGCATGTTAAAATAACAAGTAATAACTACAATAAAATTTTAGTGGAATTTATAAGAAAAAGTAGCGCTTATAGTTTTTATAAGGAGCTTTGTGATAATAAAGAAGATGAATCCTTAGTGTTATTGATGACTGGAGATGATAACTCCTTTGAAAGAGAGAAAATACTTAATTTGGTTAAAGAGAGTGAAAAGGTTATATTAGTAGCTACTCAGGTTATAGAGGCAGGTGTAGATATTGACATGGATATAGGCTACAAAGATATATCCATTCTAGATAGTGAGGAACAATTCTTAGGAAGAATAAATAGATCATGCAATAAAAGAAAAAGTGTTGTATATTTCTTTAATTTGGATGAGGCCTCTAGTATATATAAGGAAGATAAAAGAACTGATAAGGATTTAACTTTAAACAATGAGAGCATGAGGGACATATTGGCAAACAAAGATTTCAATAGCTTCTATACCATGGTTATGAAAAGATTGAAGGATTTGACTAGTGGCTATAATACATTAAACATTGATGAGTTTTTTAAAAATAGTGTTGGAAATTTAGACTTTAATGAAGTATCAAAGAGAATGGAACTTATAAGTGATGAAAATACAGATATTAATGTTTATTTAAGCAGTACTATAAGAAAGAAAGATGGGAGCGAGCTATGTGGTGAAAGAATATGGAATGAATATAAAAATATACTTGGGGATAAGGATATGGAATATTCTAAACAAAGAGTGCTTTTGTCAGAAGTTAGAGCTAAAATGAATAATTTTATATATAGAATAAGTTGGAATAGTGACTTTACTTATAATGATAGAGTAGGAGATCTTTATTTTATAGAAAATGGAGATAATTATTTTGAAGATGGAAAACTAGATAGAGAAAAGTTTATAAAAGGAATAGGAGATTTTATATAGCATGAGAGTGAATGGAACGTTAATAAATTACTATTTTCACTGTAAGAGACAATGCTATTTTCATGGAAATAGATTAAACCTTGAGGACAACAGTGAAATAGTTAAAATAGGAAAGGCTATTCATGAAGAGAGAAGCAGTAGAACTAAGAATACCGAAATAACAATTGACAATGTGAAAATAGATAAGCTAACTAGTGAATATCTTGTAGAAATTAAAAAATCTGATGCCGATGTTGAAGCTGCAAAATGGCAACTAGTATATTATCTAAAGGTTCTTAATGATAAAGGTATTCATAGAAAAGGAAAGTTAGAGTTTGTTGAGAAGAATAAAGGAAATAACAAAATAATGTATGTTGATTTAACTAATGAATTAGCTAAGGAGCTAAAAGAGTATATAAAAAATATTGAGGAACTAATAGCTGGAGAAGAAATACCGCAAGTTTTAAATAAACCTAAGTGTAAAAAATGCGCATATTATGAATATTGCTATATTTAGGAGGGTAAGATGGGAAGTACAAGATATATAACTTCTATGGGGGAGTTAACGAGAAAAGATAATTCATTATGTTTTAGAAAGGAAGGAAAAAACATATATATTCCAATTGAAAATACTAAGGAAATATATTGTCTCAATGAAATAAGCATAAATACTAAGCTTTTAGATTTTTTATCGGCAAACAATGTGATAGTACATTTTTTTAACTACTATGAGGGGTATAGTGGAAGCTTTTATCCAAGAAATCAATATAATAGTGGAAAGCTTTTAGTAAAACAGGTAAAAGCTTTTGAGAATAGAAGAATGGATATAGCAAAAGCTATCGTTAAGGGAATCGGAATTAATATTTGTGAAGTTTTATATCATTATTACAAACACGATAAAAAGGAAGTAAAGGGCACTATAGATTGGATAAGAAGCGATTTTGTAGCAAAAGTGGATAAGAGTACGGATATTAAGATGTTAATGTCCGTAGAAGGAGATGTATGGCAGAGATTTTATAGCAATTTTAAGTACATATTGCCTGAAAATTTTGTTATGAATAAGAGGGTAAAGAGACCACCAGACAATCCTATAAATGCATTGATATCTTTTGGAAATACCCTTTTATATACAAAAACTATATCAGCTATATATAGAACTCATTTAGACCAGAGGATAAGCTATCTTCATGAACCTTCAGAAGGCAGATTTTCTCTTAGTTTAGACATAAGCGAAGTTTTTAAACCAGTGATAGTATATAGGACTATCTTCGATCTTGTTAATAACAGAAGATTACAAGTGGATAAGCATTTTGATAAAAAAGTAAATTATTGCTTGTTAAATGAAGAAGGTAGGGATATTTTTATAAAAGCTTTTGAAGAGAGAATGGAAGATGTATTTTTGCATCCAAAATTAAAAAGAAAAGTAAGCTATAGAACCGCCATCAAATTAGATTGTTATAAACTTATAAAATTTATTATGGAAGACAAGGAATTTAATCCTTTTAGTTTAAAGGAGAGTATGTAATATGGTAAAAAATATTAATTTTAATTATGCATTTTTATTTTATGATGTTAATGAGAAGAGAGTACAACGTGTATTTAAAGTATGCAAAAAGTACATGTCCCACTTTCAAAAGTCAGTATTTCGTGGAGAAATCACACCATCAAAGATGATAATGCTAAAGAAGGACTTAAGCAAGGTAATAAATAAACAAGAGGATTTTATATGTATAGTAAAATTGATGAATGATAGTGTCTTTGAAGAAGAAGTGCTTGGAGTGCAAAATACCAATACAGGAGAAGATTTAATAATATAAAATACCATCCTATTTAATATAACGATATAATATGAAGCATTGTAAATAATATATTATAATACTTTATAATAACTGATTTTATTTTAGTAACTGAGGTTGGTAAAATAATGATAAAAACTTTAAAAATCAGGGTATAACACGGTTTATGGTTTTTAAAAAGTACCATTTTTCAATGGGATAAACCTTAACATGGGATGTATTTAAATACTTTATATAGTGGAGATAATATTGACGAGTTTTTAGATAAACCTTAACATGGGATGTATTTAAATGTTCTATTAGATTTTGAAGAAAAATTTAAGGCTACGATAAACCTTAACATGGGATGTATTTAAATTAAGAATAAGTTTGTGCATTTGGTATATTATTTAAGGATAAACCTTAACATGGGATGTATTTAAATTTTATAATACTTTGAGAAGCCTTTTTTATTTCTTGGATAAACCTTAACATGGGATGTATTTAAATTTATTATACCTTGACCACAATCTTAAGAGTTCGTACGATAAACCTTAACATGGGATGTATTTAAATGATGTAAATCTTCCCACTTTCCAGTTTTTCTATAGTGATAAACCTTAACATGGGATGTATTTAAATTACAATTATACGTATGCAGAGGGTTCAAAATATGCGATAAACCTTAACATGGGATGTATTTAAATTACAATTACAACCTAAAAGATGTTGAAAAAATAATGATAAACCTTAACATGGGATGTATTTAAATTTTATGCAATCAAAATCTTTAAAAATATAATTTAAAAAGATAAACCTTAACATGGGATGTATTTAAATCCAGTTAAGTATTTAAATTCTATTATAGGATAATGATAAACCTTAACATGGGATGTATTTAAATAAGTTGTAAAAGTTCCACTTTCTATTTCATCTTTATGATAAACCTTAACATGGGATGTATTTAAATAAGTTACATATCTGATATAGAACACAAGAAGTGGAGATAAACCTTAACATGGGATGTATTTAAATGTTCTTGAAAAGTTAATAGCTGTGTCCATAAAAAGATAAACCTTAATATGGGGTTTGTTTAAATATGCAACAAATATTTTCTGGCATTAGCTCTATTATGATAAACTTAAACATAACATGTATTCAATAAAAAATTTATTTGATGTCTACCTGCTGTAATATCCCACACTCTTTAGGTTGGAAATAACAGTAGCTACGACCATATATAAGTTCAACTATAATAACTCTATGGTTCACCACAGGGTTATTTTTTATTTGATTTTTTATTTTCAAACTATTGAAATGAAGATAAAAATGTGATACAGTAAAAATGAAGAAAATATTCATAAAACAAATCAATAAATGAAGAAAAAATTCAAAAAGGAAGATGCTTATGAGTAAATCAGAAATTTTATCAAAAATCAAAGATGGATTAATTGTATCTTGCCAAGCTTTAGAGGATGAACCATTATATAGCTCTTTTATAATGTCTAAGATGGCTAATGCGGCAAAAGAGGGAGGCGCAGTAGGGATACGAGCTAATAGCTATGTAGATATAAAAGCTATAAAAGAAGCAGTAGATATACCAGTATTAGGTCTAGTTAAAAGAAATTATTCCGATAGTAAGATTTACATAACACCAACAATGAAAGAAGTAGTAGAAATTGTTGAGGCAGGAGCAGATGTTGTAGCTGTAGATGCTACTCATAGGCTAAGACCACAGGGAAAAAACCTAGAAAAATTTTATCATGAAATTAGACAGCAATATCCTGACATAATTTTAATGGCGGATATATCTAATTATGAAGAGGGAGTAAAAGCAGAAGAATTAGGTTTTGACATAGTAAGTACAACCTTAAGCGGTTATACGGAATACACAGAAAATAATAAATTGCCTAATTATGAGCTATTATCATCCTTAGCACAAAAACTAACCATACCGGTTATTGCAGAAGGAGGGATATGGACACCAGAAGAACTTAAGAAGCTTATGGCATTGGGAGCTTTTGCTGCAGTAATAGGCACAGCCATCACAAGACCAAGAGAAATCACAAAGAGATTTGTATCAATAATTAAATAGGGGGAAAGAATATGTCAATTCAAGGTATTTTAATTCTAATAGTATTTTTTATTTTCGCAGGATTAATGATTACTAGAAAATTACCTACAATCTTAGCATTACCATTAATGGGAATAGCAATAGCTATCATTGCAGGAATACCATTTAGAGATCTTATAAATGGAGTTATCATGGGAGGCTCAGTAAAACTAGCAAGCTCCATAGCGGTTGTTGCATTTGGAGCAATGTTTGCAAGGGTCATCATGAAGACAGGAATTTCAGATGCCATAATCAAAAAAGCAGCTGAACTTGCAGGAGACAAGCCTATTCCAATAGCAATTACATTAACTGCGGCTATAGCCTTTGTATTCCTAGGAATGAATGGACTTGGAGCTATAATCATGGTTGGCTCTATAGCACTACCAATTATGACATCAGTAGGTATAAAACCAGCAGTAGCAGGGTCGCTATTACTTTTAGGTATGCAAACAGGACTAGCAGCTAATGCAGGTAACTATGGAACTCACATAGGAATATTTGGAGGAGATACAGTTTCCTCATTTTATATACCAGCTTTAGTAATATCAGCAATCATAACTTTAATATTTATCTTTGTAAACGTTAAGCCTAATAAAGAAAGATCAGCATGGGCTTTACCAAACAGTAATAACATAACAACTGAAACAAACAAAGTACCAGCTATTGCACTTTTAGCTCCTATAATTCCTTTAATAGTAATTATAGTATTTAAATCAATATGGGGATTTGGAGCAGCAGATAAGGGAATGATAGATGCAGTAGGATCATCTATATTTGGATTTATCTTAGCTTCCTTCTATGCTATATTAGTAACTAAGCCTAAGAAGATGATAAATATATTTTCAGGTGCTATAGTTGAAGGTATACAAGATGTAGCAGGAGTAATTTTCTTATTCATGGGTATTGGTATATTAGTAGCAGTAGTATTTAATCCCGCAGTTTCAGGTATATTAAATCCAATGATAGAAGCAATAACTCCAGCAGGAAAGATAGGTTTCTTATTGTTCTTTGCACTATTATCACCATTAGCATTATACAGAGGACCAGTAAATATGTTTGGTATGGGTGCTGGAATAGCAGCTCTTATGGTTTCACTAAAGATAATTCCAGTAGAAGCTTTAGCAGGAGCTTTCATAGCAGTACAATATGTACAAGCTATTTCAGATCCAACTAATTCACACAATGTATGGATTGCAGATTACCTACAAGAAGAAACATCATCTTTACTTAAAAAGACCCTTCCCTATAGCTGGGCAATGGTAGCTTGCATGTTACTATTTACTGTATTCACTAAATTTTAATTAAAGAAAAAAAGAAGCATGTATATTTGTATATGCTTCTTTTAATAAGATAAAATGAAGTTATAATAAAGATTTTCAGGAGGCTACATTTATGAGTAGAAGAAAAGTTAGAATTGGAATAGATGTTGGAGGAACTTTTACAGATGCTATAGTCATAGATAATGATACCTATGAGATTATTGGTAAAGAAAAGATACCAACAACCCACAACTCACAAGGAGGGGTGGCAAAAGGAATTGTAGATATATTAAATAAAATAATGAAAAAAAATGATATACTGCCAGAAGACGTAATTTTCATAGCTCATGGAACTACTCAAGCTACCAATGCTTTGCTTGAAGGAGATGTAGCCCAAGTTGGAGTTTTAGCCATGGGAAGTGGCATGGAAGCTTCTAAGGTAAGTAACGATACCAATGTAGGACATATTGAATTAGCTCCTAATAAATATTTAAAGGTTTATCATGAATTCATAGATTCTACTAATTTCAACACTAAAGATAATGACATAAATCATAGCTTGGAAAACCTAAAAAATCAAGGTGCAGAAGTAATTGTGGCATCAGAATCTTTTAGCGTTGATGATCCTAGCAATGAAATTAAAGTAATTAATATGGCCAATGATAAAGGCTTATATGCTACAGGTGGACATGAAGTCAGCCAGCTTTATGGACTTAAGGTTAGAACAAGAACTGCAGTGGTAAATGGTAGTTTAATTCCTAAGATGATGGAAACTGCAAATATGACTGAAAGCTGTGTTAAGGAGTCAGGAATTCAATCACCACTTATGATTATGAGATGCGATGGGGGAGTAATGACCACAGAAGAAGTTAGAAAAAGACCTATTCTAACTATGCTATCTGGTTTAGCAGCAGGAGTTGCGGGAGCTTTAATGTATGAGAAGGTATCTGATGGTATATTCTTTGAAGCTGGAGGAACATCTACAGATATTTCTGTAATTAAAAATGGTAAGGTAATGATTAAATATGCTCAAGTTGGAGGCCATAAAACCTATCTAAACTCCCTTGATGTAAGGACTCTAGGGATAGCTGGAGGAAGTATGATCAAGGTTGAAGATGGAAAAATCATAGATGTAGGCCCAAGAAGTGCTCACATAGCTGGTGTTGAATATGAGGTATTTAATGATACCTCGGAAATAGATAGTCCAACTTTAAAGACAATAGCTCCTATGGAAAGTGACAAAGAAAACTATGCGGTAATAGAATGTAGCAATGGAAATACCTATTCTTTAACATTGTGTGGAGCAGCTAATATCTTAGATATGATACCAGAAGGAGAGTATTCAAAGGGAAATAAAGAAGCAGCTATAAAAGCTTGGGAACCTTTAGCAAAAACGGTAGGACTTACAGTAGAGGAAGCTGCAGAAAGGGTTATGGAAATTGCTATAGGAAAAATAAAGGTTATAATAGACCAATTGGTAGAAGAATATGACCTTACTTCAAATCTAGTAAATCTAGTTGGAGGAGGTGGAAGTGCAGCTGTAGTTGTACCTTACCTTGGAAAGATGACGGGATATAATTGGACTATAGCTAAAAATGCTCCATATATATCTACCATAGGTGTAGCTCTAGCCATGGTTAGAGAAGTAGTAGAAAGAACTGTACTTAATCCAACCAATGATGACATAGTATCCATAAGAAGGGAAGCCTTTGATAGGGTTGTAAAATCTGGAGCCAATGATAATACTGTGGAAATTGCTATCGAAATAGATAAGCAGGCAAACATTTTAAGAGCCATTGCTACAGGAGCTACAGAGCTTAGAACAAAGGACCTGTCTATGAAAAAGCTATCTGAAGAAGAACTAGTTAATATTGCAGGAAAATCAATGGACGTATCTGCTGAAAATGTAACACTTCTTGCTGAAGTAGGAAAGTGGAACATATTTAGAGGCTTAAAGATTGAAAAGAAATTTATCTTCAAAAAGAAGAATACTCCACTGCGTGTATTAGATAGAGAAGGTGTAGTTAGACTTCAGAAAAATTTTGGAGACGCATTGGTTACAAGGAAGGCAGATCTTTTGAAGGATATAAGTAAGTTTATAGATGAACACACAGACTTTAGCGATGCTGGTGGAAAATTGCCTTTAGTATATGTCTTTTACGGAGAAAAACAAGTGGATTTATCAGGACTAGTTGAAAAATCTCAAATGCTTTCATTAGTGGAAATGGAGATAAGTCAATTAGGAGAAGATGAGCCAGTGGCAATAGTTATTGCAAAATAATTGATAGGTTAAAGAGGGATTATTATGAATGTAGAAAAGATATTGCAAGTTTCCACAGATGATATAATGTCTTTACTAGAATTGAAGGAAGATCCTATGTTTACCAAAATGTCCAGGGAGGAAATTATATACTATATAAATTCTTCTAAGGATATAGCAAGAGAAAAAGCTAGGATTTTTAAAGAACAGTATGGAGATGAAAGTCTCATAAATATCTGTAGAGATAAAAATATTAAGGTTAACATCTGTGACAAGGAATATAGGGTTATGGATATACGATATAGAGCTGAAATTTGTTATACCAAAAATGAAATAAATATAATAAAGCCCTCTATAGAATTCATGTTTAATCAACTGAAAAATAATGATTTAAAAATATATATGGACAAAACTCTAGAAATAGAAAATGTGATAGACATACATATGGCTCATGAGCTATATCATTTTCTTGAATATAAAGATGGAAAGGATACCGGCGATTTACTACCTAAACTTACTAGGTTTAAAGTCTTTAACTTGAAAAAGACATCTAAAATAGTAAGGGCTTCTGAAATAGCTGCCCATATATTTTGCAAGGAGTATTTAANNCCTAAAGTATTAGACTATTTATACTTAATAAATTCTGGTGAAATAAAGGAAGAGGATTTTTTTAATTATATTGATAGACAAAAAACTGATTTTCCAATGTAGCAAACCTCCAGTTGAAAATTATCCTATCTAGGAGAGTAGCTACTTTTATAACATAAGTGAAATGACAATTGTAAGGAGGGTGATTAATATGGATAAAATCAACTATGGTAATAGGGAAATTCCTATATTATATGATGTAGATTGTTGTGTTTGTGGAGGAGGAACAGCTGGAGCTTCAGCAGCTATAATGGCTTCAAGGGAAGGACTAAATACAGTTGTAGTTGAAAAGGGTATAGTCCTTGGAGGATCTCAAACCCAAGGATTAGTATTGCCATTTATGCCAACCTATGTAGAGGGAAGTGATACTCCTTTAATAACTGAGATAAAGGAGAGAATGCTAAAAGAAGGCATTGATATGGATGATAAAGCAACCACCTTTGGATGGTTCAACCCTGAAAAGATAGCATATATATATGATGAAATGCTAAAGGAAGCTAGGGGGGAAGTTCTATATAATGCCACACTAATTGATTCTATAGTTGAACATGAGGAGATCAAGTATGTAATTGTTCATACAATAGAAGGACTCCAGGCTATTAAAGCAAAGACCTTTATTGATGCCACAGGGGATGCAGTATTATCGAGACTTAGCGGAATAAAGGTGGAAGCAGGCTACGAAAAGACAGGAAACAATCAGCCTATGAGTTTTAGATTTGAAATGGGCGGTATAGACTTAGAAAAACTGTCAAATTTCATAGATTCTATTAATTGTAAATGGTGCGCAACTAAACCTCCATATTTTGAAATTGCCATGGCTAGAGGAAGAGAAATCAAATATGACATAGAACCTATATTTGTAAAGGGTTATGAAAATGGAGAGCTTACATTAGAGGATATAGAATATTTCCAAGGATTCACCATAATTGGCAAACCAGGATTTATGTCCATGAATTGTCCTGAAATACCTGTTGAATATAAATCTACTAAGGCTATAGATGTAAGCAAGGCTGTTGTAAAAGGAAGGGCTATGATTCAAAGAATAAGCAAGTTCTTAAAGAAAAATATGCCTGGCTTTGAAAATTCCTTTGTAAGCAGAGAGGCATCTATGATTGGTGTAAGAGAATCCTTTAGAATAAAAGGGGTTTACTTTATGACAGAGGAGGACTACTATAGTCGAAGAACCTTCCAGGATGCTGTGGCTAAAACTGCTTGGTATATAGATGCCCATGGAGAAAAGGTGGGAGACTATCTAGAAAAGGGTGAATACTACGAAATACCTTATAGGGCATTAGTTACTAATGAAGTTAAGAATCTAATAGTTGGAGGTAGATGTATTTCCGCTAGTTTTATATTGCAAGCATCTATGAGAATACAACCAAGTTGTATGTCCATTGGAGAAACTGCAGGAGTTGCAGCAAAATATTCTGTGGAAAACAATATACCTTTAAATAAAATACAATGGGAAAAGGTTGATGATTCAATAAAGCCTTATAAAAAATAGAAACTTTTAGATAAGATATATTTTGAGGAGCGTAATAGTATGAAAAATTTTATAGCTGTAGATATCGGAGGAACCTCAATTAAATATGGTATTGTAGAAGAAAATGGGGAAGTATTGTTTTCTAGCGAAACTCCTACGGAAGCAGAAAAAGGGGCAGAGAATTTAATAAAAATAGTTAAAAGCTTAATAAGTTCATTAATAAAAAAGTATAAGGATATACATGGCATAGGAGTAAGCACTGCTGGTGTAGTAGACACGAAGGATGGCAGCATAATATATGCTAGTGATAACCTTCCAGGATATACAGGTACAAAATTAAAGTATATAATAGAAAAAGAATTCTCTATTAAGACTATTGTAAACAATGATGTAAATGCTGCAGCCTTAGCAGAAGCCTGGGTTGGTGCTGGCAGAAATGTAGATGACTTTTTTTGTATGACACTAGGAACAGGTATTGGAGGAGCTGTTATCATAAACAAAAAGCTCTACAAGGGAGTCAATTATAGAGCTGGAGAAATAGGATATTTAAATAAAATATCAGGGCAAAATATATATTATGAGAAAAAAGCCTCAACTTCAGCTTTAGTAAAAATGGCTAAAGATGAAATAAAGGATTCTAGGGACATAGATGGAAAATTTATTTTTCACAAAGCTAAACAGGGAGATAAATACTACTGTAATATAATAGATAATTGGGTAGAGGAAGTTTGTAAGGGTATTCAAAATGTGATTTATGTATTGGATCCAGGAGTTATAGTTATAGGTGGAGGAATATCTTTACAAAAAGATTATTTATTAGATAAAATAAAGGAAAGGTTACTAAATTTTTTACCTGAAGGTTTCACTACAAGCACTGAAATTGTTATGGCTCAATGTGGAAATGATGCAGGTTTAATCGGATCAGTATATGAATTTATCTGATGTGTTCCTTCGTACCTTTTAAACTGGAAATAACAGCAGTTACCACCCTAGATAAGTTCAGCTAAAATTAAGTTTTATTTGATAAATGAGTAGGAGATTTATATGAAAATTTTATCTATGATTAATAGTTTACAGAATGACTTAACCAAATCTGAAAAAAAGTTATGCAAGTATTTAATAGAGGATCAGGATATAATCATTAGGTCTACAATTACACAGTTAGCAGAAGTAACTGGCATTAGTGATTCCACAATTATAAGGTTTTGTAGGAAGTTTGGATATAGCGGATTTCATGACTTTAAAATTGGGTTAGCCCAGGAGGTTTCAGCTTTAAAGGCAGAGGAAAAGGAAGAGATATTAAGTGGACCAATTGATGAGAATGATTCCATAGAAACCATAGCTAAAAAGTTTCACTCTATAAATATTGATGCTCTGCAGCAAACTATGGATTTAATGCACTACAATGAAATAAGCAGATGTGCAGAGATGATAATGAAAGCGAAGAAAGTACATTTTATAGGAATTGGTCACTCAGGGACAACTGCCCAAGATACCAAGTACAAATTTATGAGAACAGGTATTGACACAGATGTGTATACAGATGGACATACTATGATAATGATGGCTTCAATAATGAATAAAGATGATTTAGTATTTGCCATATCCCACTCAGGAAACACAGCTGAAGTTGTAAATTCTCTTAAGGTTGCAAAGGAAGCTGGAGCTAAAGTTATATCTATAACCTGTGGCATAAATTCAAAGGTTATAGGTTATTCAGATGCTAGCATATTTTATGCTTCTACGGAAACTAAGTTTCAGACAGGGGCACTTTCAACTAAAATAGCTCAATTTTTTGTGATCGATCTGATATATACAGAAGTCATAAGAAATAGCATAGACAAGATTTCATTAAAGATAAAAACTACCAAAGCATTGGATAATTTAATATCAAATCATTAAAAAGTGAAACCATGGTAATATATGAGTAGTCTTAGGTCAAAGCCTAGGGCTATTTTTTTTATTTGCTAATTAATGATTTACCGATATTTTAATAAATTACAAATATTATATGAAAAAAAGTTTCATAAATAATTATAATAATATAAAATAATAGTGTATTTTGGAACAAAGTACCAACAGATCCCTAAGTCATTGATTAAAACCTTTAATCTGTGTAAAATTAAAATTGTAGTAAGGAAATAGACTATTTGGAATTTTATTGTATTATTAGTTGAACTTATCTAGGGTCGTAGCTACTGCTATCTTCAACCTAAAAAGGGTAGAGTGTTACAGCAGGTAGACTCAGATAAAATTTAAAAGGGGTGTTAAAATGACAAATCAAGAACTATCAAAAAAGATTCTTGAATTGGTAGGTGGAAAAGAAAATGTGATTTCAGCAGTTAATTGCATGACCCGTCTTCGGATCTCTATTAAAGACAAATCAAGAGTAAACCTTGAGGATTTGAAAAAAGTTGAAGGAGTCCTTGGAGTTGTAGAGGATGTTGCACTTCAAGTGGTTCTTGGGCCAGGAAAGGCTAAGAAGGTTTGTGACTTATTTACTCAAGATGCAGGGGTAGCTAATACAACTTCTACTGATTGGAAGGAAAATAAAGCTGCCATAAAGGCAGGTCAAAAGCAAAGTAAAGTTAAAACGGCTTTAAGAACCATAGCTGATATATTTATACCAATGCTTCCAGCAATCATAGCAGCTGGACTATTTAATGGCTTTGCCAGCTTAATAGGACAACTTGCACCAGCACAAATTGCTTCTAAAGAGGGATTTATCTTTATTTTGCAAACAGTATTCTCTCTTATAGGAGGAGGATTTTTAAGTTATTTTGCTATTTATACAGGTATTAATTCAGCTAAGAAGTTTGGTGCTACTCCAGCTCTTGGAGGAATGATAGGCGCCATGTCAATAATGACACAAATAAATACTATTTCAGCATCTCTTGGACTTTTTAATGCTGATGTGCCTTTGAACTCCATATTAACTACAGGAAAAGGCGGAATTATAGGGGTTATCTTTGGAGTTTGGATTCTTGCAAAGGTTGAAAATGCAGTACGTAAGCATGTGCCTGATGTATTAGATCTTATAGTGACTCCATTTGTGTCACTATTAATAGTTACTATATTATTTGTTTTAATCATAATGCCTGTTACTGGATACCTTTCAGATTGGTTAGTAAGTGGACTTTCATTGCTTATCAATTCAAGCAATCCTGTAGTTTCAGTAATTTCAGGATATGTTTTAGCAGCAGTATTTTTACCAATGGTATTATTGGGATTACATCATGGACTTATCCCAATATATGCTATACAACTTCAGCAAATGGGTGGAGTTTCACTATTCCCTGTTCTTGCAATGGCAGGGGCTGGACAAGTTGGGGCAGCTATTGCTATATATATCAAGGCAAAAAGATGCGGCAATGATCGTTTAAGGAAAGTTATAGCTGGAGCCCTTCCAGCAGGCTTCTTAGGAGTTGGAGAACCTCTTATTTATGGAGTTACTCTTCCTATGGGAAAACCCTTTATAACTGCAGGATTAGGAGCAGGATTTGGTGGTGCCTTTGTAATGCTTATGAAGGTTGTAGCTACAGCATGGGGTCCATCAGGACTTGTAGCAATTCCTCTTATGAAGACAGCATCTATGATGCTTTATTATCTAATAGGATTAGTAATTGCATACATTGCAGGATTTATAATAACATCAATATTAATAAAAGAAAGTGATGTTGCAAATGTTTAGAATCAATTGAAAAATCATTGTAATTAAGTGTATAAGTGCATGAACTAAAAAAGGCCATAGTAGGAGAATTTAAGATACTCTTACTATGGTTCTTTTAGTTAAAATTAAATTCTTATAAAAAACTTAAAGTTGCATATAGAAGGTGTAATATATACATATAGCTAATTAATAAAAATATGAAGGTGAACTTATCAAGTATCATAGCTACTTTTACATCTAGATTAAAAATGGAGGAATAAAAGTAGTTAGATATCAGATTAAATATTTACCCACATTGCAATTTTTATAAAGGAAGTGGCAAAAGTTGAAAAGCATATTTTCTAAACTTGAAGAGACTAAAAAGGTAGCAAGTGAAACTGAAAAGTCTATCATTGGATATCTATTAAAAAATCCAGAAGAGGCAATGGAACTGAATATAAGACAGTTAGCAAATAGAACTTTTTCATCACCATCTACAATAATTAGAATGTGTAAAAGAGTTGGATTTGAAGGATATAAGGATTTTAGACAAGTTATGATTTATGAAATAGCCTTAAGAAAACAAGTAAAGGGACAAGAAGCTGGGGAAATTTTAAAGTCAGATAGTTTAAATGAAATAATTTCAAAAGTTACATATAAGAATATAGAGTCCTTAGAAAAAGGAGTAAAGTTGTTTGATACAGAAGTGCTAGAAAAATGTGTAGAACTTATCAAAGATGCAAAGAAAATTTGTTTGTATGGAATAGGGGCATCCCTTTGTGTTGCAAGAGATGCTTATTTAAAGTTCTTAAGGTTGAATAAATACTGTACAATCAATGATGATTGGCATTCTCAACTGTTACAAGCAAAAAATATGAATGAAGAGGATGTAGGCCTTGTGATATCTTATTCAGGTCATACAGTTGAGGTTATAGAGTGTATGAGGGAAATGAAGAAAAATGGAGTGCCTATTATAGCCATAACGAGAAATACACCATCTTTAGTAGCGGAACTTAGTGATTATGCTATATATGTCCCATCAGATGAACCTATTCTTAGATCCGGAGCTATGTCATCTAGAATAGCTCAACTAAACGCCATAGATATTCTTTATACTGCTTTTGCAAATAGAGAATACGATAATTCTCAAAAAGTTATCCAAAACAACTTTATTCCAAAACCATAAAAATATCAATATTTATCTGTTGTAAGCCTTAAGCCCTCGGGGCTGGAGACAACAGCAGGTGTGGTCTTACATAACTTCACCTAGGATCACATTAAGCTGACCTGTCAATTATAGAAGTTAGTACTTATATTATTTCTAAAATATTGTTTACCTTTAACCTATAAGATTGTTATAAATATATAAGGTTTCATAGAGATAAACAAGGAGGAGGAAATGAATTCAGATTTTATTATAGATTTATATAAGAAGCAAGGAAAAATATTTAGAACAACTATATAAATATCTAATAAAATCTAGTGAAAAATATGAATTTTAAACAGAAATATAAATTCATTAATAAATGCTACGATATAATATTGTAAATAAAACATTTTAACAAAGTAACCAAGGAGGAAAAATATGAAGAAGCAATTAAAGATTAAGTCGATTCATACTAAGTTAGCAGTTGTAGTGGGCATTATAATAACAACTATAATTGCAGTTTCAGTAGTGTCCTTAATAACTATGAGTAGTAATGAATTAGAACATTCAACATTAAATGGATTCGTATCAAATGTAAAGGGTGCAGCAGAAAGTATACATGGATTGATTGAAGGAGAGCAGAAAGAATTATATTTATATGAAAACGATCCTTATGTTGATAAAGCTTTAAAGATGGCTATGTTGCAGCAACAAGACTCTGAAGAGTTTAAAGCGTTACAACAAAATTTATCATCTACAATGAAAGCATATAATGGTAAGAAAGAACAGGAACAGAGAACTCATATTATAGATATAAATGGAAATATAATCGCCAGTTCTAGTCCTGATTCTATAGGTATTTCTTTTAAAGATAGGGATTATTTTAAAAGGACTAAGGAGACTAAATTACCATCAACTATTGATGTAACTCAGTCAAAAGTTACAGGAAAGTTAGTCACAGGAGCTACAAGACCTATATTTGATGAAAATGAAAATGTTATAGGAATAGTTACTATTTCTATAAATGTAGAAGACTTTGCAGATGGAATTGAAAATTTTAGCAAAGATGGATTTTATAATTATGTTATAGATAACAAAGGAACTATTGTATATCACCCCAATGAAGAATTGGTGAACACTTCTGTAGACATTCAGGTTATAAATGAAACTTTAAGGGATCCATCGGATATTAACGGAACTTTAAAATATAATTATGGGGGAAAGGAGAAATTAGTAGCATATTCTAAAATAGAGGATTTAGGTTGGCTAACGGTTTCTGGAGGTAATGTAGAAGAGGTATTAGCCCCAGTAAAGAAGGTAAGCTCAACTATAACAATTATAAGCATAGTTATAGGAGTAATAGGTATGGGCATAATGATATTTGTTAGTTCAAAATTATTGAAACCTATAAAAGAGCTTAGAAATAATTCTAAAAACATTGCTCAGGGAGATTTACGAAGTAAGATAAATAATATAAAAAGTGAAGATGAGATAGGAGAATTAGCTAAAGACTTTAATGCCATGGTAGACAATCTTTCATTGTTAATAGGAAATGTATCTGTAGCTATGGAAAAAATAGCAGCCTCTAATGCAGAAATCAAAAATTCCATGGAAGAAATCTCTAGAGATACTTCTCAACAAGCTAGTGATGTTCAGGTCACCAGTGAAAAGACAAAGAATTTAGGTAATAAGATTGAAAGACTTAATAGTAACAATAAAGTCATGAGTGATAAGAGTAAAAATGTAATAAATGCCATTGAGAACAGTGACTCTAAAATAAAGTTCTTAAAAAATTCTAATGAACAAACAATGAAAGGTTTTAAAGAGGTGCAGCAAACTGTTGGCGAATTAATAGACGAAATGAAAAATATATCTGATATAGTTATAACAATAAATAATATATCAGAACAAACTAATCTATTATCTTTAAATGCATCTATAGAGGCAGCTAGAGTAGGTGAAATGGGAAAAGGCTTTGCTGTTGTTGCTAATGAGATACAAAAGCTATCAGAGCAAACCAAAGGGGCAACAAAAAATATCGCTTCAATCATAGGAGGAATAGATACTTTAGTTGAAAAAACTAAAAAGTCTTTTACAGAGACCTATGAGCAAAGTGAGGCCCAAATAGGTGCTTATTTAGAAATGGATAATTCTATTGCAGATATGAAGACAGCATTAGATTCTATGATAGATATAACTAAACTTATAAATAATGAAATAATCGATATTGAAAAAAATAAAAATGAGGTAATAGAGGCAACTAGTGGAATAGCAGTAGTTTCTCAAGAAATTGCTGCACTTTCAGAGGAAGTTACTGCATCTTCAGAGGAGCAAATCCAGGCTTTTGACACAGTAACTCAAAGTTCAGAAGAGCTAGTTGCTTTATCACAGAACTTAAAGGATACAATAGATATGTTTAAAGTAAAGTAAAATAAAATGAATTAAATACTAAACTTAAAGCTTTTAAGAGATAACGTATGTCTTAAAAGCTTTTTTTATAGAAAAATATCTTTAAACATTCTAAGAAGGTATGGGTTATTGTAAAGAAAATGAAATAAATTTATTAAAAATATATTATAATTTCTCATAATTATTGTATGAAGGTGAAATTTTGGCTATACTGATAGTTGTGATGGATAAAATTTCATGTTGGATTTTAATATGATCCAATGTTTGTGGGGAGGAAAAAAGTGAAAGGATTAATTAACTTTTTAAAAGGAATAGCGGTAGGAATAGCAACCCTGGTTCCAGGGGTAAGTGGAGGAACCATGTCTATAATACTAGGTATATATGATGATTTAATTCATTCTGTCAGTTCATTTTTTCATGNNTATATTTTTGGGGCAGGTTGCTTTAGGTGGGCTTTTAGGAATGGTCCTTCTTAGTAATGTTTTGGAGGAAGCTCTTATCAAATATCCTTTTGTAATGAAATTCTTTTTTATAGGAGTGATTTTTGGGGGACTACCAGTATTATTTAAAAAGGCCTCAGGCACTAAGTCAGAAGGAAAGGGATATATTTTTTTTGCAATAGGTTTTATAATAGTATTTTTAATGTCAAGTGAGCCAGGGTCTGTAACTACTTTGGCTACTACAAAAGGAATACTTAGTGTGATTTTCCTTTTAATTGCTGGATTTATAATAGCCATAGCGCTAATATTACCAGGGATAAGTGGCTCTTTTATGCTTTTAGCACTAGGCCTATACGATGTGACTTTAAATGCAATAAATACGTTAAACATACCATTTCTAATTCCTCTAGCATTAGGGGCACTTATAGGAACTGTAGCTACTACTAAGACCATAGAGAAGCTTTTGCAAAAATATCCAAGAAAGACTTACATGCTTATATTAGGATTTATAGCAGGTTCTATACCTCAAGTATATCCAGGTATACCTACAGGAGGTCAGTTTTTCCCATCTATAGTTGCAATAGTTTTAGGATTTATCCTTATATATATTTTAGGGAAAAAGGAATCTAATCAATAGACGGAGGTAAGAAACATGAAAATAGGGTTGGTGTTAGAAGGTGGTGGAATGAGAGGAATATACACTGCCGGGGCTTTAGAATACCTTATGGAACACAATATTGATGTTAATTATTGTATAGGGGTATCTGCAGGAGCTTGCAATGGGATATCATACGTATCTAAACAGAGGGGAAGAAACAAGGTCGTAGATACTAAATATATAGATGATAAGAGGTACATAAGCATCGGTAATTTCATAAAGACCAAATCCCTATTTGGCATGGATTTTATTTTTGATGAAATTCCTAATAAATTAGAACCCTTTGATTATATTAAATTTAATGCTTCACCCTGTGAATTTGTGGTGGGAGTAACAGATGCTGTTAGTGGTAAAACTGTATATTTTACAAAAGATTATATGAAGAAGGATGCAAGGGTTATTAGAGCATCTTCTTCCATACCGGTATTTTCTCCAATTGTGGAATATAAAGGGGGGAAATACTTAGATGGAGGTACCTCAGATCCAATCCCAGTAAGAAAAGCCTTAGATGATGGATGTGATAAAGTCATAGTTGTTTTGACAAGGCATAGACAGTATAGAAAGAGTCCAGAGAAGATGAAAAGACTGTACAATAGGGTACTTAAGGAGTATCCTAACATGATTTCTGTATTGGACAATAGACACAGGGTCTATAATGAAACCTTAGATTATTTGAAGGAATTGGAATATAAAGGAATCGCCATAGTAATTGCACCTTCACAGGAACTTAAGATAAGTAGATTTGAAAAAAACAAAGATAAGCTTCTACAGGTTTATGATTTAGGATATAACAATTGTAGAGATAAAAAAGAAGAAATTTTCAAGTTCTTAGAAGACTAATTTTAATCCATAGGGGGAAAAGCCCCTATGGATTTTTTAAAATAGACACAAATTTAAGAAATTTTACTAAAGATCATTATTCTCTAGAGAGTATAGATTCTAAAGAATTATTCACATACTTGGAATCATTTAGTGGCTTTTCTACGGATTCCTTCCAGCAATTCTCTTCTAAGAGTAGATTGCATTTTGTTCCATAAAATTTTTCTACGTTGTTTCTAGTGATGCTATAATGCTTATCCTGAAAATTATACACTAGACCTTGAAGATTATCTATTAATGCAAAGGAAGCAGTGGAATTGTATATAATAGCTTCTTTAACTTTTTGTTCTCCTATATTAGAAATGCCACTTTTATAGTCTATCTCTACAACTAACTTATCAGGATATAACTGAAAGGTCATAGGAATATCATTTAGAGGTAATGAGTAAAAAAGGTTTATTAAATTTGAAGCATCCCCCATATATTTGCTTTTAAATTTCAATATGGAGTTTAAATCATGAGTTCTAGGTGACTTTTGATCAGATATATATCTAGCTTCTTTAGCTTTTTCCCTTGGTATTATAGCAAATTGAAAAAAACTAAAGAATGCAAGGCCTAATATGGCCAAGAATATAATGATTCTATTTTTATTCTTCATAGTTTTCAGTCACCTCATATTTTAAAATTAATTTTGGCACCTTGCTTATAAGCAGAGGAATAATTATAGATACAAGGGGAGAGATATACCTTAAAATAATAGTTGCAAAGGTATAAGGACCATCTATAGTTATAGGTGTGTTAAACCATAGATTACTACCAAAATATAAGGCTGTTATACTTAAAAAATATATAGAAATGAATATACTCCAAAGGCACCAGCTGACTTTTTTAGCCTTTAGAAAAGACTGTATATTATAGTATGATTTCTCTTGTATAAAAGTATCTCTGGACCTATATAAAAAGCAGTATTTTATAGCTATAACTATCCAGGATATAAAAAGCAAGGAATTTATAAATTGATAACCTTTAAATAGCATAAAAGGCATGGTAATAATCCAGAAAATTAAGGTATATAGTAAAAAGCTTTGGTAATATTCAATCTTTAGTTGAAAGGAGTAAACATTTTTATCGTATCCTAACAATAAGTCTATATTAGTTATACTTTCTTTAGCTTTTATTAGAGAATCTTCATAACTGAAGCCGCTACTCATTAAATCTTCAACTTTTGCTTCTAAATTACTAAAGATTTCTTCCTTAAGTTCCTTTATTTCTTTTGTTTCTTTATGATTAGAAAAAAGCTTGGTTATATAATCTTGTAAATCATTCATTTTAATTAGCAACTCCTTTCTATTAATTTATCTATTAAACTTTTAGCTACTTTCCATGCCGCCACGGATTTCTCATAGTTGTCTAGACCGTCTTTGGTTAGCCTATAGTACTTCCTTCTTCCACCTTGACTTTCATCACCCCAATAAGATTCAATAAGCTTTTGAGATTCTAATCTTTTCAAACTAGAGTACAAGGTTGGTTCCTTTAATTCATATTGTCCATTACTATTCTTACTGATGGACTTTATGATTTCATATCCATAATTGTCTCCATCACAAAGAACTCGGAGAATTATGGTGTCTATATTGCCACGGATTAAATCGCTGCTTATGGTACTGTCTTTCATAAAGATTCACCTCAATTACAGTGTAATACATATTACTATGTGTGTCAATGTAATATGCGTAATATATATATGCTTTATTTTACACAAATGTATCTGTAGTTTAGTTAGATGACGAAATATGAAAGGAGAATGTCATAAATAATCAAAAAATATCTATTTTTCACTTAATTTATAGTATATAATAAAGATGAAATTTAAACTTATTAAGTGAAACTTATTTTGGATTTCAACAAAATATTGGCTGAACTTATATAGGTCATATCTGCTGTTATCTTTAGCCCAAAGAGGAGGAGTGTTGCAGTAGGTAAATTAAGTAAGTGTAGAAACAAATACATGATATGTATTAAGGAGAATTAAGGATGATGATGAAACCTATAAAAAGGGCACTAGTTATTCATGACTTATGCGGCATAGGCAAAGCTGCCCTTAGCAATATAATGCCCATCTTAAGTGTTATGGGTATAGAACCCTGTGCTCTGCCAACTATGATATTATCAAGTCACACTGGAGGTTTTGGTAACCCTGTTATAAGAGCTAATAATCATTATATACAGGAGGCAATAGAGCATTACAAAAAAATAGGTATTGAGTTTCAAGGAACTCTTGTAGGATACCTAGGGAACATTGAAAACATAAAGGAGGTGCAGTACTATTTAGGCAGTACCTCAAATAAGGGGAAGATAATTATAGATCCTATCTTTGCAGACAATGGGAAAATATATTCTAATTTTGATTTAAATTATGTAGAAAATATGAGGGAGCTTCTTAAATATGGATATATTATAACTCCAAACCTTACAGAAGCCTGTTACTTAGCAAATGTTCCTTATAAAGAAAACCTAAATGAGGATCAGGTTAAGGATATAGCTAAAATTTTAGGCACATTAGGAAGTAAGAAGATTATAATAACAAGTATAGTTAAACATAACCTTATAGGAACTGGATTTTATGATAATACTACAGATGCATTTAAGATATATTATGTAGAAAAGCAAGAAAAAAGTTATCCAGGCACAGGAGACATATTCGCAGCAGTGATAATGGGCAATGTTTTAAAGGAAACTGATACATATGATGCTTTGAAGTATGCCACTAATTTTACATTAGAGTGTATAAAAGAAAGTTCTAAGAACGATTATGATACTAAAGAAGGGGTACTATTGGAGGACAACTTGTATAAATTAATATATTAAAATAAACAGGGTCTATGCCTTAAATGTTAAAGGCATAGACCTTACTATTTAGAATACTTCTTCACCAGTAGCTTCAAGGCGGCGAGATGCTTCAATTATACTAGAGAGGTTATCTGTTATAATTTGTGATAAATTCTTGGCTTTCTCATAATAAGAGTTAGCACTAGCATAATCGTCCTTGTTTATGCTATCAACAACATTTTTACCTAAAGAATGAAGTTCATTATGTACAGAATCAATATCATTCCATATAGAAAGGATATTGCTGTTCATAGGTTTTACTGAATGATAAAAATGACCAAAACCACATTTATGTCCATCTACCTGAATAGGAAGTATATTTCTATTAGAACACATATTACCTAGAGTATTAATCCAAGTTTCATGGGCAGATACAGCGGCTTCTATAGTATGAATAAAATCATCATTAGAAATTTTAAAGCCATTATAGTTTACTATATCCCCACTAAGAGAAGCTAAATCAGAAATATCATCCTCTATGGTTCTTATACTTTCAGCTAATGATTTGGACTTTTGAGAGAAAGAAAAAATTTCATCACTAGACTTCATTAAGTCCTCTGTATCTCCCTTTAAAGAACCCATGGTAGCAGTTATCTCTTCATTAGAAGCATTTATTTCTTCCATATTAGAGGCTAATCCTTCTATATGTGAGCTTATTGTATTTATAGATTCTATGCTATTAGAAAAAGAGGATATAACACTATTAGTATTAAAGCTTACTTTCTCAATGGCGTTGAGGGTAAGTGCAAGACTTTCATTGCTTTTTTGAGAATGTTTGTCAATATTTTCTATAAAATTCTGCATTTTATTTAACTCATCTTTAGTGGTTTTAGATAGCTTACGTATCTGTTCAGCAACCACAGCAAAACCTCTTCCTTCTTCACCAGCGCGAGCAGCTTCTATAGCAGCATTTAAAGCTAATAAATTTGTCTGTTCTGAAATTCCATTAATACCCATTATAATAGAATTCATGTTTTCTATGTAGTCTGAGAGGATCTTCATATCCTCTTGCATAGATTTAGCATAGTCTGAAAGTTCCACTTTAGTAACCTGAATTTCTTCTAAAAGTCCACTATACTCATTTAATGAACTTGATACATGACTAGCTTCAGAAGATATATTCATGATAGCATTTGTATTATTATTTAAAGACTGAGCTACCTCATCCATGCAAGCATTGGTTTCTTCAATAGAGGATATTAGATTATCAGAATTAGACTTTATGTTCTCAGATATCTTAGTAAGATAGGTGGAAAAAAAATCTAGGCTTACACTGAAAGTGCTAAGGTCAGTGGAGGCTTTTATATTTCCTTTAATCACATCTTTAATCTTTGGGGAAATTTCTTTCATAGTATGTTCTAGATTATAATCTTTAGAACTACTGAAATCACTATTGGCCTTATTATTTTTTTCACGTCTCCAAATCATAAGGTTTCTCCTTTCGTAGCTTAAGATAAAATTAATACTACTTTACTTATCGTTAAAAAACTTAAAAACTATATGAATTTATTGGAATTCATATAGTTTTTAAGTCAATTTATATGGTTTATCTGATATTTACCTAGTGTAATACCAGATAAGATCAACTATAATAATAATTTTTCTAATAGTGCGAAATAATTTTTTAATTTCTTGTGGTTTAAACAATAATAAACTCTGTTGTTATCCTTTTCTAGTATAACTATATCTAAGGCTGCTAGGGCTGCCATATGGTAAGATACAGTGGCATTTGTCAAGCCCAGCATATCAGCTATTTGACTTCCATATAGAGAACTTGTTTTAAGAGCTTTTACTATTTCAAGTTTACTTTTATCAGAAAGAGCTTTTAAAACATTTAAGGCCTCAGTATCTATAGAAATATACCTATCTATTATATTTTTTATATATAGAAATAATATTCCTATGCCTATTCGCTCATTGGGATACATTCCATAAAAAAAGGCGGCATTACATGGGAAAAGATGAGGGTATATATTAATAAATTTAAGGTTAGCAACGTTAACATTGATGCTATCCTGAATAAAACTTGACATATCAGTTGAAGAAGCCTTAGTTATATTATCCATAAAAACTTTTAGACCTTTATGAATAAGGGGTTCCTTTTCTTTTATAAGACATGAGATAGAAAAAATCATATCTAAAACCTCTTTAAAGGTAGTATCAAAGTTATGATAAATATGAAGAAAATCATATTTAGTTTCTTTAGTTAAAAAATCATGGCTATCAATGTATTTAAAAAAATCTTCATCGGTGGTTATTATTAGTTTACCATTATCAGAATCTCTCAATTCCAGAGTTGAAATCACAGAATTTACAAAACATATCTTTTTTGCTTTTTCATCCATAGCATTGAATGTACTAAGATCTGTAAAAAAAGTTCCATCCTTATAATTAAATAAAATAATTGACCCAAAGCATTCATTTATGCCTTCAAGGTTTTTAAAAAAATAAATTATTTTATCATCTGATATATTCACATTTTCTTTAACAAATTCATAAATTTCAATTAAATTTGAAAACATAGGTTCCAGTTCATCAAGAGGAATATTATATTTTTCATGTAGTTCTTCCATAAGCTTTTTTGGAGAATTATCAGTAGCCAAACATTGTAAAAAGCTTATACTTTCAAAGGTATATTCAAGGTCATAATTAATTTTAAAGTCCATATAATATTTTTAGTAAGTATCTAAGACAAGCTAATACTTACTAAAATTCACCTTCCTTTTTATAGATTGTGGTTAATGAGAGTATAACATATTAAGATTCTTATTTATAGTTCTTTAATGGTATTATTGAAGCTTATACAAATGAAGAAAACTAAAACTAAAACACCACTAGCTATAAACAACCGAATTACAGAAAAATATTTTACAATTATAGCAATTAAGAAAGAAGAAATAGGAGTCATTGCCATAGCCATGGAATTGAACAGAGATCCAACTCTAGCTAGGTATTCTTCTTCTACATGAACCATAAAGGAAACATTGACAGCTACATTTAAGAAGGAAGCTCCTATACCCAAGATAAACATGGCTAAAGCTAAAAGTCCTAAAATAAATGATTTATTATTTATATTAACAAGATAGGAAAGGATTATATAGCTAAACCCAGCTAAAATTCCCCCTGAAAGAAATAAAGTTCTATTGGAAAATTTTTTGTTCATAATAGGAAATAGGTATGCTCCTAAAGATAGTCCTATAGTCATAGAGATTCCACATAATGATAGGGCAGTAGGACCAAGCTTTAAGCTTTCACTAATGTATGCTGTTTCCATAGTGTTAAATGGAGCAAGGAATACACCTAAAAGGCTACCCATAAGACAAATGGTAAAAATAACCTTCTTGCTATAAAAATACTTTAATCCTTCTTTCATATCTTTTTTATAAGAAGCTAAGGAAAAATGAACTTTTTCTTTAACTTTTTCAGATATCTTTAAGAAGCTTAGTATAAAAGCAGATGCAAAAAATGTTAAGGCATCTATGCCAATGGCACCAGAGGTACCTATAAATCCTACAATTATTCCAGCAGAAGCTATGCCTACAATTTCGGCTATTCTACCCACAGAAGAATTAAATGCTGTTCCATAAGTATATTTTTCTTTTGGAAGAATCTTTGGAAATACGGCCATTCCAGCAGGAAGTCTAAAGGCTTCAAAGGTAGAGATTATAAAAGTAAATATTAAAAGAATCCAAGGATTCAATTTACCTAAATACAAAAGAATAGCTGTAAGAGATACCATTATGCCTCTTCCCAAGTCTGTAATCACCATTATTTTCTTTTTGTTTATGTTTTCAACTAAAACCCCTGCAAAAGGTTGAAAAATTATAGATGGTATAGAATTTACCCCTAGAATGATAGCAAGCCAAGAAGGAGATCCTGTAATTTCGTATACCATCCAACTGAAAGGTAAAGCATCGATGGAATCTCCAAACCTGCTTATGACACTAGCTATAAATAGTTTTAAATACTCTTTTTCACAGAGCAGGGACTTATAAGAAACCCCATCTTTTTCTTTAAGTTGTTCTTTCATAAATATCTAACCCCCAATTTAAATATTGATCTAAACACATAATATAAGATACTTAGACATAAGTCAATATTAAAGTTAGATAGATATCAATATAATTAATGTTATAAAAACTAAATGTATAAATTTGGATAAAGACTAAATCATCCTAATTGTTTTGGGATAAAATGGAGAAAAAGGTATAAAAAACTCGATAATATAATGAAAGTAAATATATACAAAGGTTGCATTTTTTATGAACTATATATAAAATATTATTATGTGATGTAGTAAAAACAACTATTTTGCAATGAACAATGAGCTATATATTAAGAGAAGTATAGAGGTTTTGAAAAATACCATCCTTTAAAGAGGGGGAAAATAATATATTATGAGTAAATATCTGATATTTTCTCTTATGCTATATTTAGGAATAGGAGCTTACTATTACCTTATATGTCATAAAAGAAAATATTCCCTTATAAAATCTATTAGCATATATTTTATAGCATCAATAATATACATTTTTTTTATATTCATATCAAATCCTTATTTCACCACTAAACCGTGGCTTATGTTTACGGGAATTGTATTTCTAGGGTGTAACCTTTATCTATTTAAAGAGACTATAGGAAAGAAAATACTAATATACTTTACTGTATGGACTCATATTTTGGTAATTTCATATATATGTGATTATATAGCTGTGTTGTATAGATTACCTAACATGGATATATATTGTAATCAATTTATAATAAAAATCATAGTTTTCCCAGTAACGTCATTAGTATATAGTTACTTTTTAAAGAATTCCTTTAGTAAACTTATAGAAATATTGACAGAGGCACAAAGCAAAGTTTTATTAATATATCCTATAATGAGTACTTTAGTAGTGATATCCTATGAAATAGCTTACTATAGAGTGGAACCACAAATTGCTATGCTAAGTTTTTTTACAATCATTAGTTTATGTTTTGTTTTGGTATATATGCTTATTTACAAGCTGGTTAAGGATGAATTAGCTACTAAGGCTCTTAAAAAAGAAATTTTAACAGATGATTTAACAGGGATAGGCAATAGAAAAAAGCTATTTTTGGATATAAATAAACTTATATTAGAAAAAAGAAAATTTGCAATAGCATATATAGATTTAAACAATTTCAAAAGTATAAATGATCAGTATGGACACGAAAGAGGAGATCAATATCTTTTAGAATTTATTAAAAACACAAAAGCTTGGCTAAATAAAGAGGATAAATTGTATAGGTTGTCAGGAGACGAGTTTATAGTAATCTGCAAAAGTAAGAATGTAAATTATATAGTGAAGAATTTAAAACGAAAGGAATTATACAACTTTTATGGAAGGGCAGAATATTTAGGAGCCAGCGTGGGAGTTTCATATTACCCTATGAATGGGACAAACATAGAGGAATTGCTATCACATGGAGATAGAAATATGTATATAGATAAAGAAGTCATAGCAAGGTAAATTAAAAACATTACTGGAATAATCATTAGCCAGTAATGTTTTTTATATATTAAACAACATATATAAGTCTACAAAATAAAGGTATTTAATAGAAATAAATTTGTAATTTTATAAATATTAAATTAATATAATAACTTTAAGGAGGAGATGAATGTGTTTATAGTTATAGATAAGAAAAAAATAAGGAATATATCAATAGTAATAGTAGTTATTTTAGTTATAATATTTATTTTAATTGGAAGAAAAAATATTTTTGCAGCAACTTTAAATGAAAAGACATATATGGCAATTGTCATAGATGATTTTGGCAATAATGGAGCAGGAACAGAAGAGATGATGAATTTGGATATACCACTTACGGCTGCTATAATGCCTTTTGGAGAAAGTGCATCTATGGATGCTAGATTAGCTAAAGAAAAAGGCAAGGAGGTAATTATACATATGCCTATGGAGCCGGAGGTAGGAAGAGAAAGCTGGTTAGGAAAGACACCTATTTTGGCTACCTTGTCCAATGAAGAGGTAGAGAAAAGAACCAGGAATGCTATGGATATACTTAAAGAGGCTACAGGTATGAATAATCATATGGGATCTAGAGTTATGCAGAATGAAAGGATAGTAAATATCATCCTAGATTTGTTAAAGGAAAAGAATATGTTTTTCTTAGACAGCAAAACTACCCAAAAATCTGTAGCAGAAAAATTGGCTAAAGATAAAAGCATAGATTTTTATGAAAGGGATATTTTTTTAGATCATATTAGCACTCAAAGTAACGTAGAAAAACAAATGGAAGAAGCTATAAAAGTATCAAAAACTAAGGGATATGTAATAGTTATAGGACACGTAGGTGCTCAGGGGGGCAAAATAACAGTTAAAGGTATAAACAATAAAATATCTAGAGTAAAAAGTGAAAATATAGAGTTAGTAACATTATCACAACTAAGGGAAAAACTTAAGCAATAGTTAAAAGGAGAAAGTTTTTCTAGCTTTCTCCTTTAACTATTATTTTTTTCAGCTACTGGCGCTGTTTTCTTCTTTTTCTTGTTATTTTTTCTTACAGAATAACCGAAAGAACCTAAGGGCTTATTACCTAAAGGAAAGTATTCACCATGACAATAACTTATAAGATCTGCTTTCTCAAAATGAATTTTACCATTATCATCAATTAAATCTTCATTTACTTTTATGTTTATTATATCTAGCAAGAACATATCATGAGTTCCCAAGGGTGTTATAGACTTAACTTTGCATTCAAGAGCTACAGGAGAAATATCTAGAGATGGTGTTTTTATAGATATACCATCATTTAATTTAAGATTCAATTTTTCAATCTTATCTACTTTTCTACCACTAACAACTCCACAATAATCTGTTATCCTTACCATATCTTTTGTGGTAAGATTTATAACACATTCGTTACTTTCTTTTATATAATCATAAGATAGTCTTTCAGGTCTAATTCCTACTGCCAATACAGGCGGTTTGGTACAAACGGTGCTTATCCATCCTATAGTGAATATATTAATCTTTCCTTCATTATTCATAGAAGTGACAAGTACTACAGGAGTTGGATTAAGCATAACGCTTCCTTTAAAATAAGCTTTACTCATACAAAAAACCTCCTTTCTGAAACAAAACTATTATATCATAGCTGAAGGTTAGTTTTAATGGTTGGCAATGAGATTAATAGAAATATATAGAATAGTTCATTGGAAGCCTGTATAATAATAATTGTATTAACGTGTTGGGGGGACTAAAAATGAAAGAGAAAAAATTTTTACCGCATATCATAGCAATTCTTATAATGGTTGTTTGGGGAGCTTCTTATTTAAGTATAAAAGTTGTAGTAGATGAAGTTCATCCTGTAATGGCAGCTTTTTATAGATTTATTATAGCAGCTGTAATTCTTTTTATAGCATTGAAGGTTAAATATCCAAAGGCAAAAATATTAAAAGAAGATAGATGGAAAATGGCTCTTGGAGGATTCTTAGGAGTAACGGCATACTTCTTTTTAGAAAATTATTCAGTATTATATACCTCTGCTTCAAATGTATCTATACTTATTGCATCTATTCCAGTTTTCACTTTGGTAGCCCAAAGAATGATTTTTAAAGAGAGGTTTACAACTAATAAGGTTTTAGGAGTAATTTTAAGCTTTGGAGGTATATTGCTCATAGTATTATCAAAGGATGATGTAAGTTTATTTTCTAAGGGAACCATGGGAGATATGATGGCTTTAGGAGCAGCTCTTTGCTGGGTTATGTATAATGTAGTTATATCAAAGTTAAAGGGTCAATATAATAGCTTAATAATAACCACATACCAAATAATGTGGGGAACAGTATTCTTTTTACCAGCAATATTCTTTGTACCAATAACTATGCCATCAACTAAGGCAATACTAAATATATTATATTTAGCAATATTTTGTTCCTTTATAGCATACATAGCATATATATATGTTCTTGGGAAACTAGGAGCTACAGTACTAACTACATATATAAATCTTCAACCTATAATAAGTATAGTATTGGCATTTTTTATATTAAAAGAAAAAATAACCTTAGTTCAAGGACTAGGTTGCCTTATAATAGTTGGAGGAGTATTTTTAGTAAATAGAACAACAAATAAAAATGTGGAAAAATTACTTTAAAGTAATTTTTCCACATTTTATCATTTATCGTTGTCTACGGTATCTACTTCTATGTTTCTTTCTAGAAGAATTTTTAATTTTTGAAGTTATAATTATGATTAAAGCCAACACCACAATTATACCAAGGATTAACATTATGTAGCTACCCATATTAGCCTTTACTAAATCGGAAGACTTTACAGTAGTATATAAATCATAAGTCTTCTCATAGCTTCTTTGTGATAAGGTAGCCTCAGCAACCTTTTTTGTTCCATCTAGCTTCCAAGGATTTATATCTTCAACTTTAAAATCTAACTTAGATTCTGCTTCATTTAAAGCATTGTCATAGTAAGCAACGTCTTCCTTTATTGTAAGAGGCACTTCTATGGTCTTTTCTTTGCCGAAGAATTTAAAGGCCTTATAAGGGACTGATACTGTTTTTAAGGTTTCTCCACTTTTATAAAAGGTAGTTCTTTCTGCAGCATAACTCCAATCTATTAAAGATTTCATATCATTAAATACTTGAGAGTCTTTACTGTCATAAACAGACTTTAAAACTACACCTACAATTTTTTTGCCGTCTCTTTCATATAAAGCTACTAAAGAACGTCCAGATGCCTCGGTATATCCAGTTTTACCACCGATACAACCATCCACTCCTAGGTTTTTATTCCTATTTTCTATTATAGCTATGGTTCCAGCGGAGGTTTTCACTGTCTCTTTTTTCATAGCCATGGTTTCTTTAACCCAAGGAGTGCTATAGGCTGCTTTAGCTAATATAGCAAGGTCGTAAGCTGTTGTATAGTGATCCGCATCATGAAGACCATTAGGAGTTACAAAATGGGAATTACTCATTCCTAACTCTTTTGCTTTGTCATTCATCATTTTTTGAAATCCTTCAACAGAACCTCCAACATTTTCTGCTATGGCATAAGCCTCATCATTAGCAGAATATAAAAGCAATGTTTTCATAGAATCTGTAGCGGACATGGTTTCTCCTACAGATCTAGGTTTTATATTTAAGTTAAAGGAATACTCAGGTTGTTTCTTTGCAATCTCAGTGTAAGAAATCACATCTGTCTTTTGTTTATTCTCCGCTAGTAAAATAGCTGTCATAAGCTTAGAAATACTAGCAGGATATCTTTTACTATCTGGATCCTTTGAGTATATAATCTCTCCGGTCTCTAAATCCATAGTTAGTGCAGATTTGCCTAAAATGTTTGGCTCATTAGTTTTGGCCTTGGCTGACATACATAGTGGGGAAAAAATAGTTAGTGTTAAAGTTAAAGCAATTGATGTAAAAAATCGTCTTTTCAAAGTCCATCTCTCCATTTAATAAATTTAGATTTCTCCTAAAGTCTCAAGAAAATAAAAAATCATGGGATTTAGGAATTGAGTTTAAATCCTAGTATTTCAATATAAACAAGTATATCATATAATATATAACAATAACAAGGCTCATATAGGGAGATGAAACAAGTGGATGAGAGAGAACTATTGATGAAACTTCAGAACAGAAAGGGAAGAATAATAGGGAATTATAGAACCTATGGAGTAATGATTTTACTCTATAAGGAACAGGAAATTTTATATATAATATTAGAAAAGAGAGCTCTTACTTTAAGATCCCAGCCAGGAGATATATGCTTGCCGGGAGGAAAAATAGAACTGAATGAAACTCCATTAGAAGGAGCTGAGAGAGAGGCTGTAGAGGAACTAAGAGTTCATAAGAATCATATAAACTATTTAGGGGAAATGGATTACCTTGTGACTCCCTATGGAGCAATATTATATCCATATATAGGTACTATAGACGTATTTCCTAAGGAACCAAATAAGGAAGAGGTTCATGAAATTATAAAGCTACCTCTTGAGTTTCTTATGAAGGAGGAGCCCAAAGAATATATTATGGATATAGGTCCAAGGAATTATGATGATTTTCCTTTTCATTTAATTCAAGGAGGTAAAAATTATAAATTTTCCCATGGCGCACTAAGTCAGTATTTTTATGAATTTAATGGACATATAATATGGGGATTTACTGCAAGAATACTTTATGAGTTCTCTAAGATAATAAAAGAATAATACAAATAAAAATAGATGAAGCTGCTTAACCTTTATTTTGCAACTTCATCTATTTTTTACTTTGATTTATGTTTCTTTTTTAAAAAGTTAAGTTTAGTTTCACTTATTATTATGGCAGAGAATACAATTATTGATCCAATGACCATAGATAAGGTAAACTTTTCTCCTAATAACAATACAGAAAGAACACTGCCAAAAACTGCTTCAGTACATAGTATTATAGCCGCATGACTGGAGGATGTATGTTTTTGTGCTAAGTTTTGAAGTAAAAAAGCTATTAAGGTGCTGAATACACCAAGATATATAAGGGCAAAACCTCCTCTTAAAGTTATTGCACTTGGGAAAGGTTCTCTAAAAATTGCTACTATGATAGATAAAATGGATGCCACTCCAAATTGTAGTATGGTTAAGGCGATTGGATCTTTCTTTTTTGTATAGTGTCCTACAGAAACTATATGTGCCGCAAAGAATAATGCACAGACTAAAGTTAAAGCATCACCTGTATTAATGTAAAATCCATCGTCCTGAAGGGTCAAAAGAGCTATGCCTATAAGACAAAGGACTGCAGATGCTACAGAATATTTGTCTGGTGCTTTTTTGCTAATAGCCCAATATAGAAAGGGAACTATAACCACATTAGTTCCAGTTAAAAATGCTTGCTTTGAAGCTTGGGTATACTGTAAACCAACGGTTTGAGCTGCAAAAGCTAAAAACAGAAAGAACCCTATTATAGTTCCTGCTTTTAGGTCATCCCTTGAAAGATTTTTCAGATGCTTAAAGAACACTAAAGCCATCAATATAAAAGAAAGAGAAAATCTTATGGCCAAAACATAGAATGGTTTTGCTACGTATAAAGCTTCTTTTGATGCCACAAATCCTGCTCCCCATACAAAGGCTACAATTAGTAATGCAATATCTGCATAAAGTGATTTTTTTTTCAAAGTAATTTCCCCCTCTTAAGAATGTACATGATTATATTGTAAAAGGTATGAAGAAAAAATTCAATTAAATTAATATTCAAAATAAAAATTCATTTAATTTCCACTTCTAAAAGTTCTCTATAAATACAATACTATAGGTATGGATTTCTATTTATATTACTAAAATTGAAATCATTTTTGATCGTGAAACTAAAGAAAAAATTAAAGGAGGGGTCACCATGAAATTATCCAAAGTTATCTTTGCTATAATGGCTATTTTATTAATATCCAATTTTATAGAAGTTCAATTACCTCCTAAAAAGGAAACTTATTGTATGGCTGCCACTAATACTGATATGGAAGGGCACAGTATTCCAGATAAGGACAGAATAGTATATGATAAAGTAGTGTATTTAACCTTTGACGATGGTCCATCTCAAAACAATACTCCAGAGATACTAAGAATTTTAAATAACTACAAAGTTAGAGGTACATTTTTTGTAATAGGTAAAAAAGTTAGAGCTAATCCTAACATAGTAAAAAATTTATATAATTCTGGGATGTGCATATTACCTCACTCTAATACTCATGACTATAAAGAAGTATATAAAAGCACTGACAATTTTTTCAAGGATTATTACCAATGTGCAGAGGCCATAAGTGATATAACGGGAGGAAAAGTAGGAGATTTTGTTAGAATGCCTGGTGGATCGGATAATTTAGTAGGTGATGAAAAGACCTTATGCGAAATAAAAAATAAGTTAAAAGAAAAAAATATAAACTATATAGACTGGAATATAAGTTCAGGAGATGCCAGTAGATATAAGGTTCCATCTGAAGAAATAAAAGAGAATATAATAAGGGAGGCATCGGGATGGAACACCATAGTTATACTTATGCATGATGCAGAGGCTAAAACCACCACAGTAGAAGCATTACCAAGCATTATTGAACATTTTAAGAATAAAGGATATGCCTTTAAAACATTAAATGAAATAAGCAGCGTAGAAGTAAATAAAATGATTAAGTACAGGATTATAAATAGATGAATCTTCATTAAGAAATTTATAAATAAATTCTTTGGTGCAATAAATTAGTAATTAAAAGAATGTGGCGAAATTACCACATTCTTTTTTTATCTATGGATTTACTCTTTTTAATATTACTTCCTTAGCTTTATTTTCTAAAGAATCATTTAAGGGTTCTAGGGAACAAGTTCCATATCTCCTATCTAGGGCTAAGGCTAAAATTCTATCACTAAGTTCAGGGTTTTTAGAAAGAAGAGAACCATGGAAATAAGTACAAAAGGTGTTTTTATATATACAGCCTTCATATCCATCTTCCCCATTATTACCATAACCTAAGACAACTTTCCCAAAGGGCTTTAAATCTCCTATGTAGGTTCTACCAGAATGATTTTCAAAACCTACATAGGTTTCACCGAATTCCTCATTTTTAATTATGGTGTCCCCTATAAATCTTTTTTCGCCAGCTTCAGTGTACACGTCTAGGATTCCAAGACCATCCAATCTTTGGCCTTCACCGGTGGTATAGTACTTTCCTAAAAGCTGATATCCACCACAGATGCAAAGCATGACCCCATTATCCTCTATATATTCCTGTAAAGGACCTTTTTTATTCTTTATTAAATCCTCAGAAACTATGGATTGTTCATAGTCTTGGCCACCTCCGAAGAACACTATGTCATATTTCTCTTTTTCAAAGTTATCTCCTAGAGAAACATGATGAAAATTTACCTTTATACCTCGTTTTTCAGCTCTGTATTTTAATATTAATATATTACCCATATCACCATATACATTTAATAAGTCTGGATAAAGATGACATATATTTAATTCCAAGTTTATCACTCCTATTACCAAAGATTTTTTATATATCCTTTACTATATAGATGTTTTCTATAGTTTATCATTGCAGTGTAGGTTGCAAGAAGATAAACTTTTTTGTTTTTGCTATTTGCTATAGCATTAGTCATGTCATCGAAGGATTCACACAGGTTAAACTTATCTTCATTAATACCACTGATTTTCAAACGTATAGCCATATCATACAACCGTATACCGCCAATGGATATGTCATCTATATTAAGATTTTGAAGGGTTTCAAAGTTTACATCCCAAATCCAAGATACATCTCTTCCATCGGCATAGTTATCATTCAAGAAAAATCCAAGAGATATGTTTTCTTTAGACAAAGATAATGTATCTAGGGCTTGGTTGTATCCTGCTGGATTCTTAACTAAAATAATCTTAACCTCTTTGTCATTAATATTGATGATCTCTTGTCTTCCAAAGGATGAGCTTTGATTTTCCAAAGAGTTTACTATTATATTATCATCTATGTTCAGCTCTTTAGTTATGGCATAGGCACATAGAGCGTTGTATACATTATATAATCCAGATTGGCTTAAGGTGATTGGGTGCTCATTGATTATGACTTTAGAGCTATCAGGGGTTAATTCTAGTACTTTGTCTACTGAATATTTTAAATTTCCACGACCAAATCCACAATTTTCACAGAAGAAGCTTCCTAAATGATTATATGTAATAAATTCATATTTATAGGGAGCTTTGCAAAACTTGCAAAATTTAGCATCAGCATTAACCTCAATTTCTGTATTTTTCTCCAATGTATCCGCAAATCCATAATATATGCAAGGGTTTTTTAATTCTAATTTACCTAAAAGAGATTCATCCCCATTAAGAATCAGCTTACTTGATGGTGCAGATTTAACACCTTCTAAAATTTTGTTTAATGTGGTGTAAACTTCACCGTATCTATCCAACTGATCTCTAAATAAATTGGTAATAGTTATTATTTCAGGAATGATATACTTTGTTATAAATTTCAAGTTAGCTTCATCCACTTCTATAACAGCGTATTTTATTCCTTTGTTTTTAAATGAAAAATTATCTATAAAAGTAGCCACTATTCCTGGCAACATATTAGCTCCCGTATTGTTGGTTATTGCATCCAAACCGCTTTCTTTAATAATATTAAATATCATGCTGGTTGTGGTAGTTTTACCGTTGGTTCCTGTAATAAGAATAACTTTGTAATTTTTACTTATATCCTTTAAAATATCTCTTTTTATTTTTAATGCAACTCTCCCAGGAAAATTGCTTCCACCTTTTAAGAAGGTTCTAGAAAGGAATAAGGTAAATTTTGAGGCTATTATTGAAATATAACTTTTAATATTAATTTTAAACACCACCTATAACTAGTCTACCTACATTATATACAATAAAAATTGCTAATAATCAAGGAGAACATTAAGATTATTAAAAATAAGAATATATATATTTTAAGATTATATGGAGTTTTTAATGATTTTTTGATAATATTAACATATATTGCAGTGGGGAGAAGATTTATATGAAAAATATTTTAAATAAGATAATAAGTACTTTTAAGGAATTAGGAAAAAACCTAAAGGTCGAGGATATAAAGTTAGCTTTTAAAGAAGAATTTTTAAGAACAAAGTCAGCTTTTAAAAACTTTGATATAAAAAATAAAAGGTTTTTGAACTTTTCAATGATAATAGTTTTTGCAGTAGTAATATTTGCTGGTGGTATTTGTAAATTTCAGAAGATAGAAAAGATAAACACTATTTCTAGGCTTACTATTTTAAATGATGGAGAAAAGGCATTTTATAATAGAGAGTATGAAAAGGCTATAGAACGATATGAAGAATTTTTTAAGAAGGATGGAAATCCCATATGGTATGCCAAAATATCTGAAGTTTATGCTGTAGAGGGCAACCTTGAGGAATCTAGAAAGTACATAACCATGGCTAAGGAAGAGGAGAATAACTTTAAAAGCAATGCATCAAAATATGATGGCTTTGATAACATTCATATGGAGTTATTTAATTATATAGTATTTAATGAATATATGAACAAGGACTACGACGTAGCATTAAAGGATGGAGAGGAGTATTTAAATGTATATAAGGACAACAAGTCCCTTATAAAAACTATGATTGCTCTTTATAAGGTTACTGATAAGATAGATAAAGCCAGAGAACTTCTATTAACTTATCCAGTGGACAATGAATCTTCTTATGATAAGGCAGAATTCGCAAGAATGCTTATACTTATAGATAAGTGGGATGATGGGTTTAAAGCCCTTAAGGAAGCCTGGAACTTAGACAAAGATGAATATAAGGTTTATGATATTATTGCACAAATTGCGGCTTATAATAGAGATGAGCTTATACAAAAAATAGCGAAACTAATAGAGGGAGAGCCTAATGAGCCCGCCTATAAGGTATGGCTAGCCAAGGTGTATTCTATAAAGTCCGAAACCTCTGATCAAAGTATAGAGCTGCTAGAAGAAATTAAAAATTATGATATAGGCAAAATTCAAATAAACTTTATGAAGGCCACTATGCTTCAAGATATAAAAGAAAAAGAAGCAGCAGATGAAATAATTAAAAAGATAATACAAGAATATCCAGAGGATTATAGAGTGCTTCACACAGCTGGGTGGTACTATTTTAATAAGAAGAAATATGATATAGCAATGGATTTTTGTACAAAGTCTATAGAAAAGAATAAAAATTATCCCGATAATTACGGATTTTTAATGCCAGAAATTTTGAAAGCTATGAACAAACCTTTAGAGGGAGAGCCTTATTTTAGAACAGCAATGTATAGAGAGCCTTACAACTATAATATGCTTTTAAATATAGGTAGTTTTTATTGGCATAGCAACAAGAACAGTGAAAAGGCCTTAGAATATTTTGGACAAGCAACTGCTATTAAACCTGAGGATAGTGAAATAAAGTACAACATGGCAATGATAAATATAGATGAAAACAAAATGGATGATGCTATAAATATATTAAACCAATGTATAAAGATTAATGAAACTATACCTAAATATCATAGAACATTAGGCACTGTATATATGCTTCAAGGAAAAAATGAACAGGGAATAAAGGAAACTAGAATTGCTTATCAGCAGGATAAAAATGATGTTCTAAATTTAAATAACGCAGGTTGTTACTATATTAACTTTACTAATGATTTAGAAAGAGGTGTGTATAATCTTCAAGAAGCTTATAAGGGGCTAAATGCTAGCAATGATGAATATACAAAGACTACTATAAAGGAAAACTATGAAAAGGCTAAAAAGCTTTTAGAAGACTATGATAAGGGAAAAGAAGGGGAAACTTTAACAGTGCCAGAACTGGTATTGTTTTATTAAAAAACATTTGTATACTATTACAAAATATTTAATTTCAGTGATAAAAGCAAAAGAAAAAACTTTAGCAATTCTATAGTTATGGAAGGAGAAACATAAATGTATGCTATAAAATTTGAAAATATNTATTATGAAAAAATTTGGGGTGGAAGGGATATAGAGAACTTCAGAAACAACATGCCCAATGGAAATATAGGTGAAAGCTGGGACGTAGCATGTCATCCTAATGGAAATAGCATAGTAGCTAATGGAAAATATAAGGGCAAGTCTTTGCAAAATCTCATAAAAGAACAGGGAGAACAGCTTTTAGGAAAATCCATATCCAAGGATAAGTTTCCTCTTTTGCTGAAGATAATTAATGCAAAGGAAAATTTATCTCTTCAGGTTCATCCCAATGATGGATATGCTATTAACAATGAAGGGGAACTTGGAAAGACAGAAGCTTGGTATGTGATGGAGGCTCAGGAGGATGCTAGTCTTATAGTGGGAACTAAAGACTGTACTAGAGAAAAGTTTATAGAGGCAATAGAAAAGGGCGACTTTGATAAATATATAAATAAGGTAGCTGTTAAAAAAGGGGAGGTTTATTTTGTTGAGAGCGGTCTTGTACATGGCATTGGAAAGGGCGTTACCGTTGTAGAAATACAGCAAAATTCTGATACAACATACAGGGTTTATGACTACAATAGAGGCAGAGAACTTCACATAGATAAGGCCTTAGAAGTAATAGACTTTTCTTTAAAGGGAGAAAAAAGTAATGGCATTATTATAAAAAAGGAAGGCTATGAAAAAACTTATTTTTGTCTAAGTCCATATTTCTCTTTAGAAAAATATAATATATCAAAGGAATTAAGGGAAGAAAGTGATAAGGAAAGATTTTATATTTTCACATGTGTTGAGGGCCAGGGGGTAATAGAATACAATGACGGAAAAGAGGAAATACTTAAGGGAGATAGCATATTTATTCCTGCCACTTTAGGAAAATATAAGATCCAAGGGAACTTACAGTTGCTAAAGACCTATGTTCCTGATGCGAAGAAAGTCCAAGAGGAAATCATGAATACTATAAAGAAATAAAAATTAGCTATGCTAAAGCCAATTAAGGTGGAAGCATGGCTTTTTTGATTTAAAGTTTTATATTTTTAATGACTTCTGCTAAATTGATAAAATAGGATAATATTTCATATATTTTTGCAAAAAGCATAATAAAGCATACTCAAAATTGGGGTTTTAAAAATAAAAAGCATATACTATTTAATTAAAGTTAGTAACAATGAAGGATAACATTTAATTATCCTTCATAAAATAAAATATTTATTGCAAATATAAGAATTATATGCAATAATTTAAATATAATTAGGGATAAGGGGGAAGCTATAATGGCGTTCAACGATTTGAGTTATTTAGGAATAAAATGTGACAAGGTATACAATAATTTGTGTCAAAGGGACCTTATACTTAAAGCTATAAACAAAAATGAAGGAACTCTTAGCAGCACAGGAGCTCTAGTAGTAAATACAGGCAAGTATACAGGTAGGTCTCCTAAAGATAGATTTATAGTAAAGGATTACATAACAGAGGATAAAATAAACTGGGGAGAAACCAACTTACCAATAGAGGAAAACATATTTAATAATTTATATGAAAAAGTTAAGAACTACTTAAAAGAGAAAGAATTATTTGTATTTAATGGACAAGTTGGTGCAGAAGATGAGTATTCTCTTTCTATAAAAGTAGTTTGCGAATATGCTTCTCAAGCATTAGCAGCTAACAATATGTTTATAAGAAAAAACCAAGATCCAAATAAGGAGCCAGATTTTACAGTTATAAGTGCTCCTGGATTTAAGTGCGATGGTAAAAAGGACGGAGTTAACTCCGAAGCCTTTATAATAATAAATTTTCATAAGAAAATAGTTCTTATAGGTGGAACTCAATATGCTGGAGAAATAAAGAAATCTATGTTCTCAATCATGAATTTCTTGTTACCATTAAAGGGCGTATTCCCAATGCATTGTTCTGCCAATGTTGGTAAAGATGGAGATACAGTAATTTTCTTTGGACTTTCAGGGACCGGAAAAACTACTTTATCTACAGATCCAAACAGAAAACTTATAGGTGATGATGAGCATGGCTGGTGGGAAAAAGGTGTATTCAATTTTGAAGGTGGATGTTATGCTAAAGCTATTAAGCTAGACAGAGAAAAAGAAAAAGATATATATGAAGCAATAAAGTTTGGAACTCTTCTTGAGAACGTAGTATTGAATGAAAATGGGGAGCCTAATTACGATGATGATTCTCTTACTGAAAACACAAGAGCAGCATATCCTCTATATCATATAGATAACATTGAACCATCTGAGAAAGGTGATAGCCCTAGAAAGATAATATTTTTAACTGCCGATGCTTTTGGAGTATTGCCTCCAGTATCAAAGTTAACTAAAGAACAAGCAATGTATCATTTTATGTCAGGGTATACAAGCAAGCTTGCAGGCACTGAAAGAGGAATAAAGGATCCAAAGGCTACTTTCTCTACATGTTTTGGAGAACCTTTTATGCTTATGAATTCATCAGTATATGCAAAACTTTTAGGTGAAAGAATAGAGAAATATGGAGCAGAGGTGTATCTAATAAACACAGGTTGGATTGGAGGCCCATATGGAGTTGGTGAAAGAATAAACTTAAAATACACCAGATCCATGGTAACAGCTGTTATACAAGATAAGTTTAAGAATGTAGAATGGGATGAGCATCCTATATTTAAAGTTATGATGCCTAAAACCTGTGAAGGAGTTCCAAGTCATATTCTTAGTCCGGAAAACCTATGGGAAAACAAAAAAAACTATAAAACAAAAGCTTTGGAGCTAAGTAAAAGATTTAATGAAAACTTCAAGAAATTTAAAGAAGTGCCACAAGAGATAATAGATGCAGCTCCAATAACAGAAGCTTAATTTACTAAGTCAACTATAACCTCAACATATATCACCGAAAAGATTGGTTATTAAAGAAATTTTATAGCCAATCTTTTTATATTTAACAGAATATATTTTTTATCAAAATTCAAGACAAGCTAATACAATATGAAGTTCATTTCTTATAATTTCGTATTATTTTTTTATGATTCCATTCATATATAGTTCTCGTCTAAGCAATATAGCTGCTGATTTATCTGACGGTCCACCCTATTTAGGCTGGAGATAACAGCAGTTACACCCCTAGATAAGTTCAACTAACATTTAATTGGAATTCAAGCTGGAAATGAAACTAAGTTTCACATGATACTTTAACATCTATGTTGCTTT
>DINW01000007.1 GCA_002423705.1 Clostridium sp. UBA5530
ATTACCTTTATATAGGGCTGTAAAGTTAGATATTGTAACAAATATTAAGGGTAGGTGATAGATATGAATTGGTTTAAGGATATTATTAAAGCCATTGGGAAAAGGAAACTTATATATTTTTTATTGCTTATACAGTTAATGATAAGCCTTTTTACGGCATATAAGGGCATTATATATTTAAATTCATATAAAGAATATACTAGTAAGATAGATAGCTTTAATGATGTGAAAAATACCTATATGGTAAGGTTAAGTGCTAGTGATGAAATTGAAACTAAGATGGTTACTAAAAAGTTTGACTTTTCAAAATCCATTAAAGATAAAAGCAACTATAAAGTAGTGGGGATAACAGAAAGTTCTGATGAAGATATGACCCAATATTTAGCTGTGGATTATAGCCTTTTAGATATTTTTAAAGTTAATATTGCTGAAGGAAATTTAGATTCCAAAAAACAATATGCGCAGGGTCTAGCATCCTATGATTTAAAAGAAAAGTATAAAATAGGAGATAAAGTTCAATTTAAGGATTTAGGAGAAGAATTCCAAATAGTTGGATTTTTAGAAAAAAATCATGTTGCTTTTGACCCACTTTTTGGAGATTTTCAAAATGCATTTTTAGTATTTAGTGATGATTGGCCTAAGACAAGCAATAGATGTTTAATAGCTTCAAAAGAGGGATATAAAGACACTAAAAGTAAGATAACTAATATACTATCCCCCTATGGAACTACAATTTTTGAAGTTTTGTTAGAAGATTTAACAACTTATAAAGAATCGAAGATAATAAAATCTAAAAATTTAGCAGTATATTCTTTGGCAATGTTTATATTTTCCATGAGCGTATTTGTGGCCTTAATGATATTGATAGTAAATGATAGTAAAAAGGATATAGGAATAAAGCTGGCCTGTGGAGCAAGGCGAATTAATATATATTGTAATATAATAGAACAAATGATATTTATGTATATCGTAGCTATATCATTTTGTTTACCTATACAATCAATATTTTGGGGGAGAGGATTCTGGTCAAATATACCTATAGAGTATCTATGGATAAATATAAGTGCTTTAACAATAATATTCCTTTCATCAATACCTATATTCATAAAAGTCATGAAGCTAAAGCCAGCGGAGCTTATAAAAAATGAATAAGGAGGAAAATTATGATATTAAAGTTAAACAATATAGTAAAGTTATATAAGGATGGAGATAAAAATATAGAGGCACTAAAATATGTGAATTTTCATATAGAAAAGGGTGAAATGATAAGTATAATGGGACCTTCTGGCTCAGGAAAATCTACTCTTTTGAATATCATTGGACTTATGGATTCTCCATCAAGAGGAACCATATCCATAAATGAAGAAGAGATCCTTGGAGGTAGTGCTGATAAGATGGCTGAAATACGAAACAGGGTAGTTTCCTTTATATTTCAGGATTATAATCTTATAGAAGAATATACAGTGTATGAAAATGTGGAGATGCCTTTAAGGTATAGAGGAACTAAGATTAAAGAAAGAAAAATCTTAGTGAAAAAAGCTTTAGAAAAAGTGGGACTTTTGGATAAAATCAATTCCAGAGTCACAAGGTTATCAGGAGGACAGAGACAAAGGGTAGCAATAGCAAGGGCTTTAGTAGGGGATGGAGATATAATATTGGCAGATGAGCCCACTGGAGCTTTGGATCAAAACACAGGTAAAGAAATAATGGACATCCTTAAAGAATTAAATGATGAGGGAAAAACTATAATTATAGTAACTCATGATCCTAAGGTAGCAGCTCAATGCAAAAAACATTTTAATATAATAGATGGGGTTTTAAGTGAAGCACAGTGCCCTATGGTATTGAATTAGATAAAATCAATTTCAAATGTTTTCAAAAGATTTTCATAATACCTCTAGAGTGTTCTTTGAAAATGTGGTATTCTATTAATAATAGGGGGTGTTTATGTGGAGAATAATTATACTGAAAGAAACGAAGAAAAAAAGGAAAGAATATCTGGAAAAGACATACTAGCAGCTATAATAGCTCAATATAGCATAATGATGCCCGTAGTTTTAGGTGGTTGTGTAATTTGGGGTTTAGTGCTTTGGGTTATCGTGAAGCTGATGATGCATTAATAAAGGGGGACTTGTATAAACAAGTCTCTTTTTTTGAAAAATTCAAAAATAATATAAAACCTTAATTTATGATATACTAAGAAATGAAACTTAAGTAGACCATAATATGAAATGATTTTAAGTGAATGATGTTATGGTGTATTAATTCGGAGGTATAAACAATGAAAGAAACATTAAAATTAGATTTATCAAAAATTAAATCATATGTTGGAGAACACGAAATAAAATTCATGGAAAAGGCAGTGGAAGATGCCCATGAAAAACTTCATAAGAAAACAGGACCAGGGAAGGAATTTTTAGGATGGTTATCACTACCAGAAGATTATGATAAAGAAGAGTTTAATAGAATAAAAAAATCTGCTGAAAAGATAAAAGAAAACTCTGATGTTCTTATAGTTATAGGAATAGGAGGATCTTACCTAGGAGCAAGAGCTGCTATAGAAATGTTAAGCAATAGCTTTTACAATTCCATGGATAAAGATAATAGGAAAACACCCTGTGTATTTTTTGCAGGAAATAATATAAGCTCTACATATATGATGGATCTTTTAGATCTAGTTAAGGATAAGGAAATTTCTATAAATGTAATATCAAAGTCAGGTACTACTACAGAACCAGCCATAGCCTTTAGAGTGTTTAAAGATTTGTTAGAAAAGAAGTATGGCAAAGATGGTGCTAAAGAAAGAATATTTGTGACCACAGACAAAGAAAAGGGAGCTTTAAAGACATTGGCCAATACAGAGGGCTATGAAACCTTTGTTATACCTGATAATGTAGGAGGAAGGTATTCAGTTTTAACAGCTGTTGGACTATTGCCTATAGCTGTTGCAGGTATAGACATTGATGAAATAATCACAGGAGCCTATGATGCACAAAAGCTTTATGATAATAAGGAACTGTCAACTAATGATTGCTACAAATACGCAGTGGTTAGAAATGTATTAAATAGAAAAGGTAAGAATATAGAAATCTTAGCCAACTATGAACCTTCCATTCACTTTTTAGGAGAGTGGTGGAAACAACTTTATGGAGAAAGCGAGGGAAAGGACGGAAAAGGCATATTCCCAGCTTCAGTAGATTTCTCCACAGATCTTCATTCCATGGGACAATTCATACAAGCAGGAAACAGAAATATATTTGAAACTGTTATTAATGTAGAGAAACCAAGAAGGACTCTTGAAATACAAGAATCAAAGGAAAATGTAGATGGACTAAACTTCCTTGCAGGAAAGACCATGGACTTTGTAAATGCTAAGGCTTTTCAAGGTACATTGCTTGCTCACAATGATGGAGGAGTTCCTAACATGATACTCAATGTACCAGAAATAAATCCTTATTATTTTGGTCAACTTGTGTATTTCTTTGAAAAAGCTTGTGGCATTAGTGGATATCTTTTAGCTGTAAATCCTTTTGACCAGCCAGGAGTAGAAGCATATAAGAAAAATATGTTTGCTCTTTTAGGAAAACAAGGCTATGAAGATTTAAAGGAACAACTAGAAGAGAGATTATAATGAGAATTATTGTTGATGGAGATGGGTGCTCAGGAAGAGAAAGTATTGAAAAAGTGGCAAAAGAATATTCTATACCATTGTATCTTTACTGCGATATAAATCATTCTATAACTTTAAACTATGGAGAAGTCATAGTTTGTGATAGTCACTTTCAAAGTGTGGATATGGTTATTTTTAATAAATCCGTTAAGAATGACATAGTTGTTACCCAAGATTACGGGGTAGCAGCTATGGTTCTCTCAAAGGGAGCTTATGCCATAAGTCCTACTGGATTTATCTATGAGGAGGACAATATAGATAGGTTACTTTTTGAAAGACATATAAAGTCTAAGGTACGTCGAGGCGGAGGAAAGATAAAGGGACCAAGAAAGAGAAACAAGGAAGATGATGACAGGTTATACAATACTTTAAGAGACATAATAACTAAGGGCTTACAGTGATGATTCTGTAAGCCCTTAATTTTAACCAAGAAAATACTATTACATAAATCACTAAAAAAACTGTTACAGAATATGGTATTGTAGTATAATTAAAATAAGATGATTATTATTTAGGGGTGCTGGAAATGAACGAAATAGAAATAAAGTTTAATTTACGCGAGCCTCAACAAGATAAAAGAGAAATAGATATACTCATTACTAATGATTACGAAAGGGAATTGTTATATAAGTTTGTTATAGGCTATGAAGGACTATGGACAACTGTGAAGGATTACTCCCATGAAAAACAATGCCTTTGGATTCCAAAAGAAGAAGGAGAATATATAATAATGATTCAAGGGAAAAAGGAAGATAGCAAAAAACCCTTTGATTATGTATCTAGAGTTACTTATAATTTGGGAAAAGACTTTGAAAATAAGCTTATGGAAGATGTGAACCTAGATAAGGATACCTATATTCTTGGGGAAAAATTAAATTTAAAAGTTCATGGTATAGAAGAGGATGTTCTATATAGATATTGGATAAAGAGTGGACAAGGTTGGGAGCTTATTAAAGATTATAGTCTAGATAATACTTTAAGCTTTGTGGTTAGAAATAAGGATTTTCATCAAGTGCTGGTGGAATGTAAAAAACCTAATTCTATAAATAAATATGATGACTTTAAGATAGTAACCTTCAGTGTTGAAAAACCTAATTCTATAGAAATTACAGACTTCAAGTTCTTAAATGACAATGAGGCTTTAATTGGCCAAGAACTTATTTTTCAAGTAGATACTTGCCATAGTGATAATAGAACCATATTATATAAATTCTATAAGATAGATAGAAATGGATATTTTACTTGTCTTCAGGACTATTCAACAAAAAAAATATTTACTTACATAGAAAAAGATCCAGGGGAATATAGAATACTATGTATGGTAAAGGACATATATTCTTTAAATGAATATGAAGATAGAGCAGTTTTAACCTACAATGTGAAGCCTTATAAGGATATAACAATAAAGACCTTTACATCGGATATGGCATCTCCTCAGCTTTTAGGAAGAGATATATGCTTTCAAACAGTGGTCAGTGGAGGGGCAGATATTCTCTATAGATTTGTAATAGATGGACCTATGGCAGAAGATAGTGGCTATATGAGAGACAATACTTTTATATGGAAATCTAAAACCCAAGGCAAATATACCATAAAGTCTATGGTAAAGGATAGTTCCTATGAAGGGCAGTATGAGGCTATGAGTATAATGGAGTATGAAATAACAGAAGAACAGTATGCTCCAATAAGAATAAAAAATGTAATATTAGATAAGACTAAAAACTTTGTGAAAAATGAAGCTATAAATATTAAGGTTCATACTGAAGGTGGCATAAACCCATTATTTCAATTCAAGGTATTGAAAGATAAGGAAGAGCTAGAGTCTATAGATTATGGTGTTTTAAATTGGGTAAACTTTACCCCTGAATCAGAGGGCATATACGATCTTCAAATCAGAGTAAAGGATTTAGGCTCATTAAAGGAATACGATTGTGAGACTTCAGTATCTATGGAGGTTAAAGATCACATTCCAGCTACTATAGACTATGTATTGATTAATGCAAAAGAATACTATAGGGTAAGAGACAAGGTATTATTAGAGATAGTCACAGAAAATAACTTAAATATTCTTATAAAGTATGTATTGAAAATCAACGATAGAATAGTTGAGGAAACAAAGTTTAGTACCAATATAGGCTATTCTTTTATACCACAGGTTAGTGGAAAATATACCGTGGACATATATAGCAAAAATAAAAATAGCAGTAAAGAATATGAGTGTAAGAAGGAAGTAAATGTAATAATCCATGAGGAACTGCCAATAACTGATACTAAGATAAGCTGTAGTAAAACTAATATCCTAGTTAATGAAAGTGTGGATTTTTTTGTATCCAGCAATGGTGGAAAAGATGTATGCTATGAATTCTACCTTATGGAAAAGGGACAATGGAAGAGAATACAAAGTTACAGCAAAAAGAGCTATTATTCTTTTATGCCTTTTTATGAAGGTGAATATAGGCTGTTAGTCCTTGCTAAAAGCTTTTATAAAAAATGTGCATATGAGGATTATGTAGAATATAAATTTACTGCAGAAAAAAATAAGATAGTTAGAGAGGAGGAAGCCATTTGAAAGTTGATCAAGTAGAGAGCGTTATGATGATGCTTATGATGAATCAAATGTCTAAGAGTAGTTCAAGTAAGGATAACCCAGGTTTCCAGGTAATGCTTGAGAGCATATTGCAGGCATCTAAAAGCAATGAAAATATAGAAGATTTATTAAAAGGTATGGGGATGGATCTATCAACCTTAGGCTATGGTCAGGGAACTTCTTTAGATTATGATAAGATTCAAAATATAAGCAAGGAAATAGGCAAAAATTTAAAAAGTGATAATGCAGACATAGAGGATGCCATAGAAAAGGCTTCTCAAAAATATGGAATAGATAGTAAGCTTATAAGAGCCCTTATAAAACAAGAATCAGACTTTAATGTATATGAAAAGTCTTATGCAGGGGCTATGGGCCTTATGCAGCTTATGCCAGAAAATGTAGAACACTATGGTATAAGTGATCCCTACAATGTATATGAAAATATAGATGGAGGTACTAGACATCTAAGGGATTATTTGAACTTGTATAATGGAAACAAGGCTTTAGCTTTAGCTGCATATAATGCGGGACCAGGAACTCTTCAACAAAGGGGAGTCACCACTGTAGACGATATTGCTAAACTTCCATGGGAAACTAGAACCCATGTTAAAAAGGTTTTAGAATATTACGGAAAATAAATTCAGGTTTAAAATAATTAATAAGCTGCTTTGAAGAAAAATAGGTATATTTACTTCAAAGCAGCTTATTCTATTGAATAATGATAAAAATATCTATATTATAGGATAGTAGTATTAAAAAGAGGAGGGCAATTTGTGGAAAGAGTGGATAAAATACTTTCTAACTTAGGTTATGGAAGCAGAAAAGAAATAAAGATTATGATGAAAAAGGGAATAGTAAAGATAGATAACGAAGTCCTAAAGGACAGTTCTTGCCAAATAGATCCTGAGAAAGCTGTAATAGAAATCAATGGAGAAACTGTAGTATATAAAAAAAATATATATATAATGATGAATAAGTCTCCAGGGGTGATATCTGCTACCTATGACAAATTTGATCCAACGGTGGTGGATTTATTGGAACCAGAGGATGCAGTGTTTAATCCATTTCCTGTGGGAAGACTAGACAAGGATACTGTTGGCCTTTTATTGCTCACCAATGATGGTGAACTGAACCATAAACTCATAGCTCCCAAATATCATGTGGATAAAGTATATTATGCCCATATAAACGCAAGGGTTTCAGACAAAGATGAAAAAAGCTTTTTAAAAGGCATAGTATTAGATGATGGCTATAGGTGTCTTCCTGGCAAACTGGATATAGTAAAATCAGAGGATAGTTTAAGTGAAGTCCTAGTCACCATCCATGAAGGAAAATTTCATCAGGTAAAAAGAATGTTTCAATCCCTAGGGAAGGAAGTAATATATTTAAAGCGGGTTAAGTTCGGGCCTTTAGATTTAGATGAAGAATTAGAAGAAGGGCAGTATAGGGAGCTCACTGAAAAGGAAGTTGAACTTTTAAAAAATATATGATTATTATGAGATATTGAGATATATAAGTCAATAAGTATGAAATCTATTATTCAAATATAATAGGAATATGAAATTTTAAATGTCAACGATTTATAATTGACAAATAGTAATTTTAAGGATGTTGAATAAAAAATCTCAGTGAAATATAATAACAATGCAAAGTAAATAGGAAGTAAATAAGAATAAATATCCCCCTTTTTATTTATTCTAATAACACAACCGTCCCCCAATGGTTGTGTTCTTCAATTTATATAGAGACATAATAAAAAATCCCTCATTTTGAGGGATTTTTTATTATATAAAAGCTAGAAACCTATGGAATAATTTATTGTTTAATGATAGAATTTATTTAAATATGATAAATGGGGGATGAAGTGTTCTATGACGGAATATAAATCGAAGTTACAAAGTCCAGAGATGGATTTATTATTTGAAGCAATATTGAGTTTAAACACCGTAGAGGAGTGCTATAGGTTTTTTGATGACATATGCACTATTAATGAAATAAAGGCTTTAGAGCAAAGACTTCAAGTAGCAAGGATGCTTAAGCAAAAGAAGACTTATCTTGATATTGCAAGTACTACTGGAGCAAGCACTGCTACCATAAGTAGAGTTAATAGATCTTTAAATTATGGAAGTGATGGTTATAAAACTATATTTGAAAGAATAGATTGGAAAAGTGAATAAAAAGTTTCATATATTAATAAAGTATGAAATATAAAAATTATTATAGGGAGGGAAACCTCCCTATAATTCTTAGTATAGACTTAAATACAATATAGTGGATAAAATAATAAATAATTATGGTATAATATTTTATACCTTATAAAGAAGGAGTGATTTTGTGGATTTAAAATCCTTACTAAATAAAGAGCAATATGAAGGGGTTACGTCAATAGAGGGCCAAGTGCTTATACTAGCTGGGGCAGGAAGTGGAAAGACAAGGGTTCTTACCCATAGAATAGCCCACATGATAGAGGACTTAAACATAGAACCATATAATATTTTAGCCATAACCTTTACCAATAAGGCTGCAGGAGAAATGAAGGACAGAGTTAGATCACTAATAGGAGAAAGAGCAAACAACATGTGGATTTCTACCTTCCACTCTACCTGTGTTAAAATCTTAAGAAGAGAATGTGAAAAAATAGGATACAAAAGGGACTTTACCATATATGATACCTATGATCAAAAGGCGTTAATCAAACAATGTATGGAAGAATTAAATATAAATAGTGATGATATTGGAGAGGGAGAGATATTATCTAAGATAGGTAAAGCCAAAGATAACCTTATTGGACCTTCAAGATTTAAAAGAGAAAATGAAGGGAATTTTAGAGAAAACAAAATAGCTGAGGCCTATGAGTTATACGAAAGAAGGCTTAAAAACAACAATGCCATGGATTTCGATAATTTAATATTTAAAACCATAGAACTTTTCAACATTAGTGAAGAGACCTTAGCTTTTTATCAAAATAAATTTAAATATATAATGGTGGACGAATATCAGGATACCAACAGAGCTCAATATGAATTTGTAAGGCTTCTTGCGGATAAATTTAAGAACATATGTGTGGTTGGGGACGATGACCAATGCATATATATGTGGCGGGGAGCAGACATTAGAAACATACTGGATTTTGAAAAGGATTATCCTAATACTAAGGTAATAAAGCTAGAGCAGAATTACAGATCTGTAGGTAACATACTAAGTGCTGCCAATGAAGTTATAAGAAATAATAATAACAGAAAGAATAAAGCCTTAAGAACAGAAAAGGATAATGGGGAAAAGATAAGAATATATAGGGCCCCTTCTGATATAGATGAAGGAGAATTTGTAGCATCTCAAATAAAAAAGCTTAAAGAGGAGAAAAATAAAGCCTATAGTGATTTTGCAATATTATATAGAACCAATGCACAATCTCGTGTATTTGAAGATGTATTTATAAAAAGGGATATACCTTATAGAATTTTAGGAGGACTAAAGTTCTATGATAGAAAGGAAATAAAGGATATTATAGCTTACCTTAGAGTTGCAGTAAACTCAGAGGATGATATAAGCTTAAAAAGAATTATAAACGTACCTAAAAGAAGTATAGGAGATGCTACAGTAGGAAAGATTCAGGAATTTGCTAACAATTATGAATTAAGCCTTTATTCAGCTTTATTAAATGCAGAAAATATAGCTACTCTTACCCAAAGAAATATAACTACCTTAAATAAATTTACTGAAATAATGGAAGAGATAAAGGCTATGAGCTCTGTACTTCCCATATCAGAATTTATAGAGTATACCTTAGAAATCACAGGATATTTAAAGGAACTGGAGCATTCAAAAAATCCTGAGGATAAAAGCAGAATAGATAACTTACAAGAATTAGTATCTGCTGCTGTAGAATTTGAAAAAACATCAGAAGACACTAGCCTTTCCGCATTTTTAGAAAAGACTGCACTGATTTCTGATATAGATAATTATGACCAGGATGCAGATACAGTTGTACTTATGACAGTGCATAGTGCTAAGGGATTGGAGTTCCCAATAGTTTTCATGGTAGGAATGGAGAATGGTATATTTCCAGGGAGTTCATCCCTAAGAGATCCTAATGAAATGGAGGAGTCTAGAAGATTGTGCTATGTTGGCATAACTAGGGCTGAGGAAGTTTTATATATGACTTCAGCAGAGATGAGAAGAGTTTTTGGAAGAACTCAATGCTATAGCGTGTCAGACTTTATATCAGAGATATCTAAGGATTTGAAGGACAATTTCAATGGAAAGGGAGAGGCTATAACCTCATCTGCTATTAACCATAAATCCAGTACACAATATGGATATAATAAAAATCCTCATAGCCTAAGAAACTCTTATTTTAAAGATAAAATGTCTAATAGTGCTTCAACTCAGGGGCAAGGGGAAAAACCACTAAATAAAAATGAGGCTACCATTGGAAGAAAGGTAAAGCATAATAGATTCGGTATAGGAACCATAGTATCTGTAAAAGAAGACAATGAGGATATAAAGCTCACTATAGCTTTTGATGCTAATGGAATAAAGACATTGCTTCTTAATAGTGCACCACTAGAGCTTCTATAAATTCATATTAAATCAAAGTTCACTTCATGGAGGTGTAGAAATAATTGGATAAAGAAAAAAGAATAAAAGAATTAATAGAGGAATTGAATAGATATTCCCATGAATATTATGTTCTAGACAATCCATCTGTATCGGATAAGGACTATGACAAAAAATATGATGAACTAAAAAAACTTGAAAAAGAAACAGGGATGGTCTTACCCTATTCTCCTACTGCGAGGGTAGGAGATAAAGTTCTGCCTCAGTTTAATAAATATACTCATAAAGCTAGACTATGGAGTTTAGATAAGGCACAGACCTTAGAAGAACTAAAAGAATGGCATAATAGAAACAAAAGAGTTGTAGAAGAGTATAATAGGACTGCCAATGACCCATTACCACAGCTATCTTATGTGTTGACTAAAAAATTTGATGGATTAACTATTAATTGCACCTATGATGATAGAGGAATATTGATAAAGTCTGCCACTAGAGGTACTGGAGTTATAGGTGAGGATGTGACGGCTCAAAGCAAGACTATAAAATCCCTTCCTCTAAAAATTCAATATGACCATATGATGGAAATCCATGGAGAGGCAATAATGACTAGAGAGGCCTTTGAAGAATATAATGCTACTTCAGAAGAACCTCTTAAAAATTTGCGTAATGGAGCAGCAGGAGCTCTAAGAAATTTAAATATACAAGAAACTGCCAAGAGAAATCTTACTGCATTTTTTTATGATGTGGGATATAATGAAGGACCAGCATTTAAATCTTACATGGAGATGTTACAGTTTATAAAAGAAAAAGGAATTCTTATGGATAACTATGTAAAGGAATGCACTACCATAGAGGAAATAGAAAAAGAAATAGAGTATATAAATGATATAAGATTTGATTTGAATTATGATATCGACGGTGTGGTAATAGCTATCAATGACATGAGAACAAGAGAACTTCTAGGCTATACTGTGAAGTTTCCTAAGTGGGCTATAGCTTATAAATTTGAAGCACAAGAGGCAGTAACTACATTATTAGATGTAGAATGGAACGTGGGACGAAGTGGAAGAGTTAGTCCTACAGCATTGCTAGAACCTGTAGATTTAGCAGGAGTTACAGTAAAACGTGCTACTTTAAACAATATGGATGACATAAATAGAAAGGGTGTAAAGATTGGAGCCAAGGTTTTTATCAGAAGATCCAATGATGTAATTCCAGAAATAATGGGAGTAGTTCAAGAATCTTTAGAGGGAGCACAGGAAATAAATCCTCCTAAAAATTGTCCTTATTGTGGTAGTGAAATCATAATAAAGGGTGCTCATTATTTCTGTGAAAATACTTTGTCTTGCAAACCACAAATGGTAAAGAGTATAGTCCATTTTGCAGCTAGAGAAGCTATGAACATAGAAGGATTCAGTGAAAAAACAGCAGAGCAACTTTTTGAAAAACTAGATATTAAGACCTTAGGTGATTTATATAGAATAAATAAAGAACAACTTTTACTTCTAGATAAATTTGGTGAAAAAAAGGCACAAAATCTTTTGAATGCTATTGAAAAGAGTAAAGATTGTGAGCTTTATGCATTCATATATTCATTAGGGATACCAAATGTTGGGGTAAAAACTTCTAAGGACTTGGTAAAGATTTTCAAAAGTTTGGACAATATAAGAAAAGCCTCTTTTGAGAATTTAGTAAATGTTCCTGATATAGGAGATATAGTAGCTAATAGCATAGTTGAATTTTTTAAGGATGAAAGAATAAAAGATTCTATAGAAGAGCTTTTACAACTAGGAATTAATCCTAAATATGAAGACTTAGAAATAAAAGAAAACAACTTTCAAGGAAAAACCGTAGTAGTCACTGGAACTTTAGAAAAATATTCTAGATCAGAGATAAAGGATAAATTAGAAGCATTAGGTGCTAAGGTTTCTTCAAGCGTTAGCAAAAAAACTGACTATGTATTGGCGGGAGAAGCAGCAGGATCTAAATATGATAAGGCTGTAGAATTAGGTGTAAACATATTAAGTGAAGAAGATTTTGAATCCATGATCAAGTAAAACTTATATTTTTCTTAAGTTTTACAACACTGTTCTAAGAGCTATTTACAAAAATCAAATTAAAGTATAAAATCAATAGAGAAAATCAATACATAATGGAGGAAATAATATGAAGAAAGTTAGTGAAAAAATACAAGCTTCATTAATAATAAAAGATGCTTTAACTCTATTATGCTGGATATCAATCATCTTTACAATAATAGCTATTATAGGAGTGTTTTTATCCACTCACAACATATTCTATGTGAAATTTTTTAGCAACTATTATGCAGTTCAAAGTTCAGTAAGCCTTACCATGTTTTTGCTTGCTACTAAATTCTATTTTTTTGAAAATATAAAAATTAAGAAGTTTGTTTACTCATTGATATGTTTATCTTTGTCTATAGTATCTATATTTTTTATGATATTGAATGTATATTAGAAAATAACTTCATATATGTGAATAAAGGACTGTATCAAAATTATAAATTATTTTGATACAGTCCTATTAGTTTTAAATTTTTAATTATGATACACCCTCTTTGTTTTCCTCTTCTTGTATATCTACTTTCTTATTTCCTTCATCATAGGAGTTTTTATTAAAGGATGATATATTATGATTTAGTTTTTCCATAAGATAATTTTTATATCTAAGTTGGTAAAAGATTTTATTTAATAGGACAAAACTAGCTATAGTAATACCCATAAAAAATAATATTGCTATAACCGCTAAAATTTCAAGAAAAAATACCATAAGTACCTCCGTAAATTTGGAAATTAATATTAATTATATTATATCACAAATTGCCCATTCATATAATAATATAAAGCAATTTTATGAGATAAGACTATGAAAAAAAATCTTTCTGAAAAAATTAACAGAAGGGTTAAAATGGAGATAAACCTTAGAAAGTTAAAAAACATAAAAATTAATAAAATTTATTATACCATAAGTAAGAATTGTTGGAAATATGATGTTCAATATGTACTAATTTATAAGGATAAAGACCTTTTAGACCTAGTACTTATAGGAGAAAAATATGAATACTATTTAAGATTTGAAAAAAGTTATATGGTAGATAAACAAAAAATAGAAGAGTTTAAAGATATATTAAAACAATATAATATACAGAGGGCAATATATATAACTACGGGAGTGTTCTATAAGAAAACTCTTATGGAATCTTACGGATTTCCACTTAGTAAATTGTGGTTAAGGGATGGCAATGATTTTATAAAGGACCAGAAATCCATAGATAAAATTAACTTTTATAAATATTTTCCAAGGTGATTAAATCCATGAAAACCTGTTAATAATTATAGATAATGATTTTACAATGGGTGATAATATGGAAAAAAGAATTATGGCATTTATTTTATGCTTCCCTTTGATTTTTAGTGGGTGTATAGAAAAGAAACAGGAAACTATAGAAAATAAGGGCCAAGAACTAACTATAAGCTTAGAAAATCTTCCTAAAACTCTAGAAAGCTTTAAGGACAAAAATGAAGAAGAAATAGGATGTGCATTATTCGATGGTCTAGTATCCCTACAGGAAGATGGCAATATAGAAGGTGCTTTGGCTGAGAATTATAATATTTCAAAAGATGAAATAACCTATACTTTTAAACTTAGAAACAATATATATTGGAGTAGTGGAAAAGAAATTACCTCCTATGATTTTGTAGAATTTTTTAAGGCAATGTTAGATTCTAAAAGAGCCATAGACAATGTAGAGGAACTTTACTGTATTTTCGGAGCAGAAGCCTACAATAAGGGCAAGGGCCCCTTTAGTAATGTGGCTATTAACTCTATAGATAAAAATACATTGCAAATACGTATGAATACTAAAAATAAGGACTTTATATACAATTTAACAAAGCCCAAATACAGACTAAGAAAAAACTTTGATTTGTTAAAGGAGTATAATGAAAAATTTAAGGATATAGAATACTCAGGGCCATATAGGATAAATGCCCTAGAAAAAAATAAATTTTTAGAATTAGCAATTAATGAAAAATACAGAGATAAACCTAAGGTACAGCAGATGAGAATAGTAATGAACAATAGGGAAATGGCTATGGCTGCTTTTGAATTAGGGAAGATTGACTTTCTATTTAACGTACCCATAAACCATAGAGAACCTTTAAAGGATTTTACAGATTACTCCTATGATGGCAACCTATATAGCTTAGTTTTTAATATGGATAAAGGCAAAATAGGAGAAAATATAAATTTTAGAAGAGCCTTAAAAGAAGTTGTAAAATCTTTATATGCTAGAGAAGACTTATATGAAGAAGCGGGACTCATAGAATCAAGGGAAAATATAGCATTCCTAACCAAGGAAGAGAAAGAAAAGCTGGTTATGGGCAATGATTTGCCAGAAAAAATAGACATATCCCAAATAAATCAGTGGTTGAAAGACATAGATTTTGATAAAGAGAAAGAGATATCAATATTAATACCTGAAGATAATACTATGATGTTTTTAGGTGAAAAACTTAAAAATGTATTAAAAGAAGAGCTAGAAATGAATATTAAAACTGTATATCTAAAGGAAGATAAATATGATGAAAATTTAAAAAGTGGAAATTTTACATTAGCACTAAAATTATTTAATAATCCTAAGAGCTTAAGAGATTTTTTTCAGTGTTGGACTAAGGATGATAAAAATAATTATGCTAGATACGGATCTATTGAGTATGAAAAGGTTTTTGAAAAATATAAAAATACTATTAGCAATGATGATAAAATATTGCTGACCCAAATACTAAAAAGAGATATGCCATATATACCTCTTTACTACACCAGTATTAGTTATGGAATTAGCAAAAAAATCACCAATATTGAATTAGATGGCAATAACAATATAAACTTTAAGGCCATAGAAGCCCCAGGAAAATAGCAATAGAACACTAGAAAAATATCTAGTGTTCTATTGCTACATTTATCTTATGTCCACCTATTGCAACACCCAACCTTCTTTAGGATGGACATAGCAGAGGCTATGATATTAGATAAGCTCAACTAATATTTTAGTGGCACAAAACTAAGTTATTAGCAAAGCTAAAAGTAACTCAATATAAAGCTACATAAAGCCACAGGATACAGGGATTTTTCACAGTCAAAAGAAGTTTTAACCCCTTTAAATTGTTGTTTTTTATTGCTGAAGGTTATGGCTTTATAAAAAATAGGTGCGATTAGGGCAGTTTCTGGGCATGGAATTACACTTTGTCTAAAATTAGCTTCATCTAATAAATCTTCAGATTTTAAAGAAAAGTTTTTGTATCGTTCAACACTATTTAAAGAAGGGGTATCTGGCCAGCTGCCTATTATGCCAGAGGATATGATGCCTTTTTTATATCCATTAACTATTTTGTTAGAGAATATATCCTCTTCATTATATAGATATAAGGCCAATATAGGACCTAAAACATCAACACCATAATAAGACACTTCTTTCTTATCCTTTTTCTTTAGGAATATACCAGTATTTTCATCATAGCATGAATTCAATTTTTCTAATAAGAATTCTTTTTCTTCTTCAAAGAGATTAAGATTAAGATTTTTATTAAACATATACATATTTATTAAAAGTAATGCGTATTCCTTAGGGGAGTTGCTATTACCATATTCTTCGCTATAAAGGTTTTCTAAAGATAAATCCATAAGATCTAGGATGAGGTCTTGTGCTCTAGAATCTTTTGAATAGAAATAAAACATATTAAGGCCTGTAATAAAATCACATAATTCTTCTAAAGATAAATCGTAAAGCTCCTCTTTATAGTTTAGAAACATATTAAATATATCATTAGCAAAATTTTTATATTGTTCTCCATCTCGAGCGTTTATATCCAAATAATATTTGTAATAGGCTACCATGAGAAAACACTGATCACATACTTTATAAGGGGTATCCTTATATTCAAACTTAATATCTCCTTCAGAAGAACTCAGATGTTTTTTATCTACAAATATACCATCATCATTTCTTAAATATTTTAAATAGAAATCTAATTGATTTTTGGCCATAGATGAATACAAATATCCAATAGTATACAACTTCTTGTCTACTTCTTCAAAGCTATAGTAGTAATCGCATAGATTTAGAAGGGATAATGTCATATATGCATTGCCACTTATATTAATTTCTTTTTTAAAACTAGAATCATCCCAGTATAGACCATATTTATCTTTTATAAGGTTATCATTGGCTTTTTTATACAGACATAGAAGTGGAGAATTTTCTTTAAATATGTTAATATCAATGTTAGGTGAAGAGTGAACCTTTAAGTCTCTAAGAGAGGTAGTTATGCCACATTTGGAGTATAGAGCTATATGCTTTAGTGATTCTCTGGAAAAATATAAAAGTTGATTTGCTACGTTAGTAGGTGTTAGAGAATTAATCCTTAAAAATGGTCCTATATATTTCAAATTATATTCACCTCTACAAGTAATCCTTATATAAATAATATGTAAGTTATATGGAAATAGTGATTATTTATGTTCATATATAAAGGAGTTTTTTTATGAAGGCTGGAAAACTTAATTGGGATGATTTAAAAGGTATAATAGAAGAAGCGAAATCTGTTAAAAGAGAAGAAGTACTTGTGAGCAATGCCATAGGGGAAGATTGTGCAATAATAGACTTTAAAGATAACAAGTGTATAGTATCTACTGACCCTATAACTGGAGCTAATAAGGGATCAGGAACCTTAGCTGTTAATATTAATTGCAATGATATAGCAGCTTCAGGGGGAGAACCTTTAGGAATATTAGTTACAATATTAGCCCCAACTAATGCAACATTAGATGATATAAAAAATATAATGAAAGAAATAGATAAAGAATGCAAAAAATTAAATGTTGAAGTAATAGGTGGTCATACTGAAGTAACAGAGGCTGTAAACAAAATGGTAATAAGTTGCACAGTCTTAGGAAAGTCGAAAAAGCCTATTCCAACTAATGGAGCTAGTATAGGGGATGATATAATAGTAACAAAGGATTTAGCTTTAGAGGGCACATTTATAATAGTTAATGATAATATAAAGAATTGTAGATCCTTTATTACAGAAGATGAGCTAAAAGAAGGAATGTCCTTTGGAAGTAATTTAAGTGTGGTGGAAGAAGGAAAAATCGCTTCAAAATTTAAAGTAACATCTATGCATGATATTACAGAAGGAGGATTATTGGGTGCTTTATGGGAAATGGCTAAAGCTGCAGAGGTTGGATTTGAGATTTATGAAGAAAGTTTGCCTATAAGAGAAATAAGCAAAAAGTTGTGCAATAAACTAAAGATAAACCCATTAAGATTGATTTCATCTGGTTCTATGCTTATAGTTACATCAGAGGGTAAAAAACTGGTAAAGGAATTGGAGTCTAAAGGAATAAAGGGAACTATTATAGGAAAAATCACAGAAGATAAGGGATTTATTATATGTAACAATGAAAAAATAGAAGTGAAACCGCCTTTGCGAGATGAACTTTTCAATATTAAATAAAACAAATAAGTAGAAAGGGTAGGTGAAGACCTGACACATATAAAATTATTTTATAAAAGTCGGGTAATTATGAGAATAGATGGCAGGAAAAATGACCAAATAAGACCTATGAGGATTACTAGAAATTATACTAAGTATGCAGAGGGGTCTGTCCTTATAGAAATGGGAGATACAAAGGTGTTATGCAATGCTTCTATAGAAGATAAGGTACCTAGCTTTTTAAAAGGAGCAGGAGAAGGCTGGATAACTAGTGAATATAGTATGTTGCCAAGAGCAACTCAAAGTAGAAAGCCCAGAGATATATCTAGATTAAGACTAGAGGGCAGAACTATGGAGATACAAAGGCTCATAGGAAGGGCCTTAAGATCTGTGGTAGATTTAAAAGCTTTGGGAGAAAAAACAATATGGATTGACTGTGATGTGATTCAGGCTGATGGGGGCACTAGAGTTGCTTCTATTTGCGGTGCTTTTATTGCCCTAGCAGATGCTGTAAATAAGCTTCACAAAAGCAAGCCCTTTGAGGTGTACCCTATAAGAAGTTTTTTAGGGGCTATAAGTGTAGGTATTGTCAATGATAACCTTCTTTTAGATTTGTGCTATAGTGAGGATTCTGCAGCTCAAGTAGATATGAATATAGTGATGACAGATAAGGGTGAGTTTGTAGAAATTCAAGGTACAGGAGAAGAAAAACCTTTCCCTAAAAAAGACTTAATAGAGCTTTTAACCTTAGGAGAGAAGGGGATGAAGGCTGTAATTCAATATGAGAAAGAGGTATTAAAAATAGAAGGTCTAAGGATAGGAACAGGAGGAAATGACTAGTGAGAAAGCTTATTGTAGCTAGTAATAATAAAAATAAAATCATAGAAATAAAAGAAATTTTAAAAGATTGTAATATAGATGTAGTCTCTTTGGAAGAAGAAAATATATCTATAGAAGTAGAGGAAGATGGAAAAACTTTTAAGGAAAATTCTTATAAAAAAGCTAAAGAAATAAAGGATTATCTTGTGAATAAAGGGAAACGTGATTTTATAGTGATGGCAGATGACTCAGGAATAACCATAGATGCATTAAAGGGAGCTCCAGGAGTATATTCTGCCAGGTATGCAGGGGAACCCTGTGACCCAGAAAAAAATAATGATAAAGTCTTATTGGAACTTAAGGATGTGCCATGGGACCAGAGGACAGCTCAATTTGTATGCCACATTACTTTACTAGATAGTGGTGGAAAAGAATTTCATGCAGAGGGTGTAGTTGGTGGAAGAGTAACAGAGAAAAGAATAGGAACGGGTGGCTTTGGATATGACCCAATATTCTATATTGATGAATATAAAAAAACCTTTGGACAATTAAGTTCAGGTGAGAAAAATAAAATAAGTCATAGAGCTAAGGCATTAGCTAAAGCTAAGGAGATAATAAAAGGCCTTGTATAGAAAGGAAGATACCCTTGTTAATTGCAGTATTAAGTGATACCCATAGATATGAAAGTGCTATAAAAAAGGCAGTTGGCATGTGCAAAGATGCTGATAAAATAATTCACCTAGGAGATAATGTTGGTGATTTAGAGGTTATTAAAGCATATACAGATAAAGAGATTATAAGTGTAAGGGGAAATTGCGATTCTGAAATTTCAGTACCTTCGGAGAAAGTGATAGACCTAGAAGGAACTAAAATATTTCTTACCCATGGTCATAATTATGGAGTGAAAAATTCAATATTAAGATTAAAATACAGAGCTGAGGAGCTAGGAGTTTCTATAGCTCTATATGGTCATAGCCATATACCCTTTATATCAAAGGAAAATGGAGTATGGCTTATTAATCCTGGTAGTGTATCTCTATCAAAAACTAAGGATAATACCATGGCTTTTATAGAAATAAATAAAGAGAATATTTATCCTTATATAAAAACTATCAATTCCTAATATGGCTTTAGGCTTAATATTAGTCCATAAGGGTTCCGTGTATTTACCTTAGCTGAAAAGTCATAAAGATAACTATAAAAAAACAAAAAAAGTACAAAAAACTATTGACGTATTATCATATATCGTGTAGAATAATCTATGTCGTCGCAAGGACATAGAAATTCTTCGGGGTGTAGCGCAGATGGGAGCGCGCGTGCTTTGGGAGCATGAGGTCGCAGGTTCAAGCCCTGTCACCCCGACCACTTGCGGGTGTAGCTCAATGGTAGAGCCCTAGCCTTCCAAGCTAGTTACGTGAGTTCGATTCTCATCACCCGCTCCATTACAAAACTAATTTTTATAATAGCTGTAACATAAATATTGACATGATAAATCTAAGATGATACTATAAATGTAGTTATTTAACATGCACCATTAGCTCAGTCGGTAGAGCACCTGACTCTTAATCAGGGTGTCCTGGGTTCGAGTCCCTGATGGTGCACCAAAGATGATTTAAGCATCTTAGATTGGGATATCGCCAAGCGGTAAGGCAACGGACTTTGACTCCGTTATTCGTAGGTTCAAATCCTGCTATCCCAGCCAGATGGTTCACTAGCTCAGTCGGTAGAGCACATGACTTTTAATCATGGTGTCCGGGGTTCGATTCCCCGGTGAGCCACCAAAACAAAATAATATATGCAGGTGTGGCGGAATTGGCAGACGCACTAGACTTAGGATCTAGCGCCTACGGCGTGGGGGTTCGACTCCCTTCACCTGCACCAAATGCGGAAGTGGCTCAGTGGTAGAGCGTCACCTTGCCAAGGTGAACGTCGCGGGTTCGAATCCCGTCTTCCGCTCCAAACTTGCGGGTGTAGCTCAATGGTAGAGCCCTAGCCTTCCAAGCTAGTTACGTGAGTTCGATTCTCATCACCCGCTCCA
>DINW01000008.1:0-136165 GCA_002423705.1 Clostridium sp. UBA5530
GAGTAAAATTAGTATAACGGCCCATATAAATAGAGCTTTTCACAAGTAGTGGATTCATATTAATGTTTGGAATTTCATGTTGTGTTAAAGGATCTTCATGAGTGTCTGCGCAGGAAATTGAAAAATAATAAATATTGTCTTGGGCTTTTACCCAACTATTTAATTCCTTAGCTCCTTCTTGAGATAAATCCCAAATGCTTAAATCATTTGTTGATTTCCATATATTACTGCTAAATACCTTTTTATAATAATCTTTATAGGATTCACCAGCTCCTTTTTTTAGTCCCCATTGATCTAATCTAAAATCAAAACAGGGATTAGTAGAATCAATTACCCCTGCATTGGTTGCCATGGCGGCAAAAAAATCATGAGCAAGGGGTTCAAGACTTTGTTGCTTTTCATCCTCCTGACTTCCATCATGTGGAGTAGCGATTGTAGTAATACTATCAATCCAATGATTATTACCCAAGAACAAAGGACTTATGTTGGAAGTACTACAATTTTTCTCATAGGTGTCTCCACATTCTAATAGTTGGGCTAACACTCTAATAGTTTCTCCACCCATACTATGACCTATTAGGTGAACCTTTTTAATTCCATTATTACTTAAGGTTCCCCATTGAGGATAAACCCCGGGATAAATTCTTCCATAACGGCAATGACCAGCTTTTTCAGAATGAGCTTGTCCGTAATCTACAACTCCTCCTTTTAGATAAGCATATAGTTCGCAGGCCCTATCCCAATTGCTAGATATAGATCCTATGGTTGGTGTAAAAACAGTATATCCTTTATCATTTAAAATGGCTCTAAGGCTATTTTCACCACCCCAGTAGTTTATACCATAAAGTTCATCATTTCCCCATCCAAATAGACCGTGAACCATTACTATAGGATAATCATTATTTAGATTAGGGGATGAGGGAGAAGAAGTATTATTAGAGGGAACCACTGTAGCAAAAACTCTCATAGGAAAATTAAATAGTAATATTGAACAAGCAAGTAATACTAATGATGAATTTTTTAAAAGTTTTTTCATAATAAAACACCTCATAAATATAAAATTTGTACTGACTAGTACAATATAACATTAAATAGAATAAAAGTATAAAACTGTAAAATTAATTTAAAGGGTAACATCTTTGATTTTTTTGATAATATTAAAGAAAATCTTTAATTATCTCACAGTTGATATGATTTTTAAGGGTACCGAATCTAATGAAATTTAAGTTTGTAAAAGATATAGCAGGAAAATGAGGATAAAATAATAAAAAAATTCATAATCATAAAATAAAGCTCTTAAGATAAAATATAGATTATGCAGTTCAGTGAATACATTACATGTAATTGGATTAATTGATAAAATAAAACAAAAAACAATAAAATTAAAAATTAATGTCAAATGATTAAAAATTCAGAAAAAAACAATAGATAAAGAGAAATAAAGGTATTAGGAGCATTTGAATAATATGTGAAGCTAAAATCCTATAATTTGATTTGAGAAAAATGAGAAAATATTATAAAATTATATTAAGAAAAGACAATAAATAGGTGTAAACCACCATAGAGAGGGGCTGGAATTTATGAAAATAAAAATAATAGCCAAGAACATAGAGCTTACTAAAGGACTTAAAGAAGCGGTGGAGAAAAAATTGTCCAAGTTGGAAAAATATTTCAATCCCGAGGTTGTGGCTCATGTAACTCTTAGTGTACAGAAAAATAGGCAAATAGTAGAAGTTACAATACCTTTTAATGGTGTTACTCTTAGGGGACAAGAAGACTTAGAAGACATGTATGCTTCTATGGATTTAGTAGTAGATAAATTGGAAGGACAAATTAGGAAACAAAAAACAAAATTACAAAGAAGACAAATAGGAGATTCTTTAAGATATCAAGTTATAACTGATTTAGACAATGAAGAAACTGAGGAGCCTAAGGTAGTTAAGACAAAAAGATTTTCAATAAAGCCAATGTCTGTAGATGAAGCTATATTGCAGATGGAATTATTAGGACATAGTTTCTTTGTATTTGAAGATAGTGATAATGATGATGTGTGTGTGCTTTACAAGAGGAAAGACGGAAATTATGGATTGATTGAACCAGAATATTAAAAAAGTCTAAGTGGCCCTTAGAGTACAGTTAAAATACTCTAAGGGTTTTATTTTGCATGAACCTTAGCTAAAATTAATAAATTTACCAATAAATTTAACCATGAGAATTCAATGATACCATGGGTTTTACTTTATTAATAATATGGAAACAATTATAATATAAGCTTATTGTTGAAATGTAAGCAACTTAAATGGTATAATTTATAAATGAATATTACAGAGGTGTGAGGATGAAAAAATGGGATTAATAGAAAAATTATTTGGAACATACAGTGAAAGAGAAGTAAAAAGAATACTACCAATAGCAGATAAAATTGATGCCTTAGAAGGTTCTATTCAAAAATTAAGCAATGAGGAGCTTAAAGGTAAAACAGAAGAGTTTAAAAATAGAATTAATAATGGAGAGGATTTAGATAGTATATTGCCTGAAGCTTTTGCAGTTGTTAGAGAAGCGTCTGTTAGAACCTTGGGCATAAAGCATTTTAGAGAACAGCTTATAGGAGGAGTAGTTCTACATCAGGGAAGAATAGCAGAAATGAAAACTGGTGAAGGAAAAACCTTGGCTGCAACTCTTCCAGCTTATTTAAATGCATTAACAGGAAAAGGTGTTCATGTTGTAACAGTAAATGACTATCTTGCTAAAAGAGATAGAGAGTGGATGGGTAAAATTTACGAATTTTTAGGAATTACAGTAGGTGTTATTACCCATGAGTTAAATAATGATGAAAGAAGAGCAGCTTATAATTGTGATATAACCTATGGTACAAACAATGAATTTGGGTTTGACTATTTAAGAGACAACATGGTTGTATATAAGGAGGAAATGGTTCAAAGAGAACTAAACTTTTCTATAGTGGATGAAGTTGACTCAATTTTAATAGATGAAGCTAGAACTCCTTTGATAATATCAGGACAAGGAGAAAAATCTACAGAGTTTTATAAGGTAGCAGATTATTTTGTTAAAACTCTAGTGGCAGAAGAAGATTTTACTATAGATGAAAAAGCTAAATCAGCTATGCTTACAGATAACGGAATTAAAAAGGCGGAAAAATATTTTCACTTAGAAAACTATGCAGATGCAGATAATATGGAAATACAACACCATGTGACTCAAGCACTAAAGGCTAATTATATAATGAAAAAAGATAAAGATTACATGGTTAAGGACAGAGAAGTAATAATTGTTGATGAATTCACAGGAAGACTAATGGAAGGAAGAAGATATTCTGATGGTCTTCATCAAGCTATTGAAGCTAAAGAAGGAGCTAAGGTAGAAAGAGAATCAAAGACTTTGGCAACAATAACTTTTCAGAACTATTTTAGAATGTACACCAAACTCTCAGGTATGACAGGTACAGCTCTTACAGAGGAAACAGAATTCAGAGAGATATATGGCTTAGACGTTATAGTAATTCCAACTCATATGCCAGTTGTAAGAGAAGACTTTCAAGATGTAGTATATAAGACTGTAAAGGGAAAATACATGTCTATAATAGAAGATATATCAGAAAGTTATAAAAAAGGTCAACCAGTGCTAGTTGGTACAGTGAGTATAGAAAAGTCAGAAGAGCTATCTGCCCTTTTAAAGAAAAAGGGAATACCTCATCAGGTGTTAAATGCTAAGTACCATGAAAAGGAAGCAGAGATTGTATCTCATGCAGGAGAAAAAGGAATGGTTACTATAGCAACTAACATGGCTGGTAGAGGTACAGATATCAAGCTTGGAGATGAAGTAACAGCCTTAGGTGGGTTAAAGATAATCGGTACAGAAAGGCATGAATCTCGAAGAATAGATAATCAGTTAAGAGGTCGTTCTGGCCGTCAAGGAGACCCAGGTTCATCTAAATTCTATATATCTTTAGAAGATGACCTTATGAGAATTTTTGCGTCTGAAAAGCTTGAAGGCCTTATAGATAAGCTTGGACTTGAAGAAAACGAAGCCATAGAAAGCAAAATGGTTACTAAAGCTATAGAAAGTGCTCAAAAGAAGGTAGAAGGTAACAACTTTGACGTTAGAAAAACTTTGCTTGGCTACGATGATGTAATGAATAAACAAAGAGAAATCATTTATTCTCAAAGATATCAAGTGTTAAGTGGAGAAAATCTTAAAGAGCAAGTTGAAACTATGATAAAAGGTAGCATAGAATCAGCAGTAAATTCTCATATAACAGGCCAAGATGAAACATTTAATGAAGAGCTTAAAGCACTTATAGGATATATGGAAGATCTTTTGGGAATCCATGGTCAAGTTAAAGTAGAGGAGCTTGAAAAGCTTTCTAATGATGAAATAATTGAAAAATTTGATAACATTGCTTTTGATATTTATAAAAAGAAAGAGGATGATTTCACTTCAGACCATATGAGAGAAGTTGAAAGAGTTGTCCTTCTAAAAGTAGTAGACACTAAGTGGATGGATCACATAGATAATATGGATCATTTAAAGCAAGGTATTGGATTAAGAGCTTATAAGCAGCAGGATCCAGTTCAAGCATATCAATTTGAAGGAAGCAATATGTTTGATGAGATGATAAACAATATAAAAGTAGATACTGTAAGAATGCTTATGCATGTCCAAAGTGAAAAGACCCCTGAGAGGGAAAGGGTAGCAAAAGAAACAACTACTAATTATGAAAGTGGAGCAGGAGCAAGAAGAGAACCTGTGAGAAAAGAAAAAAAAGTGGGAAGAAATGATTTATGCCCATGTGGAAGTGGCAAGAAGTATAAAAATTGTTGTGGTAGGGAAGCTTAATTTAATTAAGTGAAGTAGGTAGATTTGTAGGGCTATGCTTTACAAATCTACATTTTCTTTAAGGAAGGTATGAGGTGATTAGATGATATTAAAGCTACAAGAAGCTATAGGTAATTTACAAGAGTTAAAATCTACATTAATAGAAATGAGGGAGTCTCTTTGACCTAGATGCACTGAAAAATTCTTTGTCTCAACTTGAAATGAAGATGCAGGAGCATGACTTTTGGGAGGATATTGGAAAGGCCCAAGAGATCACTCAAGAGGCTAAGAATAAAAAGGATAGGATAGATAGATTTATATCCTTAGAGGAAAGATTTGAAGATTCCTTTATATTGGGAGAGTTAATAGAAGAGGATGATGAAAAATCTATAAAGGATATGTTGAAAGATATAAAAGCTTTAGAGGAAGATATAGAAAGTTTTAGAATAGAGATACTCTTGCGTGGTGAATACGATAGAAATAACTGTATATTAAACCTTCATACGGGAGTTGGGGGAAATGATGCTCAAGATTGGACTGAAATGCTTTTAAGGATGTATACAAGATGGTGTGAAAAGAAGGGATATAAAATTGAAACCTTAGATTATTTAGCTGGTGATGAAGCAGGGGTAAAAGCTGTGACATTAAAGATAACTGGAGAGTATGCTTATGGTTATTTAAAGGCTGAAAAAGGAATTCATAGGTTGGTAAGAATATCTCCTTTCAATTCCAATGGCAAGAGACAAACTTCCTTTGCATCAGTGGAAGCCCTTCCAGAGCTTACACCAAGCCAAGATATTCATATTAGACCAGAAGATTTAAAGATAGATAGCTATAGAGCAGGTGGTGCAGGAGGCCAGTACGTAAATAAAACAGAATCCGCCATAAGAATAACGCATATACCAACAGGTATTGTAGTTCAATGTCAAAATGAGAGAAGTCAGCATACCAATAAAGAGGCTGCTTTGAAGGTATTAAAGGCTAAACTTATAGAACTTAAGGAAAGAGCTCATAAGGAAAGAATAGAGGATCTTGCTGGAGAATTAAAGGATATGGCTTGGGGAAGTCAGATAAGGTCCTATGTGTTTCATCCATATACCTTAGTAAAGGATCATAGAACTAATATGGAAAATGGCAATGTGAATGCAGTAATGGATGGAGATATAGATGATTTTATAACTGAGTATTTAAAACAAAGTAGCAACGGAACTTTAAATTTATAGTAGAGATTACAAGGGGAGAATTAAATGAATAGCATAGAGGAAATATTAAGCAAAGAGTTGAACGTAACCTTATCTCAGGTAAAAAGTGTAATGGACCTTTTAGATCAGGGAAATACAGTACCTTTCATAGCTAGATACAGGAAAGAGCAAACGGGCGGATTAAGTGATGAAGTTTTAAGAAATTTTAATGAAAGACTTACCTATTTAAGAAACTTAGAAAGCAGAAAAGAGGACGTTATAAGGTTAATAGAGGAACAAGGAAAGCTTACAGAGGAAGTTAGGAGCAATGTAGTTAAGGCATCTACTTTAACCGAAGTGGAAGATATATATAGACCTTATAAACCTAAAAAGAGAACTAGAGCAACCATAGCCTTAGAAAAAGGCCTTAAACCATTAGGAGAAGAAATAGCTAATGGGACTTCTAAAGAGGAATTAGAGGATTTGGCGTTAAACTATTTAGATGAAGAAAAAGGAGTAAATTCCATAGAAGAAGCTCTTCAAGGAGCTATGGATATAGTAGCTGAAAACATATCTGATGAAGCTGAGTATAGAAAGTGGATTAGAGCTTTTGTTTTTAGAGAAGGAATTATAGAAGTTAAGGGAGAAAGTAAGGAACCTACCCCTTATGAAATGTATTATGATTATAGTGAGCCTGTAAGACTTATTCCCTCCCATAGGATTTTAGCCATAAATAGAGGGGAGAAGGAAAAAATTCTTACAGTTAAGGTAGCAACAAAGGAAGATAAAATAATAGAATATCTAAACAATAGGGTTATGGGAAAACATGAAAAGGAAAGCTACTACTTAGCTTTAGCAATAAGAGATTCCTTTAAAAGGCTTATATATCCTTCTATAGAAAGAGAAATAAGAAGCGACCTTACAGAAAAAGGGGAAGATGGAGCTATCACTATTTTTAAGGCAAATCTTAAAGCGCTGCTTATGCAAGCTCCTATAAAGGGAAAAGTAGTTTTAGGATATGACCCAGGTTTTAGAACTGGTTGTAAGGTAGCTGTACTAGACGATACAGGAAAATTTCTAGAAAAGGCTACAGTATACCCAACAGAACCTAGAAATGATATAAGAGGTACAATTAAAACCCTTAAGGAATTAATTTACAAATATAATGTGGATGTAATATCTTTAGGGAATGGAACTGCCAGCAGAGAGTCTGAGGAGGTTATTTCTTCTCTTATAAAAGAGGTTAAGGAAGAAAAGAATAGAGATATATATTATGTTATAGTAAGCGAAGCTGGAGCCTCAGTATATTCAGCATCGGAACTAGCTGCTAAGGAGTATCCAGACTTAGATGTTACCATAAGAGGAGCTATTTCTATAGGAAGAAGACTTCAGGATCCTTTGGCAGAGCTGGTAAAGATAGATCCAAAGTCTATAGGTGTAGGTCAATATCAGCATGATGTAACCCCTAAAAGATTAGATGAATCATTAAGAGGGATAGTAGAGGACTGTGTCAATTCTGTAGGAGTAGATTTGAATATGGCAACACCATCATTGCTTTCCTATATAGCAGGTATAAATTCTACTATTGCTAATAATATAGTAGCTTATAGAGAGGAGAACGGTAAGTTTACCTCTAGAAAAGAATTGCTTAAGGTTAAGAGACTAGGACAAAAAGCCTTTGAACAGTGTGCTGGATTTTTAAGAGTTATGGAAAGCAAAGAAATGTTAGATAATACTTCTGTTCATCCAGAATCTTATGATGTTGCGAAAGCATTGATAAAGGAATTAGGATACTCTACAGAGGATTTAAAAAATAGAGAATTAGATGAAATAGATAAGAGAGCAAAGGAAATAGGCATTAATATCCTAGGAGAAAAGCTTAACATAGGAACTATGACTCTTGAAGATATTATAAAAGAACTTAAAAAACCAGGGAGAGATCCAAGAGAGGATATGCCAAAACCAATATTTAAGTCTGGAGTTTTAGATATAAATCATCTTAAACCAGGAATGATTCTTATGGGAACAGTGAGAAATGTATCTGACTTTGGAGCTTTTGTAGATATAGGAGTTCATCAAGATGGTTTAGTTCATAAAAGCCAGATGGCAGATAGATTTGTAAAACATCCTTTAGATGTGGTTAGAGTAGGGGATATTGTGGAAGTGAGGATATTAGAGGTTGATCTTAAAAGAAAGAGGATATCCTTGTCCATGAAGAAAGAATAAGGTGAAAGTAAGCTTTAGGGTAAATTGGTTTATGTTTAAGTAATGAAAATATTAAAATAGTAAGTTATTAGATAAAAAAATTGAATTCTATTGCAATTTTTACCTAATAAGGTGTATAATNNCGACCGGCGGTAAAGTCCGCGAGCGCAAGTTGCGCAGAATTGGTGTAATTCCAATACCGACAGTATAGTCTGGATGAAAGAAGGTAGAGAATTTAGAAATGTAATTTGTGCCCTGACTTTTTGTCGGGGCTTTTTGATTTCTAGTTCTTATACCCTGAAGCATCATAAGGAGGGTATTCAATGAAAAACAATTCAACTAAACTAAACACCATGGTGAAAATCTCATTTTTATCTGCTGCGGCGATGGTATTAATGGCCATAGATTTTCCATTACCTATTTTCCCAGCTTTTCTAAAAATCGATTTAAGTGATATTCCAGCATTAGTTGGAGCATTTACTTTAGGACCAGTGTCGGGAGTTATAATAGAATTTATAAAAGTATTTTTATATGCTTTTATAAAAGGTACTAGCACTGCCTTAGTTGGAGAAACAGCAAACTTTTTAGTAGGTGGGTCAATGGTATTGGTAGCAGGACTTATTCATGAAAGAACTAGAAGTAAAAAAGGAGCTGTATATGGGCTTGTAGCAGGCAGTATTACTATGACTATTGTAGCAGCATTAGCTAATTATTTCTTTATGATACCAGCATATATTAAGTTTATGGGACTTACCTTAGACATGATAGTTGGTATGGGAACAGCGGTAAATAGCAATATTACTGACCTAACTTCTTTAGTTGTGTGGGGAATAACTCCATTTAATTTGTTTAAATGCTTTTTAGTATCCACAGTGACCGTTGTATTATACAGCAAGATAGTACCTATATTATCTAAAGAATCATCTGATAAATCTAAGCAAATACATCAAGGAATATAGATAAGAAAGCTATCCTTTAAAAACTTATAAAAAGGATAGCTTTTTTATGTTGAACTGAATACATTCTTCGTTATTAGTTGAACTTATCTAGAGTGGTAGTTGCTATTATGTCCAACCTAAAGAGAGGAAAAGCGTTAAAGCAAGTAGCCATCAGATAAACATCTGTTCCACATAAGAAATGCATCTTCTTTGTTATTTAAATAGTATTCTTTCCGTATACCTTCTACTTTAAAACCAAATTTTTCATAGAGTTTTTGTGCTACTATGTTAGAACGTCTTACTTCTAAGGTAAGAGCAATAATATCCTCTTTTTTGCAAAGGGCAATAAGCTCAGATAGAATAACATTTCCTATGCCTATACCCCTATATTCAGGGAGAATAGCTATATTTGTTATATGACCCTCGTCAAAGATAGCCCATAAACCTCCAAAACCAACTACTTTACCATCATAAATAGCTACAACATATCTAGCAAATTTATTTTCTAGTTCCTCTTCAAAGGAGGTTTTGCTCCAAGGAATAGCTAAACTTTTTTCTGTTATATAAGCTAAATCCTTGGTATGAGATTTATTAGCAGGAACTAATAATAGATTACTCATTTTTGTATTCCTGAAGTTTCTTATCATATTCTCTTTCAGCCTGGGATTTTCTAAGGTATAAGGGATTAGAGTTATTAATATCATCATGTTTTCCCTGAGCTAAGAGCTTAAGGCCTAATTCTCCTAAGGAAGAGGATCTAGTAAAGTTTAAATGGCTAGGAGCAAAATAGCATGGTGATATTGCAGATTGCAAGAAGTCTTTATATTTGTAAGTTCCATCACCAATAAAATGTACAGGCTTATTAAATTCCTTTAATTTATTCACTAAATCATCAAGAGAAAGCCTATCATAGTCCATAAGTTTAATTAGCTCACCATTATCATATTGGTATATACCACAATAGACATTGTCTCTTAAAGCATCCATAATTGGACATATTATTCCGCTACAACCGTAAAGATTATATGCTAAGGCATCTAAAGATGAAACTGATATATATGGCTTATTGCCACCTAAGCTTAAGCCTTTAATTGTAGCCATACCAATTCTGAGACCAGTAAAGGAACCGGGACCCTTTGATACAACAAAACCATCTAAATCATCTACAGATAGATTTAAGGCTTTTAGTAAGTTATCTATCATAGACATTATTAATATTGAATGTTGCTTCTTATTAGAAAAATTCATCTCTCCTAATATTTTATTATCACTTACCACGGATACAGTGGCAGCATCTGTAGATGAGTCAATACTTAAAACTATCATTATTGAATCTCCTTTATGTAATCGTAGTTTTCTCCATGGGGAGTTAAAATTATTTTCCTAGCATCACTATTTATATCATTCAATTTACTTATTTCAACCTTTAAAAAATTTTTAGGGATAAGTTCCTCAATATAATTGGCCCATTCTATGACGGAAACTCCACTAGAAAAAATATACTCATCAAAGCCTATAGCACTTATTTCATCGGGATCACTAACCCTATATACATCAAAATGATACATAGTTAGGCGTCCATTATCATATTGATTTACTATGTTAAAAGTGGGACTAGTTATATTGTCATTTATACCCAAACCCACTGCAATACCCTTAGTAAGATGGGTTTTACCAGTACCTAAGTCTCCTATAAGGCATATTATATCTCCAGGATTACATAGCTTACCTAACTTTATTCCTAGGTTAAGGGTTTCTTCAACGCTATTTGTTAAAAACTCCATTATATGTAGACCTCCTATTTTAAAGTCTATTAAATATTTTATCCTAAATTGGCTAAAAAGAAAAGTCTATCCAATATATTAAAGAGGTTTGACTTAAATTTTTCTAAAGGTTAAAATTATAGAATAATATGGGGCAGGTGATGTGCTGTGAAAAGAAGATGGAAATTATTAATAGCATTTATAATAACAAATATAGTGGTGATATCTACCATAGTTATAAGCAGTAGAATTGAGGAAAGCAGATATGCAGAAATGAAAGGGGAAAAGGAAAGGGAAACCCATATATCTATAATAACAACCAACGAACTATTATATAATATGGTACAGGACATAGTAGGAGATAGCCAGGAAGATGTATCCTACATGTTTAAAAGTGAGCAAAGTAATCTAAACTTTAAATTCACTAAGGACAGCGTAAGCAACATGGGAAAACAAGATTTGTTTATTTACATGGGTATGGGTAGTGAGCCATGGATTAATGAATTTATAGATACAGTTAAAAGGGATAAGGTATCCATAATAAATGCATCTAGGGGAATCAAGCCATTATACTTAAGTGAACCTAGGAATATTAACAATAAAGAATATAAAGAAAATCCTTATTATTTTTTAAGCCTTGAGTATTATAAAATAGCTCTTAATAATATAAGAGCAGTTATAATAGAAAAAGATCCCAAAAACAGAGATACTTATGAAAAAAATTATAGTGAAGTTATGAAAAACATAGATAAAATTAGTGAGGCATTTGGTTCTTTGGATAAAATCACCGATTATACTTTTGTAGTTAAGGAAGATTTCTTTGATTATTTACTTGCTGACATGGGAGTAAAAACTATTAAAATACCTAAAAAAATATCTAGAGAAGAATGGAATAAACTAGATAAAAAATTAAAGGAGTCTAAAAATATAGTGTTTTTATATGGTTCAGAAGAAGCTATTGGAGAAAATGATTCCATGATAAAGCAATATAATATGAAACCAATTTTTGTAGATGTGAAATCAAGCTACAAAACATATTTTGAAGTTATGAATAATATTATAAAAGAGTTAGATAAGTTAGAAAAAAATAAATAGTTTGAAATTAATCTATCACATATTGTATAATATATATAATAAATTAATTTACCAATGAGAACTTATAGAAATAATTATTAATTAGTGGGGAAATTAAAAAAAGGAGATGAAAGTATATGTTAGTAAAAACTATAATGTTAACAAGAGATAAGCTTACGACTGTAACACCTAACACAACTATAGGAAGAGCTTTGGAAATAATGAGTGAGAATAAATTCTTGTCTATTCCCGTAGCAGAAGGGGACAAGTTCCATGGGACAATATCTCGTGACAGTATATATGCGTTTTATTACGAGAAATGCAGCGATAAGCAATGTTTACTTTCAGACTTTTATGTAAAGGATGTAATGAGAACAGACATACCTGCCATAAACCCACAAGAAGAGCTTGAAAAAGCTGTTCATATACTACAAATTAAGAATATATCCTTTGTTGCTGTAATAGATGATAGAGGGGTATTCCAAGGTATATTGACTCATCAAGCAGTCTTTGAACAATTTACTCAAATTTTTGGATTAAACAGAGGGAAGAGAATGTCTATTATGGCTTATGATATACCAGGCCAAATTTCTAAGCTTGCTAAGATAATATCTGAGAATAATGGAGACATCATAAGTTTTGTGGTAGTAGATCCTAAAAGCGTAATAGATGTAAGGGAGATAGTTGTAAGAATGAGAACAGACAACCTTCCAGAAATAGAAAGAAAGGTTGTTGAAGCAGGATTCAAATTAGTGTAGTTAAAACACAGCTAAAGGCTTAAGTGAAAATACTTAGGCCTTTATTTAAAAAAATCTTGCTAAATGTAACAAAATAATTTATAATAGAGTTTGTCTTAGGGGTATAGCTCAATTGGTAGAGTAGCGGTCTCCAAAACCGTTGGTTCCGGGTTCAAGTCCTCGTGCCCCTGCCAAAAAGTCAGTAAAATTAATATTTTACTGACTTTTTATTTTTGTATCAAGTAAACTTTCAGTAAGATTATAATCCAAAGAAGTGTATCTAATATATCTTCAAAACCAACTAATTAAATCAATGTATTCTAATCTTAATGCTTTAAAATGGTGAGGCAGACTAGATTTAAAGCTTATATTTTTTATACTAATCATTACAAAAAGTATAATTTTAAGACTACAATACCAAAAGTATGGATATTCTAACTATCTATTAACTAATATCTGATAATTTTGAAATATGATTAAAAAAAACCATGAATTTAGCATTACAGAACACAGGCAAAAAAACAGGCCCAGAAAAAACTGTGATATACTATAAATAATAATTTTAACCTTAAAATTATTATATAGTGGGAGAGGATATATATATGTTACAAGATTGCAAACTTAAATTAGAGGTTTCAGAGGAAAATCAATGGGTGAAAAATTATATTATTTTACGTAAAGAAGATAATATAGAAATTGGGTCGTGCAAATTAAAAACAATTACAAAGGAAGAAGCAGGGATAACCTATAGTATTAATGAGAAATATAGAAGGCAAGGATATGGCACAGAGGCTGTGAAACTTATGATGATGGATATTACTAGAAATATTAATCCTAAAAGAATTTTAGCAAAAGTAGATGAAAGAAACATAGGGGCATGGAGAGTTATAGAAAAGGTTGGCTTCAATAACACAGGGGTTTCTTGGGATGAAGAAGAAAAGGCAATTCTGAGAAAATATGTATTTATAAACTATAATATTAGAAAAGCTGAAATGAAAGATGTGAAAACCTTGGGAGTCATCCATGCAAATACTTGGAAGATATGCTATTCAAATATCGTGCCTAAAGAAGTTTTAGATAGCATAACACCAGAAAAAAGAGAATGCTATTTTAAAAGATCCATAAAAGAAAATATAGGACAAACCTATATAATAGAAAATAACAATATATTAGGATTAATAACCATAGATAGAAACAGAGATAAGGATTTACCATATAACTGTGGAGAAATATGGGGAATATATATACATCCAGACCATTGGGGCAAAGGTGCAGGTACAAGACTTTTATCATGGGCAGTAAAAAATCTCATGGAAAAAGGATATGAAGATGTATGCCTATGGGTGCTAGAAGATAATTTGAAAGCTAGAACTTTTTATGAAAATATGGGATTTAAGTGGGATGGAAGTGAGAAGAGTATTACCTTAGGCAAGGAACTTAAAGAAATAAGATATAGATTAAAGGCTTAAAAGATGATTTAAATTTTATCCTAGAAAAGATAACTAGGATTTAAATTTTATGGTATAATGTTATTATAATTGAATAAAGATATATGGTACTCTAAGAGTTTAAAAGGTAAAGTGGTGTGAAACCACTACAGCCCCCGCTACTGTGAAGGAAGACGAATCTTAATAGCCACTGGTTTAACTGGGAAGGCAAGAGGAGAATGAACCTAAGTCAGGAGAACTGCCATTATATAGTTTCAATCTAATCCTTCGGAGGGAAGGCTAATGGATATAAAATGAAAGGTCTTTAGATTGAAGATACTTCGTTCATAAGCAAAGATTATAAACCTCTACGGAATGTAGGGGTTTTTATTATTTTACAAGGTGGGAATATATGAAAGAATTATATGAAATTATGAAAAACATAAAACCTGGAGATAGAAATGTTATGAAGACTACTAAAGAATTCATAGATAATCTGTCTAAACCAATAGGTAGTTTAGGCACTTTAGAAGAAGTGGCTATTAAGTTAAGTGGTATTAAAGGAGAAAAAGTAAAGAACATAAATAAAAAATCCATTATAATTATGTGTGCAGATAATGGAGTGGTAGAAGAAGGAATATCTACATGTCCTCAAAGTACAACAGCTGCTGTTACCATGAATTTTACTGAGGGTACTACAGGGGTATGCCTTTTATCTCAATATACTAGAGCAGATTTAACAATAGTGGATATCGGCGTAAAAGGTGACGTAGATCACCCTGATATAATAAATAAAAAAATAGCTAAAGGTACTCAAAATATGGCTAAGGGCGCTGCAATGACTAGAGAAGAAGCCATAAAGGCTATAATGGCAGGTATTGAGGTAGTTAAGGATTTAAAGAAAAGGGGTTATGAGTTACTTGGAACTGGCGAGATGGGAGTAGGAAATACAACAACTTCTGCTGCTGTTATAAGTGTTTTGACATCTACAGATAGTGATAGAATTGTTGGAAAGGGTTCAGGACTTACAAATGAAGGATTAGAAAGGAAAAAACAAGTAGTAAAACAATCTATTAATATAAATAAGCCCATAAAGGAAGATGTTATAGATGTTCTAAGTAAAGTTGGAGGATTTGATATAGCAGGACTTTGTGGATGCTTTTTAGGTGCTGCTAATGAGAGAATTCCAATAGTAATAGATGGGGTTATATCTGCAGCAGCAGCATTATGCGCTTATGAATTGAATCCTTTAGTAAAAGATTATATTTTTCCTTCTCATGTGTCTATGGAAGAAGGTAGCAGAGCTGTTTTAAGGCACATGGCATTAGAACCTATGATTAACTTAAACATGAGATTAGGGGAAGGGTCAGGATGTCCTTTTACCTTTGAAATTATAGATATGGCACTATATACCTTGTATAACATGGCATCTTTTAATGAAGCTGGTATAGATAAAGATAACTATGTAGATATAAGGGATAAAGAGGAGATCTAGAAAAGATGAATATATACATTGTTAGACATGGAAAAACTTCATATAATGCTCAGGGTGTATACTACGGAAACTTAGATTGTTCTCTAAATGAAGAGGGTATGATTCAAGGGAAAGCTCTTAATAGCAGGTTAAAACATATAAACTTTTCCAAAGTGTATGTAAGCCCTAAAAAAAGAGCCAAAGAAACTTTGCAAATAATTAATCCTGGATGCCAAGTTATAGAAGATGGAAGAATAACAGAAAGAAGCTTTGGCATATTTGAGGGACTTTCTTATAAAGAAATAGAGAAAAGATATCCTATAGATAATAAGGCATGGATGGAAGATTGGAAAGGGTTTACTCCTAAAGGAGGAGAAAGCTTTCATGACTTTTATTATAGAGTTAAAAGCTTTATGGAGGATATTCATAAGGAAAAAGAAGATGATATTTTAGTGGTAACCCACGGAGGCGTTATGAAAGCAATATACTGTTATATATTAGATGATAATGATGAGTTGTACTGGAGATTTACTAGTAAAAATGGGGATATGGCTTTAATAAAATATGAAGATGAGTATATGTTTATAGATTCTATAGTTCATATAGATTAGGAGGAAGATCATGAGCAGGATTACATTAGTTACAGGAGGAAGTAGAAGTGGTAAAAGTACCTTTGGAGAAGGTTTACTAAAGGATAGAGATGATGTCCTTTATATAGCTACCGCCATAGTTACTGATAAGGAGATGGAGGACAGAATTGAAAGGCATAAAAAAAGTAGAAATCAAAAATGGAGCACATATGAAGGTCATAGAGATTTGCATAAGGTTATAGATAACTATGAAGAAAGGTATATATTTTTAGATTGTGTTACTGTTATGACTACTAACTTACTTTTTGATGAAAATGTGGACTTTGATAATATATCTCAACATGATATAGATAATATAACAGAGAGCATAAAAAATCAATTTAGACAACTTATTAGTAGGGTTAGACAACTAGATAAAGAATTGATTGTTATAACCAATGAAGTTGGGTGGGGATTAGTACCAGAATATAAAATATCTAGAATATTCAGAGATGTAGCAGGTTTTGTAAATCAAGATATAGCTAAACAATGTGATGAAGTTTATTTAGTAGCTTGTGGAATACCTGTGAAGCTTAAGGGAGAAATTTAATGAAAGCATATATTAACGGATTTTTATTGATGATTCAATTCATGACTAGAATCCCTGTGGATAGAGAATTAAGTTGTGGCATGAAGGATTTTCGAATAGGTATAGGCTATTTTCCTATAATAGGAGGCATCATTGGAGGAACTCAATATTTAATTTATATGTTCCTGGATAAGTTTATTGCCCAGGAAATAAGTGTAGTAATAGCTGTAATAGCTGGGGTGTTAGTGACAGGAGCCCTTCATATAGATGGACTAGGGGATGTGTTTGATGGATTCTTTTCTTTTAAAGGAGGAAAAGATAAAATCATGGAAGTGATGAAGGATAGCAGAATGGGGACCTATGGATCCTTAGCCATATTTCTAGACATGATTATAAAAATCTTAGGATATATAGTACTAGTATCTAAGGGTTTGGAAGTTATGATTATATTAGCACCTGTCATAGGTAGAACATCAATGGTATTACTTTTTAGTCAAGGAAAGAGTGCAAAGGAAAATAGCAGTGGAAACTTTTATATAGGTAATTGCAGTATTAAACATGTTATTATAACCTTCTTAGAGGCTTTTATAATAGGAACACTGTTGTGTGGTATAAGACGGACTGTCATATTGCTTTTGTCATCTTATATAATGATTTTACTATTCAATAAATATTGCAATAAGAAAATAGGTGGACTTGTAGGTGATACCCTAGGAGCTGCCAATGAGTTTAGCGAAATTCTTACTTTAATAANNAGTGGATATATTTTTTAGCATAGATAGGAGAATGAATATGGCGAAGATAATGATTCAGGGAACTGCTTCCTCAGTTGGAAAAAGTATTTTGGTTGCAGCTTTATGTAGAATATTTAAACAGGATGGATATAAGGTATGTCCTTATAAGTCACAGAATATGTCTTTAAATTCTTATATAACCCTTCAGGGGGGAGAAATGGGAAGAGCTCAGGTGTTGCAAGCCTATGCAGCAGGAATAGAACCTGAGACTTATATGAATCCAATACTGCTTAAACCTACAGGGGATAAAAATTGTCAAGTTATAGTCAATGGAAAAGTTTATGGCAATGCTACTGCATTGGAATACCACAATATGAAAACTAAATTTAAGGATATGATAATTAAAGATTTTAAAGCCTTGGAAGATGAATTTGACATAGTGGTTATAGAGGGAGCAGGAAGTCCAGCAGAGATAAACCTAAGAGATAATGATATAGTAAATATGGGTCTTGCTGAAATCATAGATTCTCCAGTAGTTTTGGTGGGTGATATAGATAAGGGAGGAGTTTTTGCATCTTTAGCAGGGACTATGCTTTTGTTAAGTGAAGATGAAAAACAGAGAGTCAAGGGAACAATAGTAAATAAATTCAGAGGAGATGTGGAAATATTAAGGCCAGGACTCACTATGCTAGAAAACATAATAAAAATACCTACATTGGGGGTAGTACCCTATTTCAAGTTAAATCTAGAGGATGAGGATGGAGCTACAGAGTTCAATATTAAAAAACAAGGATTAATAGATGTAGCTGTGATTAAATTACCAAGAATATCTAACTTTACTGATGTAGATCCATTAAAACTAGAAGAGGATATCACTGTAAGATTTATAACCTGTGAAGAAAATTTTGGAGAACCAGACATCCTTATAATACCAGGTAGCAAAAGCACCATTGAGGATCTTGAAATTTTAAAAAAGGCTAATATGGATAAACTCATAAAGGAATTTGCCCTTAATGGAGGATATGTTTTAGGTATATGTGGTGGATATCAGATGCTAGGTAAAACTATCAAGGATCCTTACGGAGTAGAAGGAGAAAAAAGAGAAGTAGAAGGGCTTGGCCTTTTAGATGTGAATACTGTGTTTAATATGACAAAGGTTACCACTAGAGTAAAAGGATATATAATAAAAGATGAAGAAGATATTTTTGAAAAAAAAGATATTTATGGCTATGAAATTCATATGGGGAATTGTACCTATGGAAAAGATGCGGCTCCCTTCATAAAAATTGGGGGAGAGGGTACAGAAGACCTTAGAGAAGATGGGGCTATAAGTAAAGATGGAAAAATAATAGGAACTTATGTCCATGGAATATTTGATAGTGTTAGCTTTAGAGAAGGAATAATAAACAAATTAAGAAAAGACAAAGGTCTTAGTAGTAAAAGATCTTTAAATTATGAAGCTCATAGAGAAGAAGAGTTAGATAAATTAGCTCAATTAGTTAGAGAAAATATTGATATGGAAAAAATATATGAAATTATGGCATTGAGGTAGGAGTATGTATGACATAATAGCAGCAGTAATCTTAGATTTTTTAATAGGAGATCCTTATTGGTTTCCACATCCTATAATTTATATAGGTAAGTTGATAAAGCTTTTAGAAAATAAAGGAAGAAAATTAATTAAAGATAATAAGATGTTGAAAGCCTATGGGCTTTTCATAGTTATTGTGGTGTTTTCTTTAAGTTTTTTAATACCCTTTGTAATATTAAAGGTTTTATCGCCAAATATTTATCTATATCATGGACTTAAAATTATAATATTATGGACTGCATTAGCAGCTAGATCCTTAGACAAAGAGGGCTCTAAGGTATATGAAGCTCTTAACAATGGAGAGATAGAAGATGCTAGACTTAAGCTGTCTTATATAGTGGGCAGAGATACCAGTAGTCTTGATGAAAGAGAAATAATAAGAGCTGATGTGGAGACCATTGCTGAAAATACAAGTGATGGCATAATAGCACCTCTTTTTTATGCATTCCTTGGAGGTGCTCCTTTAGCTATGGCTTATAAGGGGATAAATACCATGGATTCTATGCTTGGATACATGAATGAAAAGTATAGATATATAGGTTTTTTTCCTGCTAAGATAGATGATATTTTCAATTTTGTACCAGCTAGAATAACGGGAGTGCTAATGAGTTTATGTGCCCCTTTGGTCAGGGGAAACATATTAAGAACTCTGAAGATAATGATAAGAGATAGAAAAAATCATAAAAGTCCTAATTGTGCTTATCCAGAGGCTGCATGTGCAGGAGCCCTTAAGGTACAGCTTGGAGGGACTAATGTTTATTTTGGGGAGGTTATGGAGAAACCTACCATAGGAGATGATATAAATTCTCTTGAAAAAAAACATATCAGAAGTTCTATAATACTCATGTATGGCACTGAAATACTATTTGTGATTTTGTATATTATAATCAAGTTAAACTTAGTTTGGGTTTTACCAAAATATTAATTGGAGAGGATAAAGATGACGAAAGCTTTTGGTCATGGAGGAGATATATATACAGAGGGGCTTTTAAAGGGGATAGAACTTATTGATTTTAGCTCTAATATAAATCCCAAGGGATTGCCTTTAAGCTTTAAAACACAGCTAGAAAAAGCCTCACAACAGTTAACCAGATATCCAGATTATCAATATAGGCTGTGCAAAGAGGCTATAGCACAATATATAAAAGAAACATACAATGTAAATCTTAATGAAGAAAATTTAATTTTAGGAAATGGAGCAGCTGAGATAATAGACTTAGTAACTAAAATTTTTAATAGAATAGTTATAGCAGTGCCATCCTTTTCAGAGTATGAGGAAAGGGCCTTAATTCATAAAAATCATGTTATATATTCTTATTTAAAATATGATATGACCTATGATTATGAGGATTTATATGAGAAAGTTTTAAAGGCAGGGGCTTTAATATTGGGTAATCCAAATAATCCTACAGGAAATATAATTGACAAAGAAAAGTTCAAGGATCTATTAAATTACTGTGAAACGGAAAAAAAGATTGTGATTGTAGATGAAGCTTTTGTGGAGTTTACTGGGGATAATCATGATTCCTTGATGGATTTTGTGGATAATTATAACTGTTTATTCATAATAAGGGCTCTTACCAAATTTTTTGCTATGCCAGGTATAAGACTTGGTTATGGAGTAAGCAAAAATTATAAACTATTAGATTCATTAAAGTCCTATCAAATTCCTTGGAATATAAATGCTTTTGCAGAATTAGCTGCTGAAGTGGTTTTAAAAGATAAAGAATATATAGATGAATCTATAAAGTGGATAACTAAGGAAAGAATAAGATTTATAGATAATTTGAGAAAAATTCTCATATTTGAAAAAGTATATAACACAGAAAGCAATTTTGTTTTATGTAAATTAAAAAAATATTCTGACCGAGAGTTCTATAAACTTTTAATGGCTAAAGGTATAGCTATAAGGAAAGCATCCAATTTTAGAGGGTTAGACGAGAAGTATATAAGATTAGCTATTAAAGACCAAGATCTTAACAATAAACTTCTTAAAGTTCTTAGTGATATAAGTCAGGAGGCAATTATATGAAGTCCTTTGTAATTGGCTCTAACTGCAGTGGAGGAGGAAAGACTACCGTAACAATAGGTATAATGAAAGCTCTTAAGGATAGAGGATATGACATTCAAGGGTACAAGGTGGGACCAGACTATATAGATTCAGCTTTTCACAGCAATGTCACAGGTAAATCATCTAGAAATCTAGATTTGTTCCTTATGGGAGAAGATGGAATGAAAAATTCTTACTGCAGGGGAACTGGAGATTTAGGCATAGTGGAAGGGGTTATGGGACTTTATGATGGCAAGGGGTTGGACATGGAAAATTCAACAGCTCATATTGCCAAGGAACTAGGTCTTCCAATTATTTTAGTACTTACACCTAGAGCTCAAAGTACAACTTTATGTGCAGAAATAAAGGGAATTGTGGAATTTGGAAAAGCAGATGTAAAGGGAATAATATTAAATAATGTAACAGAAGGCTTTTATAAGATTTTAAAAGCCACAATAGAGTTCAATTGTAATATAAAAGTCCTAGGATACTTACCACATAATAATGACCTTGTTTTAGAATCCAGACACTTAGGTTTGGTACAAAGTATGGAGATTAAAGATTTAGATAAAAAATTAGACACTTTAAAAAGGGCTATAGAAGAAAACATAGATTTAGATGCAATAGTATCTATAGCTAAGGAGAGTACTATCAATATTGATGATAACTATGATTTTCATAGAAAAAATATTAAAATAGGAATAGCTAAAGATGAAGCCTTTAGTTTCTATTATAAAGAAAATTTGGAACTACTAGAGGAGTTAGGTCAAGTTTATTATTTTAGTCCCATTCATAATGACACATTACCAAAAGATTTGGATTTTATTTATTTTGGAGGAGGATATCCAGAAATTTTTAAAGAACAATTGTCTTCCAATGAATCTATGAGAGAAAGCATAAGAAAGGCATTAGAAGGTGGAATAAGGGCCTATGCTGAATGTGGGGGACTTATGTATCTCACTGAAGAAATAGAACATTATCCCATGGTAGGATTTTTTAAAGGAAAAGCTTATATGACCTCTAGCCTTAATAACTTTGGATATGCTACTATAGAAGTTAGGGAGCATAATGATATTTTGCCAAAAGGTATGAAAATAAATTGCCATGAATTTCATAAATCTTTAGTAGCACTAAAGAATAATACAATTTATAATATAACTAAAGAAAATTATGATGGTTCCATAAAACAGTGGCAGTGCGGATACGTTAAAAAAAATACGTTGGCAGCCTATGGTCATGTTCATTTTTTCAACAACATAGAGTTTTTTAAGAAATTGCTAGAAGTCCGAGGTGAAATAAACAATGGTTAAAATATGGGGAAAGATAATAAAAAACAATAGGATAATAAAGGATGAAGTTGCTATATGCTATGAAGATGTAAGTTATCAACAAGCTCTTAAATTATGTATAAATGAAATATGTGATAAATTAGACATACCTAAACCCTATTGGCTACCTGTGAATTTAAAGAGATATAATCAATTCAATAAGACCTTCTTTAATGAAGATAATTTTATTGAAGAAATAGATTTCGATAGGTTTGCTATAGAAGAATTAGAATATAAGTAATAGAATTATAGATATCTCAAGGTTATCAAGTAAAACTAACCCTCAGGTGGAGTTTGGACTCCAACTGAAGGTTAGTTTCACTTATCTAGGATGGTAGCTGCTGTTATCTCCAACCTAANNGGTGGAGTGTTACAGCAGATAGACATCAGATAAGTATAACAAAACAATAAAAAGAACTGACAAATAATTGTCAGTTCTTTTTATTGTTAAAATATTACCACTATATCTATGGTAATTTCTATGGCAGGGGCACGAGGACTTGAACCCGGAACCAACGGTTTTGGAGACCGCTACTCTACCAATTGAGCTATACCCCTATGAACATATTTATTATAATACATGTTCAGTAAGGTTGCAAGGCTTTTTATCATATTTCTATTTGTTGCTACTTTCAAACTCCTTTTAGAATCTACATAATAGCAGATATGGATCTAGATAATTTCTGAATTTAACAAGGAGTTCAAACCTGATTTTGACCTAAGTACCAATTAATAAGAAAAGTAAAAAAATGTTTCCAAATTTTAACTTATAAGTAATTGATTACAGTAGAATGTTTATGTGGGAGATATATAGATTAAAAAATAAGTTGAAGGGAATGATTGCATGTGGAGCCATAAGATGAAATTTATGTTAAAAAAAATCAATTACAAATATGCAGTAATTATATTAGTTGTATTGCTATATAACGGAGCATTGGGTGAGGGTTATATTTACTTTCAAAGAGATAGTGATATCTCTAAACACATAGAAAAAAACAAAATCTTTATGGCCACTAACGAAGGAGAAAATGGAGATAAAGAAATAACTGAAAAACCTGAAAGATATAACCATAAAAATTTGCCTAAAGATATAGCAGAATATAATACATCTAAAGACAGAGTAAAGGTGGAAGAGGCTTATATAGAAGATGGTACTAAGGTGGCTTATTTGACCTTTGATGACGGACCTAGCCCTAAAGTTACTGGAGAAATTTTAAGGGTTTTAAAAAGCAATAATATAAGAGCTACATTTTTTGTAGTAGGAAAAAATATAGATGCCAACAAGGATATATTATTGCAAATTTACAGAGAAGGTCATGGCATAGGTAATCATGGATATACTCATGACTATAATAAAATTTATTCAAATGAAAATAATTTTAAGGAAGAAATTGAACTTACGGATAAAGCAATAAAGAAAGTCCTAGGTGATAGTTTCAATACTAGATTATTTAGATTTCCAGGTGGATCCTTTGGGAAAAGCAAAAATCATTTTAAAGATATATTGAAGGAACAGAGAAGGGTATATGTAGATTGGAATGCTCTTAATGGAGATGCTGAAGGTCGTGGATATGATGAAGGTGGATTATTAGAAAGATTAAAGATAACTGTAGGAAATTCAAATAAAGTTGTCATACTTATGCATGATACTGATGCTAAAGAAATCACATTTCGTTCATTACAAAGAATTATTGATTATTTAAAAAGTAAAGGTTATAACTTTAAAATCTTAGAATAATTAATGATTTGTTATATATTTTATACATTTTAAACATAAGTTGATAAAAATAATAGGGAATAAAGAAAAAATAATTAAATATATGGAAATATTAAAATATTTTGAAAAATACAAAAAATGAAATTGAAAAAACAATTTCATGATGATACAATAATATATAAGTTAAGTAAACTAATACATAATATAGTAATATATTCTATATTAGCTTATTAATAACTATTACAAAGTGGTATACACTTTAGTAAATAAAATGGGGGGTAGGACATGAAAAGAAAAGGTATGTCAAAAGTACTTGCATTTACCATTTCTATGGCACTTGTAATGTCAAACGTAAATGTAAAGGCAAAAACAATCACTAATGAAGGTGCAACTAGCTCTGATGTATCAGCTGCCACAGTTGAACAAATCAGAAATGAGCTTAAGGCTCAAAGTAAGAAGGTTCAAAATAGTGATTTGGATCCAGAAAGTTCAGTTAGAGTAATAGTAGAACTTGAAGGAGATGCCGCTATTAGAAATGCAGAAAAACCATCGACTCATGCATTACAAGCTGTAAAAGAAGAAGTTAAATCAGTTGAAGAACAGGCAAAAGAATTAGAGGGAGCAGAGATAAGAAATACTTATGGAGTTACTATTAAGGGTTTCAGTATGGATGTAAAGGCTAAAGAATTAGACAAGCTAAAGAAAATTGATGGCGTCAAAGAGGTAAGAAGGGTCAATGTATACTATCAGGATATGGCTAGTGCTAAGGAGCTTACTCAAGCTTATAGCGAGTGGAAGAACTATGGATATAAAGGTGAGGGGACCTTAGTATCTATAATTGACACTGGTATTGATTATACACATAAGGATATGAGAGTACCATCAGACAGCAACAAATTCAAGTTGACAAAGGCTAAAGTTAATGAATTAAAAAGTAAAGGAATATTAAGAGCATCTGCAGGTACAATAGGACATTATACAGATAAAGTTCCTTTTGGATTTAACTATGCTGATAAGAATGAAGAAGTTATAGATAAAACTTCTTCTCAACATGGTATGCATGTAGCTGGTATAGTAGCAGCTAATGGAGATGAAAGTCAAGTTGCTACTGGGGAAGCTATACAAGGAGTAGCTCCACAAGCTCAACTTTTAGCTATGAAAGTTTTTTCTAATGGACCAGAATCGGCTGGAGCATATGCTGACGATATAGTTGCAGCTATAGAAGATTCTGTTACTTTAGGAGCAGATGTAATAAATATGAGTTTAGGATCATCAGCAGCATTCCAAACTCCTGATGATGTAGAGCAAGTTGCTATTAAAAAGGCTACAGATGCTGGTGTTATAGTTGTAGTTTCAGCAGGAAACTCTTCTTATGCAACAAAACCTTTTACAGATCCTAATATTAAGGATATTGCTACTTCGGGATCGCCTGCTTTAGCTGAGGATGCTTTGATGGTAGCTAACTTTGAAAATACAAAAATTACAGCTAATGCTGCTACTGTAACTTCAGATGGACAAGCTCCATTCAAAATACCTTTTTCAATTCACCAGGTAGAATTTGATAAGAATATTCAATATGATAAATTAGCTGATGGAGGTACAGGAGATCTAGCAGAATTAAAAAATGCAAGTGGTAAAATAGCTCTTATACAAAGAGGTGGAAAAGTTCCTAATTTTGTAGACAAGATTAAGAATGCCCAAGCAGCTGGAGCAATAGGAGTTATAATATATAACCATGTAGCAGGTGGAGATGGAATGATTAATATGGCTACAGATCCATCTATAACTATACCCGCAGCCTTTACTACTAATTCTGCAGGAACAGCTATAGTAAACTCTGTAAATGGGGGAAAAGTAACAAAATTGAAGTTCTATGATGGAACTACAACTCTTTCTAACCCTGACAGTGGCAATTATGATGAGAGTACATCATGGGGACCAGCTCCAAATCTAGATTTTAAACCTCAAATAGGAGCTCCAGGAGGGGATATATACTCCACAATAAATAACGATAAATATACAACTATGAGTGGAACATCTATGGCTGCTCCTCATGCATCAGGTGGAATGGCTATAATTAGAGAATCCATTAAAGATAAACTACAAAACAGAGAACTTGTAGAATATGCAAAGAATGATGCTATGAATACTTCTCAAGTTAAATTAGATAAGAATGGAATACCATTCTCTCCAAGAAGACAAGGTTCGGGCTTAATCCAAATAGAAGATGCTGTAAAGAATAGGGTTATAGCAACCTATAAAGGAGAAGCAAACGTTGCTTTAAAGGAAATAAAAGATGGTAAAGTCCCATTCCAAATAGACTTAAGAAATTATGGAGATAAGGCTGTAACCTATGATTTATCTCTTATTAAAGGTGTATTAACAGATAATGTTGAAAAGATGGCTGCAAATGTAATGCCTGGAGACAAGGTTATAGATCCAGCATTAGCTAATGTCACTTTTGATAATAATACTGTAACTGTTCCTGCTAACGGTACAGCTAAGATTATTGCTACCCTTGCAGTAGATAAGACAAACTTAAAGGATGGAAGATTCCTAGAAGGATTCATAAACTTAGCTTCTAAAGATAATAATCCTTCATTAGTAATTCCATTTATGGGATACTATGGAGATTGGTCTAAGGAAAAGATAATAAATGAATTTAAATGGGAAGAGCCAACAAGTGTCTTATCAGTAGGAGCAGATTGTCAAAGTGCTTTGGCATATCCTATAAAAGATAAAGATGGAAAGATAGATTATAATCTTGCAGGGTATATAGGAAATGATAAAGTATCTCCAGATAAAATAGCAATTTCACCTAATGGTGATAGTGAAGCAGATAGCTTAATCCCATATTTCTATTTCTTAAGAAATGCTAGAAATGTTACTGTAAATGTTCAAGATAAAGATGGAAAAGATTTGGGAGAAGTAGCAGCTGAATCTTATGTAAGAAAACAACTTTATGATGACAGTAAAGGAACAGGAAAGGCACCATTACTAAGAAAGAGTATGGCATGGGATGGAAATTTATATAGCAACAAGAGCGGTAAGGCAGAAGTAGCTCCAGATGGACAATACTATGTAGTATATAGTCCAGTAATAGATTTACAGGGAGCAACTCCTCAACAATATAAGATTCCAGTAAAAGTTGATACAAAGGCTCCAGCTATAACCATAAAATCTTCTAACTATTCTAATAAGACTAACTACACATTACAATGGACTTCAGAAGATGAACTAGTAGGAGTAAGAAATGAAATCGTATTACTAAATGGAAAAGTTTTAGATCTAAAGGATGTAAAACAACCTAATGGTTCAGCAGTTAAGAGCTTGGATATAACTTTACCAGCAGATCAAACCTCTGAAATAGTTATAGGCTCTGCAGATTACGCAGAAAATTTAGGAATTCAAGCTATAAAAGTAGCTCAATTTGATCAAGCTAAGCCAGCTGTTATAACCTTTGATGGAGATCCAGGAAGTAGAGATTTAACAGAAGCTAATTTCAAAGATGGAAAAATGAATATAACCGGAAGTGTATCAGGAGTATTGAGCGAATTCACCATAGGTGGAAAAACAGTACAAATAAATCCTGACTATACCTTTAACTTTGTGTTAGATCAAACTACCTTAAAACAAGGAACAAATTATTTGCCAGTAGTTGCTAAAAATCTTGATGGCAGTTATGCTCAAGTTGTAGGTGCTAAGGGTGAATATATAGCACAGTACTCAATGAAGGTAGGATATGATAGTGAAGCGCCAATAATAGATTTAGCTTCACCAATAGTAGAAAAGGGAATTATAAAGACAAATACTAACACTATTACTTTAAAAGGATCAGTAGCTGATAGTGGATTTGGATATAAGTTCACTATAAATGGAAAAACTATATTAGATAGAAGTATGGAAGCACAGTACGGATTAGAGTTATCTAAGAGAGACTTTAACCAAACTTTAACAGTTGAAGAAAGTCAAAAGATTAATTTAACAGCTGTAGATCCAGCAGGGCACAAAACAGAGATGATCTTAACGGTAAATGTGGACAAAGATGCTCCTGTAATAAAAATTGATGGAGTAGAAAACGGAAAGACCTATGACAAGGCCGTAAAGATTGCGGTATCTACTAATGAAACTGCAGCAATGGCCTATACTTTAAATGGACAACCATTTGATATAAGTAAAGAAATAGCTACTAATGGAGACTATACTTTTGTTGCTAAGGCAGTAGACAATGCAGGAAATGCATCTGAGCAAAGTGTAACTTTCAAAGTTGCTTTAGCAAATAATGCAACTACTGGAAATAATACAGGCAACAACAACACAACTACAGGTACTAATAATACAACTACAGGTACTAAGTTGCCACAAACCGGTGCACCAATAGGAACTGAGGGAGTTGTAGCATTAGGAATGCTTATAACTGTAGCTGGAGCTGCTGTGGCAGGAGATCGTAAAAGAAAAAATATAAAATAATGAAAATTGTTCCTCCTTTTCATGAATTTAAATAGAGTATTAATCAAATTCTGAGTAATAATATTAATGCAAGTAAAAAAACTTGCAAAGCTAACTTGAAGAGGAGGAATAGACTATGGCAAAGAAGTTAATTCCAGAAGCAAAACAAGGATTAGCTAAATTTAAGAATGAAGTAGCTACAGAGCTAGGAGTTCCATTCAAGGAGTACAATGGAGATCTTACATCAAAACAATGTGGATCCGTTGGCGGAGAAATGGTTAAAAGAATGGTAGAGGCTTACGAAAAAAATATAAAATAATATTTTATAAAAAGTAAGTTAAATACCAATATGCTCTAAAAGCTAAGCCTTAGATAATATTACGAGGATGGTAATTAAAACTACAAGGCTGAAACACAAGTAAGGAGTCCTAAGTTTGAAGATAAAATATATCTTCATATAAAACTTAGGACTCTTTGTTTTTACCAAAGGCTATGGTAAAATTATATGAGAACTAAAGTTCGGAGGTGAGATTATGGAATCAATTAAAATTCTTCATTGTGGAGATATACACTTTGATACTCCTTTCAAAGAAGGAAATCCTACTTATAGAGAAAAAAGAAAAGAAGATTTAAAAGAAGCTTTTGGAAAAATAATAAATATAGCACAAAAGGAACAGGTAAATGCACTACTCATAGCTGGGGATTTGTTTGATAATGATACAGTAATGAAATCAACTGTAGATTATATAATAAAAAAAATTCAGGAAATAAACCATATAAAGGTTTTTATTTCCCCTGGAAATCATGATGCCTATGATGGAAGAAGTTTTTATAAGGTGATTCCATGGCCTTCTAATGTTCATGTATTTAAAAATCATATGGAAAAGGTATTTTTAAAAGAATTCAATACTTATATTTATGGAATAGGTTTTGGAAATAGCTATGAAGATAAGGGTCTTCTGAAAGAAATGTGTAATAACATATCTATAGATCACAACACTATAAATATAATGGTAGTTCATGGAGATGTAGGAAATAAGAATAGCAAATATAATCCCATAACTTTACAAGACATAGGTGAAAGCCATATGAACTACATAGCATTAGGACATACTCATGAATTTTCGGGAATATTAAGAGAAAAGGATACCTTTTATGCCTACAGTGGAAATCCGGAAGGTAGAGGCTTTGATGAATGTGGACTAAAGGGAGTTATACTAGGACAAGTATATAGAGATCACGTAGACTTATCATTTAAACTTATTTGTAAAAGGCAATATATTATAAAAAATATAGATGTTTCAAAAGCAGAAGATTATGAGGACATTGGAAAGCTCATATTAAAAGAAACCTATGAGTTAGAACCAGAAAAAAATTTATTTAAGATATATTTAGAAGGAGAGACGAAAGAAAACTTTATCTTAAATAAAGATATATTAGCAGAAAATATTAAAGGAAGATTTTTTTATATAAAGATTGAAGACAATACTACAATGGCATTGGATTATAATGAAATATCAGAAGAATTCTCATTAAGAGGTATTTATGCTAAAAAGTTATTAAAGGCTATAGAGAAAGAGGAGGATCTTTCTAAAAGATCAAAACTTAGAAGGGCATTAAAATTAGGAATAGATAGTCTTACTGAGAAAGAGGTTAAACTAAGATGATACTTAAAAATTTAAATATAAAAGCTTTTGGAGCTATAAAAAATAGAAATATAGATTTAGAAGATGGTATAAATATAATATATGGTAATAACGAAAGTGGAAAAAGCACTATAGAAGGATTTATAAGAACTTTTTTATATGGAATTACCTCTGGTAGAAAAAGTATAAGAGAAAATGAAAGAAAGAAATTTATACCATGGGATGATGTTAAAGCTCAAGGAGAGCTTAGTATAGAGGAAGAAGGTCAATTGATAATAATATCCCGTGCCTTTGGAAATACCAAAAAGGAAGATACCATAAAATTAATCAATGGATTAACAGGGGAAAATATTGGAAGCACCCCAGGGGTGCCAGGAAGAGAATTTTTGGATTTATCTAAAGAAAGCTTTATGAAAACATTACTAATAAAGCAATTAGGTGCTCAGGTTGCTAGAGATAAAGAAGAGGAAATAATTCAAAAGCTTACCAATTTACAACAAGGTGGCGATGAGAATGTGTCTTATCATAAAGCTGTTGGTATATTGGAGGAATATAAAAGATTCTATATAGGTAGCAGAAAGAAAGGACAGTTAGAAAATTTAAGAGAGACTCTTCAGGAATTATCAAAGGAACTTAGAGAGGCCTTAAATAGAAATACAGAAGGCTTACAAGACGAAATTCTTATGATGGATCTGAAAGAGAAAAAAGAAAACACTTTAAAACATATAAATGCATTAGAGTTATATAAAAGTCATATGAAAAAGCTAAACTTACAAAAAGAATATAAGGAGATATCTAAATATTTAAAACGCAGCAAAGATTTGAGTGAAGAGAAGAATAAATATGAAGAAGATTTAGGATATACAATAAACAATGAAGTCCTAGAATATATACAGGAAAGCTATAATAGCTATATTAATTACAAGGAACAGTATGATAATTATTATGGTAGATTTAAAGACATAGAGAGAAAACTCAACTTAGCCATGGAAGACTTCAAGAGCTTAGAGCCGTTTCAGGGATTAGAAGAAGACGTGGAGATAAAGGTTATTAGACTTATTGAAAAGAGGAAGGGCATACTTACTAAGTTAGAACATGAAAAACGATGTAAAGACAGTTTAAATAGTACGGAAGAAGAGCTGGAAAATATAAAGGAAGATCTAAAAATTTATAGCTTTATAGATGGAAAAAGAGAGGCTATAGAAATTTTGTTAAATAGCTATGAAGAAGTGCTAAAGGAACTAAAATACACTTTAAATAATTATTCTATTAATGAAAACATAATAAACTCAAAGGTCACCATGGATAAAAAAAGATTCATCACAAATGTTATTTTATCAGGTGCTTCTATAGGAACCATAATATGGTTAATGATTTTTATAAAGGGAAACATAAAAAATGGTTTTTATTATATAATACCCTTTATATTTATTGCTATAGGAATTGTAGGGATTAAAGGCAATGGAGATATTAAAGTATTCAATGCTAAATATGAAGAAGAACTTAAGAAAAAAGCAAATTTGGAAAGATTATCTTCTGATTTGGAACGCATAGAAGAAAATTTTAAGGAATATTATAAAGAATTAAAAGTAGAGGGATATGAAGAGTTTGTAGTATCTTTGGGGAATTATGATAAATTAAAAGAAAAACAAGAGAGATTAAAAGATATAGCAGAGGAAAAACTTATAGAATTTAATAGCTATGAAGGGGAAACCTTAAAGAATAGCTTAAATATAGTAAATACTATGATAGATTTTTTATTGAACCATACAAACTGTAAAGATGAAGAAGAATTTTTGAGGAATAATAAGCTTTACAAAGAAAAACAAGTCTATATTGAGGGAATAGAAGAGGAACTTGAAAATTTAAGTACCTGCTGTAAAAAGCTAAAAAATAATATGGAATATAAGGAAAACCTAATAAAAGAACAATTAAATAATATAAATAAACAATATGTAACTATAAATAAGGTTCCAGAAGAAATAGAGAATCTGAAAGAAAAATTAAAAATAAAAGCTTCAGTAGAAGAAGAAATTAAAAGGGTAGAGGAAAGCTACAGTCTGTTATTAAAGGATAGGAATATAGAGGATATAAAGAAAGAATTAGATGATATAGTGCAACAAGATTTAACCTTTGACTTTGAAAAAGAAGAAGATGTAGACTCTTATATTAGAGATAGCAATGAAGATTTAAGGAACATAGAAAAGAATATAAAAGATGTAGAGAACTCCATATTAAATAGATTCAAAGGTTTTAGAGAGCCATGGATTATTGAAGAGGAGATAGAGGAAATAAAGGAGAATATAAAAGTAGGGGAAGAGATGGTAGAGGTAGTAGATATAGCTCTCGATAACTTAAATCAATGTTTTAAGGAACTGCAAAAGGATTTTGGGCCAAAACTAAACAGTATAGTGAGCAGCATATATAATAAATTGACCAATGAAAAGTATGGCGATGTAAAGGTTGATGATAATTACAATGTTTTAGTTAGAGATAAAGAGAAAGATTTCTTGGTAGAAATAGACTACTTAAGCAATGGGGCCTTTGATCAAGCTTATTTTGCACTAAGGATGGCATTGATAGAAATGATATTTGGACAGAAAAAAGTACCTATTATACTAGATGATACCTTCGTGCAATATGATGATGAAAGAACCATAAAAGCACTAGAACTTTTATATGAATATAGTCAACACAAACAGATAATACTATTGACCTGTCAGAAAAGAGAAAAAGAATATTTTAAGGATAGAACAGATGTTAACATAATAAACATGGAGGATTACTATGGGAAATAATAAAGGGTTCAATGAGAGGTATGTTAATAAATATGAAGGCTTAGAAAAAAAGCTTAGTATAACCATAAAAAATTATGGAACTGTTAGACTTATTATAGCTATCATAGCCATAATAGGAGCTATTGCTTTTTATAAAATTAGAAGAGAGGACTTGTTTGTAATAAACCTTGTAGTTATGGTAACTATATTTACAGTTGTAGCATTAAAGCATTCAAAGCTTATTGACTTTAAGAAAGAAGTAACCATATTAAAAAAGATAAACGAGACAGAGATAAAGAGAATTCAGGGTGACTTTGCAGATTTAGAAGATACTGGAGAGGAATACAAAGACCAAGAACATAACTATTGTGATGATTTGGATATTTTCGGGAAAGCATCTTTATTTCAGTGGATGAACAGCTGTGTTACGTCAAGGGGAAGGAATAAACTAAGCTCTATATTAAAAGGGAATTTAAAGTTTACCTCTAAAGAAATATATGAAAGACAAGAAGCAATAAAGGAATTAGGGGGTCTTAACCATTTTAGACAAAGACTTCAGGGGAAGGCTTTAATAAATGAAAAAAAACTTCTTAAAGATGAAAATTTTATACAATGGGGAAAAGAAAAAAATAAGAATATAGAAGGCTTTTTCATAGGGGTACTTTATTTGGATAGTATAGCTACCATAGGTCTTTTCATAGCTTCAATTTTTAATATCATATCTTGGAAGTTTTTTATGATGATGATCATACTCAATGTATTTATACTTAAATTTAATGAAAAAAACTTAAACTTAACCCTAGATACTGTGGGAGCTCAATATAAAGGTATAGTTTCTTACAAGGAAATGTTAAGACTTATAGAAAGAAGACAATATAAAAGTCAGCTTCTAAAGAGTTTAAAAAGTAAGGTGAAAAATAGGGATTGGGATGGATATAAGGAACTAACAACTCTTGCAAAATTGGCAGAATCCATAGAAGACAGAAAAAATGCCTTATATCTTCTTTTGAATGTTTTCTTCTTTTTAGATTTTCACTACTATAATAAGCTTAACAAATGGAAGAAAAAAAGCGGAGATAAGATTGAAGTTGTAGTTGAAGTTATAGGAACCTTTGAGGAGTTAAGTTCTTTTGGAGCCATCCTTGCTAATTATGATGGATTCAACTTCCCTGAAATTAAGGATGAGTTCTGTATAAAAGCACATAATGTAAGGCATCCCTTATTAGGAAAGAAATCCATAGGTAATAATATAAACTTAGATAATAAGGGAGAATCTTGGCTTATAACGGGATCTAATATGGCAGGAAAGAGTACCTATTTAAGGACTATAGGCGTAAATCTAGTGTTAGCCTACAGTGGGGGTCCAGTAATGGCTGAGAATTTTTGCTGCAATATTATGGAAATATACACTTGTATGAGAATAGGAGACAATTTAGAAAAAAGTATATCCTCCTTTTATGCAGAGATATTAAGGGTTAAATCTATAATAAAGAACTCAAAGGAAGGGAGAAAGGTATTTTATTTATTAGATGAGATATTCAAAGGTACTAACTCTAGGGATAGACATAAAGGAGCAGAGATACTTATAAATGAGCTTACAAAGCTAAATACCTTAGGTTTAGTTTCAACCCATGATTTAGAGTTAGGAGATATACAAAACCCCAAGGTTTCCAACTATCATTTTGAGGAGTATTATGAAGAAGACAATATAAAATTTGATTATAAACTAAAAAAAGGTATAAGCACCACTCAAAATGCCTTATATCTTATGCGAATGGCAGGAATTGATTGTTAAAATTTTTACAACAAGGAAAGACTATAGGACCCTATAGGGTATTCCATAGTCTTTTCTTTATGTGATGTGTAAGAGGGCATTGAAAATAAATATCTATTTGATATTTAAATAATTAAGGCTAGATACTCATAAAGGACTTAACCTCAATATTAGGATAAATAACCTTAATTTTAGAAAGCTTATTTTCAAGTACTACTTCGTTAGGAAATTGTGCAAAGCATAGGAGATAGTCTTCATGAAAAGATAATTCTTTTATGGTGATATCATGAAAAACATCAGCTACGAAAGATAAAAATTTTTCCTCCGTGCTTCCCTTAAAACGAATCATATATAAGTTGGGATACATATAATATTTCTCCAGTTTAATCTTTTCATTATTGAAGATTAAACAGTTTTTATTTTCTAAAATAGCGTTTATCACATCTGAGTAGATAGAACTAGCGGTTGGAAACATACCGGCGCCTTTACCGTAGAATGTCACATCTCCAACAGCATCTCCATAAAGATATATCATGTTAAATTCATTGTCCACGGAATATAGTGGAGAATCATTAGGTACAAGCATAGGACTGACCCTAGAAAAAATACTATTGGTTTTAAAAAAACTTTTAGCTACAAGTTTTATGGTAAAATTGTTGCTATTAGCAAATTCAAAATCAATGGGCTTAATATCTACTATACCCTCAGTAGGGATATTTGCCCAAGGTACGCTGGTTCTAAAACCTAAGGTAGATAATATTGACAACTTTCGAGCAGCATCATATCCCATAACATCTGCTTCGGGGTTAGCTTCAGCAAAACCAAGGCTTTGTGCAAGGGATAAGGCATCTTTGTAACTCATGTTATCTTTGCTCATTTTTGTTAATATAAAGTTTGTGGTTCCATTCAATATGGCAGTTATAGTAGAAATATCGTTACCAATTAAAGAATTCACCATTGGAGATATTATGGGAATACCACCTCCAACACTAGCTTCAAAGCTTAAAAGCACTCCTTGTTCCTTTGCTATAGTTAAAAGTTCATCACCATATTCTGCAATTAAATCCTTATTTGCTGTGATTACATGTTTTTTACATAGCAATGCCTTTTTTACATACTCATATGCTGGATGTAATCCACCTATAACCTCTACCAAAATGTCTAAAGGTCGGCTAAATACATCATCTATACTATCTGTTACTAGAGAAAAATGATTTTTCCCCCTATGCTTATCTTTGTTTTTTACTAATATGGATGTTACCTCTAAAGAATTCTCTACAGGTCCCCTATTTTTATTTTTATCTACAAGCTCAATAAAACCAGTACCTACAGTACCATAACCTAATAAGGCTAAAGTGGTCATAGGAAATCCTCCTTTTAAAATAATAAGAAATTTGTTTGTTTGGAAAAATGTTTGTTGGAAAAAATCTTAAGAAGGATTTTTGCAATAAAAAAAATCCTTTTGTAAGATGAGATACAAAAAGATTAAAAGCTTAGTTGTCTCATCTCTCAGATCTAAAGATCTGCAGGATTTAGCACCTTGAACGATGATGTTCAGGTTGCCGGACGTCATAGGGCCAGTCCCTCAGTCACTCTTGATAAGGAAATATTTAATTTTGATATAATTATACAGGTTTAAATTTACAATTGTCAAGGGGAATAATTAAAATATTTTTAAAATTCAAGAAAAAATATCTTGACCTTAAGGAATCTTGACGTTAAAATAAATTTAAATGTTTGTTTGGAAAAAAATATCTTATCAAGAAAGGTGGAGGGACTGGCCCTTTGAAACCTTGGCAACAGCTATTTATAGCCTTGTGCCAAATCCAGCAGAGTTATCTGAAAGATAAGATTTAGCGAGATTTAGCTATCTTTTCTTTGGGATGGCTAAATCTTATTTTTTTATCTATGTTTAGGTAAAGTTGAAATCTATCTAAACATAAATTTAGTTTAATTTATAATATTTAGGAGGAAGTTTGAAATGAGCAATTGGAATATAGATACTTTATGTGTACAGGGGGCTTATAAGCCTAAATCAGGAGAGCCCAGGGTTCTTCCACTATATCAAAGCACTACCTACAAATATGATACTACTGAAGAATTAGCAGATTTGTTTGATTTAAAAAAGGATGGACATATGTATTCGAGAATATCTAACCCTACAGTAGAAGCTTTAGAAAATAAAATTGCATTATTAGAAGAAGGTATAGGAGCAGTAGCCACATCTTCGGGACAATCAGCAACTCTAAATGCTTTATTAACAATTTGCAGCAGCGGAGATAATATAATATGTTCTTCTCAAGTATATGGAGGAACTTATAACTTACTCAATGTAACTTTAAGAAAATTAGGCATAGATGTAAGATTTGTAAAAGCTAACAGTTCAGGAGAAGAGATATATAGCTTAAGCGATGAAAACACTAAAGCAGTATTTGGGGAAACTATATCAAATCCAGGATGCAGGGTATTAAATTTTGAGGAATTTTCTAAAGGTGCAAAGAGAATAGGAGTACCTTTAATTGTAGATAATACCTTTGCAACCCCTTATCTTTGCAAACCATTCAAATATGGAGCAAATATAATAATCCATTCTACAACAAAATATATGGATGGTCATGGGTCTTGTGTGGGAGGAATTATAGTAGATGGAGGAAATTTTAATTGGGAAAATAAAAGATTTAAAGAGTTTATAGAACCTGATGACAGCTACCATGGAGTTATATATAGCAAGGATTTTAAAAATATGGCTTATATAGTGAAGGCTAGAGTACAGCTTTTAAGGGATTTAGGTAATTGCATGAGTCCATTTAATGCCTATTTAACAAACTTAGGTCTTGAAACGCTACACTTAAGAATGGAAAGACATAGTGAAAATGCATTAGCACTAAGCCAATGGCTTGAAAATCATCCCAAGGTAAGCTGGGTTAATTATCCATTGTTAAAGGGAAACAAGGACTATGCTATAGCAAATAAATATCTAAATAAAGGAGCCTCAGGGGTTATTACCTTTGGATTAAAGGGAGGAAAAAAGGCTGGAGAAGACTTTGTAAGAAACCTTAAGTTGGTTTCCTTAGTTATACATGTGGCAGATGTAAGAAGTTCAGTGCTTCATCCAAGCAGTACTACTCATAGGCAGCTTAGTGAAGAAGAGCAAATAAAGGCAGGGGTATCCCCAGAACTTATAAGATTTTCAGTTGGGATAGAAAGTATAGATGATATTATAAGGGATGTTGAGGAGGCTTTAAAATAGAAATGGCTTTATGTATATCTAGAGATTTGCCCTATGTAGGTAAGTTAAAGCGTAAGGGTATAGACATAGTAGATCATTATGATATAGCCATTGCATTAGTAAATCTCATGCCAAACAAGGAGGAAACAGAGTTCCAAATTCTAAGGTATATAGGTAAAAGCAAATATAGTATAAAGATTGACTATATATATATGGCAAGTCATAAGCAAAAATCACCAATAAATAATCATCTAGAAAGATATTATGAAACTTTTTCTTATGAAAAGTATTATGATGGAGTTATAGTAACAGGGGCCCCAGTAGAAAAAATGCCTTTTGAGAAAGTAGATTATTGGAAAGAATTCACTGATATAATTGACTATTGTAATGATAATATTAAATCGTCTTTATATATTTGTTGGGCTGCTCAGGGGGCATTATATTATCTCTACAATATAAAGAAACTTTTAAAAGATAAAAAAATTTTTGGAGTATACAGGCATGAAATAATGGCTAATAGCTTTTTGTTTAATGGACTTTCAGAAGAATTTTATATGGCTCACTCAAGATATTCATATCCTTCCNNAAATATGCTCTAAGGACTATAGAAATGTGTTTTTTTTAGGCCATGGAGAGTATGAAAAAGATACCCTTAAGAAGGAATATATAAGAGATAAAGAAAAAGGCATAGATGGGAATATTCCTAAAAACTATTTTTGGGAAGATCATATTGAAAGAGGATTAAAAGCATCATGGAGAAAATATGGAGAAACTTTGTTTTTAAATTGGGTAAATAGTCTAAAAAATTAAGTGGCGTAAGCCACTTTTTTCTTATATAATATGTTTTAGGATGCATTTTATAGATATTATAAAGTATGATTTAAGATATATGAGAAAATAATTTCAAAAGGATTATTATATAAAGTGAATTTAGTTTGGATTTCAATCAAATAGTAGTTGAACCTATCCAGGGTCATAGCTGCTGTTATCTCCAGCCTAAAGAAGGCCAGAAATTAAAGTAGGTAGACATGAGCTAAAATGTTATTACACAGGGGGGAAGTTAATGGGTAAAAGAATCGATTTGGTAGAAGGAGAAATAGTTCCAAGCCTAATAAAACTAGCATTGCCTATAATGGGTACATCTTTTTTACAGATGGCTTATAATATGACAGATATGTTCTGGCTTGGAAGGGTAGGTAGTGATGCTGTAGCTGCTGTAGGAACGGCTGGGTTTTTCATGATGCTATCTAATTCATTAGTTATGATATGCAAGTCAGGGGCAGAGATAAAGGTTGCACAATCCATAGGAAAGGGTAATGAAAAGGATACTAAATCATATATAGTAAACAGTATACAGGTAAATATGATTTTAGCTTTCATCTACGGTGCAATAATAATTCTGTTCAATAAGCCTTTAATAGGTTTTTTTAAATTAGGACAAGAAAATGTAATATACATGGCTGAAACCTATTTGGTTATTATAGCCATGGGCATGATAGTAGCTTTCATAAACCCGGTTTTCACAGCTATATTTAATGGCGCAGGAAATAGTAAAACTCCATTTATGATAAATACACTGGGATTAATAGCAAATATAGTTTTAGATCCATTATTTATATTTGGTTTAGGACCTATACCATCTATGGGAGTAGCAGGAGCTGCTATTGCTACAGTTTTGGCACAGGCAATAGTAACTTTGGCATTTATAATAAGCATAAAGAGAAGCCATGAAAGCTTCTTTAAGTTTAAATTACTATCAAAAATGCAATGGAGCTATATAAAGAGACTATCCAAGGTTGGAATGCCTGTAGCACTTCAAAATGGGCTGTTTACAGTATTTGCAATGTTCATAGGGCGAATCATAGCATCCTGGGGACCAGTGCCTATTGCCGTTCAGAAAGTAGGGTCACAAATAGAGGCTATTTCATGGATGACAGCAGGAGGTTTTTCAACAGCTTTAGGAACTTTTGTTGGTCAAAACTATGGTGCAAAAAAATATGATAGGATTTTTCAGGGATACAAAACTACCATGAAAATGGCCTTGGTGGTTGGAGTATTAGCATCTGCTTTATTGATATTTCAAGGGGAAGCTATATTTTCATTATTTATTCCAGAGGCAGAAGCAATAATCTGTGGTAAAAATTATCTTAAAATTTTGGGGTACTCTCAATTATTTATGTGTATAGAAATAACTACAGCAGGAGCCTTTAATGGGTTGGGTAAAACATTAATTCCTTCTTTAATTAGTATAATTTTCACAGGACTAAGAGTTCCAGCAGCATACTTACTATCCCCTGAGAGCGTTATGGGACTAGATGGAATATGGTGGAGTATCAGCATGAGTAGTGTATTTAAAGGGGTAATACTAACAGCAACCTTCTTATATTTGATGAAGAATAAAAAAGATAAATTATACAATAAAGAGTTAGTAAAATAAGTGTAATAAAATGGTATTACCTAAGCAATACCATTTTTACATTCTTCACTAGAAAAAGATTTTTTAAATAACATACATTCCATAGAAGGTAGCCTTTTAATACTTAAGCTGTTTGATGCTACAGCTAACTGCTGATGAGAGAGAGTATCCTCTAAGATTCCACTAAAATCAACGTCTTTTAAAATATTAGAGAAATCCCAATAGAAAGATGAAGTTTTAGAAGAAAAATTAAATATAGCCATATAATAATTCATATTATCATGAACCAAAAAGCCAAATACATTGTCTTTATATAAATGAGGGATAACTAAATTAGACTTTTCTATGCAACTAGCTATTTCTTTATAAAGAGAATTAGTTGTATATTGTCTAGAATTATAATTCATAAATAGCTCAAGCAATTCCTTTGATTTGGAGTTTTTGATTATATATTTATCGTTGTGTATATATAATAATCTATACAGTAAAGAATTTATGATATATTGATAGTCAAAGTTATAGTTATATTTGTTTAAAAATGATTTTTTAACATAACAGTTTGTGTTATTAAAAGCAAATTTATGACCACATAGAAGGCCTAAAGGACCACCTTTTGTAGATATAACTAAAGATGGATAATTTGATTGGATAAAACTTAAAAGTTTATTGAACTCATGGTATACATTAAAGAGTTTTTTAGATTTTATAATATCTATATATTCACTTAAATTATTAAGGCTTATAAGATTATTCTTCGCATTCTCCTTTATAAAAAGTAGTATTTGATTTTTACCTTCTACACAGGTTATATCAATGGGATACAGATTTAAATTTCTTTCCTTAAGAAATTTCTTATCACATTTTAATGAAAAATTTTCAGGATCCTTAGTGAAAAGCATAGATGTTTGAAGCCTTTTTTCTGTATTATATATTTTTATAAATTCTCCACCTATAGGTCTATTATAAATTTTTAATATGGTGTCTATGTAACCAGATAGCATATTAAAATAATTAATATCTAAAGAAAAATATATAGGATCCAAAAAAAGTTCTTCATTGCTTTGCAAATTATAATTTATAAAATCATAATTTGGGCACACATACAAACTGTTTTTATCTTGAGAAAAAATTATAGAGTTAAAGGAATGGTGAGTTCCTAAAAAACCTATTAAAAAATTAGCATAATCACGACTAAATAAAGAGGTAAACATATAAGATGGAGGAATTTTAGCTGAAATNNCTATGGGATCTTCAAGGGAGTCTTTATAATTTAAGACATAATCAAAATCCTCTTTTACAAATCTAAAGGCTTCAAAGGAAAGATTTTTTAAAGTTACACTTTCATCAGATGTATTTAACAATGATAAGCCTAGACTATTTTGCTCTATATGTAACTTTAAAAAAACCCCGTTATATATATTTATACAAGTATCATTAGCTTTCATATTAACCATATAGTTTTCATTATTTATATTAATATTTAAATTTAAAATATTAAGATACATAGCAACACCCCTTTTATAGTATAAAACAATTATACCATAAAAGGTAATAAATTTCATAAAAAAAATTAAAGTTTAATTTATATTATTTTTATGTTATAGTTAAATTATCATTTGTCAGTATATCATTGCTTAGGAGAGATATATATGAAGAAAAAATCGAAAGTGATTGCAACTGTGGCGGCTTTAGGAGCCTTAATTGCTACCATAGCTAATGACAAGAAAAAGAAAAAAGACAAATAAAAAGGACTCATCTTTAAGTAGATGGGCCCTTTCTATTAATAAAATTTTTATTGCAAGAATACCTTCTTTATAATCAATAGAATATCTTTAATTGTAGTTATATAATCGGATATGTTTTCCTTAGCTACCACAGCAGAAGCAGTAGTTTCTACAGCCACATCGCTGATATCCTTAACATTGTCTGTAATAGCAACTACATTTTCGCAAGCTTTTGGAAGATTATCCATTAAATCTTTTATATTTTTTTCATTGCTATCTATTATAGAATTTACTTTATCTAGGGTTTTTAAAAATTTGGATAACACTAATATAAGATATACCAATGCTACACCACCTAGTATTATCAAAGCTCCATAAAATAGATAAGAAACAGGAATAGTCATCTATATCACCTATTCTTCAGAAGAGCTTTCTTCAGAGTTTTCACAACAATTGTTGTGGCACTGTGAGTCTTGGCAGCATTCTTCATTATTCTTCTTTTCTTTTAGGTAAGAAGATATCTTTTCCTTAGCCTCTACAGTTTTATCAGTAAGCACAGATTTAGCACTGGTAGCTTTAGTTTTTATAGTAGAATTTAAATCTTTAGCAGAATTGGAGATGGTCTCTCTAGTTTCTTTACCTGACTTTGGAGCCAATAGTATTCCTGCAGCTAGTCCAGCCAAAATTCCTGTAGTAGCACCAACAGCTAAATTCTTAGCAGTATTTTTCTTTTGCTTTCTTTTCTTTTCTTCGATCAAAGATTTTAACATGAAATTACCTCCTTATAATATGAAAATTTTATTGTGAAACTTCAAATATTATAAATTTATTGATAAATCAAATAAAATCTATAAGAAAAATTGATTTACCAACAAATTATATACTATTCAGTATAACAAAAAATTCATCATATTTCTACATATTTTATATAATAATTTCCTAGTATTTCTATTTAATAAATTATGAACTTTGTCTTTTAACGTGGATAGTAAATGTGAAATGTGATAATATATAAGTATGAAGTTAAACTTAATTTTAAGTGGAGCTTGAGCTCCAGTGGAATATTAGTTGAACTTATCTAGTTTCTATGTGCTGTTATTTTCAACCTAAATGGGTGGAGAGTTATAGCAGTTAGAAATGAGATAAAAAATACTTTAATGGGGAAAGGGTTTGCTATGAATATTGCTTTCTTTCTTACACCAAAGAGTGAAGTTATTTACGAAAACATAGAATCAACGATGAGACAGGTCATTGAGAGGATGGAGTATCATGGATATACAGCTATACCTCTTATAGATAGCCAAGGAAAATATGTAGGTACCCTTACAGAGGGGGATATCCTTTGGAAATTAAAAAATAGTCCTGAGCTGAGTTTTGCAAATACTCAAAAGGTTAGGGTTTCTGATATTCCAAGGAGAATAAAACACAAATCCGTAAGTATAAATGCTACTATTGAAAGTCTTATGTATTTAGCAATCAATCAAAACTTTGTACCTGTAGTAGATGATGATGGTATATTTATAGGAATAATAAAAAGAAGTGATATAATAAATTATTGCTATAGTGCTTTAAATGACAAGGCACCACAAGAAAATATAAGTTAGTGTTTAAAATAAAGCTGTCCTTTTAGGATAGTTTTATTTTTTTTATGGAATAATACTTATAGTTGCAATATTTATAAGATAGTGATATGATAAAAACACACCCCCCTAACCCTAGGGGGGTAAACAAAATTTATTTTAGATATACTTTGGATTTTATCACAATATTAGTTGAATTTATCTAGGTCTTATCTACTGTTATTTTTAGACTAAAAAATTAGAACGTTATAGCAGGTAGTAATAATATGAAGAGAGGGGACATGAAATGAATGAGGAAAAGAAAATGGCTTTACAGCTATTAAAAACTTCTAAAGGACAAATAGAAGGAATAATAAAAATGTTAGAAGATGAAAGATATTGCATAGATATTTCTAACCAGATTTTAGCGGTTCAAGGACTGTTAAAAAAAGGAAATTCATTAATATTAAAGCAACATATGAATCACTGTTTAAAAGAAGCGTTTCTTCATGATTCTGGTGAAGAAAAGGTGGATGAAATAATGTTAGTTATGGAAAAGATAATGGGGAAATAGGAGGTGAAAATATTTGAAAACTAAAATTTTAAATATAGAAGGAATGACCTGTGCAGCCTGTGCAAAAGCTGTAGAAAGAGTTACAAAAAAACTTCAAGGAGTAGAAAACTCTACAGTAAACATAGCTACAGAAAAGTTAACTATAACCTATGACGAGGGAAAAGTTAATTTACAAGATATATTGAGTTCCATTGACAAGGCGGGGTACAAAGGAACCATTGACACTGTTGAAAGAATTATAGCTATAGAAGGAATGACTTGTGCTACCTGTGCAAAAGCCGTAGAAAGAGCTGTAAAAAAAATAGAGGGAGTAATGGAGGCAAATGTAAATATAGCTACAGAAAAACTTAATGTAATATATGNNAAGCAGGGCATTACTAAAGCAGGATATAAAGGAAGAGATGTAGAGGAAATAAAGAAAGAGGATAATAAGTCAGAAGATGAAAGTAAAAAGCTTTGGAGAAGGTTTGTTATTTCAGCTATTTTTACTGTACCTCTTTTGTATATATCTATGGGACATATGATGGGACTACATATCCCTCAAGCTTTAGATCCAATGAATCATCCCCTAACCTTTGCTCTTATACAATTATTGTTAGTGATCCCTGTGATGTATGTAGGGAGACGGTTCTACAAAGTAGGATTAAAGGCATTAAAGCTTAAAAGCCCTAACATGGATTCATTGATATCCATAGGTACTATAGCGGCTTTTTTATACGGATTATTTGCAATATATCAAATATCTAAAGGAAATCTAACATATGCTATGGACTTGTATTTTGAGTCAGCAGCAACTATTCTAACATTGATTACTTTAGGAAAATATTTAGAGAGTGTATCTAAGGGAAAAACCTCGGAAGCCATAAAAAAGCTTATGGGACTTGCACCTAACACTGCAAATATTATAAGGAATGATAAAGAAATTGAAATATCTATAGAAGAAGTTGTAGTGGGAGATATAGTAGTAGTAAAACCTGGAGAAAGATTACCCGTAGATGGAGAGATACTAGAAGGAACCACGGCTATAGATGAATCCATGATTACAGGGGAAAGTATTCCCGTAGAAAAGGAAGTAGGTAACAAGGTTATAGGAGCATCTATAAATAAAAATGGATATATAAAATATAAGGCTACTAAGGTTGGAAAGGATACAGTATTAGCACAAATTATAAAATTGGTAGAGGATGCACAGGGATCTAAAGCTCCTATAGCTAAATTAGCAGATGTTATTTCAGGGTACTTTGTACCTATAGTTATGGGTCTGGCTCTTTTAGGTGGATTAATATGGTTTATAGCAGGAAAGGATTTAATATTTGTATTAACCATTTTTATATCAGTATTAGTGATAGCTTGTCCTTGCGCTTTAGGTCTGGCTACTCCTACAGCCATAATGGTTGGAACAGGAAAAGGCGCAGAAAACGGTGTTTTGATAAAGAGTGGAGAAGCTTTGGAAAATGCCCATAAGATTAAAGCTATAATCTTTGACAAGACTGGGACAATTACAGAGGGTAAACCAAAGGTTACAGATATAATATCCTATGATATAGAAGAAATGGAGTTGTTATATTTAGCTGCTAGTGCAGAAAAAGCCTCAGAACATCCCTTAGGAGAAGCAATAGTAGAAAAAGCAGCACAGGTAGGTATCAGCTTAGNNTCAGCTTAGAACAAGTTGTTGATTTTAAAGCTATTTCAGGGAAAGGAATAGAGGCCAATATAAAGGAACAACGTATATTTTTAGGCAATATAAAGCTTATGAAGGAGAAAAACATAGCTTTAGGGACTTCTATAGATGATATAGAAAAACTATCTTTACAAGGTAAAACTCCAATGATAGTTGCCATAAATGAGGAGATAAAAGGAATAATAGCTGTGGCAGACACAATAAAACCTAGTAGTAAAAGTGCTATAGAAAAACTTCATGCTATGGGTATAAAGGTGACTATGTTAACAGGGGACAACAAAAATACTGCCAAGGCTATAGGAGAAGAGGTTGGAATAGATAATGTTATAGCAGAAGTATTGCCAGAAAATAAGGCAGAAGAAGTAAAGAATCTTCAGCACCAGGGATATAAGGTAGCTATGGTGGGAGACGGAATTAATGATGCTCCAGCTTTAGTGGCAGCAGATGTAGGAATAGCTATAGGTTCTGGCACAGACATAGCCATAGAATCAGCAGATATAGTTTTAGTGAAAAGTGACCTTATGGATGTGCCTATGGCCATAGATTTAAGTAAAAAGACCATAAAAAACATAAAGGAAAATTTATTTTGGGCCTTTGGATATAACACCTTGGGAATACCAATTGCCATGGGATTGCTTTATGCATTTGGAGGACCATTATTAAACCCTATGATAGCAGCATTAGCCATGAGCTTTAGTTCTGTTTCAGTTTTATTAAATGCATTAAGGTTAAAAGGCTATAAGCCATTTAAATAAAATACAAAAAGGAGGAAAATATAAATGAAAAAGATAATTATAAATGGAATGAGTTGTGGACACTGCGTTAACCATGTAAAGGAAGCATTGATGGAAATACAAGGGGTAAAGGAAGTGAAAGTAGACTTAGAAACAAAAACCGCTGAGATTTCAGAGAATGTGGCTGACTCAGTTATAAAGGCAGCCATAGAAGAAGTTGGCTATGAAGTTGTATCAATAGAATAAATAAAAAGCAGGTGATTTAGCAAAAATCACCTGCTTTTTATTTAAATATTAGCCTTTTCATATAAAGAAGCTACTGTATCAAATTCTTCTGGATTTGCAATTTCTCCAAATTCATCTTCTGATAAATTTGGATAGTAGTAAAGTATAAATTTATCATCCTTGTCCAAAATATTTTCTATTAAAATGTATCTTTTGTCTAGCATAGGAGCTTGAATAGTAGCTAGAACTTTATATTTACTTCTTTTCCCTGAGTTGTTATTAGTTAAATCTAAAGTAAAATCATCAAAAAAAGTAATATTATATTCACTATGGTCACAGCTCACTATATTAGAATTTCTTCTACATCCAGCACAAGAATCAAAATTACATTCGGCAGTACAGTTTAAGCACTTGCATTTAGAACATTTTGTAAGTTGGTTTAAAGAATCCAAATTATTTCTTTTATAATCTTCAAGGTTAGAGAGCACATCGTCTCCTTTGAAAATTGAAAATATGCCTTTTTTCTTATTAGAATCAGTTTCAGCATTTTGTAATAGAGTTATATATTCCTTTAAAACAGGAAGTTTTATTACATATTTTCTTCTTTCCAACACCTCTTTATCTAAAAAAGGTGACACATTGTCAATAGCATAATTTATGTCTACAAAACTTTCTCCAAAGAGGGATTGCTCCCTCTCTATAAATTCTTTAACATTCATAGGATATACCTCGTTTAGTTTTGATCTTTATACTTAGCAAGTTCAGCATCTAAATCTAAAGAGTTTAGGGATTCAAACTCTTTGTCTAAGGAGTTATCTTCTCTCAATTCTTGTAGACCTTCTGCCATAGCTTCTTTTCTTTGAATTTTTCTTTCTATGTCGTCTAAGTTTATCTTGTTTGATGAGGTTTGAACATTTGAAAGAATCTCATTAACTTTTTTATTGGCTTCTGCATTATTATATCTAGCAGCAGCTTCATCTCTATAATTTCTAGTCTTTTCTATTTCCTCTTCAAGATTTCTTAAATTCTTTTTAACTGCATCTGCTTTAGTAACTGCATCTGCGTGGCTTTGATTTAATGTGTCATATCTCTTATCTGCATCTAATTTCTTTTCTAAAGCTTTTTTAGCTAACTCCTCATTGCCTTTTCCTAAAGCTAGTTTTACCTTATTATCATAATCTTGAGATTCAGCCTTACAAGCATCCATTTTCTTTTGAATTTCATGGACATTACCTAAAATTTGAGCTGAAGAAAGTTTTGCCTTGCTTAAACTTTCTTCCATATCTCTTATTTTTTGATCTAGCAACTCTACTGGATTTTCCATCTCATCTAATGTGTTGTTTACCTTTGCCCTAAACATATTTGATATTCTGTTAAATACACCCATAATTGAGCCTCCTAATTTAAATTATTTATATTTTTTATCAAAGTGGCGTTTAATTGCTTTAATTATTATTATTAAAACAATTAAAAATATAACTACTCTTATAATGGTGCCAAAAGTGCTAACAGAAGATGAGCCTCCGTAATAAGATCGTCCCCATCCACTGAAAAATGGAATAGGAATAAATGATCGTTTAGAGTTATCGCTGCTGCTAGAACTTTTATTCTGATTGCTATCTACAGTTTCTTTATCCTTAGAATTTGAGAATCCACCAGATTTAAATCCACCGGAACTGGAGTTACTGGATGATGATGAATTAGAATCTTTTTTAGAATCACTACTAAAGGGAGCTGACTTAAATCCACTGGAACTTGAACTGCTACTTTTACCACTAGAATTACTGCTACTACTTTTACTGCTAGAAGAACTTCCCTTAGATCCACTACTAAAAGAACCTGATTTAAATCCACTAGAACTGCTTTTGCTGGAACTACTTTTACTGGAGCTACTTTTGCTAGAGCTGCTTTTACTAGAAGAACCACTGCTCTTAGCATAAGCTACAGATATATCTGCACCTTGGTCATTTGACCTGGTAATTGAGTTAAAATCAAAGTCAAGATAACTAGTTGATAAAAATATGAAAGTTAAAAGAAAGATAAATAAAAAGCGCTTTTTATTATTTATTGTGTTCACCCCCTGAATTAACTTTATGTACACATTATATAGTAATGGCAATGTTCTAACAAGGTTGGAAATTAACTAAAAAAGACCAAAATATAATAAATAACACATTAAAAGATAATATATTTAACATTATCTAATGTTTTCTAACGTTTAATAGGTTATGTGATACCGTTTAATTGTTTTTAGGTGGTGCAAAAAACATGAAATCTATTTTGAATTTAACACCACAATATATAATATTATACATCATATAAAAACAAAATCCTATGAAAAAAAGGTTAATATGATTTTAATAAGAAGAAAGTTAGTACTGGATAGAATGGTGTAAATCTAGTAAAATAGTATGTGAGAAATTGTTAGGAGTGATAAAAGAATGAATGAGAATGAAATGTCTATGGAAGAACTTTTAAGTCAATACGATTTAAAGACTTTAAGACAAGGAGATATAGTTAAAGGTAAAATTCTAAAGGTATCAGATGAGTATGTTCTAGTAAATATAAACTATATGAAGGATGGAATTATATTAAGGGATGATCTATGTGAAGAAAATGAAAGCATAAGAGAATTTATTAAAGAAGATGATGAAATAGATGTGATGATTTTAAGCTTTGATGATGGAGAAGGTAATGTACTTTTATCTAAAAAAGAAGCAGATAATATAAAGACCATGAAAGACATAAAAAAATCCTTTGAAAAGAAGGAAGCTATTGATGTATATATAAAAGAAATGGTTAAGGGTGGACTCATAGGACTATATAGAGGAATATCAGTGTTTATACCAGGATCTCAAGCAAGCATTCATAGAGTAGAGCTTAAGGATCTTATAGGCAAAAATTACAGTTGTGAAATAATAGAGTTAGATTTAAATAAAAATAAAATAGTGGCTTCAATAAAGGCTATAGAAAAGAGAGTCAATGAAGAAAAAAAACAGGTTCTATGGAATTCCTTAGTAAAGGGAGAAAAGAGACAGGGTGTGGTAGTTAGACTAGCTAAATTTGGAGCCTTTGTAGACTTAGGTGGGGCAGAAGGCCTGATACACATAAGTGAATTAAGCTGGAAAAGAGTGTTGAAACCAGAGGAAGTAGTATCTGTTGGAGATAAGGTTAATGTATATGTGTTAGATTTTGATAAGGATAAAAATAGAATCTCATTAGGCCTTAAAGATGTTGAAGAGGATCCATGGAATAAAGTTGTAGATAATATGAAGGTAAATGATGTTATAAAGGGAAAAGTAGTGAAGTTTATAAATGTTGGAGCTTTTGTAGAAATTATGGATGGAGTTGAAGGCTTAGTTCATATTTCAGAGATAACAGAAGAGAGAATTGCAAAGCCATCGGATGTGCTACAAATAGGACAAAATGTAAATGTTAAAATAATAGATATAAATTCCAAGGATAAAAGAATATCTTTAAGTATAAAAGATGCCATAGAAAGACCAAAAGAAGATTATTCGGAATATATGGATAATAATGACACTACCTTAGGGGAATTATTGGGAGAAAAATTTAAGAATTTTAAATTAGACTAGAAAATAATGAAGGGGATGTCCTCTTCATTATTTTAAAAAGGAGATAAAAATGGAGTTCCATACCAATAAAGAAAAAGTTAGAAAAATGATAACTATAATAGTTATTATATTGGTTTTAAGTATATTAGAGCCATTTCTTTTGCTACTTATCTTACCCTATGGAATTTTTGCATATAAGAAAATTCGATTATATAAAAGTAAAAAAGGTAAGGAATTTGATGAAAGCATAGAGGAATTTTCAAAGGGAAACTATGAAAAATCATTAGAATCAATAGAAGGAGTACTAGATGAAAAAGATTTTCGTAGTGAGGCACTTAGAATAAAAGCACAATGCTACTACGCCATAAATAATTACCAAGAGTTTATTAAAACATTAGAACTGATTCCATCAAAAGAATTAGAGGATAATTTGACATTAATGATGGCTAAGGGGCAGTGTCTAGAGAAACTTGGGTTTAATGAAGATGCAAAAATAGTATATGAAAGTCTAAGTAAAAAGTTTCCTAAAAGTAAATTTTTAAAAGAAAAATTAGGAGAACTTTGATAAATTTAAAAAATAATAAATGAAAAATATTTTATTTACTATAACATAGTAATATTTTTTGAAATTTTACATTATTTTTATAACATACATCATTTAATGACAAAATATGATATAATATTTCTAAGATATATGGAATGATTTTCATGTTCCATAGCAGTATGTTGTAAAAATGAGGTGAAAAATGGTATTTTTAAATGCTGCAGTGGCAGTTCCGCTTTTAATAAATATAATTCTTTTTGTAGTTTTTTTATATGTTTATATAATGGAAAAATATGAATTTATAAGGTTTTGGAAAAATTCTGTATTATTAGTGTCCATGGCTAATTTTGTTGTACTTTCAAGTATGATGTATGATAGACGAGGTTGTGGTATGCATGTATTAGTTTTAAATCAATACTTAACTTTAGCAAGTATTATCAGCTTTATATATGGAGTATATGCATTCATAGATGAAAAGCCTAAAATTAGTTTTAAAAATATAAATATAATATTGGTTGTAGTAAATATAATTGGAGCTATGGGATATGGAAGAATACATGATTTATTCAGAATCACCGTAATAGCTATAGGTATAGAAATTATATGGATGACCATTAAAAAGATAAAAGACATAAGTCATATGGAAGTAGTAGAAATAATCATGAAGGGTATCTTGATTATTTGGGCCATATATTTATGTATAGCTACTTTCTTAGGAAAACCCTATGATGTTATGATGACATTTTATGTGATTAATACTTTATTTCAGTCGGTAGCCTTATTAGGTTTCTTAGTATTGCATTTTGAAAGAACTAAAAATAAGCTTATATACACTAAGAATAAACTTCAAGCCAATGAAGAAAGATTAAGAGACATAATTTCTAATCAAAAAGATATAATATTTGAGCTTAATAGTGATGGCTATATAACTTTTATTAGTGATTCAGTTAAAAATATCCTAGATGAAGAACCAAAAAGTTTCATTGGAAAACAATTAGAAGATACCTTTCAGGTTAAAGTTAGAAAAGGGATAATAAAGTACAATGAGGAATATAATGAGGAGGAGACTACTTATTTAAGAGATGATGGAAAAAAAGTAATGCTTAGTATTACTTGGAAAAATATAAAGGGTGTGTTGAATCAGTTTAATGGGGCTATAGGCTCTATTAGAGACATAACTAATAATAAATTATTAGAAGAGTTTATAGAAACAGATAAAATCAAGACGGATTTTTTTACAGATATATCCCATGATTTAAGAACTCCCCTAAACGTTATAAATAGCACTTTACAAGTGATAGACGTATATAAAAAGGATATTGACAATGATAATGATAAGCTAGATGAGTACTTATCCATAATAAACAAGAATGTATATAGATTAATAAAGCTAGTTAACAACTTAATAGACATATCTAAGATAGATAGTGGTTTTTATAAGATTAATTATAGTTATGGTAACTTAGTTGAAGTAGTAGAGGATACCTGTATGTTAGCTGTAGAATATGCTAAAACCAAAGATATAGCATTGGAATTTGACACCATGGAAGAGGAGATATATACGAGTTTTGATGGCGAAAAGATGGAAAGGATAATTCTTAATTTGTTATCAAATGCATTAAAATTTACTAATCCAGGTGGAAAAATATCCGTATATATGGATTGCACAGATAGTAAAATCACAATACAAGTCAAGGATAATGGAATAGGTATACCACAAGATAAGTTGAACTCCATATTCAGTAAATTCGTTCAGGTTTGTAATGAGTCCATGGGGAATATAGGAAGTGGATTAGGTCTTTCTATTGTAAAGTCCTTAGTAGAATTACAAGGAGGAAGCATTAAGGTAGAAAGCGAGCTGGGAGTAGGATCTGTATTCACTATAGCATTACCCATTATAGAAATTTCTGATAATAGAGATTCCAACTTTATAGATATGAATAAGGAAAAGGCCAAAATTGAATTAAGTTAAAATTACAATGAAGTTCAACTTGGGTTCAAAGAAGGGTTTGAGCCTAAGTTGAATTTTATATGTTGTTATATCTAACTTAAAGAGATTGGGTATGACATGAGATAAAAAATTTACATAGTTATATATAAAGAAGAGTACAAAGAGGAAGGATTTTTCTTTTTATCATAGAATATTAAAATAGTAGTTAAAATAAATATGCTAAGGGGGACGGGGTCATGGAAAATAGAGTATTAAAAAACTTGGAGCCTTGTGAGGTGTTCAAATATTTTGAAGAGATATGTAATATCCCTAGAGGTTCAGGAAATGAGAGGGCTATAAGCGATTACTTAGTTAATTTTGCTAAGGAATTAGGCCTAGAAGTAAAACAAGATGATGCTTTAAATGTAATAATAAGAAAACCAGGAACAAAGGGTTATGAAAACGCACAAAGAATAGTCCTTCAAGGTCACATGGATATGGTATGTGAGAAAAACAATGATACTATTCATGATTTTACAAAAGATCCCATAGAATTAAAAATAGAAGGAGATTATATCTATGCAAACAATACTACATTAGGAGCTGATAATGGAATAGCTGTAGCTTATTCTATGGCAGTATTGGCATCTAAGGATATAGCACATCCTCCTATAGAGGTCTTGGTTACAACAGAAGAAGAGACTGGAATGGGTGGTGCTATGGGACTAAAGGCAGAGGATATAGAAGGAAGAACCTTAATAAACATAGACTCTGAAGAAGAAGGTAAACTCTTAGTAAGCTGTGCAGGTGGAGTTACTTCAGTGGTTTCTCTTCCTATATGTTGGGTAGATTCTCCAAACTATAAAGCTATAGATTGCTCTATCATTGTAAAAGGACTTAAGGGCGGACACTCTGGAATGGATATAAATAAGGAAAGAGGAAATGCCAATAAAATATTAGGAAGGCTTTTAGTTGAATTGAGTCAAAGCTTGGATCTTTATCTAGTAGACATTAAAGGTGGAGCTAAGAACAATGCAATTCCAAGAGAAGCAAGTGCTACTATAAAGATTTATGAAAGTTCATTAGAACTTGTTAAAGAAAAGTCACAAAAACTAAATGATATATTAAAAAATGAATTAAGTTCTTCAGATCCAGGGGTTAAGGTGGAAGTTAAAATTTTAGATGAAATAAGTAATAAGTGTTTCTCAAAACCAACTACTGAAAAAGTTATAGAACTATTATACTTAATGCCTAATGGAATTTATACTATGAGCGTAGATATTCCTGGATTAGTACAAAGTTCTACAAATGTAGGAGTTATTAGTACTTTAGAAAATGAAGTTAAGTTTGAAAGTGCAGTTAGAAGTTCCGTTGGTTCTTTGAAAGAAGAGATAGTTAATGAAACTAAGGTTTTAGCTAATTTAGTAGGTGGAAAAATGGAAACCTTCAGTGCTTACCCAGAATGGCAATATGATAAGAATTCAAAGATAAGAGTAGTGTTTGAAGACGTACACGAAAAAATTTATGGGAAAAAGCCATCTGTAGAAGCATTACATGCAGGCCTTGAATGTGGATTGTTTAAAGAAAAGTTTGGCGAAATAGATATGATATCCTTTGGACCTGACTTGTACGATGTTCATACACCTAATGAGCACATGAGTATAGGATCAGTGGAGAGAAATTGGAAGTATCTATTAGAAGTATTAAAAACTCTTAAATAGCATATGAAAATAAAACTTATATATTAGATAAAAAAGGGATTACCAAAAAGGTAGTCCCTTAAAATTTAGTTTTACTTTTTAGCATAGGTTATAATATAATAATATAGAAAATGAAAACATATAAATTTTATCAGGTGAAACTTGGTGTAAGGTGGAATTTAAACTTTACACAACCTTTTTCATATGTGCTATTATCTTCATTGTAAACAGAATAAAATGGTACAGCACCTAGGAAAGAGATAAGAGATTATAATAAAATAGATAAACTTCTATAACATAAGATATTGTAGAAAGGAGCATAAAAATGAAATGGATAGATAAGTTAGAGAGAAAATTTGGAAGATACGCTATAAAGAATCTTATGGCATATATAATAAGCGCTAATGCCATAATATATTTTGTTGTTTTTTATTTAGGGCAAGTTCAACTTTTAGAATTAATAGCTTTAGTTCCTCAAAAAATAATGGAGGGACAGATATGGAGATTACTAACTTTTATTTTTGTTCCACCTATGACTAGTGGCATAATCTGGCTATTTTTTACTCTTTATTTTTATTATTTAGCAGGAAGCGGCTTAGAATCACAGTGGGGAGCATTTAAATTCAACACATATTATTTATGTGGAATGGTAGGAGTAATAATAGCTTCTTTTATTACAGGATCACCTATGACTGCCAGCTTTTTAAATATGTCATTGTTTTTGGCCTTTGCTAAATTATTTCCAGACTTTGAGGTATTGGTGTTTTTTGTACTTCCAGTACCTATAAAGGTATTAGCATGGATAGATTGGTTTTATATAATATATAACATAATCTTTGCTAATAGTAATGGGGCAAGAGTAGCAGCTATAGTTTGTTTAATAAACTATTTCATATTCTTTGGAAAGGATATAATATTATCTTTCAAGAATAAAAAGACAGTAGCTCAAAATAAATCCTTTAGGAAAAATGTAGCTAAGGGTGGGGATAATGTTATCAAATTAGAAAAAGGATATATTCATAAGTGCACTGTATGTGGTATAACAGAAAATGATGATCCCGATATGGAGTTTAGATATTGTTCAAAATGCACTGGCAATCATGAGTACTGTATGAACCATATAAGAGATCATGAACATAAGTAAGAAGAAATTTTGTTTATAGAGTATACAACTTTTGGGGGATGGCAGCTATAGCCATAAGAGGTGATTTAGTTGGGGAGTTTTTTTAAGTGGGTAAAAAATGATATTAATGGGAAGCTTTTTGTGAGCATATGCATCTGCTTCATATTTGCAGTAACTGAATTGTTGGATTATAGACTATTTTATAAGCTTATGGAAGTATTTAATTTCGTAATAGGATTTTCCATAATGATGATATGTATAAACACCTATAAAATCTCTAAAAATAATTTCTTCACTTTTTTAGGAATAGCTTATGGATTTGTGGCTATTTTGCAGTTGTTCTTTATATTAACTACCATACCTAATGGAGAAATATGGCTTAATAAAGGATTGATGTGTGGGGGCTTTTTATCATTATCAAGATATGTAGAGGCTATATCTCTAATAATTTCTACCAAATATCTAAAATCTAAGGATAAGGCCATAGATGTAGGAAAAGTAATATATAAATTTACTGGGATAATTATATTTATAAGTTTTATTAATATTAAAATATGGAACAAGATTATTGAAATATCTAACCCAGAGATTATAAAGTATATCATAACTTTAAACAATTCCATCATCATAATTTTGTTTTTAATAGCTATAAGCAGAATTAACATAGGAAAAAACAATATGGGCTCAAGGAATTTCAAGCTTATAAAATATTCAATAGGATTTAATATTTTGTCAGTGACTTTTATAACATCCTTGTCCATAAGGCCAAGTATTGTTAATGTATACACCTCAATCATATTTAAGTTTATATCTGTGTTTATAATATATATAATCATAGGAGAAAATTCTTTAAGAAACCCTTATGAGCATATGTTTAGTGAAATTTATGATAAAAGTATGAAGCTAGAAGAAGTGAATAAAACTCTTTATTTACAAAATAAGGAGTTAGAACATGCAAAGAAGGATTTAGAAGATAGTAAAGAGCAGTATAAGATGATTTTTGATTTCCTTCCTGAGCCTACTATAGATATAAAAGACAATAAAATTTATTTTGCCAATAGGGCGGCAGCCAATATCCTTAAAGCTAAGAGGTATGAAGCTTTAGAAGGAAAAGATATTTTGGATATTATCCATGAAAATTTTAAGGAATATGCCCAATACAGAATTAATGAGCTTAAAAATGGAAGAGAGATAATGCCATATAAAAAACAACGATTTGTTGATATGGAAGGAAAGGATTTTGAGGTGGAGGTTTCTTCTAGAACTTTTATATTGAATGGAGAAACCCATTTGCTTTGCGTATTCAGAGATGTAGAAGAAAAGAAAAAGATAGAAGAATTAAGAAATGAATTTATGCAAAGTATGGCTGAAGAAAAACTTAAAATTCAATTTTTCTCAAATGTGTCTCATGAATTGAAAACTCCTATAAATGTTATATATACTGCTCTTCAAATGGAAGCTGTATATATTCAAAATAGGGATATAGAAAATTTAAGTCGATACAATGAAATGTTAAAAGCTAATTGTTTAAGACTGATGAGACTATCCAGCAATCTTATTGATGTTACAGCAGTGGAATCCGGATATTATAAACCTAAATTTACAATCTTTGATGCAGTAAAATTTATAGAAGATTTAACCTTAGAAGCTTCAAAATATGTAGAAGATAAGAAGATGGATTTAAGTATTGTATTTGATACTTATGTAGAGGAAAGGTTCATAGTCTGCGATAAAAATCTTCTTGAAAGGATAGTGCTTAACCTTATATCTAATGGAGTTAAATTCTCAAAAACAAATGGACATGTATTAGTTACTTTATATGATAATGGGGATGGAATATCTATATCTGTAAAGGATGATGGGGTTGGAATACCCAAAGGAAATAATGAATACATATTTGAAAAGCTTAGTAAGGTAGATAAATCCTTTAATCGATTAACTGAGGGAAGCGGAATAGGTCTTTCTCTAGTAAAAAATTTCGTAGAGATTTTAGGTGGCAACATAGAAGTTATGAGTGAAAAAGAGGCAGGGAGCGAATTTATGGTTACCTTATATGATTTAGAAGGAATAGATATGGATACATCTGCTGTAATAGAAAATAGAAGCTTAAGAGAAAAGGTAGAAATAGAGTTTTCAGATATATACATATAAGAGGTTTTATCATAATTGAAAATTAAAAATGCAAAATTACTTAAGAACTCCATAGGAATTTCTTAAGTAATTTATTTTTTGGTAATTCTTATAGAAGTACATCCGTAATTTTAAAATTTACATTCTAAATTCTCAATTAAGTATTATCTTTATATAGAAAGATTATAAATTTACAGCCAAGGTCCTTTTCACTGAGTAGCTCAATAATTCCACCATGTTTTTCGATTATATTTTTAGCAATGGCAAGGCCTAACCCGCTACCACCACTTTTAGAGTTACGAGAATCATCAACTCTTACAAAGGGATGGAAGATTTCGGTCTGCAGATCCTTTGGAATACCAATACCGGTGTCTTCTATTACTATCTTGAAGCTATGATTTATTTTATTGCCTGAAATTTTTATAAATGTTCCCTTAGGGTTATATTTTAGGGAATTATTTATAAGATTTGATAGTGCCCTCCAAAGGTGCTTTTTATCCATTGGTATGAAAAAACTATCATCATCTATATCAAAATCATAAAGAAATTCTTTCTCTTCTATTTCAGGAATATAAAAAGCTATAGCTTCTCTTAAAAATTCACATATATCAGTATCCTCTAAAGTAAGTTTAAAGTCTGTACTTTGAAGTTTAGAGAAGTCAAACAAATCTTGTATAAGCTCATTAGCTCTTTCACTGTTATTATTTATTATCTCTAAGTATTTGCTACTTTCCTCAGGAGTAACTTCCTCTGAAAGAAGTAAATTAGAATAGCCTAATATACTAGATAGTGGATTCTTTAGGTCGTGGGAAATGTCTAGTATAAGTCTACGCCTAGCCTCTTCAGATTCTTCTCTTAGTGTAGTTTCCTTTTGAATTTTTTCAGCCATGGTATTAAAGGCATCCCTCAATTCCCCAAATTCATTATTGGAAGATATATTAATTCTTGCAGAGTAATCTCCTTTAGCAAAAATTTTAGCACCTTCAGTTAAAGCACTTAAAGGCTTTACAAAATTTCTAGAGGAAAGTCTTGAATAAATTATAAAGAACAGAGCAAGGATTAATAAACCACAGAAAGCAGAAATTACACCGAAAATTTTAGGAGTTAATTTATGCCCTGGAATAGTGGTATCATAATTTTCGGGGATGGCTACTACTAATAAGAAATCCTTATCTTTATTATAGGCACTTCTGTATATATATCCATCTTCAACTACTTCAAAGCTGCTACTTAATATTATTTTATTAAAATCTTCTATGGTATATTTAGATTTATCATTTGGAGAGTTACCTTGGCTATAAATAATATTATTATTTTTATCTAAAACATCAGCATATCCGCCAAGATTTTCTATGGTGGCATAATCAATCTTTGTGTAGTCGTCATTCATTAAAGAAGATGCATCCGTCACGGAAAAGGAGGATGGTGTATTAAAATATAAAGCAAAAGCAAAGATACTCACAATGAAAGATGTTATTATGATTAAAAATATCATAGTTAGGGCTAAAAATATGTAATTTCGTAAAAGGGAGTTAGCTATTTTGTGTTTGCGTAGTTTATATTTCCTCATTTTGTACTTTCTCCAATTTATAACCTATACCCCTAATAGTCTTTAAATATTTTGGGTCCCTAGGATTATCTTCAATCTTGTCTCTAATATGACTTATATGGACCATTATGGTGTTGTCATCTCCATAATAGCTATCCTTCCAAACCTCTTCGTAAAGTTGCTTTTTAGTATATACTTTTCCTATGTTATCCATAAGTAGCTCCATAATCTTATACTCCTTAGCGTTCAAATCTACAATGTTTTTATGCTTATATAAAGTACAACTATCCTTATCTAAATAAAGAGCCCCTATAGAAAGGGTAGGTTGATTTGGACCTTGTGCGAATTTGTAATATCTTCGAAGCTGGGCATTTACTCTGGCCAATAAAACCATGGCAGAAAAGGGCTTAACAACATAATCGTCTGCGCCTAAGTCTAACCCCATAATTTTGTCAGTATCTTCGCCACGAGCTGTAAGCATGATTACAGGTATTTCACTATTTTTTCTAATCTCTTTCAACACAGAGAACCCGTCTAGAATAGGCATCATAACATCTAGTATAGCTAAATCTATATTTTCTTCTTGAAAAATCTCTAGAGCCTGGGAACCATTAAAGGCTTTAAATACGTTGAACCCTTCTTTAGTAAGATGAAGGGCTAATAAGCTGCATATATCTTGTTCATCTTCAGCAATTAAAATGTTCAAATATTTCACCTGCTTTCCTATAATGACTATCAATATTATAACATAAGTTAGTAAAAAAATATTTAACTCATGTCTATATCTGTAATATTGAAAGCTATTTAGGGTTGAATAGGGCTTTTGGGAGTTCAACCAAGATGGAACTTCACCTAAGATGAATTTGATACCTTATGGTTTAAAAAACTAGATTTAAAGTAAAAAATCCTATAAAATAAGCTTAATAAGAATTAACTTAATTGAATTTATTTTATAGGAGGTAGAAAGGTGGCAAGAGAAAATTTTAGGTTTAAAGATAATGAAGGAATAGAACTTAATTGCTACAGATGGAATACTGAAGATGGAATTACTCCTAAGGCCATAGTTCAAATAGCTCATGGCATGGCAGAACATGTTTTAAGATACGATGAGTTAGCCAATGCTTTAGCTAAAGAAGGATATATTGTTTATGGACATGATCATAGAGGCCATGGACTTACAGCAAAAACCTTAGGAGACATAGGATATATGGACGATAAGGATAATTTTCATGCTATGGTAAAGGATTTAAGGGATTTAAATGATTTTATAAAAGAGGAAAATAAAGACATACCAATTATTTTGTTGGGTCATAGTATGGGGTCCTTCTTATCTCAAAGGTATATAGAACTATACGGAGATACAATAAATGGACTTATATTAATGGGCACTAATGGAAAACAAAAATCTATAGCTACATTAGGTTTAGCATTGTCTTGGATAGAAATGAAATTTTGTGGAAGAAAAAAGAAAAGCAAGATGATGGACAAACTATCTTTTGGGTCATTTAACAATAGCTTTAAGCCCACCAGAACCCAATTTGATTGGTTATCTAGAGATGAAAAAGAAGTAGACAAGTATATAGAAAATCCTTATTGTGGAGAAGTGTTTACAGTATCTTATTATTATGACTTATTGAAAGGGTTAAAGGCTATCCATCACAAGGAGAATCTAGATAAGATACCAAAGAATTTAGAAATTCATATATTTGCTGGCTCTAAGGATCCAGTTGGATATGAAGGACAAGGAATCATAAATTTATATAATTTATATAAGGCTTTAAATATAGAAAAGGTTCATTATAAGCTTTATGAAGGTGGAAGACATGAGCTATTAAATGAAACCAATAAAACTGAAGTTATAAAGGATATAAAGTTAGCATTGGATGAAATTCTACAAAAGGAAATTGTATATAATCACTAAATTAGAATAAAAAGAAGTATCCTCTCATAAGATTTATTAGATTTAATGAGAGGAGTTTTTTTATGAAAAACATATTAAAAGTACAGGAAAAGATGGATGTAGGAGCTTTTATAATAAGCTTGCTTATTGCCGAGGGAACTGGATTTATAGCAGGGGCTTTTACTAAAAATTCTATGGAAATGTATAATATTTTAAATAAGCCTTCTTTTGCTCCGCCAGCCATAGTATTTCCTATAATATGGCCCATCTTATATGCACTTATGGCATTGGCGGCCTACAGGGTATACATGGTAGGTAAAACCACAGAAGAAAATGTTAAAGGGGCCCTTATGTTATATGGTATACAACTTATATTGAACTTTTTGTGGCCTTTTTTATTTTTCACCTTTAGGCTATATGGATTAGCATTTGTAGAAATTGTAATACTTTTAATATTTATAGTTCTTACAACCATAGCGTTTTTCAAGAAGGATAAAATATCAGGAATTTTGATGATACCATATATATTATGGGTGGCCTATGCAGCAGTGTTGAACTTTTTTATATGGGCAACAAATGAAATGTAGAAAACATCAATACACTTTATAGTTAAACAGTACAGAAGTTATAAAATTTGCAAGGTTTTTAATAGATAGCCATAGAATAGTGTCAGTATATGAAGAAATGTAGGAGGGATAGTATGCTTATAAAGAACGGGAAAATATATACTATGGCTGGCAAAATCTATGAAAAAGGAGATATCTTAATCGAAGATGGAAAGATTAAGGAAATTGCACAGGATATAAACAATTACCATGGAGAAATAATAGATGCAAAGGGAGCATTAATTATTCCAGGAATTATAGAAGCTCACTGCCATATAGGAATAATAGAGGGAGGTATGGGGTTTGAAGGTAATGATAGTAATGAAATGACAGATCCCATAACTCCACAACTAAGAGCTATAGATGGGGTTAATCCTATGGATGAATATTTTGATAGGGCTGTACAAGCTGGTATTACTACAGTAATGACAGGACCAGGAAGCGCTAATGTTATAGGTGGGCAATTTATAGCTATGAAGACTTTCGGGAAAAACATAGATAAAATGAAAATACTACAACCAGCAGCTATGAAGATAGCCTTTGGGGAAAATCCAAAAAGGGTCTACAACAGCAAATCTAAAATGCCTATGACAAGAATGGCTACTGCGGCATTGTTAAGACAGACCATTATTGAAGCTAAAAATTACAAAGGTAAGAAGGAAAAAGCCCAAGAAAAAGGTGAATTCTTTGAAGAAAATATAAAAATGGAGGCAATGGTTCCAGTAATAGAAAAGAAGATGCCCTTAAAAGCTCATTGCCACAGAGCTGATGACATATTGACAGCTATAAGAATAGCTAAAGAGTTTGATTTAAATATGACCTTGGATCATTGTAGCGAAGGCCATCTAATAAGTGAAGATGTTAAAGAGTCTAACTTTCCTGCTATAGTTGGGCCAACTATGACTAGCAAATCAAAGATAGAAGTAAAAAATAAAAACTTTGAAACTCCAGGCATATTGATGAGACAAGGAGTAAAGGTTGCATTGACCACTGACCATCCTGTAACAGAAATACAATACCTACCAATATGCGCTGGACTTGTACAAAAGGCAGGAAATTTGACCTTTGAAGAAGCATTATCTACTATAACCATAAATTCTGCAGAAATATTAGGCTTAGGAAATAGAATAGGTTCAATAGAGAAGGGAAAGGATGCAGACATAGTAATACTAGATGGAAGTCCTTTTGATACTTTCACAAATACTTTATATACCATAATAGATGGAGAAATAGTATATAAAAGATAAGCCAGGCATACATCAGACAAATATTAGCATAACATGTGCATAGGGAAAAAGTGGAATAAGTTGGAGCTACTAAACAGAGGATACTTAGCTGTAGGTAGCTCCAATATTATTTTTACAAGGAACTCGACTTTATAAATTCATGAAAAAAACGTATAATATATATATAGATATTATTGGGATAAGAAGGAGAAGTAGTTAAACATGGCATTAACTTTGATTTTAGCTGAAAAACCATCTGTAGGAAGAAATATAGCAGAAGCATTGGGGTGCAATAAAAAAGGTGATGGTTATTTAGAAGGAAAAGAGTATATAGTAACTTGGGCTTTCGGGCATCTTTTAACTTTATATGATTGTAAAGATTATGATAAAGCAATGGAAAAATGGGATTTCAATAATTTCCCTTATATCCCAAAGGAGTTTAGGTATAAGGTTAAAACTAAGGGCGGGTATAACTCAACGGTGGATACTGGAGCAAAAAAACAGCTTAACATTATAAAGGCTTTATCTATGAGAGATGATGTGGAGAAGCTAATAACTGCTACAGATTTTGATAGAGAAGGGGAAGTTATAGCTACTACTATATATAAATATTTAAATATAAGCAAACCAATATATAGAATTCTTATAAATGAATGGACCCCTAATGAAATAAAAAAAGGCCTCTTAGAGCTTAAAGAAAATCAAGAGATGAAAAATCTTCAGAGTGCAGGCATATCAAGACAATGGTTAGATTGGGTCATAGGAATAAATCTAACTACTATAACTACATTAAAGTATGGAAGAGGGAAAAACAGTGTATTAAATGTTGGCAGGGTTATATTGCCAACTTTGAAAATGGTATACGATAGAGAAAAACAAATTAAAGAATTCAAACCAGAAAAATACTTTGAACTTATAGCTACATTTAAAGGTGAGAAGGGAACCTATGAGGGCCAGTTCTTTTATAAGGATAAAGATAAATTTCCAAAGAGGGAGAGCCTAGATAGACTTGTGGATGAAATAAAGGGAAAAACTGCAATAGTATCAGAAAAAAATGTGGATGAAAAAAAAGAATATCCTATGTCCTTATTTAATTTAACTAACCTACAGGGATTTATAACATCAAAGTACAAAGGATGGACTTCAGACAAGGTTCTTAAGGTTGCACAGAGCTTATATGAAAAAAAACTTATAACATACCCTAGGACTTCTAGTACAGCCTTAGAAGAAAGCATTAAAGAAAAGGCAGAAAAGGTTTTAGAAGTTCACAAAAAAAATCTGCCCTTCAAAGATGAGATAAACTTTTCATTTAGCAAAAAGGTTTTTAACAATAAAAAGGTAGAAAGCCATAGTGCTATAATCCCCACTTATATAGAAGGCAAAAACCTTACAAAGGATGAAGCCATAGTGTATGAAGCTATCAAAAATAGATTTTTGTCTCAATTCATGGAGGAAGCTCTTTTTGAGATAACAGAAATAATAACTATGATAAAAGGAGAAAACTATGATAGATTGTTTAAGACCAAGGGGAAGGTTCTTATAAAAGAAGGATGGATGAAGCTTTATGATGATAAAATTAAAGAAGAATTACTTCCATCTATAAGTAAGGGAGAACAGGTAGAAGTCAAGGGATTAAAGATTCAACAAAAAAGTACCAAAGCCCCAGCTCACCTTACAGAAAAGACTTTACTAAAGGCCATGGAGACCTGTGGTAAAAATACCTCAGATAAAGAAGAGGAAGCAGGAGAGGAGGTATTAAAAGGATACTCCATAGGTACTGCAGCTACAAGGGCAGACACTATAAAAAAGCTTAAGGAAGCAAAGTATATGTATACAAAAGGAAAGTCAATTTTAATCACAGAAAAGGGTCAAAATCTCATTGAGATATTTCCTATAAAGGAGCTTTTAGATACAGATTATACAGGAAGAATGGAAAAGGCTCTTTTTGATATAGAAAAAGGGCAGTTGTCAAAGGATAGGTTTTTAACCTATATATTTAAATTTACTAGAGAAAGTGTAGTTAAGATAAAACAGGACAGAAGAGGATTGCTTATATATGATGGAAGGGATAAGGATAAGGTTAGACAATAAATATTATAAATGATATAATATTATGAAAATTAAGATATAAGGAGGTTGTTGCCTATGATGAGATCATATGGAATATACAACGACAAGTACGAAGAATTACCAGTTATACTTAAGGATGTTAATATAAATGGAAATATATGTGGAGAGTTTGTGGAATTTACTATAGAACAAACCTTTGAAAACGTAGGAGAAGACAACATAGAGGCCATATATAGTTTCCCTATTCCAGATAGAGCCATAATAACAGGATTTGAGGCTAACCTTGGAGGGGGAATTTTTAAAGCTGTAGTTGAGGAAAAAAACAAGGCAAAGGACCTGTGGGAACAGGCTGTAGAAGATGGAGTAAACACATTAAAAATAGAATGTGATGAAGATAACATATATAATGTAACCATAGGAAATATATTGCCTAATGAGGTTGTAAAGGTAAAGGTTTCATATATGGATCAGCTTCCGCTAGAAGAGGGTGGATATAAGCTTATAATTCCAGCTATGGAAGGCCCAATAGGTATAGATGGAATGAAGGATACCATAAATCACTATGATTTATCGGTAAATTTGCTTATAGAATCCTTCTCTAAACTAAAGATATGGAGCCCATCCCATGAAATAGAAAAAGATTATGATAGTTCAACATTATTAAAAGTTACACTAAAAAATGGTGAGACTTTAGATAGAGACTTTTTATTGTCAATGAAGGAAGAGACCGCTGAGGAGTTCGATGCCATAGTATATACTTTCCCTAAGCATGAGAAAGATGAAAGTTTAGTATATTTAAAACTATTTCCAGATCTTGAGGAGGAACCTCATAAGGCCTCAAAGAATTATATAGTACTAATGGATCTTTCCAAGGCTATGGAAGGAAACAATATAAACGAAATAAAGAGTTCCTTAGGATTAGGCTTAAGAAATTTAAATGTAGAGGATAAATTCAATATTCTAGCATTTCATGAACAGTTGCAGCCTTTAAGTGAAGGGTTCTTAAAATGCACTGATGACAATATAGATAAAGCATTAAATTGGGTTAAAAATTTAAGCTATGGTTCAGATTCAGATGTAGAAGGTGCTTTAAAGTGGGCTTTGAATCAAGGTGAGGACTCCACTATCATACTTTTCACCAATGATATGGTGGAAGATGATGAAAATATCTTACAGTATGTTAGAGAAAATATAAAGGATAATAGGATCTTCCCAATAGGGGTAGATGAAAAAGTAAATGGGTATTTTATAAGCGAAGTTGCTAGAATTAGTGGAGGAAAAGCTGACATTATAAATAGAGGAGAAAGACTTGGAGACCTTATAGTAAGACAATTTAATAGAATAACTGGACCAGAGATAGATGTAACAGAGATTCTTTGGGGAGGAGAGGTTATAAGGACTTATCCAAGGACTATAGAATATATATATGATCTAGAACCATTCTCTATCTTTGCCAGGGTAAAAGGAGAAGCAAAAGGAGAGGTTATAATAAAGGGATATGTGGGAGAAAAACCCTTTGAAAGGGCTATCCCCCTAGAACCCTTTGAACTTAGAGAAAACGCGTATCTTATTGAAAAAGTATGGAGCAGAAAAAGAATAGAGTCTATTGAGGAGGCCATCATAAGTAAAAAGGGTGCCGAGAAGGAATCTATGAAGAATAAGATAATAGAACTATCTAAGGATTTTGGTATAATAAGCAGCGAAACTTCCTTTATGTTTGTTGAAGAGATGGAAGATCCTTTGTTTGGAATGGTTATACAAAAGATTTTACCTTTAGATGTTTCAGAAGAAACCATGGAACATCTAAGTTATGGCTACTTTTTGGATGCACCAAGCTTTTTATATAAGATTACCAAAGAAGAGGAAATACTTCCAGAAGAAGAAAAGCTATATAGATATATGGCAGAGAATCAAAAAGCAGATGGAGCCATATGCTTAGCTAATTCTCTAGAAAGTGAAAGAGTGAAGTACACCTTAAAAGCAATAATAGCTTTTGCCACTGCAAAGGAAAATACTACGGTATATGTGAAGGTAATAAATAGAGCTCTCACCTATGTTATGGATTATTTAAATAATAATAAAATAACAAAGGAAGAACAATTATTATACTTTACAGCCTTTAGAGCATTAGTTTTAAGGGATCTTGTGGTAAAGGATAAGAGAGCAACTTTTAAGGACAGCTACGATAAGATTCTTCACAGTATCAATGAAAAGCCAGAGGGATACAATTTAGAAGATATGATAAACTTCAGTATACTTAGAAACATGATGTAAGTTTACTTTCTAAATTAATAGGTCTGTATCAAAATTATAAATTATTTTGATACAGACCTATTGTTTTTTATTCTATAGCTTTAGTGTCAAGTTTTTTTAGAGCTTTTTCAATATCTTCCTTGCTTAGAGCTGTTAAAAATCCTTGAGGACAACTTAAAGCTTTTTCTAAAAGCTCTCTAGCTTCAGCTTTTCTATTTTCTGTTAAATATATCAAAGCTAAATAGTAAAATGGCTCAGGGAAGGAAAGATTTCTTTTTACAAGATTTTCATAAAGCTCTTTGCTTTTATCGTATTGCCCTAAGAAGTAATAAGTTTCTCCAAGGTTATCTATTATTATCTCATCATTACTATCATAGTCATAAGCCTCTAAGTTAAACTGTAAAGCTTTATCATAATCTTTAGAAATCACTAATAGATATCCAAGGCTTTCGTAAATCATAAGAGCCTTAAGGTCTTTATTGGCCTCTTCTAATATTTCAATAGCACTATTTAGGTTATTGCTTTTCCATTCAATTAAAGCTTTGGTGGTATAGTAGTTTATTTTTTCCCTTGGATCTAAGCTATCATTTTCAGTTCTAGCAATGATTTCTCGAGCTTCATCCACCTTTCCCTCAATAAGAAGTAAATATCCATAACTTATAAAGGTTCTAGGTCTACAGCTATGTACTTTTATTGCTTTACCATACCATTTAATAGCTCCGTCCTTATCTCCAGCATCATATAGCTTTTTTCCTTTAACAGAGTAAAAGGTATAACGTAGACTAAATAACTTATAAGCAAAATATGCTATGAGCAACAATTTACCAAACAAAGGATTAACTTTGGAAATTAAAAATATAAGTAAAAATAATAAACCTACTTCTATAAGAAGTCTTTTAACTGCACTATTCATAAAATCCCCTCCAAATCCAAACTTAAGGACAATCTAATTACATTATACAATGATTTAGAGGGGAAGAAAAGAAATATTGGGAATATTAAAAAGAATACTTTCGTTCAAAGATAGCCACAAATTTATACATAATAAAAGCTATTATGGAAAGTACAACTATGCTCATCATTACCATATCTAATTGAGAAATTTGACCGCCATAAACTATTATAAATCCTAGGCCCTCTTTAGCTACTAAAAATTCACCCATTATGACTCCAACCCAAGACAAGCCAACATTTATTTTTAAAGCTGATATAAAGGTTGGAATAGAGGCTGGAATTATAAGATGACTTAGTATCTGAAATTTTGAGGCACCAAAGGTTTTTAAAAGTTTAATTTTGTCTTTATCTACCTCATTAAATCCGGATAGTACACTTATTATGGTAACTATTATTGATATTAAAAGAGCTATAACAACTATGGCAGTAATGCCATTACCAACCCAAAATATGATTATAGGAGCTAAAGCTACTTTAGGCAAAGCATTTAGAACTATTAGATAGGGTTCAAGAACCTTAGATGCGAAGTCTGACCACCACAGCAGCATCGCTATTAAGGTACCTAGAACTGTACCAAGAGTAAACCCTAGCACTGTTTCATACACTGTAATTCCCGTATGTCTGAAAATGGTGCCTTCTTTATAGAATAAGAGAAAGCTCTTTAACATTCGTGAGGGACTGCTGGTCAAGAAGGGATCAATCCACTTATATTTAGCAGCTATTTCCCAAAGGGCTAGGAGAAATACCAAAAGAGCTATTCTACATAAAGTTATAATTCGTTTATTATTCTTAACTTTCTTTAAATATTTTTCATGTTCTAGTTCCTTATTCATTTAAATCTAGCTCCTTCCATATGAGATTAAAGTATTCTCTAAAATTAGGAGCCTCTCTTCTTTTTAGAGGAGATGTGTATTCAGAGTCCATTTCTATATTTATTACTTTTTTTATAATGGCTGGCCTTCGTGATAGGACTATTATTTTGGAGGAAGTAGAAATAGCTTCAGAAATATCATGAGTAACCATTATGGCTGTTTTGCCTTCCTGTTTTATGATATTAAAGATCTCATCGCTAACCATCAGCCTGCTTTGATAATCTAAAGCAGAGAAAGGTTCATCCAAAAGAAGAATATGAGGGCTTAAGGCTAAGGTCCTTATTAAGGCTACCCTTTGTCTCATACCACCAGATAGTTCTGAGGGTTTATGATTTTTAAAGTCTTTAAGACCATAATTATTTAAAAGTATGTCTATATTTTCTTTAGCTTTTTTATTCAGTTGTTTCTTTATTTTTAAACCTAATACTACATTGTCCCACACTGTAAGCCACGGAAATAGCTGATCTTTTTGAAACATGTACCCCATTTTTTCATTGGGACCACTAATTTTTTCTCCATCTATAAATATGCTACCCTGAGAGGGGGGGAGAAGACCACACAGTATATTTAACAAAGTAGATTTACCGCATCCTGAAGGACCTACAATAGATATAAATTCACCTTCCTCTAGAGAAAAATTTATATCTTTAAGGGCTTCTGTAACTCCTGTCAAAGAGTGATAATTCATATAGATGCCTTCTATGTCCATTTTGTTCATTAAATTCACCTACTTTATTTTCCTAGAACTGCTTCATCTGCAAATTTATTATTAACTATATCTTTAAAGGCAGGTTTTTTTGTTATTAAATCAGCTTTATAACTCTCTATTAAATTCATTAGTCGTAACATATCATCCTCTTTTATATTAGGAGTATCAGCAAAGGCATTGATAGATCTATAGTTTTTTATTACATTTACTATTATTTGGTGATCTGTTCCAGGAAAGAAACTTTCTATGGATTTTGCTACTTCTTCATCAGAATGTTCTCTTACCCAGTTTTGTCCTTTATAGATAGCCTTTGTGAATCCTGATAGAACATTAGGGTTCTTTTCCATGTAAGATTTAGTTGCATAGAAACAGGTATATGGCATAGTGCCAACTACTTGCCCAATAGAAGCTACAATATGACCACTACCATCACTTTCTAGCATACTAGCAGTAGGTTCAAACAAAGCTACATAATCTCCAGTGCCACCTTTAAAAGCGCCAGAGGTAGCGGTAAAGGCTATATTGGTTATTATATTTACATCCTCATTGAGCTTTATATTATTTGTGGTGAGAGCTTTTTCAAGAGACATTTCAGGAACGCCACCAGGTCTAGCTCCTATAATATTTTTGCCTTTAACTTCAGACCAATTAAAATTTTCAGTTTTATTTCTTGAAACTAAGAAAGAGCCATCTTTTTGAGTTAGTTGAGCGAATACCACAGGCAAATCTTCCCTACCTTGATTGTAAATATATATGATTTGTTCAGGACCGGAAAATCCTATATCTGCGTTGTTACTTAAAACCTGTTGCATAGTTTTATCGGCACCTTGGCCAGTAGAAAGGTCTATATCAATACCTTCATCTTTAAAAAATCCATTATTTATAGCTACGTACATAGGAGCATAAAATACTGAGCGCACAACTTCATTAAGTCTAACCTTAGTAAGTTCTTTGTCAGTAGGATTTTCCACTTTATTTTTTCCACATGAAGAAAAAGAAAAAGCTAAAACCCCAGTTAGTAAAGCACCAATAAACTTTTTAAAACTTCTCCTGTTCATATTAAAACCTCCTTTTGTTTTACTAAATAGTAAGCAAGTTACTATTATGTTGTATTATATGAAGACATATATGGAAGTGTTAAAGAAGAATTAGGATCATAGGAAATAATAGAAAAAATGAAATAATATTTCAAGGTATAATGGAAAAACCTAATCATATAATTATATATAACTTAATAAAAAAGGGGGATAACTATGGAGGAAAAAAGAGAGTATTATGATTTGACATCTTACCAAAAGGTTATGTACTTTGCATTGAAGTATAGTCCAAGAAAAAGCATTGTTAATATTGGTGCATCCTTATGGTTTGAAGAAAACATTGATACAAAACTTCTAGAAGAAGCCATATATTTAGCTATAAGCAGAATGGATGCTATGAATCTAAGATTAGTGAAAGTAGGAAAGGTAGAGAAACAATATTTTTCAAAGGAAAAGCCAGGTAAAATAGAGGAGATTGATTGTAGAAATATGACTAAAGAAGAGGTCATAAAGAAAATGGATAAATGGACAGCAACATCAATGAAACATAAGGATTGCGAATTATATCAATTCATAATCTTAAATCTAGCTAATGATTGTACTGCATTATATCTTAAAATCAATCATGTGATTATGGATGCTTGGGGTCTTACAGTATTTACAAAGGACATTATAGATATATATTGTGCATTACAACACCACAAAGAATTACCATCTCCACCAGAACCCTTCTTGCCAATTTTAGAAAAAGATTTAGAATATGATACTTCAGAGCGAAGAGAAAAAGATTTTCAATTCTTGAAGGAAAAATTCGAACTTACCCCCAAATTTGCCTCTATTAATGAAAAAGCTATTGGAAAACCATATAGATTGGTATCATTACGTCTGAAATCAAAGCAGAAAATATATACCTTACCCAAGGCTAAAGTGGACATTATAAAAGATTTTTGTGCAAAACAAAGGTTATCACCTCAGATTCTTTTTATTTTAGCAAGTCAATGCTATTTTTTTATGTTAAATAATCAAAATGAATCTTTTATTTATAATGTAGTAGCTAGAAGATCTACCGCAGCTAGGAAAAAAGCTGGGGGAATGATGATAAACATAATGCCCTTAAGGATTGAATGTCCTAAAAATCTTACATTTCTAGAAGGATGCAATAAGTTAATTAATGAACAATTACATTCTTTTAGACATAGTGATTTCCCCTTTGAATATATAAGTGATTATATAAAGACTAAACATGCAAAAGGTAATAAAAGAGCTATATTTACGGATTTATCCCTAACTTATCAGCTGGGGAAAATAGACACTGAAGAGGAATTAAAATTTACTACAAGACCTCACTCCAATGGATGTTCAGGAGTTGGAGTATATCTTACCATAATGGATGCAGCGGATTTAGGGACTTTAGATTTTATTTTCGAGTACAATATAGCTTGCTGTAATGAAGAATTAGTAAGCAAGATGTATTATGAGATGCTAAAGGTTATAGAGTTAGGGATTGCTTCCCCTGAAAGCACCCTAGAAGAAATAATGGATAAAATCAAATCCAAATCCTAGATTGGAGATGACAGAAAATGAATATAAATAATTTAAGAGATATGCTTCAAAAATCTTGTATCTGTTATGATGATAAAGTGGCTTTTTATGAAATAAAAAATGGAAAGCCAAAGGGATATACCTTTAGACAACTTAAAGATGATGTAGAAGCTTTAGGCACTAAACTTATAGAGATGGGCCTGAAAAATAAGCATATAGCTATAGTTGGAGAAAATAGCTATAGCTGGGTGGTTAGCTATTTAGCCGTTATTAATGGAGTAGGAGTAGCAGTGCTTTTAGATAAAGAGTTACCCTATGATCATTTAGGAGAACTAATAGCTAAAAGTGATTCGGAAGGAATAATTTTCTCACAAAGCTTTCTAGGTGGCATAGACGTGATGAAATCCAAGAATGAAAACCTTAGTACCTTAATATGTATGGAAGAAAATCAAGAAGGATATTTAAACTTAGAGAATTTAAAGGAAGAAGGAAGGAAACTTCTACAGGAGGAATACAATTCTTATTTAGAAGCAGAAATTGATAGGGAAGCATTAAGCATATTACTTTTTACTTCAGGAACTACAGGGGCTAATAAAGGAGTTATGCTAAGTCATTACAATATATTGTCAGTAGTTTTTGTTGCTAGCGAATTTTTTAAAGAATATAAAACTATTATCTCCGTGTTGCCACTTCATCATATTTATGAAAATGTATGCGGACTTTGTACCCCTATAAATTTAGGCATGACTGTATACTATAATGATAGTCTTAAATATCTTTCAAGAAATTTAACTTTGTTTAAGCCAGAAATGGCATTGATGGTTCCATTGTTCTTAGAAACCATGTATAAAAAAATAACAATTGAATTAGAAAGAAGAAAGGTTACCAAGATTTTTAAAGGTGCAGTTAAGGTAAGCAATATTCTACTTAAGATAGGAATAGACCTTAGACGACTTCTATTTATAAAAATTCATAAGACCTTTGGGGGCAAGCTTAGAACCATAGTATGTGGTGGAGCACCTTTAAGTGGAGAATTAATCGAGAGGTTTAGAGAAATAGGAATAGAGGTTTTTAATGGGTATGGAATAACGGAATGTGCTCCACTGATAAGTGTAAATTTAAGCGGAAAAAATAAATCAGCATCGGTGGGAGAAATTATAAAATGTTGCGATGTGATGATTGACAACGTTGATAGCGATGGCATCGGAGAAATACTAGTTTCTGGAGACAATGTAATGCTTGGCTATTATAAAGATGAGAAAGCAACAGAGGAATCTTTTTATGGAGATTGGTTTAAAACCGGAGACTTGGGCTATATGAACCAGGAAAAGAAATTATTTCTTACAGGACGGAAGAAAAATCTTATTATACTGAACAATGGTAAAAATGTTCATCCAGAAGAACTGGAGGGATACATTTTGAAGAAAATGCCTTATGTTCAGGAAGTTGTAGTACACACAGATAAAGTAAAAACCTATAGCGAAAAAATAATTGCAGTTGCTTATATAGATAGTGATTTTGTTAAAAGATATAACATTAAGGATGTTGAAAAGAAATTAGAAGAGGATTTAAGAGAAATCAACATGACATTACCTAGATATAAGCAAATACAAGACATAAACATAAGAACTTCTGAATTTGAAAAAAACACTTCTCAAAAAATCATAAGATATAAAATTTAAAAAAGGAGATAAAAGAAATGGTTGATAAAGTAAAAAGTATTATAGGGGATTACTTAGGAATTAAAGCAGAGAAAATAAACATGGATATGGACCTAATAAAGGATCTAAATATTAATTCCTATGACATAATGGCCATTGTAGGGGAATTTGAAGAAGCTTTTAAAATACAGGTGCCAGATAGGGATATAAGGAACTTTAAAAATGTACAAGATATTGTAGACTATATGGGAAAAAAGCTTTGAAGATATATCTTACAGAACTGAATGCCTATAGCTCTTGTGGTAGCCTTCAGGGAAGGAATCTTTTGAAATATGGACTTCATAATAGTTTAGGAATATCTTTGGAGGAAACAGAGATTGCTGCAAATTCCTTTGGAAAGCCATTTTTAAAAGAGTACTCCCATGTGAAGTTTAACATTAGTCATTGTGATGGATTGGTTGTCTGTGGCATAGCAGCCAATGACATAGGTATTGATGTAGAAAAAATAAGACCCTTTCATTGGAATGTAGCTAAGAGAGTATGTGGAGAAGAAGAACTAAATAGTATTTATAAATCTTCTTCTCCAGAAAAGCAGTTTTTTAGCTATTGGACCTTGAAAGAAAGCTTAGGAAAGGCTATGGGAGTAGGGATAAATTATAAAATGAAAGATACAGACTTTAAAATAGAAGGTAAGAATATATTTAGCAACATAAGTGGATTTTACTTTCAATTATATGAAGTGTTTAACAAATATTTGTTAGCAGTATGCCTTAGGAAACATGATTTAAATATAGAACTAAAGGAGGAATAATGAGAATGATTAGCTTTGTGACATTTAACCATGTTTACAAAAGATATAAAATGGGGGAGGTCATAATTACAGCTAATGATGGGGTTGATTTTGAGGTTCAGCAGGGAGAGTTTGCGGCTATTGTAGGTCCTAGTGGAGCTGGTAAAAGTACAGTTCTTAATATACTAGGTGGAATAGACCAATGTGATGGTGGGGACATATTTATAGATGGTAAAGAGTTAAGTGCAATGAATAATAAGGAATTATCTCTTTATAGACGCCATGACATAGGGTTTGTTTTTCAGTTTTACAATTTGATTCAAAATTTAACCGCCAAGGAAAATATAGACATTGCATCTCAAATATGCAAAAATCCTATGAAGGCAGAGGAGGCACTAGAAAGTGTAGGGTTAACCGATAGACTAAATAATTTTCCATCTCAACTGTCTGGTGGCGAGCAGCAAAGAGTAGCCATAGCTCGTGCCTTAGCTAAAAGACCCAAGATACTTTTATGCGACGAGCCAACGGGAGCTCTAGACTATCAAACAGGTAAAAATATTTTAAGACTATTACAAGATACCTGCAGAAATGAAGGAATGACAGTGATTTTAGTAACTCATAACCAAGCCATCACTCCTATGGCAGATAGAGTAATTAAAATGAAGAATAGTAAGGTAGAATCAGTTGTATTGAACAAAACATTGACATCTATTGATGATATTGAGTGGTAAAGGTGGTATCACTTAAATGAAAAATAGATTATTTAAAGATTTTATTAGAGAAGTAAAATGCACAAAGAGTCGATTCATTTCTATTGTATTAATAGTTGCATTAGGAGTTGGCTTTTTTATAGGAGTAAAGGCTGCAAGTCCCAGTATGAAGTATTCTGCTAATAAGTTTTTTGAAACAAACAACTTTATGGATTTAAGAATAATATCAGAGTTTGGAATTAAAGATGATGATATAAAAGCTATATCTCAGGTAGAGGGAGTATCTCAAGTGATGGCTTCCTATTCCACTGACTTGTTGGTAAATTCCAAGGGAAAAAATAGTGTGGTTAGAATTCATGCATTGCCAAGGTCTGTGGAAAACAATGAAAAACCAATAAATGAAGTCAATGTGGTAGAAGGAAGGTTACCAAATAAATCTGGGGAATGTGTTGTTGAAAGTCATCAAAAATTTGAGGGAAGTTATAAAATTGGAGATAAGGTTACTTTTAATTCTCCAGAGGAAGGAAAAAACATTAAAGACATAGTAAAGGAAGAATCCTTCACTGTGGTAGGGCTTATAGAAAGTCCTCAATATATATCCTTTGACAGGGGCATAAGCCAGGTAGGCGACGGAACAGTACTTTATTATATGATGATTTTACCTCAGGATTTTGCTTATCCTAGATACACAGAGTGTTATGTGAAGGTTAATAAAAATTATGAGGAAACCTCCACATTCAGCGATGAATATAAAGAAGTTATAAATAGGATTAGAGAAAAGCTTCAAGGCTTGGAAAAAGCAAGAATAGAAGTTAATCGCAATGAGATTATGGAAGAGGCTAATAAGCAATTAAATGAGGGAAAGGATAAATTAAATAAAGAAACTCAAGAGCTAAACAATAAAATTTCAAAGGGCAATGAGGATCTTCATAATGGAAAGAAGGAAATTGCTACTAAAGAAACTGAATTAGCTCAAGGTGAAAAAAAGTTAATACAAGGAAGAAAAGATATAAACAAATCTAAAGCTGAAATATCCCAAAGGGAAGTAGAGCTACAAGAAGGAAGAAAAAAATACAATGAGGAAATTGCTCAAGGAGAAAGAAAATTAGAACAGGGTAAAAAAGACTATGAAGAAGGTTTAGAAAAGTATAATAAGGAATATGCAGATTTCCAAGTAAAGAAGGAAGAAAGTCAGAAAAAAATAGATAAAGGAAAGGAAGATTTAGAAAAGCTAAGACAAGAAATCGTTGCATTACAAGTATTATATGATAATTTATCAGCTTTTTTAGATAAGGACGATCCTTCGCTAGTACAATTAAAATCAACTATAGATGAGAAAAAGGAGCAATATAAAAAGGGACAAGCTGAAATAGCTGATGCAGAGAAACAATTGGCTGATGCAGAACATGAATTTCAAGTGGCTAAAAGCAACTTAGACAATGCTAAAAAACAGCTTGATGAAAGTGAAGCACAGTTTCAGTCAGAAAAAGTAGAGGGACAAAGAAAATTAGATGATGGACAGGCACAAATTAATAATGGAAAAGAAGAGATTGTTAAGGCTGAAGCTCAATATAACAAAAGCAAGTTAGAGTTAGAACAGGGGAAACAAAAATTAGATCAGTCTAAAGGCAATATAGCTGAAGCTGAGAAAAATCTTAATAAAGCTAAAGAAGATGCAACATTACAACTGGAAATGGCCAGGGACGAGATCAATAAAAAGGAAGAGGAAATAAAAAAAGTATCCTTAGGTAAATGGTATATCTTTGACAGAGAAGGTACTCCAGGGTATAAGTCTTTCCTAGATGATGCAGCTAGAATAAATGCTATTGCCAGTATATTCCCATTATTTTTCTTTATAGTAGCAGCTTTAGTATGCTTAACTACTATGACAAGGATGGTTGAGGAACAAAGAACCCAGATAGGAACTCTTAAAGCCTTAGGATATAGTAACAAAGATATATCATCTAAATATTTCTTCTATGCTTTTGCAGCAGCTATAATAGGAAGTGCCATAGGTATAGCATGGGGGTTAGCCCTACTTCCTAAACTAATATTTAATGCGTATTCAGCAATGTATAGATTGCCTCATTTTTATGTAACCTCCAGCTGGTTAATTATATTATTATCTATATTAGGAGCTCTATTATGCACTTGTACAGTAGCAATCATTGTAACCTATAAGGAATTAAAGTCAAATCCAGCTGTCTTGATGAGACCTAGGGCCCCAAGAATAGGGAAACGTATATTCCTCGAGAAAATTCCTTTTATATGGGATAAAATGAATTTTACTGCTAAGGTAACTGCAAGAAACTTATTAAGATACAAAGTAAGGTTCTTTATGACTGTATTGGGAGTAGCAGGATGCACTGCTTTAATTTTAGCTTCCTATGGATTAAAGGATGCAATTTCAGTGGTAGTACCTAAGCAATATGGAGAAATATTTGATTTTGATACAATTATGAGCTTAAAATATGAAGGAAATTTAAAAGAAAAGGAGCTTCTTAAGAAGGCTTTAAACAATGATACAAGATTTAAGGACAGTATGATAACTAGACAAAGCAATATTAAGGTAACTAATAATAGGGATGATAATCCTCTTGAAGTTAAACTTTTTGTCCCAGAGAAGGTTGAAATGTTGCCTCAGTATGTGAAAATAAGGACTAGATTAGATGGAAAATCATTAACCTTTAACAAGGATAGTGTAATTATTACTGAAAAGCTAGGGACACTTTTAAATGTTGGTATAGGAGATTTTATCAAACTCTCAGAAGATAATACTGAGTTTCAATTAAAAGTAACCGATATCACTGAAAATTATGTTTTCAATTATGTATATATATCTCCAGAATTGTATCAGTCAAAGGTAGGAAGGGAAGCAAAGTTTAATACAGTAGTATCTAAACTCACAGAGGAAGGGAAAAGCCAAGAAGAAAGTATAGCAGAGGATTGGCTAAAAAAGAGTGATGTTATGGTTATAAACTTTACTTCTTATGTAATAAAAAGCTTTGAGGATATGATTAAGAGTCTTAATACAGTAGTTCTAGTTATGATTGTTTGTGCTGCTGCATTAGCCTTTGTAGTTCTTTACAACTTAACTAATATAAATGTGGCAGAAAGAACTCGTGAAATAGCTACCATAAAGGTTCTAGGCTTTAGTAACAGTGAGTCTGCTAATTATGTGTATAGAGAGAATACTGTACTGTCAATATTAGGGATTGTCCTTGGGATAGTTATGGGGATATTCTTAAGCTACTTTGTGGTTTCTACCGTAGAGATGGATATTGTAATGTTCGGAAGACAAATTAAAAATATAAGCTATATATATGCCATAGCTTTTACCTTTATATTTACTTTAATGGTAAACCTATTTATGTATAAGAGGCTGAGCAATATTAGTATGGTAGAATCATTAAAATCTATAGAATGATATATTAAATGAAGTGCAAAATCATCATAGTGGTTTTGCCTTCTATTTTTATCTTATATATATGAGATTTACATTGACGTATTCTATGAGCTACACATAAGGAAAATCATTGCTTTATACAATTTTAATTAAGTTTGGAATGATCTTTAATTAACTTAGAAAATAGTAAACGTATACAAATTTTACTTATAAATTCAAATTTTTATGATATAATATTTATAAAAATAACTGTTTGAAAGTGGGGCAAATATGGATAAGGTACATAGTAAATTTGATGAAAGTAGAATAAATAAAGTAAATTTGATTATTTTGTGGATTGTATGCATAACGTTATCTACAGAAAAACTATTAACATCAGGGAAGGAAGGAATGACACTAGCTATTGTAATGGCTATTTCAGGAATAGTGGGAACGGTGGTATACTCCTTACCCATAAATAAAAAGATTAAAGGTATATTATTATGCCTTATACCATTTTATGCAAGCATATATATGATAAGTGCCAATCAAGACATAACTAAAGTATATTTGGTGTTCATAGGAACAGCAGCTATGAATACTTTGTATTTTAATGAAAAGCTTTTATTAATTCATTTTATTATAATGAATATTTCTCTTATAATTTGCTATGTAATTTCTCCATCTATGGTGATTGGTATAAATTCGGGGGTTGCATACTTTATACAAATGATTTTTGTGGTAGACTGTGTAATAGGTATTTTATATCTTCTTACAAGATGGGGAAATGATTTGATAGGTTCTATAAAAGAAAAGGAAGAAAATACTGAGAAATTATTAAAAAAGTTAGAAGAGACATTAGAAAAGATTGAGGATAGTGTGGTAGTACTAGGTGAAAATGTTGGAAATTGCAATGAAAATATAGATATAGCTAAAAACGCTAATGGAAATATAACAGTGGCGGTACAAGAAATTGCAGAAAGGGCTCAAGAAGAAGCTAACAGTACTACAAGTGTAAATTCTATTACACAAAAAGCTTTGGCAAATGTTGAAATGGTTAATAGTCTATCTCAAAATATAAATAATAATATAAATAATCTATCACCATTGGTAAAATCAGGGGTATCTGATATGAAAGATATGGATGATCAAATGAAGGTCATAGAGGAAGCTATGAATTTTGCCTACTCTACAGTGGGGGATTTAAAGGGGACCATAGAAGGTATAAATAATTCCCTTAAGGATATAGTAGATATATCAAATAGAACTAATATGCTATCCCTTAATGCTTCCATCGAAGCAGCAAGGGCAGGGGAGGCAGGGAAAGGATTTGCAGTGGTAGCTACAGAGGTGCAAAAGTTAGCAGATCAAACTGAGACTATAGTTGAAGATATATCCAAGGTTATAAAGGTGTTAAACTATAAGTCTGAAACAACCTTTAACACTATAGAAAAAGGAAACAAAGCAGTGACCATTGGAAGTGATATGGTTAAAGAAACAGGAAAAAGATTTAATATGGTAGATAAAGCCTTTAATGAAATTGATGAATACATAATAAAAGAACATGAATTAATTGAAGATATTCATAAAACCTTTATGGATATAAGTGATAAAATAGGATACATAGCAAGGGGCACTGAAGAAAATTCAGCAGCATCAGAAGAAATATCTGCTGAAATAGGGGAACAAAATGAGAGAATTTCAAATATAAATCAATCTATAAAAGATATAGATAAACTTTGTTTAGAATTACAGAATATAACCTCCGTATAAAGTGAAACTTAATTTGAACTGTAGTCAAAGTGTTAGTTGGATTTATCTAGAATCATAGTTGCTGTTGTCTCCAACTTAAAAAGGATAGAGCGTTACAACAGGTAGATATTAATAAAATTTAATATATTAGGGATTTACAAAGTCATGGATAAACTAAAAATTTATTCCATGACTTTTGTTTCTAGAAGTTCAAATAAAGTTTAGCAACATATAATGTAATAAATTCTATATTATGGAGGAATCTATGAGTGAAAATAGATATTGCAAAGATTATTTAGATCCTAATGCTCCAGGATATATAGTATCATACAAAGGTAATTTCATGGACCAAATGGATAAGATAGATTACGCCTGTGGCAATGTAATAACAAATACTTTAGCGGTAGTATCTGTACGTGAAGATGATATTGAGAGATTAAAAAAAGACGTACCATCTATTATATTTGTGGAACCTAAAACTATGTATGTTTTGCAAGATGTACCACCATCAAAAGTAGATAGCATAGGACAAATAAAGAGTAATCCATATCTTAATTTTAACGGTAAAGGTGTACTAGTTGGACTTATAGATACAGGAATAGACTATTTAAATCAGGAGTTTACAAGAGAGGATGGAACAACAAGAATAATAAATATATGGGATCAGACTATTATAAAGGATACTAAGGATAGTGTGGACAATGTATATATAGGGCGTACTTATAATGAAGAAGACATAAATAGAGCATTAGAAGCCTATAGAAAAGGAGAAGACCCTTATAAAATAGTTCCTAGTAAGGATGAAATTTATCATGGAACTAAAATGGCTTCAATCATAGGAGCCAGAGGGTACAATAAGGATATTGAAGGAGTGGCTACAGATTGTGATTTTGCTGTGGTTAAGCTTTTACCTTCTCCTAATTATAAAATGATTTTAAAAGAAAATGGTATAGAGGGAGTTGAAGCTTATAATAACTCTGAAGTTGTAGTTGCCGTGGAATATTTAAGGAATTTATCGGAAAACTTAAAGAGACCAATAGTTATTTATTTTGGAGTGGGATCAAATCAAGGAAGCCATGACGGTTATAATATAACTTCTAGATATATAACTTCTGTAGCAGATAAAAGAGGGTTGGTTTTTGTAGCAGGTACTGGAAATTTTGGAGATACAGAATTACATGCTACTAATTTTTTACCTGGAATTGGTGCCATAGATGAAGTAGAACTGTTTATACCAAAAGAAATTAAGAGTTTTGAGTTTTATATATGGGTTCAGAGACCTAATAGGATGTCATTAAGCATTGGATCTCCAGCAGGAGAAATAACTGATTTTTTTCAGGTTAGAATCCAGTCTGTTGAAGAAAGAAATTTTTATATAACAGATACTAAATTAAAGGTTGCCTGTTATGATCCTGAGAATTATACGGGTCATCAGCTTTTTAAAATAAATTTTACAGGAATAAAAAAGGGAGTTTGGAAACTTAGATTGAAGGGAGATATTATAATAAACGGTCGTTATGATATATGGCTTCCACCGAAACAACTTTTGCCAGAGGGAACTAGGTTTTTAAAATCAAATCCAAACAATACATTAACTATACCTTCTACAGCAAGGAGAGTGGTAACTGTTGCCTATTATAATAGCATAACTAATTCATTAGTAGGAGCTTCCGGAAAGGGCTTTAATACGAATGGGCTAATAAATCCAGATATAGCAACTGCAGGAGTAGATATTTTAACTGTTTCTAAGGAAAAGGATAAAATAGATAAAATCAGTGGAAGCTCTGCAGCAACGGCTATTGTAGCTGGATGTTCAGCTATTTTACTACAATGGGGAATAGTAGAAGGTAATGATACAACTATGTATTCTACTAAAATGAGAAGTATATTTATATATGCTGCTATCAGGGAAAAAATCTATACCTATCCTAATGAAGATATAGGTTATGGGAAATTGGATTTATTAAATGTTTTTAAAATATTAGGAGGAAATTATAGAATAGATTTTGAGAAACCATTAGAATATTATATTAATAATTTACCTATATATATTTCTTTAAAGGAGTGAAGCTATTATGACTAATGGACAGGAAAATATTTTTAACAGTCCCAGATATGCCCATTATATAGTTCAGTACCAGGGAGAGTACAGTGGTGATTTAAAAAATGTTAAGGGTGTATATATAATTATTTTAAACGAACAATATGCTATTCTATCAGTAAGTGAGGATATAGATAAGGATATAGGAAATGTGAGATATGTAGCAGATTTTGTAAACAAACAAGTTACAAATAAAGGTAATTTCACCATAGTATATATACTTCCACCAAGTTTATATACATTGCAAGAAATTTCAGCTATCCAAGCTACTCAAGTTGACTTTCTTCAAGTTTCTTTACCTTTGAATTTGACGGGACGTGGTGTGGTAGTTGGAATAATTGATACAGGAATAGATTATTTAAATGAAGAATTTATGGATGAAAAAGGTAAAACTAGAATAAACCAAATATGGGATCAAACCATAGAACCTAAAATAGGAGAAAATAGCTATGTACCCTTTGGTACTGCTTATAATAGAGATGAGATAGATAGAGCTATAGAAGCTAAGAGAAGAGGAGAAGATCCCTATAAAATAGTTCCAAGTGTAGACAAGATAGGTCATGGAACAAATATGGCGGGGATAGTAGGAGCTTCAGGGAAAAACCCATTGATTAAAGGGGTAGCTCCTGAATGTGAATTTGTTATAATAAAAATGGTAGAGGCAATTAGAATTAAACAAGAATTTTCGCTAGACACTCCAGTATTTAACATTACATCTATTTTTGCAGCTATAGAGTATTTAAGAAAATATCTTCTAGTTACCAACAAACCGGTTTGTATACTATTGCCATTAGGAAGCAATAACGGTGATCACAAGGGGACTAATATATTAGATAATTATATAGAATCTGTTTGCAGCATCAATGGTATAGTCCTTGTAACAGGGGCAGGCAATGAGGGAACAAAGGATGGCCATGCATCAGGTAGAATAAAGGATAAAAACAGAAGTGAAGTAGTAGATTTAATTATAGCTGAAGGGCAAAAGAGTTTATTTTTAGAAATATGGATAGAATTGCCTAATATAGCAGAGGTGAATATAATAGCTCCATCAGGGGAAGAAACAGGGGTTATACCTGCCATATTGAATATAAGTAAAAAATATTCGTTTATATTTGAACAAACAAGGGCAGAAGTTTACTATTATTTACCCGAGGAGTACTCTGGAGAAGAGATGATACGAATATATCTTTATGACTTACAGCCTGGTATATGGAAATTAAATTTAGGAGCTAAGCTTGGAGAAAATATAAGATATGATGCATGGATATTGCAAAGTGATTTGGTTAAACCTGGAACACGATTTGTAACAGGGGATAACTATGGAACTGTTACTACTCCTGGAGATTCGGATTTTGTTATAACTGTAGCAGCCTATAACCAGAACAACAATAACTTGCTTTCATACTCAGGGGTGGCTTTTAGAGAAGATTACTCAGACAAAGTTGATTTTGCAGCAGGAGGAGTAAATACTATGACTGTGGGATTAGACAATAAAATAGATGTGATAAACGGCACAAGTTTATCTGCAGCAATAGGGGCGGGGGCTTGCACTTTACTGTTCCAATGGGGGGTAGTAGATGGTAATTATACCTATATGTATTCTCAAAGTATGAAAACCTTCCTTACGCGAGGTACTAAACAGAGACCAGGAGATGAATATCCCAACCCTCACTTAGGATATGGATTGATAAACTTTTATGAGATATTTTCAAAGATGAATCAGTAATGACCCTAGATAAGTTCAACTAATATGCGGTGGAGTTTGGACTCCACTAAACTAAGCTTCACTAGCTGTAATAAAATTATTGATAATGTAAATAAAATACTATATAATTTTTATTACTATGTAAAGTGTTAAACAAAAGAATGAAGTTAGTTGAGGAAAATATGGAAAAATATTATTTTACACAAAATGTATATATGATAAATGGTGCCAAAAGAAGTTGCATATATGATTTAAATAGTGGGAATCTATATTCCCTTAATGGAGAAGCTAGGCAAACAATAGAATATATTATAGGTGGACAAGACACCTGTCCGAAGTCTGTAACACTTAAGGAAATAGAAAACTTTATAAATGTTCTTTTAGAAAGACATCTTATATCATTAAAAAAGCTTCCGCATATAAAATCAGAAAATTATGATAGTGGTATAGAATTTGCATGGATTGAGGTTACTAAGAGATGCAACTTAAAGTGTATTCATTGCTACAATCCAAAGGAGGCACTATCTTTAAAAAGTAATAGGGCAGACATGACTTATGATGAGTTCTGTAGAGCTGTAGATGTTCTTGTTAAAAGTAAAGTTAGAAGCATTCAAATTATAGGAGGAGAGCCCCTTGTATTAGGGAAAACCTTGATTAAAATGTTAGACTACGCAAAGGACAAGTTTAAATCTATAACTATATTTACTAATGGGACTTTGATGAATGAAGAGTTTATAGATAGTTTTAAGAAAACAAAGGTTAAACATGTAGCCTTTTCTATATACTCCTATTTAGATAAAGATCATGATAGAGTTACAAAGGTGGAAAAATCTTTAGATAAAACTAAGAAGGCTATAGAGCTAATGAAGAAGAACCATATAGAATTCAGAGCAGCCAATGTAAGAATGAAACACATATCAATAGGAGAAAAAAATACGGATTTATTTGATTTAAATGAAAAGTATGATTTTGTTAGATTGTCAGGTAGAGGAAACTTGAATCTATATGATAAAGAACAGTTAAGAAAAAAGTTAATAACTAAAGAAAAATTTCAAAATAAAGTATCCAGCAAATTCTTTGAAAAAGCAAAAAATCAACATAACTGTTTTGGAACTAAGGTATATATTGATATAAATTTAAATGTATACCCCTGTGTAATGGAAAGAAGAATATGTCATGGCAATATAAGAGAAAAGGTTTTACAGGATATTATAAAGGAAGAAATACGTGAACTTAATAAGGATAAGGTTCAAGGGTGTAAACATTGTGAATATAGGTATGCCTGTTTTGATTGTAGACCAGATGCTATTACACACAATACAAATGAAAAACCATGGTATTGTACCTATGACCCCTATTTGGGTCAATGGTGTGATATAGATGAATTTATAAAGGAACTGGAGGAAAAATTATGTTAGAATTAGAATTATTAACCAAAAGAGCAAATAGCTATGTTAGTGAGTGTGGACCAGGATATTGTAGTCCAGTAGAAGACTGTAATCCAGATGAGGATACAGATTCAGAATGCTTACCAGATCATTATAATTGTATGCCTGAATATAGAAGATAGACATGAAATAAAAGTGTGGTTCAACATAAGGTTTAGCCTCACTTTTAATTTTACTAAAGGTGGGAAAGTATTTGTTTAAAAGTAAAAATATCTTTATTAATCTAACCTATAAATGCTGTGCTAAATGCGAAAAGTGCATAACAAGGCATCATATAAATGTGAATAGAGACATGGATATGGAAACTATGAATATGGTTCTTAGCAAGTTGAAGAAAAGTGATTATAGGGGCCTAGTCAGCATAGGTAGCGGTGAGCCATTGCTTTACAAGAACCTGGCAGTGTTTATTAAAGAAATTTTAAATATAAATGATGAAATAAGGTTAAGGATCTTGACTAATGGAGTTCTATTTGAGGAAGAGATACAAAGGTTATATTATAACCCTAGGATTTTATGGGGCATAACCCTAGATGGGTTTTGCAATGAAGATTTAGAAAATTTACAGTATGGTGTTGATATAGAGGTGGTAAAAGAAAATATTCTTTCTTTTATTAGCAAGTATAAGGGAAAAGGCTTATATTTAAATTATACCTTAAATGAAAAAAACAAAAACAATCTTATAAACTATCTTAAGTTTTGTAAGGTGAATAATATAGAAGAAGTTTATGTAACTGAATTGAAGGTTTTTGATAAATATTACGATAAATTAATACCATATAAATTAGATTTGTCTAAAGACAATACCAAAAAAGTATTAAAGGAGGCTGAGGAGTATGCAGCCTTAAATGAATTAAATATTGGCTTTGGAAAGAGCTGTTTTAAGCCAAAGTGTTGGGAAAGACGGAGGGTAAGTCCCATAATAGATGTGGATGGTTCTGTGACCTTTTGTGCTGGCAGAGAAGATATAGATGTAGGTAACATTAGGGATTATGATATAGAAATGAAATGGCTTAGGGTGTTGAAATCCCTAGTGGAAAGTCATAATGGAGAAAAGTGGTGCAACTATTGTGGAAATAGATGCGATGAAGAGGGAATATATAGATTCCCTAAAAAGAAATATACTTTGCAACAATGATTTTTAAGTAATGTTTACCTGAAACTAAGTTTCATTTGATACAATATAAATGATATAATTATAGATAAAAGGGGGATGATTTTATGGTAAAAAAAGTTCATGTAGTAGATGAATATCATGGAATGAAAGTTTATGATCCATATAGGTGGTTAGAGGATATACATAGTGAAGACACCCATGATTTCATAGAAGAACACAATGAGGCTACGGAAGAATTCATTAAAAGCTACAATAAGTATAATGACATAAAGGAAAGGATGACATCCCTTTGGAGATTTCAGTCCTATTCGGCACCAGAAAAAAAAGGAGAGTATTATTATTTCTTCTATAATGATGGAAGCAGAAATCAGCCTTGTTTTTATAGATCTAAAGAAATTCCAGGGGAAAAGGAACTTTTAGTAGATCCTAATATATATTCTGAGGATGGAACTTCAGCAATAGGAACAGTTTCAGTAAATCCATTATCAGGGTTACTTGCCTATTCTATATCTGAAAAGGGCAGCGATTGGCAAGTGATAAGAGTCCTTGATATGGAAAACAAAGAACATTTGGAGGATGAAATCCATTGGTGCAGATTTACAGATATAAGTTGGGTACCATACAATAATAGTTTCATTTACTCAAGATATCCTGAAAAAGGTCTCATGAGTGATGAAGAATTGTCTTATCACAACATGGTATGTATTCATAAAGTAGGGACTCCTCAAAATAGTGATATAGTTCTTGTGGACGGAAAGGAAAGAACTCCCTATTCACATCACGTATATTTGACAGAAGATAATGACTATATGATAGTGGTTAAAAACTTGGGTACATCATCACAGAACTTAATATCTATTAAAAATCTAAAGGAAAATCAATCCATAGATCCCTTTGAAGGAAAAGATGGATCTTGGCAACTTCTAGGCAATGAAGGAAGTAAGTTTTACTTTTTGACTAACTACAAAGCGCCTAAGAGAAGAATAGTAGAAATAGATTTACATGATGGTTATGATGAAGATGACTGGAGAGAAATCATGGAGGAGGATCCCAGTGATACAATATCTTTTGCCAGCTATAATGGGGGCTATATAGCTATGGCTATAATGCAGGATGCTCACCATAAGCTTACCATATGTCATGTTAACTCTCGTTATGTTTATGACTATGATATGGGCATCCTAGGTGCCATATCTGAGATATCTAATGGTGAAAATGGTAAGGAGATATTTTTCAAATTTGCATCATATCTTCAGCCAGATTCTATATATAGATATGATCTAGAAGAAAACAAATGTCAAAAGGTTTTAGAGCCAGAAATAGATTTTGACTTTGAAAACTATGAAACTAATCAAGTTTTTGTAGAATCCAAAGATGGCACTAAGATACCTATGTTCCTAAGCCATAGAAAAGGGATAAAACTAGATGGAGGAAACAAAACTTTATTGTATTCTTATGGAGGCTTTAATCTTAATAGGATTCCTGAATTCAGAATACCAGAAATAGTATGGATGGAACTGGGGGGAGTATTTGCTGTTGCAAACATAAGAGGTGGAAATGAGTATGGTGAACAGTGGCATGAAGCTGCTATATTAGAAAAGAAACAAAACTGTTTTGATGATTTTATTGCTTGTGGTCAGTGGCTCATAGATAACAAATATACAAACAATAAGCTGTTAGCCATAAGAGGCAGAAGCAATGGAGGTCTTCTCACAGGAGCATGTATGGTACAAAGACCGGATTTATATGGAGCAGTAATAACTCAAGTTGGAGTTTTAGATATGCTTCGATATCATAAATATACCATAGGAAGGTTCTGGATTCCTGAGTATGGTGATGCTGAAACTAATGAAGAGGATTTTAAATTTTTATATAAATATTCACCACTTCATAATATAAGATGTGGTGCGGTATATCCTCCAGTGTTAGTGGCAACAGGAGACTGTGATGACAGGGTATTACCTTGCCATTCTTATAAATTTGTTGCTACTTTAGAGGAAGTGGCAAGTGGAGAGAATCCTATTTTATTAAGAGTAGAAAAAAATGCGGGACATGGTCAAGGAAAGCCAATATCCAAGCTTATAGAGGTAGAAGCGGATATTTACTCTTTCTTAGATAAAGTTCTAAAATAATTTTCTTAGATGAAATTAGTTGGTTAATAAAGCAATTATAATAAACTATAGTTGTTAAATAATTTAATCATTTACTAAGTTTATATTAATTCAGAGGTATTAAAGATGAATAAGACAATTGGGATACTAGCCCATGTAGATGCTGGTAAGACTACCTTTGCTGAGGAGATTTTATATCATACAAGAAGTATTAAGAATAGGGGCAGGGTAGATCATAAAAGTTCCTTTCTAGACAGTCATCATATAGAGAAGGAAAGAGGAATAACTATATTTTCAGATCAGGCCATGTTTAAGTATAAAGAAGATACTTATTATTTGGTTGATACTCCAGGACATGTGGATTTTTCCACAGATATGGAGAGAGCTATGACTGTTATGGACTATGCTATTCTGGTTATAAGTGCAGTGGAGGGAGTTCAAGCCCATACAGAGACCATATGGTATCTTTTACGAAAACATGGAATTCCTACTTTCTTTTTTATAAATAAGATTGATCGTCCAGGGGCAAATGTAGAAAAAACTATAGAGGACATAAAAGAAAGCCTTACTAAAGATGTGGTGTTTATAGATGAAGGCTTTTCCATTAATCATATGAAAGATTCTCTGATAGAGTCTATAGCAGAAATGAAGGATGAACTTTTAGAGGTTTACTTAGATAAGGGTTATAATAGGGATCTTTGGCTTAATAGCATTAAAAATATGATAAAAAATAGTAGCATGTACCCTTGTTTTTCGGGATCAGCTCTTCAAGATATAGGAGTAAAAGAATTTATAGATACATTTCACCTTTTTACCTTTACAGACTATGAAGATAAGGGTGACTTTCAAGGAAGGGTTTATAAAGTAAAATACGATGACAAAGGGGTAAGGGTAACCTATATAAAAGGACTTCAAGGGAAACTAGCCATAAGAGATGAAGTGTGTTATGAATACAAAGGAGAAACAATAATAGAAAAAGTCACTGATATAAGAAAATATAATGGTATTAAATTCGAATCCCAAAAGGAAGTAACTTCAGGAGAATTATTTGGAGTTACAGGAATAACTAGAGCTGTTCCAGGAGAGGGCGTGGGGAAGGATATAGCACCTTTATCTTATAATATAGTACCAACATTAAGCTCTAAGGTTATATGTGATGAAAAGTTAAACCCAAAGGATCTGCTAAAATATTTTAGAATCCTTGAAAGTGAAGATATTTCTCTAAATGTTATATGGCATGAGAGGCTTCAGGAGATTCACATACATGTAATGGGAATAATTCAATTGGAAATATTAAAGAATATTATAAGGGAAAGATTTAACCTAACTGTTGAATTTGGAACTTGTGAAATTCTTTACAAGGAAACAATAAAAACCAAAGCCTTAGGCTGCGGTCATTTTGAACCATTAAGGCATTATGCAGAGGTTCATTTAAAACTTGAACCAGGGGAAAGAAATAGTGGAATAACCTTTAATAGCTTTTGCCATGTAGATGAACTACCTTTAAATTATCAAAATTTAATCAAAACCCATGTTTTTGAAAGAGAGCATCATGGAGTATTAACAGGGGCTACCATAACAGATATAAGAATAAGCCTTATTGCAGGAAGAACACACAATAAGCACACAGAGGGTGGAGATTTTAGAGAAGCTACCTACAGAGCTATAAGGCAAGGATTAGAAAATGCTGAGAGCATTCTACTGGAGCCATACTATAGATTTAATATTCAAGTAGACACAGAATATATGGGTAGAGTAATTTCGGATATACAAAAATTCAATGGCACATTTGATCCACCTAAAACCTTTGGTACTAAAACTGTTATAGAAGGAAGAGGACCTGTGGCCACTTTTATGAATTACCAATTAGAGTTGGTTGCTTTTACTAAAGGAAGGGGAACTATAGGATTCATTTTTGATGGTTATGATAACTGCCACAATGAGGCTGAAGTCATAGAAAAGAAAAAGTACAATAAGGATGGGGATGTAGAATATACATCTAGTTCTGTGTTTTGTGCCAAGGGAGAAAGTTTTATTGTGGAAGGGAAAAATGCTAGAGAATATATGCACTGTATTGTGAGTAAGTAGGTAAGAGTATATGAAGTAAAACTTAGCTTCAGGTGGAGTTTTGACTCCAATTGAAACTAAGTTTTACTTATCTAGGGTCTTAGCTGCTATGTATTCTAATTTTTTACAATGGTATTTCATAACTGATACGGAGTGTCCATAGAGTTGTGTAAAAGTTTAACCGCAGATTCAGATGGAATTTAAAAATCATCTAAATCTACGGTTGATTTTATAGAAGTTTCCGTGGTTCTCCTTTGCAATGTATAGCTATCTTGACACCTTTTCTTCAACTTTAAAGCTATTATAAATAGACTGCAGTTCTGAAATCATTGCAGAGTCTATTTTGTACCATGTGCCATCTAGGTTCATATTGTCATCTATAAAGATTATAGTTGAATCTTTCTCCCCCATAACTTTAAGAGAAAAAGTCCACTTATCTAAGGATCCATTGAAATTAGACTTTTTTGATTTTATAGAATCTAAAAATGACACAACCTTATCTATTGACTCCTTATCGGTAATTTCTTTTACTTGAAAATTAGCATTTTCTATTGTTATCCTACTTGTAGCATTTATTTTAATAGGGTCTATTTTTTTTGGATACAAAAAGATAATTGCTAGTATAATAACTATTATTACGGAACTGATAATTATAAGCTTCTTTTTCACACAAAACACCACCTTATATATATGTAAAAATATGAATAATATGGAACAATTATAGCATAAATATAAAAAAATAAATAGAAGAATATGTTATAATAATATCCATAATAATGTCCATATAGTTAGGAAAATTAATAGCACTTAGCGAAAAGAGGTTTTGAATATGGAAAATATTTATAGCACCCCTGGGGTGGTTACAAAAAATGGAATAAACAATGGGAAAGAAGAAGCAGACTATTTGATTAGGGGATATGGGCCTGTATCTTGTGAAAAGTATAGGTTAGCTCAAAGCCTTATTAGATTAACTAAAAACCTTATAATAAATATGAAAGGTCCTACAGAAGGTTTTGATTGTATAGAAGGTATGGAAGAAGTAGAGAAATTTTTAAAAGATAATCTTATGGTAAGGTATTATTTTGTTTTTGTTAACTTGTTAAGAGGTAGTATAGGAGAGAACATTTTAAATAGTGATGATATATATAATCTAGGGGTAAGGCTAGTGCACACAGAACACTATAGTGAGCTTGCAAAGCTGGGAATAACACTTATATCAGTAGTTAACAAGAATAAAGTTATGGAATATGGCAAGGTGCTAGGTCTTGATGGAAAATACACTTTTTATGTAGTAAGTGGAGCTGTAGGAGCAGAAGGGTATAATAGCTTTATATTAAATTTAGCTAAAAATACTAAGGGTTATGGAAAATTTTTATGCTTTTCAAAGATAGAGCCACTAAATGAGGAGACGATGGAATGGATTATTGAAGAAGGATGGCATAATGAAATTTTAGAAGAGGTAAGTGGGGCAACTGTCATTGAAAAAATAGATTTAATGTGGTATATGGAAAAATACCCTATGGACAATAGAAGGTTTCAATGTATATCTGAGTTATTGAGAGTGTTAATAACCTCTCGAGGAGTAGACTTAGAAGACATTTATAATGGAGATAAAATTATAGACCTTTATATAGATTTTGCCCAAACTTTAGCAGTAACTTTAGAAGATATAAGAACCCTATATTTGATAATGGTGGCTATAGAAGACCAGGAAGAATCTGATTTATGGAATGAGACAGAGAAAGAGAGGCTTAAAGATAAAATATATAAAGTAATTGGCAATAAAAAATGGATTAACATTCTGAAAGATGGGCTGAAAAATGGGTTGTATGAGGTAGAATTTTACTGTAGAGTAGCACCATTAGTAGAATTAGATGTAGACTATGATGACTTTGAAAAATTAATAGATAAAGATCCATTAAATATTGATATATATTATTACCTAGGCATGGGTAGCAATGAAAAAAATATGAAGAAACTCATAGCTTTAGCTAAAAGGGTTTTGATAACAAAGAATATAGAATGTTCAGATAGAGTGGACAAGTATAGCGATATAGATGTGGTTGAGGCTAAAAACATGTGCCTTTTATATGCTATTAGAAATCTTGGAAATTATGACATTGAAGAGATGGAACTTCCTATTTTAGCATTACAGGCCACAATGATTTCATGTAGAGTAGAAGCTTTGAACTATTTTAAAAGAAAAAATCTACTAAAACATGAAAAGGTACAAAGAGCACTGAAGGATGCATTAAAGGTAGAGAACAACGAAGAAATAAGGGATATAATTCTAAGGGCTATGCAGGATTCAGACAATAATACAGAGAAAAAGGAATCAGTGTATGTTGAAGTAGAAAATCTCCGCGTGATACCAAATATAAAGGATACATATTTGTTAACACTAAACGTGGCAGGAGTTCATTATAGAAATATGGAAGCTATACAGGATAACTTAAAAGCTATGGATGTGGTATTTTTAAAAAGAGAATATAACAATGTTTATGATGGAAATGCTATACAAGTTGTAAATAAATCAGGATATGTACTAGGATATATACCTAGAAAAGATAATTATATTTTAAAAAATCTTATGGAAGATAAAAAGAAGCTTTATGGCATTATAGAAGAGGTTAATTTAGACGAAAACTTTATAAGGATAGATGTATATTTAAGCTATGATGATGTAATAGATGCAGTTAAGGAGATTATGTCTATGATTACTACCCAGGGAAGTATTATAAAAAATTAGGAGGTAAAAAACATGTATATTGTTAATTATACATCTGATGATTTTAAAAGAATAAGTGAAAATGTAAATACAGTTATAATTCCCATAGGATCCCTAGAGGCCCATGGACACCATTTACCCTTAGGCACAGATATATTTTCTCCTAGATTATTCTGCGAAAAAATAGAAGAGAAAATAGGAGAAACCTTATGGATTGCACCAGAAGTGCCCTATGGCCAAAGCTATGAGCTATCTATATATCCAGGCACTATTAATGTACCTTCAGAGGTTATGGCACAGTATTTATTTTATATAGGAAAAGGCTTTGTAGATAATGGAATTAAAAATATACTATTTTTGAATGGACATGGTGGAAACATAACGGCTTTAAGTCTAGCAGCAGAAAAGTTAGCGCCTTTAGGAGCAGTAGTTATGACTATAAATTGGTGGATGGACTTTTCTAATGAAATACTAAATATCACCACATCACAAGGCCATGGAGGAGAAGATGAAACCTCAGCCATATTATATTATGATGAAACCTTAGTGCAGATGGATAAAGCGTGTAAAAACTTAAAAAAGCCAACTATACAGATAAAGTATAAAGAAAGGGGAAAAGAGTTTTTTGAAAACGCAATAACTGGGGATGGAACCTTGGCTACAAAGGAAAAAGGTAAAGACATATTTGAGAAGGTTACAGAGAAGATAATAGAAAAAATAAGATATATCCAAGAAGAAAAATATTTTTGGTAAAACCCAGTGAAATATAATTTAAAATCCTTTTATAAATGTAATATTGAGGTAGAGTTTAAAACCCTACCTCAATTAAATTTGATTTTTAAATAGGGACTAGGGAATGTGCTAAAAAGGAAATTTTAGTATATTCCCTTAAATAATATTATTCAAATCTATATAAACCTATAGAATTAAAGAAATTTTTATCTATAACAGAACCCTCACCTAAATTGTATAGTTTTTTATATTTAGTTACTGCTAATTCTAAGGGGTAATCATAAATTCCATTCACAGGGCCTGAATAATGTCCTAAGGCCTTTAATAGCCGTTGAACCTCATATACATCTGCACCACTATCATTTCTATTTATATCACGAGAATAATAAGAAAAGAACCAATTAGGGCCACCATAAACTATGACAGTGGTATTATAATCTACTAAATAAAATAATTCTTTTATATGATAATTATACATTCTGATACAGCCATTAGAGGAGAGACTACCTATGGAATCAGGTCTATTAGTACCGTGGATGCCAAAGGTGCCCCAAGGGGCATTCAAGCCTAGCCAATAGCCTCCAAATACATCTTCCTTTAAGGCTTTGCTGGTGATTTTCCATGTACCTAAAGGAGAGGGAGTATCTTTTTTCCCTAAGGCTACAGGATACTTTTTATAAGTGGTTTTAGTATTACAATCTATAACATATAAAGTAAACTCATTGGTATCAATAAATATCATATATTTCTTATCACAATTCTCCAAACCATAAGCTTTATTGTAAAATATAGATTGGAAAATTATAAATAAAATTAAGGATTTCTTTAAGGAGTTTTTCATGACTTCACCTACTAATTTAAAAATAAGGATAATTACTTTAATAGCATTGACTAAAATATGAAGTTTTATTATAAGAATAATAAAAAAACCATAGTACAATAAACGATTTCATGTAAATTATAGATTACATTGAAAATTAAACCAAAATATAGTAGAATTATCTTGAAAATTTAATAATCTAAGGTTTGTGGTTGCATTTTAAAACAATGTATTAAAAGGGAATACGGTGAAAAACCGTAACAGCCCCCGCTACTGTAAAAATGACGAAAGCTTTTAAAGAAGTGTGATGCTTCTTAGTCACTGGGAAACTGGGAAGACTTAAGCAAGTAGGATGATTTTGAGTCAGGAGACCTGCCATAAGCTGTTCAAGGACTTTCGGTGGGAAATGTATCCTTAAATACCAATGGTTTTGTTAAACCATTAGTTTTTAGCGTTAAAATTATAGGGAGCCGAATAGGGCTCTCTTTTTATTTTGCCAATACATAGGTTGATTTTAATAAAACCACTATGTAAATAGTCATTAGATAATGAAATTAAAAACTTAGGTAGTTAAGATGGGTTACCACAAGAAGGTTAGAATTAATAATAAGTAAGGGGAGATTACACATGAACTGGAAAAACAGTAAAGAAAAATTGCTAGCTATCCTTGTGGCAATAGCAATGACCATCACCATAGCCACACCAGCTATGGCCAAAGAGGAAGCCAAGGTGGCAAAGACAACTTTAGTGACTTCACAAAATACAAAAACAATAAGTGATGAGGAACTGGAAAAATCAATTTATGGGGCTATAAATTGGGCAAAGCAAGGCAGAGACAAGTTACTAAATGAAGAATTTTTAACTATGGTAGGAACTACACCTGGAGACTGGTTTCCAATAGGTATTGGCAGGTTCGGATACAAAGATGATTATGAAGCATACTTAAAGAAGATAGAAGAAAATGTAACTGAAAGATACAAAGGGGCCAATAAGCTCCACGCAGCAAAGGCTACAGAATGGCAGAGAATATCTTTAGCTGTTCTTGCCATGGGAGGAGATCCAACCAATATAGGCAAGGATCCAGAAGGAAAACCTATAAATCTAATAGCAGATGGAACTTACAATAGAATAGATAAAAGAGGAAAGCCTATATTAGATAGGCAAGGGATAAATGGTCTTATATGGGGATTGATAGCCTTAGACAGCAAAAGATATGAAGTCCCAGAAGGAGCAGCATATACAAGAGAAGATATAATAAATAAAATATTAGCTAGACAACTTTCTGATGGAGGATTTACCCTAGGAGGAAGTACTGCAGATCCAGATATAACAGCTATGACTGTACAAGCTTTTGCACCTTATTACAATGATGATAAAAAGTATGACAATGGGAAAACCATAAACCAAGTGGTAAATGAAGCATTGACGGCTATTTCACCAAAGCAAACTAAGGATGGAGATTTTAGAAGCTGGGGATCTGAAAATGTAGAAAGTACAGATCAGGTTTTAGTTGCATTATGCTCTTTAGGCATAGATCCTTTAAAGGATGACAGGTTTATCAAAGATGGTAAAACCCTTATAGATGGAATAATGAAGTATAAAAATACTGATGGTGGATTTATACACTCTTTTATGAGTGATCCTTCCAATCCATCTTCAAAACCTGATGAATCTAATAGTATGGCAACAGAGCAAACTTTGTACTCTTTGGTTTCATATCATCGCTTTAGAAATAACATGAGAAACTTATATGACTTTAGAAGTGAAACAGATCAAAGTAAATTTGGTGTAAAAGTTAAAGATAAAATTTATGAGGTACCTTTTACTAAAAATAACAATAGCTATACCATAGCAGTTCCAGAAGATGCAGATAAACTAACATTTAACAACATTCCTATGGGACCCTATGATAAGTGTAATATATGTTTAGGCCAAGAGGTAGATATAAAAAACAATAAGAATATTGAGCTAAAGATTACAGATAGACAAGGAATTGTGACAACTTATAATTTAGCAATAAATGAAGAAAAAGACCCTCATAAAGAAGCTATAGCTAAATTTTTAGATGAAGTTAATAAACTACCAGAAGATATAACTATAGATCATAAGGACATAGTTGAAAAATTATTGAAAGATGCAGAAGCCTTAGGAGACTTCCAAGGGAAAAAAGAAGCATTAGAGAAACTTCAAAAAGCTAAAAGTAAAATTCAAGAGTTAGAAAGTAAGAAGGTATCAGAAGATACATTTAAAGAAATAGCAGGAAAAGATATAAACTACATTATTAAAGATAAGACAAAGGATGGAAAACAATACTCCATAACATTCAATGGAAAAGATATAGAAAACCCTATGGAATTTAATACAGAGATTTCATTACAGTCTCAAAATGAAGAAACTATAGGGAAATGGGCAGATAATCCATTTATAATAAGCTTTAGTCATCATGGGAAGCTACCAGGAAAAGCTACAGTAACCATTGAATCACCTTTAGAGGATGGGGAATATAGTCTTTATTATTACAACCAGGATACTGGAAAAGCAGAATTAATTGAAAAAATTAAAGTAATTAATGGACAGGCAACCTTTAGTATAAACCATTGTTCAGATTATTTTATAGCTAAAGAGCTAAAATCACAAGAAGAGCCAGTAAAGGAAGAACCTAAGCCAGAGAATAATGTAACAAATGAAATCCACAGGGAAGCAACTAAGGGAGAAATAGCACCAAAAACAGGAGACAATAATAGTGCTATTGTAATATCTATAGCAGCTATATTAAGTATAGCCTTAGTGTTTGGAATGAAAAACTTGCAAAAGAAAAGTATCCACAAATAACGCCCTATGAAATTAACCATGAGTCCAATTATCCATGAAAAATATAGGATTTATCAAGGTAATTGGACTACCTTTATTAAATCCAAGAAGGGAGTGATTCTATGAATAAAAAAATTATGAGCCTCATAGCAGGATTTATTTTCATGATAACTATTTTTGCAGGATGCAAGGTGGAAACCCCTGAAGAAGCAGCAGCTACAGCAGCAAAGATGGCAGACATGAATGTATTAATGACAGATAGACTTGGAGAAAGCAGTGAAGAAGACATCACTGTAGCCGAAGAAAAACCTATAGAAGTAAAAAAAGATAAAGAAAATAGTGAAACCAAGGAAGTTGCTAAAGAAAACAAGGTTACATCTAACAGTGAGGCATCAAAGGCTAGTAGCAAAGAGGATAAAAACTCATATAGCAATTCTAAAAAAGTGTCAGTGGCAGAAGCTAATAAGCACAGGCCTTCAGGCAGTAAAGATAAATATAAAACAGATCCAACTCCACCAGGAATGCCTAAACCTGTGGAACCAGAGGATGTAAAAGTGGACAAGAGTAAGGCATACACCTGCACTTTATCCATAACCTGTAATACTATTTTGAATAATATGGACAAATTTAATATGGATAAGATAGATTGCCTACCTAAGGATGGGGTCATATATAGTGAAAGAACTGTGGTATTTTACGGAGGAGAATCGGTTTTTGATGTGCTATTAAGGGAGACTAAGAAAAACAAAATACACATGGAATTTGAAATGACACCTATTTATAACAGTAACTATATAGAAGGCATTAATAATTTATATGAGTTTGACTGTGGAGAGTTAAGCGGATGGATGTATAAAGTAAATGGGTGGTTCCCTAACTATGGATGCAGCAGATATCAACTAAAGCCTGGAGATAGAATAGAATGGGTATATACCTGTGACCTAGGAAGAGATGTGGGCTGTGAATGGTTAGGAGATACTGTAGATTAGATTATGAAGGATTCATTTTCAACCTTCCATCCAATAATAAACTTTGGTTATTTTGCGGCAGTTATATTGTTTAGTATGTTTTTTATGCATCCAATTTTTTTAGTTATATCTTTTTTATGTAGCATAATTTATTCTACAGTTTTAAATAGAATGAAGGCCTTTAGATTTAATATATTATATATGATACCTACCCTTATACTGATAGCCTTGATAAATCCGGCATTTAATCATGAAGGAGGAACCATATTATTATATATAAATGACAATCCATTAACATTGGAATCCATAATATATGGAGCGGCATCAGCTATGATGTTTATAACGGTAATAATATGGTTTTCCTGTTATAATTCTATAATGTCATCAGATAAATTCATATATCTTTTTGGCAGGATAATACCAGCATTATCATTGATATTTTCTATGGCATTAAGATTTGTGCCAAAGTTAAAGGCACAGATTAAAGTGATTTCCAATGGACAAAAGGCTATAGGAAGAGATGTATCTAACGGAAATATAATTCAAAAAATCAAAAACGGAATGAGAATAATATCTATATTAACCACTTGGGCTTTAGAAAATGCTATAGAAACTGCAGATTCAATGAAGGCTAGAGGATATGGGTTAAAAGGGAGAACTAGTTTTTCTCTTTATAGATTTGATAATAGAGACAAAGTTATTTTTAGTATAATGATGGCTCTTATAACCATAGTATTTGTTGGTTCAACACTAGGAGAAAATAATATAAGATATTTCCCTACAATAAAGGCTAAACCTTTTTCATGGCTAAGCATTCTAGTGTATTTTTCCTATGGGGCACTTTGCATAATGCCTGTACTTTTAGATATATTGGAGGGAATAAAATGGAAACGTATAACATCACAAATCTAACTTTTTATTATCCAGAAAAGGAAAGACCAGCCCTTAAAGATATAAATTTAAATATTAAAAAGGGAGAATTCATAGCTTTGTGCGGCACATCAGGTTGTGGGAAGACTACTTTGTTAAGGCACCTTAAACCTGTGCTTACGCCCCATGGCACTAGACAAGGACAAATATCCTTTCAAGGTCAATGTATTGAGAATTTAGACTTAAGGAGTGAAGCCCAAGACATAGGGTATGTGCTTCAAAGCCCTGACAATCAAATCGTTACAGACAAGGTTTGGCATGAACTAGCCTTTGGCTTAGAGAGTTTAGGATATGATACCAAGACTATAAGGCTTAAGGTTGCAGAAATGGCTAGTTTCTTTGGCATACAGACTTGGTTTATGAAAAGTGTAACAGAACTTTCAGGAGGGCAAAAACAATTATTAAATTTAGCATCTATCATGGCTATGCAGCCCAAGGTACTTATACTAGATGAACCAACATCACAATTAGACCCCATAGCCGCAGTGGAATTCTTAGATACTATAAAAAAAATAAATAGAGAATTAGGCACTACCATTATAATATCTGAGCATAGATTAGAAGAAGTGATTCCTATGGCGGATAGGGTCATTGTAATGGATGAAGGTAGTATAATTGAAGACCAAGGTCCAGAAAGCATTGGAGAAAAGCTAAAGGCAATAAATCATCATATGTTCACTTCCATGCCAACACCTATTCAAATATATTGTGGACTTAAGGCAGAAGGTAAATGCCCTATAACAGTGAGAGATGGTAGGAGATTTTTAGATGAATTTTTTCAAGGAAAGTCTTTGAGCAATACAGAGGTAGAGGAAAAGAATTTAGCTTCATCTAAAGAATCTGTAGTAAAACTTAAGGATGTTTGGTTTAGATATGAGAGAAGTCTTCCTGATGTTGTAAAAGATTTATCCTTAGAGATTTGTAAAGGACAGATATACTGTATATTAGGAGGCAATGGAACGGGAAAAACTACTACTCTTAATATAATAAGTGGAATAAATAAACCCTATAGAGGTAAGGTCTTTATAAATCATAAAGATATAAACAAAAACTCTAACAAAGATCTTTTTTATAATAACCTAGGGGTATTACCTCAGAATCCTCAAGCCATTTTTGTAAAAAAAACTGTGGAGTTAGATCTTTATGAGATGTTAAGGGATATTAAAATAACCAAGGAAGAGAAAAAAAACAAAATAGACCAGGTTTCAAAGCTAGTGGAAATAGAAGATATAATGAATATGCATCCCTATGATTTAAGTGGAGGAGAACAACAAAGAGCAGCATTAGCTAAAGTATTGCTATTGGAACCTAAAATATTACTTTTAGATGAGCCTACTAAGGGATTAGATAATAGTTTCAAGGAAAAGCTGGCCCATATACTAAGAAAGCTTTCTTCAGAAGGAAACACTATTATTATGGTGTCCCATGATATAGAATTTTGTGCTAGACATGGAGATATGTGCTCTTTGTTCTTTGATGGAAATATAGTAACCACAAATACTCCAAATAAATTTTTTTCCGGAAATAGCTTCTATACTACAGCTGCTAATAGAATGAGTAGACATATTTTTAAAAATGCTATAACCAATGAAGAGGTGATAACTCTATGCCAGAACAACGTGCAAAAGAAAGTAAACTAAGTAAAAGAACAATAGTAGCATCTATAATGATATTACTGTTTATACCAGGAACTATACTTTATGGAGTATATTTTTTAAATGATAGAAAATATTATTTTATAAGTTGGCTTATAATAATATATACTATGGTACCTTTTTTTATGGTGTTTGAGCATAGAAAGCCTCAGGCTAGGGAAATAGTCATAATTGGGGTTATGTGTGCCATAGCAGTAGCAGGACGTATGGCATTCTTTATGGTGCCACAGTTTAAGCCTGTGGTAGCTATAGTAATTATAGCAGGAGTGTGTCTAGGTGCAGAAGCAGGATTCCTAACGGGGGCCGTTTCTGGATTTGTATCAAATTTCTTTTTTGGACAAGGACCTTGGACTCCATGGCAGATGTTCTGCTTTGGAATAATAGGTTTTTTGGCAGGAATATTATTCAAGAAAGGAAAGCTTAAAAAGAGTAAACTACCCTTATGCATTTATGGTGGACTAGCTACCTTTTTTATATATGGAGGAATAATAAATATCTGTGCCCTTTTAATGTTTACCCCTAAATTTTCTTGGAAGGCTTTAATGGTAACTTATGCCTCAGGGGTTTGGTTCGATATGGTTCATGCAATAGCAACTGTAATTTTTTTATTCTTTATATCTGAGCCTATGATAGAAAAACTAGATAGAATAAAAATAAAGTATGGACTGTTAGAGCCTTAATATACTTAACCTTTAGAAGAAGAATCCCCCTCTTTTAAAAAGATTTCTTCCTTTAAATATTGTGGTATAATTAGGTAAAGGTTATGGAAATAGGGGCGATAACATGAATTTAAAACCATGGAATGAGGATTTAAAACATTTAAAAGAAATTATATTGAAAAAAGAGAAAGTTGAAGAAGCCAAAGATTTATTTTTGAGTTTACACANNACACAGTAAAGTTCATTCACAGCAAATGTCAGGCACAGGTGAAAAAACCTTTGAAGATGAATTATGGGAAGGGATGGATGAAAATAAATTTAAAAAGGGAACTAATGAAAAAGGCCGTACTGTTGCCTATGGTATATGGCACTGCACTAGAATAGAAGATATAACTATGAACATATTAGTTAATGATAGTAATCAGGTATTAAATAAAGGAACCTGGAAAGATAAAATAGGATCCACAATAACAGACACAGGGAATACATTAAACAAAGAGGAAATATTAGAGTTTAGCAAAACTATAAATATGGAAGAGCTAAAAAAATATAGAATTGCAGTAGGAAGAGCTACAAGAGACATAGTAAAAAATCTAGAGCTAGAAGATATGAGGCGAAGATTTAGTGAAAGTCAACTACAACGAATAATAGATGAAGGGGCTGTATTAGACCTAGAAGGTTCTAGGTGGCTAATAGACTTTTGGGGAAAGAAAAATGTGGCAGGAATTTTGCTGATGCCCTGTACAAGACACCACATGGTACACTTGAATGAATCACTTCGGGCGAAAAAGAAAGGCTAGACTCAATGAGATAAAAACAAAGCAACACCTTGACTCTTATAATTTTAGAGTTTAAAGGTGTTGCTTTTTAAATGCTAGTTGAATTTATTTTTGCAAATCATCTTTACATAGTTTTCTTTTATAAAATATGGTAAAGCAAGTAACTGTGGTCAATATGGCTAGAACATCGGCTACAGGTTCTGCAGTTAGTACTCCTAAAAGCTTGTTATCAAAGAAATTAGGCAATATGAAGATTAAAGGTATAAGTAATATTATCTTTCTAAGTAAAGCTAGCATAAGAGAGATCTTAGCTTGGCCTAAAGCAAGGAAGGTCTGCTGGCATGCTATCTGAGCTCCAAAACCAAACATTCCAAGGAAGTATATTCTAATGCTCCAAGTGGTAATTTCCATCAAAGCAGGATCATTATTAAATATCCTTACAAAGATACCAGGGAATATCATAAGGAAAGCACACATGGATATAGTTAAAGCTAAACAGCTTATAATTAGAAGTTTGAAGGTCTTTTTCACCCTATCCATTTTTTTAGCTCCAAAGTTATAGCTTATTATAGGTTGGGCCCCTTGAGTTAGTCCTTGAAGAGGTAAAACTACTATTTGCATTATACTGCTCATTATGGTCATTGCACTTACAGCTATGGCGCCACCATAATTTTGAAGCTGAGTATTTAGAGATATAAGGACTAAGCTTTCAGTAGACTGCATTATAAAAGGTGACACACCTAATCCTAATACAGGTAACATGACTTTTTTCTGAGGAACTAGGTATTCTTTCCTTATCTTTAAAGTACTCTTCTTACCAAACAAGAAAATAAGAACCCATAAAGCAGATACTCCTTGAGCTGTTATAGTAGCTAAAGCAGCTCCTTTTACTCCCATATTAAAACCGAATATAAAAATAGGATCAAGAACTATGTTTATAGCAGCCCCTATCATTACAGTGAGCATACCGGTTTTAGCAAATCCCTGGGTATTTATAAAAGGATTCATGCCTAAAGCTATCTGAACAAAAACAGTACCAATAAGATATATGGTTAAATAGTCTGTAGCATAGCCTATGGTAGCCTCACTAGCACCAAAGGTCCAAAGAATTTTTTCTTTAAATATCAAGAAAATAAGGGTTAAAGCTACACCAGAAATAAGTAGTGAAGAAAAGCTGTTGCTTATAATTTTTTCAGCACCATCATTGTCCTTTTCCCCCATCTTAATAGCGCATAGAGGTGCTCCACCCATACCAATTAAAGCACTAAAGGCTGAAACTATCATAATAATAGGAAAGGCTACCCCTACTCCGGCCATAGCCATAGAGCCATCAGGAATCCTTCCTATAAATATTCTATCAACTATGTTGTACAATACATTTACAAGTTGGGCAATAATGGCAGGAAGAGCCAACTTAAAAAGTAGTTTTCCAACACTACCCTTTCCCAAATCTGTAGAATTTTTTGCCATAAATATACCTCCTAAAATTGAGTATAGAAACTATAATATCATTACTATAATATGATACTACAATAAATGATTTTTGTATAATGAATTATACTTCATTTACAAATATTTAAAGAATTTATCTCATGGATGTTTGCTGTAACACTCCACTCTCTTTAGGTTGGAGATAACAGTAGCTAAGCCCTGAATAAGTTCAACTAATATTCAGGTGAACTTGATTAATTGAAATTTACCCTTGAAATGTTTACCCACATAAAAGTTTCAGTAATAATGAAACTTCTATTATGATATAATTAATATAATTAATGTGTTTAAGTTTTAGGAGGAAGATATGAAAAGGTCATCTAAAATCTTAAGTCTAATGTTAACTGGAATTATGGTTTTATCCTTATATGGATGCACAGGAGGGTTTGGACAAAAACCAGGCAATGGAGTAAGCGAAGTGGACAATGTTAAAAACCAGGATAATACTGACAAGAACAAAGAAGAAAAGACTACAGAACAAGAAAAAGAAGAGAATAAAGGTAGTGAAGAAAATAAAGAACAGAAGGATACTGCTACTGGCTCTATAAAAGCTATAGGGGTTAATGGTAGCTACGAATATATATTTAATGGTACTGGACAATTTTCAGATAAAGCTTTGGTAAAGGGAAATGGAAAGAGGTTTCAACTTATAACTGCTTCAGGTGCAGGGCAAACTATCAATGTTTATGAAGTCAGTGATGATAAATTAACCCACATATATTCAAAGGTCTTATCAGATGAGGAAAGCAATAATATTGAAAAGGTAGATTATTTATCTGTAAAGCCAGAGAAAAATACTGTAATGTTAAAGGCTCCTTTAAAGAAGGGAACCAGTTGGGAAAATAAAGAGGTCGTAGAGGCAGGAGAAAATTTAAAATTAAACGGAGTTGATCTTAGGGGAAAGTATTTCAAAACTTGGGAAAAAGAAGAGAAAAATGGAGATAAGATAGTGAAAGTATACTGTTTCTCAGAGGGATTAGGAATAGTCAGATATATGATACAATTAAATGGAGTTACCATGGAAGAAGCTGTGTTAAGTGGATATACTAAAAAATAGAAAAAATAGAAGGAGAATTTATGAACCTATATATAACAGATTTAGATGGAACATTATTAAACAGTAGTAAAAAAATATCAAATTACTCTAAGGAAGAGTTAAATAAACTATTAAACAAAGGACTGCTTTTTACCGTAGCCACTGCAAGAACATCAGCAACGGTGGTAGATATATTGGAAGGAATAGATATAAAGATTCCAATTATATTAATGAACGGAGTTTTGACTTACGACCTTAAGAAAAAGAAATATAACAATATAAAAAATATAAAAGAAGATACAGTACTTTTTATTATTGATGTATTAAAAAGATACAATAAAAATGGATTTATATATGGAATAAAGGAAAATCACTTATATGTTTATCATGGAGAACTCACTTATGCTCCAGAGTATAACTTTTATAAGGAAAGATGTGATAAACCTTTAAAGACCTTTATAAAGGTTTCTGACTATAAAGAATCTCTAGATCATTGTAATATTATAAATGTGATGGTATTTGATAAATTAGAAGTAATAAAACCAATATATGAGGAGCTAAAAAAATTAGAGGATATAACCTGTAACTACTATGAAGATATATATGAAAGAGGAAGCTATTTCTTGGAGGCCTATAGTTCTAAAGCATCAAAGGCTAAGGCCATAGAAACCGTGTCAAGAAATATTTCCCATGATAAAGTAATATGCTTTGGGGACAATATAAATGATATCCCTATGTTTCATATGGCAGAAGAAAGCTATGCAGTGGAAAATGCAGTAAAGGACCTAAAGGATATAGCCACAGGGGTAATAGGCAATAATGATGAAGATGGTGTAGTAAACTTTATAAAAGAACACTTTAAAAAATAATCATTAGCATAAGTTAGGATATTTCCTTTCTTATGCTAATTTGGAGAAAAGAATAAAATTCATTAAAAGTTAAGACTAAAGAAGATATTCTTGGTAGAAAAAGTATTATAGTCATATATTAAAAAATTTCTATTTTACATTAATAATAATTTGTGACATAATAAAAAAATGTGAAATTTTAAAATGCATTGTGAGGGATAAGGATGAAAAAAGGGTTCGATGATAAAAAATATCTTGAAGAACAATCAAAATATATTTTAGAGAGAGTGAACAATTATGATAAGCTGTACTTAGAATTTGGAGGAAAGCTACTATTTGACCTTCATGCTAAAAGAGTTTTGCCAGGGTTCGATGAAAATGCTAAAATAAAGCTTCTTCATAAACTTAAGGAAAAGGTTGAAATAGTAATATGTGTTTATGCAGGAGATATAGAGAGAAATAAAATAAGAGGAGATTTTGGTATAACCTATGACATGGATGTTCTAAGACTTATAGATGATTTAAGATCCTATGAGCTAGACGTGAATAGTGTGGTTATTACAAGATATGACGGACAGCCTTCCACTACTGTTTTTATAAACAAATTGGAAAGAAGAGGCATAAAGGTATATAAGCATGAAGCAACTAAGGGATATCCTACAGATGTTGACACAATAGTAAGCGATGAAGGATACGGAAAGAATCCATACATAGAAACTTCAAAGCCTATAGTAGTAGTAACTGCTCCAGGACCAGGAAGCGGAAAGTTAGCAACTTGCCTTAGTCAGTTATACCATGAATATAAAAGGGGAAAGGTGGCAGGATATTCAAAGTTTGAAACCTTCCCAGTTTGGAATTTACCACTAAAGCACCCTGTAAATATAGCTTATGAGGCGGCTACTGCAGACCTTAAGGATGTGAATATGATAGATCCATTTCATCTTGAGGCATACAATAAGCAGTCAGTAAATTACAATAGAGATATAGAGACCTTCCCAGTGCTTAAGAGAATAATAGAAAAGATAACAGGAGAAGATTCAATATATAAATCTCCAACAGATATGGGAGTAAATAGGGTAGGATTTGGAATCACAGATGATGAGGTTATCAAAGAAGCTTCAAGACAGGAAATAATAAGACGCTATTTTAAGACTGTCTGTGAATATAAGAAGGGATATGTAGATAAAGAAACCCTTCAAAGGGTAAAGCTTATAATGGATGAATTGAACCTAAAAGAGGATTACAGAAAGGTTGTTATGCCTGCTAGAGCATATTCACAAAAGCTTAGAGAAGCCTCAGAAAAGAATGAAGTATGCCCTGTAGTAGCATTAGAACTAGAAGATGGCACCATGGTTACAGGAAGAAGCTCAGAGCTTATGGATGGCTCAGCAGCAGCAATAATAAATGCTATAAAGCACTGTGCAAAGATTGCAGACGAAATATATCTAATGTCACCAGTAATATTAGAGCCAATAATAAGGCTTAAAGAGAAAAACTTGGGAAGCAAGAGTGCTGCTTTAAATTCTGAGGAAATACTTATAGCTTTAAGTATTTGTGCAGCTACTAATCCAACAGCTCAAGTAGCTCTAGAAAAACTTTCTATGCTAAAGGGATGTCAAGCTCATTCTACTACAATTTTAAGCATAAGCGATGAGCAAACCTTTAGAAAACTAGGAATAGATATAACCTGTGATGCAGAATATCAATCAGAGAGCTTATATTACGGCAACTAAATGTATTTATGTTTTAAGGGACTGTATCAAAATAATTTATAATTTTGATACAGTCCCTTTTGCAATAAAATAGACTAACTGATTAGTTAGTCATATTAGAACTTCTTTGATAAATAATTGATATTTCCCCATTGCCAATAATCACCAAGGTATGATTTTTATCTAGGAGTCCTAAACCAAAACTTTCATTTGTATCTATAAATTGTTTATATAATTTAACACTATTATTTGGGTCAATGATGATTAAAGATGTAAATTTTCCAGGGGTAATTAATTTTGCTGTGGCAGAATATGAATCAGCATCAGTAAGCTTATAAATTCCCTCCTTATATACATTGGACACAGGCACTGCATTGGCAATAATGGGTGCAGGGATAACCATGAAACAAATAAGAAATATAATAAATAATTTTTTTATATTCATTTATTCACCTTCTTTCAATTAGTATTATTTTGTTCAAAAAAATATATATTATTAGTAAAATATCTATGAAGTTAAACTTAGCTTTAGTCAGGGGCTTATTTACTATTATCAATAGCCTAAAAACATACATGGGATAAGTTTAAGAAATTAGTGGTCATTACTAGCATTTTTTTGTGAAAACATATAATATTAAAGTAGAAGTAATCTTAAGAAGTATATATAAAATCATAAGGGGGAGTCAACATGATATATAGAGTCTTAGGACAGAGCGGATTAAAGGTATCTTCTATAGGATTTGGAGGCATACCTATTCAAAGAGGAAATGAAGAGGAAGCAAAAAAAGCTATAGTAAGGGCTGAGGAACTAGGAATAAACTTTATAGATAGTGCTAGAGGATATACTGTATCTGAAGGGTTTATAGGTAAGGCTTTAGAGGGAAGAAGGGATAAATGGATTATAGCTAGCAAAACTATGGCTAAGGACAAGGCCACTATGGAACGTGATATAGATATAAGTTTGAGAAACCTTAAAACAGAGTACATAGATTTATATCAGCTACATAACATAAGAACCAAGGAAGAGTTAGCAAGGGCTTTAAAAGAAGATGGTGCCTATGCTGCTTTATTGGAAGCTAGAGAAAAAGGAAAAATTGGCCATATAGGCATTACATCTCATAGTTTAGAACTTTTAGAATATGCTATAGAATTAGACAAGTTTGAAACCATAATGTACCCTTACAACATAGTGGAGGGTCAAGGCCAAAGACTATTTGAAAAGGCTACAGCACTAAACATAGGAGTTATAGCTATGAAACCCTTAGCTGGTGGTGCTATAGAAAATGGAGCTTTAGCATTGAAGTATATATTAAGCAATCCTTGGATAACTTTGTCTATACCAGGAATGGGTAGTGAAAAAGAAGTAGAGGAAAATTGCAGTATCACTGAACATCCAGTAATTTTTACAGAAAAAGAAGAAAAGGAAATTGAAAATATAAGAAAAGACCTAGGGGAAAACTTCTGCAGAAGATGTAGCTATTGTGCACCTTGCCCTCAAGGCATAGATATTCCAAGTATGTTTGTATTCAGTGGATATAAAGAAAGATATGGACTAGGAGCCTGGGGGGAAGATAGATATTTTGCCCAAAAGAATAGAGCTAAGGACTGTATAGAATGTGGAGCCTGTGAGAAAAAGTGTCCATATAACTTGCCGATTAGAGAAATGCTTAAGAAGGTAAGAAAAACCTTCGAGGAATAGGATTATTGTAGAACCTCCACTTATTGTAAAAAATAGGGAGGTTTCTAATTTTTTTACGTTGTGAATTAAGTTTGTGAAATTGAATCCATAATAAAGGAATTGAGAAAATATAAATGTAAACAATTACTGTAAACTTTTACATACAATTTATTAAAATTTTATATGAAAAAATGATAAATTTTGAAAAGAATTTTTAAAATCAGTAGGAAGAAAGGGTATTATCTGATAAAATAATAACAGGGATGGACAAGAAGTATGTAATTAAACTTTTTATAAGGAAGGAGAAATCAATATGATGTATTCAGCAGAAGTTAATCATATGTGTACATTAGCAAAAGGACCTAACCATGGATCAGCACCAATTCCGGAAGAAGGTAAATGGGTGCAATCAAAAGAGATAAAAGATATATCAGGTTTAACTCATGGTATAGGTTGGTGTGCACCTCAACAAGGAGCTTGCAAGCTAACATTAAACGTAAAAGATGGTATAATTCAAGAGGCATTAGTTGAAACAATAGGATGCTCTGGAATGACTCACTCAGCTGCAATGGCTTCAGAAATATTACCAGGAAAGACAATATTAGAAGCGTTAAACACAGACTTAGTTTGTGATGCAATAAATACTGCTATGAGAGAGCTTTTCTTACAAATAGTTTATGGAAGAACTCAAACTGCTTTCTCAGAAGGTGGACTACCTATAGGAGCAGGTCTTGAGGACTTAGGAAAGGGTCTAAGAAGCCAAGTTGGTACTATGTACGGAACTTTAGCTAAGGGACCAAGATACCTAGAAATGGCTGAAGGATATGTAACTAGATTAGCAATAGATAAGAACGATGAAATCATAGGATATGAGTTCGTTCACCTTGGAAAGATGATGGAAATGGTTACTAAGGGAATGGAAGCAGGAGAAGCTCTTGAAAAAGCAAAGAGCACCTATGGAAGATTCCAAGAAGCTGTTAAGTATGTAAATCCAAGACACGAGTAAGAAAGAGAAGGAGTGAATAGAGATGGCATTATTTGAAAGTTATGAAAGAAGAATAGGTCAAATAACTCCAGTACTTGAAAAGTACGGCATAGAGTCATTAGAAGCTGCTAGAGACCTTTGCAAAGCTAAAGGCTTTGATCCATATACAATAATAAAAGAAACTCAACCAATAGCATTTGAAAATGCTGCATGGGCTTATATTTTAGGTGCTGCTATAGCAATAAAGAAGGGTTGCACTAAGGCTGCTGATGCTTCAGAAGCAATTGGAGAAGGACTACAAGCATTTTGTATCCCAGGATCTGTTGCTGATGATAGAAAGGTTGGATTAGGTCATGGAAATTTAGGAGCTATGCTTCTAAGAGATGAGACTAAGTGTTTCGCATTTTTAGCTGGTCATGAATCTTTTGCTGCTGCAGAAGGAGCTATAAAGATAGCAGAGAAGGCTAATAAAGTAAGAAAACAACCATTAAAGGTTATATTAAGTGGTCTTGGAAAGGATGCTGCATACATAATTTCAAGGATCAATGGTTTTACTTATGTTCAAACTAAGTTTGATTATTATACTGGAAAGTTAGAAATAGTTAGAGAAGTTCCATTCTCTGATGGAACAAGAGCTAAGGTTAAATGCTATGGTTCAGATGATGTTAGAGAAGGTGTTGCTATAATGCATCATGAGGGAGTTGACGTTTCTATAACTGGTAACTCAACTAACCCAACAAGATTCCAACATCCAGTTGCAGGAACTTATAAGAAGGAATGTATAGAAGCAGGTAAGAAGTACTTCTCAGTTGCTTCTGGTGGTGGTACTGGAAGAACTCTTCATCCAGATAATATGGCTGCAGGTCCAGCTTCCTACGGTATGACTGATACCATGGGAAGAATGCACTCAGATGCTCAATTCGCAGGTTCATCCTCAGTTCCAGCTCACGTTGAGATGATGGGATTAATCGGAATGGGTAACAACCCAATGGTTGGAGCTACTGTTGCAGTTGCAGTTGCTGTTGAAGAAGGAATGAATAAGTAGTGTTAGCAATTGTCTAACAACAATAAAGTTTAGTCAAATCTATTAAAATTTGGTTAAACATAATAAAGTTTAGTATCGGCTGAGCAGCCATGAAGGGTTTCCCGTTCATTGGTTGCTCAGCCTTTTTTTACATTTACTAATATAAGGAATTTTAAATTTCACAGTATATTAAATTTAGTGTAAAATATGGTAAAATAATTAGAGAAGTACAAGGAAATATAAAGATAGAGAAAGTCAAATGGATAACTAGAAATGATGTTTATGAAATAAAATAAACCATTTGTGGGTTTTGGATGACTGGAGGGATGCAAAATTAATGATTTAAGTAAAGCAGTGTTTTTAGATTTACAAGGAACATTAGGTGGAGATGGCTTAGGAGATATAATGGACTTTCAATTCTTTCCATGTTCACTTGAGGCCATAAGGCTATTGAATAAACATAATATATTAGCAATTGTAGTTACAAATCAAAGCCATATATCAAAGGGTTATCTAACTATGTCAGATTTTAATAATAGGGTTGAGAAATTGAAAAAGGAATTAAGTAAAGAAGAAGCACACCTTGATGCTGTTTACTGTTGCCCTCATGGAAGAGAAGATGGATGTCAGTGCAAGAAACCACTAGCAGGAATGTTATTACAAGCAAAGATAGAATTTAATATCAATATTGAAGAGAGTTTTGTTATAGGAGACATGGGAATGTCTGATATGGTTATGGCAAAGACTGTTGGAGCAAAAGGTATATTGGTGCGTACAGGCGTTGGAGAAGGTAGTTTAACTGATTTTAGGCACACTTGGGCCAATGTAGACCCTGACTATGTGGCAGAGAATGTATTGGAGGCAGTTAAGTGGATTATAGGAAAAGAAAATTAGGTTCATAGATAAATACAGGTAAGGAGAAAGAATTCATCATGGATTTATTAAAAATAATAGAATTTGTAAAGCCATTTTATGAAAAGAAAGACATAATGCATAATTTATCTCATATTGAACGTGTTTTAAAGTATGCAGATAAATTGATTAATATAAGATTAGATGTCATTGATAAGGAAATAGTTACGTATGCAGCATATTTCCATGGTTTTATTTATAGTCATGAAAATACTATTAGAGGTTGGCTCAAATCTCAAAACATATCAGAGGATTGTATAAGCAAAATAGTTAAAGTGGCGTGGGAATCACAGAAGAATGAGGAAGCAGAGACTTTAGAAGGAAGAATACTCCACGATGCACATATGATTGAGGGTGGTCGAACATACTTAATCGTGAAATCTCTCATTACAGGTTCAGTAAGGGGACAAACGTTAGAACAGACAATAGATTACATAGAAAAAAATATATTAGATAATGGGGTGTGCTATTTACAAGAGGCACAAGAGATATACGATGAACAACAGGCCTTTGCTAAAGATTTTATTGTAAGGTTAAAGGAAGGGCTAGATATGGACAATGGAAGAATAAATAATAAGATAAATAAAATTGAAAAGTTAATTGCCAATTTTAAAGCAAGAAATATAGAAGTGAATTATTTTGAAACTATTAAGGATGCTAAAAACCAGATCTTAACATTAGTACCAACAGAAGTTGCTGTTGGTATAGGTCATTCAGCAACACTTCAAAAAATGGGCATAACTAAAAGTCTTAAGGATAGAAGTAATACTGTATTTGATAAAGAACTAGCTAAAGACAAAGAGGAGTGTAAAGTGTTGAAGAAAAAGGCATTACTTGCAGATTGGTATATTACAGGTTCTAATGCCATATCAGTAGATGGACGAATTGTTAATGTAGATCATAGCGGGAATAGAGTTGCTGCAATTAATTTTGGCCCCGAAAATGTAATAATAGTTGTGGGGGTAAATAAGATTGTAGATACTTGGGAAGAGGCAATAAACAGAGTGAAGAATATAGCATGTCCATTAAATGCAAAAAGAGCAGGATTCAATCCCCCTTGTGTAAAGTTAAATAAATGTGTGGACTGTACTTCAACTGAAAGAGTATGTAATAGTCTTTCTATTATTGAGGGACAATCTGTAAAAGGAAGAATTAAGGTGTTTATTGTTAATGAAGATTTAGGGTTTTAGTAAAGAATAGGTCAGTTAGGAGATGTTATTATGATGGTAAGAGTTCTGTTAGGTGCCTTTATTATAAATGGAAAAGATTATTTGATGATGAAAAGATCAGAGAATAAAAAAATTGCTCCTAGTGTATGGGGAGGAGTAGGAGGACATGGGGAGCCAAATGAAATAAATGATCCAAGAGCAACTTGCATACGAGAAATATATGAAGAAACAGGAATTAAAGAGAAGGATTTAGAAAAACTTCATTTGAAATACTGTATTTTGAGTAGAGACAAAGAAGAAATCACATTAATGTATATATTTCTATGTATAGCAAAGGAAAGATTTTATGAGGATAGAACTGATGAAGGAAAGTTATATTGGATAAATGAAAAAGAGTTGATTCATAGGCCTATGTCCTTTGAAATTAAAAATGTATTAGAGGACTATATGTCAGATGGGCATAAAAGTAATAAAATAAAAGTTGGAGTTGTTAGTGTAACGGATAATAAACCTGAAATGAATTGGAGTTTACTGGACTCATGGGAAGGTCTTATATAGTAATCTTTAAGTCTGTTATGTTCACTCACAAAGCATATTCCAGATAATTGAGGTGCTGCCATTGTAGGAAGATTACAAATTTACATGTTCCTTTCAATTAATTTATACGTAGATATATTATATCAAGTGAAACTAAATATTAGTTGAACTTATCTAGGTGGAAGTTGCTGTTATCTACAGCCTGAAGAGGGTCAGGTTACAACAAGTAGACACCATAAATTAAAGATAGGAGGATAACAATGAAAAAGGTAATATCTATATTAGTTGCTATGCTATTGTCCATTGGAATTGTAGCTTGTGGTGAAAAGAAAGAAGAACCTAGTAATGAACCTACTGAAACTAAAAAAGAGGAGGTTAAAAAGGAGGAAACTAAAAAAGAAGAAAAGGATCCTATAGAAACATTAAAAGAGAAGCTAACGGAAGCAGGGGTAAATATAGGGGAAAGTAGTACAGTAGAATATAGAAAAATAGGAGCAACATCAGGACAAAAATTTAAGTTTAACGAGGAAATGTTAGAAGTATATTATTATGATCAAGATAAAATGACTATTGAAGATAAAAAGTTGTTTAGACAAGTAAACATGGGAAATCTAAAAACTCCTGAAACCAATTTAAGTTTTCGCAGTGTTAGGAAAATTTCCTTTGATATTTTTTATACTATTTTGAATAACCTTGAGAATCGTCTTAAAATAGAGGACGTGATTAAAACAATAAAGTAATAGAATACAGTAATCCTTAAACTTCTTCTGTTCACTCAAAAAGCATATTCCAAATAATTCAGGTGCTGCCATTGTAGGAAGATTACAAATTTACATGTTCCTTTCAATTAATTTATACGTAGATATATTATATCAAGTGAAACTAAATACTAGTTGGACTTATCTAGGTGATAGCTGGTGTTATCTACAGCCTGAAGAGGGTCAGGTTACAACAAGTAGATACCATAAATTAAAGATAGGAGGATAACAATGAAAAAGGTAATATCTATATTAGTTGCTATGCTATTGTCCATTGGAATTGTAGCTTGTGGTGAAAAGAAAGAAGAACCTAGTAATGAACCTACTGAAACTAAAAAAGAGGAGGTTAAAAAGGAGGAAACTAAAAAAGAAGAAAAGGATCCTATAGAAACATTAAAAGAGAAGCTAACGGAAGCAGGGGTAAATATAGGGGAAAGTAGTACAGTAGAATATAGAAAAATAGGAGCAACATCAGGACAAAAATTTAAGATTAACGATGAAATGGTAGAAGTATATTATTATGATCAGGATAAAATGACTATTGAAGATAAAAAATTGCTTAGACAAGTAAACATGGAGATTTTAAAAACTCCTGAAACCAATCTGGTTTTGGGGATTATTGACAAAAGTAATTTTTTCTATACTTACTTAAAGGATCATAAGAATGAAGATAAATTGGTTCAGGTGATTAAGACAATAAAGTAATAGAACAAGACAATGTTTATGGGAGTTATTAAGGAAGCTAATCCTCCATAGGTTAATGAGCTATCATAGTAAAAACCATCATATTTAAAGTGGGTTATATGATATAGTAATAGGTATTAAACAATTAAATCATAATTAATATGCGGAAGGATGTGATTGCTATGATAGTTTTACCTGAAAGTATAAAAAAACTTATAGGAAATGAAGGGTATTCCATTGATAAGGTTGGAATGTCTACATCAACAGTTATATTGTTTAAGGACAAAATCCTTAAAATTCAAGAAAGTCATGAGGAATGGGATAATGAGTATAATATGATGAAATGGCTACAGGGTAAGCTCCCAGTACCTAAAGTATTAGGATTTGAAAGGGAAAATGGTAAGGACTTTTTATTAATGACAAAAATACCAGGGAAAATGCCTTGTGATCACCAATACATGAAAGATCCAGTACTATTGACTACCATTTTGGCGGAAGCATTGCAAATGCTATGGAAGGTTGATATTAGTAATTGTCCATATAGTTGTAATGTGGGAAAAAAGCTTCACAGGGCAAAGTATGCTATAGACCACAACCTTGTTGATATGGATGATGTAGAAGCAGATACCTTTGGAGAAAAAGGTTTTAAAAATCCTAATGATCTTCTGGAATGGCTTATAGCAAATAAACCAGAGGAAGAATTAGCATTATCCCATGGGGATTTTTGCCTTCCAAATATTTTTTTGTTAAATAAAAAAGTTTCTGGGTTCATTGATTTAGGTAATGCAGGAATTGCAGATAAGTGGCAAGATATAGCTTTATGCTATCGTAGTCTGTTACACAACTTTCATGGTAAGTATACAGGAAAAAACTATGATGGCTTTAAGAAAGATTTACTATTTGAAAAGCTAGGGATAGAACCAGATTGGGATAAGATAAGGTACTATATATTATTAGATGAGCTGTTTTAGAAAATAGGTATTTTGTAAATATAATTTAATTAATTTTGGTAAGTATAATGTTAAAGGCTAAGGGAAATATAAATTTGGAAATAAAAATATGGAGGTGCCTTTAATGTTTGAACATAAAAAACAATTACTTCACGAAGTTAAGGTTGAAAGGCCTAACCCACAATATGCTGTATTGATGCAGGAGCAATTAGGGGGAGGCAATGGAGAACTTAAGGCTGCAATGCAATATATATCACAAAGCTTTAGAATAAAAAATCAGGAAATAAAGGATTTATTTTTAGATATAGGTGCAGAAGAATTGAGTCACATGGAAATGGTTGCACAAACTATAAATTTATTAAATGGTCATGATGTAAATAATTTAAGTGTTAGCAGTGGAGAAATTCAAACCCATGTGCAATGTGGATTATCTCCTGTATTAATAAACTCATCTGGGGCCCCTTGGACAGCGGACTATGTTACTGTTACAGGAGACTTAGTAGCTGACTTATTATCTAATATAGCTTCGGAGCAAAGGGCAAAGGTGGTATATGAATATTTGTATAGGCAGATTACAGATAAAGAAGTAAGAGCAACAATAGATTTTTTACTAAATAGAGAAGAAGCACATAACGCCTTATTTAGGGAGGCTTTAAATAAAGTTAAGGACACAGGATCAAACAAAGACTTTGGTGTCACTGAAGATTCTAAACTTTATTTTAATTTATCTAATCCAGGACCCGGACATGAGACTCCAAATCCAACACCACCATCTTTTGAAAATCCAAGAAGATAAATTGAAAGCATATATAATTATATAAATAACAAAAAAAGCACAGCAATATTAGGGTATATAGACCAACCCATAATTGTTAATCCCAAAATCTAACCATTGAGGTGGGGGTTACATATGCAGTGCTTTTTTGAGTATTAGTTGAATCAATCTTATGGTTAGCTACAGCATGAAGGTAAGAGGGCTGAAAAATATAGACATCAGATAGAGATAAACAAAGAAAACCTTTTAAAATTATATTGTTTATAATAATTATTTGACAATACACAGAATAAGTAATATATTACATATATAAAGGTAATATGTTACTTATTTTTTAATACCACAAAAGAAAGGAATAATTTTTATGAACAGAAATGACTTGTTAAAAGATATGGATAACAAGAAAGGATTATTCGGACTATTTTTTGCTTTTAGTAATAGATTGCAGACTGCAGGGGATGCCTTTTATGAAGAGATAACGTGCAAGCAATTTTTTCTACTTATATGTTTATCACTATTTCAGGATGAAGCACCAACTATAAATGAGCTATCGGAAGTCATGGGAAGTTCTCATCAAAATGTTAAGCAGCTTGTGAACAAACTAGAGAAACTTGGATTAGTAATGACTTATTCAGATGAGAAAGATAAAAGAAAGTTAAGAGTGGCACCTAGAGAAAAACTAGCTCAATTAAGCAAAAAGTATGAAGAGAAAGGAATTAAGTTTATGGACATGCTATACCATGGAATTTCCCCTGAAGAAATAGAAATTACTTTTAAAACTATGCTAAAAATAGAAAACAATATTATATCCATGGAAGGAGAGAAATAAATGAAAGCTATTGTAGTATACACAAGTAAAACTGGATTTACAGAAACCTATGGAAATTGGATTGCACAGGAACTTAAGTGTGAGGCAATTAGATACAAGGAACTAAATAAAGATAAGCTTCAGGGAATTGACACAATTATTTATGGGGGAGGAATTATGGCAGGCAAGGTGGCAGGACTAGACAAGGTGAAAAAGGCTGATTATATAAAAGGCAAGAACCTTATAGTTTTTGCTACAGGTGCAACATCAAAGGATGCTACAGAAATAATTAATAAAATGAAAAAAGATAATTTATCAGAGGATGAACAAAAGAAAACTCCATTTTATTATTTTCAAGGTGGAATTAATTATGAAAAAATGGGCTTTCTGTCTAAAACCTTACTTAAAGCAATGGCAAAGTCTCTAGAAAAGAAGGCTAACAGAACCAATGAGGAAACAGGAATGATGGAAGTATTAAAAAAATCAAATGATAATTGTAATAGGGAATATATAAAGGAACTAATTCAGTATGTAGAGAAATGTGAGTAATCATTGAATTCTAAACTACGAACCAAATGAAATCAGGCAGTGTGACATATAAAAAAAGATATCCGTTTATTTATAAATGTGTAAACTCAAAAGAAAAAGTTCCAAATAGTTAGTTGAACTTATCTAGAGTGGTAGCTACTGTTATCTCCAACCTAAAGAGGGTGGAGTGTTACAGTAGGTAGACATCAGATAAAGTCTGTATTTATTAAAAAATACAGATTCAGTAAGTTTAGATTTAAGGTAATAAAGTATGTATGTTGTAATAGAGTTTCTACATTCCAACACATAGCCTGTGTAGTGTTTGGGTAGGAACTCTATTTACATTAGCATCATAGACTGACTTTTGAAAAATACCTAATTAAATATTGTTTTAAAGACGGGGTTAATGTTGTCTATCCAAGTATTGGATTCCCGATTATAAAACTTTGTATCAGAATTAACAGCAAAGGGGATTTTATTATTATCAAGTTGTTGCACAATGTATTTTGCAAATTCAACTTGTTCATCAATAGAATAATTATCACCATCATTGTAATTACTAGGCATCCATGCCCCTACCCATGTAGGAATGCCAGTTTCTTTTTGCCATTTTAAGGCAGTATTAATTTTATCATCAATGAGTTTTTTTTCATTTGTATCACCAGTAGTCCATAGTTTTCTAGGATTTGTCTTACTTGGACCTGATGCATAAAAATGCCATTCAGCAATTAGATAATTATTGCTATTAGATGGTATTTTTAGCTCCTTTAGATAATCAGCGTCAGAGTGCACACGGGGAGCAATGATAATAATTCTGGTTTTATTAGTTTTTCTAATTTCAGTAACAACCCTGTCATAAACCTCATTAAGTTTTTCAGGTTGATTATTTATAGAGTCTGATGGTTCAATTATCAAATCAAAGGCTAATAAGCTGGAATAATCTTTATATCTTTCAGCAACTATTTTCCACCATTGAACTATTTTTTCAATGTTTTTTTCACTGGGTTCATTTTTAAATTCATCTCCTTGATAAGCAATTATAGGGATTACGTTATTATTAAGACAGTGGTTAATTTGCTTATCTAGTCCTAACAATAAATCTTCAGTAGCATTGTCAGATATGCGGATACGAACATGAGATACACCTGCTGCTTTAAAATCCTTTACTGTTTTCTCATTGTATAACTTTTTACCCTGAGGAGTTTTTGACCAATCTACATCCAAACCTTTGCCTAAAAGTTTTACATATTCCCAAGGGACTATTGGTTCTTTTGACTCTATATTATTTACAGCATTATTAGTAGTATTTTTATCTATCACTATACAGGATAAAAGTGAAATTACAATAATAATTAATGTTGGAATGATGAGCTTATTTTTCATATCACACCTCAAAACATGAAGTAATAAGTTTTATATAGGATACTAATCTCGTCTGTTCCCATCTCTATCAAAGTTTTTTTTCAAAGCCTTTTCTGTAGGAAATATAGAACCAATTAAAGGGATAAGCTGTAGCATACAAATTGTTCCACCTACCGTACCTACTGTTTCTGTATCTTTTCCTAGGACAAATAGGAGGGGTATTAGAGACACTATAAGGGTAATGCAGCCTAGTTTGTACCATAGTTTACCACAATATTCATGGGCGAATTTCCAAGTATCCTTGTTTTTCATAGACATGGAAGTTCGGTATCCGAAGGTACTATTAATTTCTTTAGGTGCACTTTTTATAAAATATTTGCCAAAACCAATCATAGTAATAGGTAACAATAAGTTCATAATGAACATAAAAATCCAAAATCCCATAAAAATTCCCCCATATGTTATAATATTAATATTTTAACATCTAGGGAAACTTAGTTTCAAGTGGGGTTGGGATTACAACTAAAATTTACTTGGACTTATCTAGGTTTGTAGGTCCTATTATCTACAGCCTATTTATAATCAATTGATTGTTTAGGGCATACATAAACACATTTGCTACATTGTATACAATCTTTATTGCTAAGAGCATGTCCCTTATAATCATAAGGAGCTATTCCCATAGGACAATTCTTTTCACATAATTTACACGACACACAGGAGCTATTTACTTGAAGCAGTGAAGGAGAATTCTTTTTATTTTTGAAGAATGAAATTAATGCAGCAATAGATCCCATGGGACAAAAGTTGCACCAAGTTCTGTTATTGTAAAATATTGCTAACACTATACCTATCAATGTGGTTACAACTATAAGTCTATAAAATATAAATCCCATGGCATAGAGGTCACCCCAGTTCTTTATCATTCCTAGGGTGAACATAGTAAGCATGGCAATAGTTACTGCTGCTCTAAATAAAGAAGATTTAAGAAAACCAGGAACTTTTCTTTTAGAACTGAATTTAGATACTACATTATCATAAAAACTTCCTCTTGGACAAATGTTTCCACACCAAAATCTACCCTTAAATAAGGATATAATTATAGGACCAACCATACATAATATAGCAATGAGTCCTATTCTGAAGTCAAAGAAACCTAAAATCATAAAGGCTATTAGTATTATATAAGAATATTTTTTCCAAAGTTTTAATGGACTTTTCATGAAAGATCCTCCCTTTAAAATAATATACCCCACATGGGTATCTATAATGATATTATATTTAAGTTATACCTATGTGTCAATTAGATATTAAAGGAAAGTATAACAGCACAAGGTTTTAAAAATTTCAATGGCAACCAGGGGCAAGATAAACTTAAACGGTACAAAAAATAAAAAGAAAAGATATAAGGAAGAAGAATGTCCTCATCTTTTCTTTTTTTATTTATATAAATTTTCAGATTGCCTTTCCAATGACCTTACAGATTGTAATAAGTATATATGGTTATTATAAATTAAAATAATCCCTATATAACTACAAGTGTTGTTTTAAGTAAAAGAAAAGCTATCAATCATATTTTGNNGTCGGCATAGATGAAACCCATCGCAAACTCCATGATGCACCTGTATAGAAATGGGTAACAAGCATCTTTTATGGATAAATTGAAATTTACCCATTGTAAAGATAGGAAGTAAATAGTCATATCCTTTTTGAAGATTAAGATTAAATCCATGAAAAGATGTCCAAGGAATCATGGATATGGGAAATGTATTTTCAGGCATATTAGGCTTGGGAGTCATACGTTCAATGGATCCATATTCATCGATATCATTTTTATAATTTTCACAGAAGCTTAGGAAGTCCTCACTATATACAGTCCAAATGTTGGAAAAAGTTTCACTTGTATTGTGAAATACAGTATAACAAGGCATAAGCTGGTCGTAAATACCTACATTACCATTGCTATCAAAAGCTGTGCGAAACTCCTCATGTTGGTTTACAACTGTAGTAATGATATAAAGCATTGTTGGATACAAGTTGAGCTTTAGCTGACGCAACCTTGTTATATCAAGTTCTAGGGTCATACTATATGTACATGGTGTATCAGAAAAGTAGTGGTTAAAATATTCTTCACGGCTCCAAGTGGAGTTGTCAATTTTACGAAATATCATAGATTGTTCCTCTCATATGTTTTTTAAAAAATCTGATGTCTACCTGCTGTAGCATCTCACCCTCTTTAAGATGGAGTACTACCACACTAGATAATTTCAAATAATCTTCAGTTGAAGTTCATACTTCAACTGAAGATTAAGGTTTACTTCATAATTTTAACATAGCAAAAATTTTGCTTCAATGATTATAATGTAATCTACAGTTCAAAATCTACTTGAAATTAAACTTCACCCAATAGATTAAAAACTTTTTCTTAAAATTTAATTTTCGCCCTTGACATGGAGTTAACTCCATGTTTTATATTAAAGAAGGAGGGATGAAAATGGAAATAGGACAGTTTTCTATTAAGTCTGGATTAGCAGTGGACACGCTCCGATATTATGATAAAATAGGGCTTTTAGTACCTAATAAGAAAAATGGTAGAAGGTATTATAGTGAAGAAGACCTAGAAAAGGCAATTATAATTATGAAGTTTAAAAGGTTAAACTTCACCTTAGAAGAAATTAATAGTCTTTTTAATTTAGATGATGAATTTAGTGACGATGATAAATTAAATGAAGAAGATATAGATAGAGTCAATAGCTGCATTGCTATGCTTAGAGAAAAGTATGATGACATTGTAAAAAAGGAGCAGGATATAGTTCAGATTAAAGATACCCTAGAAAAGATGATAGGCAGGATAAATAAGCTTTTGCAGGTTGGTTACTTTTTTGATGATATGGAGGAAGAACAGGGAAGTTCTAAAAAAGGGGAGAGTGGTAATAACATGTATAAAGATACTATTAACTTTTGGAATGATATATTCAATAAATATGAGGCAAAGAAGGTTACGGAGCCTATGGATTTTCATGAAGATATAGCTTACGGCATTTCTTGGATATGCAGAGAAAAACAATGTTTATTAGATTATGGATGTGGAAGTGGAAGTATGCTTCTGAAAGCAATGATGGATTATGGTATATCTAAAGGAGTAGGTATAGACATATCTGATAAAGCTATAGAATTAGCAAAGGATACGGCTATATTAAATAACTTGGACAATAAATTAGAATTTAAGTGTGGAGCCATGGAGAGCCTAGAGGAACTTAAGGATAATTCCTTTCAAGGAGCTATATTGTCTAATATTATTGATAATGTGACTCCAGAGGATATGATAAATATTATAAAAAACATAAAAAGAGTGGTAGTGCCTAATGGAAGGATAATGATAAAGGTAAATCCTTATATTGAGGAAGAGTACATAAGAGAATATGAGATGAGGCTTATAGGTGAGGATTTTTATGTTGAAAAAGAAGGGATATACTTAAGAAATCTTACTACATCTCAGTGGCATGAAATTCTTGAAACAAGCTTTGCTGTTGATGAATATAAAAAGGTAAACTATGAAGAGTTCAATCAATATAATAGAATGTTCCTTTTGACTAATAATAAATAGGATATTGTGATATTGGTATTTTGGGGAGGCTGAATAGGACATGATTAGTATGAGAAGCCAAGAGGAAATCATGGATTTAATCATGAACACGGCAAAAGGTGATCCTAGAATTCGGGGAGTATATTTGTCAGGGTCCAGGGTAGATCCTGATGCAACTCATGATAAATATTCAGATTTTGATATTGTGTATATAGTTACAGATATAAAATCTTTCACTAAGGATGATAAATGGTTGGATGTTTTTGGAGAAAGGCTCATTATGCAAAAACCTACTGATTGGTATAATCACCCCTATGATTATAATAGCAATAAATCCTTTAGTTATCTTATGCAGTTCAAAGATGGCAATAGGATTGATTTAACTCTTATACACATTGAGGATAAGAAAAGGTATATAGATGATAAAGAGCCAAGAATTGTTTTACTTGATAAAGATAAAATAGAGGGTCTTAATAATATTGAGGTAAATAATTACTATTATATTAAAAAACCATCACCAAAAGAGTTTATTGATTGTTGCAATGAATTTTGGTGGTTAAGTGTAAATGTGGCCAAGGGATTATTAAGAGAAGAATTTATGTATGTAAAATATTTTATGGAACATTATGAAATGGAAATGTTTTTAAAGATGCTGAACTGGACCATAGGAATTGAAAATAACTTTTCTGTGTCTACAGGCAAGTGTTATAAATATTTAAAGAGATATCTAAATAAAGAGGATATGGAAAGAGTTATGGACATATTCCCTGGTGGTAATTATGAAGATATATGGGATAAATTCTTTAAGATGTGTGATTTTTTTAATGAATTAGCATTAAAAGTGTCAAGGCATTTTAAATTTCAATACTCTGTAGAAGAGGCACAAAATATCATAAACTATGTTAAAACTATGAAAGCAGCAAGTGAAACTTAGTTTAGATTCAACTAGATAAAATCTTATTTAATATATTTAGTATAAAAGGTCTTGAACTGAATCCCCCCTCAGTTCAGGACCTTTTCATTGAAAAACAACTTAAAGAAAAAATAAATCTTATCTCATATAACATATATATACAAAGGTGTTATAATAAAGATATAGGTAAGTTAAAAGTCAATAATAAATATAATACCAAATGTAGTTGAAAAGTTTGAAATCCAAGAAGTTAAACTTTTTGATGAAATACCCATGAAATTGACCTATCCAGAAATTCAGCCAGTACTACTTAGAGCTGTAGAAAGGATGCTATCTGGTAGAAAAGGAGAATAATATGGAAAAATGGTTTACTATAGAAAGCATTGATAATGATACTTATGCCATAAGTGAATACGGACATTGGGAGCAAGTTCATTCCTATTTGTTAATAGGTGAAAACAAAGCTCTTTTGGTTGATACGGGGCTAGGAATAGGCAACATTAAAAGTGAAGTGGAAAGATTAACAAAATTACCCGTAACTGTAGTTACAACTCATGTCCATTGGGATCATATAGGTGGACATAGTCTTTTTAAAAATATTTTAGTACATGAAGAGGATGCTAAATGGTTAGAGGATGGTATTCCTATTCCCATAGAGGTCATTAAGAAAAATGTTATAGGACAACCTTTTAATAAGGAACTTCCAAAAGAATTTAATATAGATCACTACAAAGTATATAAAGGGAAACCAACAAAAATCATAGGAGATGGAGAGACTATAGATATGGGAAATAGAAAAATAAAAGTTATCCATACTCCTGGTCATAGTCAAGGCCACATATGCCTTTGGGAAGAGGAGAGAGGATATCTATATACCGGTGACTTAATTTATAAAGGAACACTATATGCATTTTATCCAACCACAGACCCATTAAAATTTAAAAAATCCATTGATAAAGTAAGCAAATTCAGCGGAGTAAAAAGGATTTTACCTTCTCATAATGATTTGAATATAGAAGTTGATTTTATAAACAAAGTTAAGGAAGGATTCCAATGGATAGAGGAAAAGGGAAAGTTAAGTCAAGGCAGTGGATTATTTGATTTTGGACAGTTTAAAATACATATATAAAGTGAAACTTAATTTGGACTTTATCCAAATTGTTAGTTGAACTTATCTAGGGTGATAACTGCTGTTATCTTCAGCCTAAAGAGGAGGGCGTGTTACAGCAGGTAGATATGAGATGAAAAAATTTACATCGGCAAATCTTTATGCAAAAAAATCATAAAAATTTTATAATAAAATACAAAAACATACATAAAAAGAAGGAATTTTAAGATTAGTATAGAATATACTATATCAAAGTAACAATTTATATAATATAGTAACTAAATTGATCATCTGAGTGAATTTGCATTAGATGGATACATAAAAAACAGAAGGATATGAAGTTAACTTTATAATTTAAAGGGGAATCAGTATAGTGGGAAAGATTGAATTAAAGAGTAGAAGTGAAAAACTCATATACGTAAGACAAATTCTCAATGTAACCCAGAAGGATTTAGCAGGTGAAACTTTAACTAGAGAATTCATAAGCATGGTTGAAAGTGAAAAAAGAAACATGAGCAAAGATGTGGCAATAACTATCATGAAAAACGCAATAAACTATGCTAAAGAAAGAGGAATTCCCCTGGACTTAGATGAAGAGTTTATAGCTAGAACTAAGGAAGAAGACTTATGTAAGCTGTGTGATGAACTTCTGAATACCACAGAAAACATGGCATTTTGTGATGAAATAATGGCATATGCAGAGGAAAATGACTATCCATGGGCAAAGATTATGGTTACAAAGAAAATCGGCAATATACTTTTTGTAAATAAAGAGATAAGCAAGGCCTATGAAAAGTATATACTTTGTCTAAATATGATAGATAGGTTGAATAGTAATAAATATAAAGAAATTATATATGTATGTATAGGAAATGTAAAGTCTGAGAGAACGCAATATGAGGAGGCGTTAACTTATTTTAAAGAAGCGCTAAACTACTGTTATATAAATGGTGTACTTAATATTAGAATTAATATAGAATATAATATTGCATTAACTCTTCATAATTTAGGAGAGTTTGATAAATCGTTAAGAAAGATTGACGATATTCTAGAAGAAAAATTAGGTAAAACACTATATCTAAAGTTTCAGCTTTTGAAAGGATCTAATTATATGGAGCTTAACCAATTAGATTCAGCATTAAATATTTACAGAGGGATTTTGAATAATAGTGAAGTAGATGAAAGCTTTAAAAGTCTCATATATAATAATATAGCACTATGCTATATGGATAAAGGAGAATATGCTGACTCAAATAAATATTTTGAATTAGCTATGATATCGGCAAAGTTTGTTCCAAATGCAACATATAGAATACTAATAGAAAAAGGTGAACTTAATAAAAGACTTGGCAAATATAAAGAAGCGAAAAAAATATTTAATGAAGGCATGAAACTTATGAAAGGAATTGAGGATTATAAATATGAATTAAAATACATTAAACAACTATATAGTATAGCAGTATATGAAGATGATTGCCAAGAAATGGTAAGACTAATAATGGAATTTTCAAATATAGCTAAAGATAATGAACTAAAAGATGAGATAATATGGAGCATTACTTCTTTGGTGAAAATGGCAAAAGATAAAAGAGATTTAACAATATTAAATTATATATAAGAGGTGGTAATATGAAAAAAAAGATATTTATTAAATTGTTAGCATTTCTATTATTAGGAATAGTATTGGTTGGGGTAAATACTCAAACTGAAACACCAGGTCTTGAAATACTTGAAAACCCTGTAACAAATTATAATTGTTAAATGTACAAATAACTTTGATTATGTAACTAAATAGTATTACATAATCAAAGTTATTTTTACATCACCTTCAATAATATCATATATTAGAGGAGAATTGAGGTAATGAGTAGTATAGAATTAATGGATACAAGAGAAAAACTCATATACTTAAGAAGGACTTTGAAAACAACTCAAAGAGCTTTAGCAGGAGATACCTTAACCAAGGAATTCATAAGCATGGTTGAGGGTGGCAAAAGAAATATGAGCAGGGAAGTTGCTATAACTGTGATGAAAAATGCTTTAAATTTGGCAAATGAAAAAGGCATTGATTTAGGGTTGGACGAGGAATATTTAACTAGAAGCAAAGAAGATGATTTATGTGAAATCTGTGATAAATTAGATAACACCATGGAGAATATGGAGAATTTCAATAAAATAATAGAATATGCAGAAGAAAATAATTATCCATGGGCTAAGGTTATGGCTACTAAGAAAATAGGAAATGTGTTTTTTGTAAACAAGCAAGTAAGTAAGGCTTATGAAAAATACATTTCATGCGTAAACATGATAGATAAACTAAAAAGCAATAGATATAAAGAGTGTGTATATAATTGCTTAGGAAGTACAAAGTTTGAAATGCTACAATACGAAGAAGCAATAATCTATTATGAGGAAGCATTGAACTATTGTTATATAAACAATAGATTTAGTACCAAAAGTAATATACAGTATAATCTTGCTATGGCATATCATAACTTAGGGAATCTAGATAAGGCTTTAAATAATATCGAAATGTCACTTAAAGGAGATGTAGGTGAAATTTTATATGTTAAGCTTAACTTGCTAAGGGGCAATGTATATAGGGAGCTTAATAGTTTTGAAAAAGCTTTAGACATTTATGAGGAAACTTTAAAGCATAATAATTTAGAAAGTAACTTTAAAGCCATAGCTTATGATAATATGGCTTTATGCTTTATGGAAAAGGGCCAATATAATAGTTCAAAAAAATACTTTAATATGGCGTTAAACGTTGCACAAATGTTTCCACACATGGCTTATAAAATCATGGCAGATATGTCCGATATGAATGAAAAAATTGGAGATTATCAGGAAGCGAGAAAATTACTTATAAAAGGTATATCTTTAATTGGTGACATAGAAGATTATAAATATAGATTGATTTATCTAAGACAATTATATGTATTAGAAGAAAAAAGTAAAAATATTAAAGGACAGAAAGATATAGCTATATCAATGCTTAGCCTAGCTAGAGAATTTGAATTACAAGAGCAGATGTTATGGGCAAGAAAAAAGCTTATAGACATTGCCATAAAAGAAAATGACTTAAGTATATTAAAAGAAGCATGAGGTATATAAAAGTATGAATCAAAGTATAGAATTAATGGATACAAGAGAAAAACTCATATATTTAAGAAGAACTCTAAAAACAACTCAAAGAGCTTTAGCAGGGGATACCTTAACCAAGGAGTTTATAAGCATGGTTGAAGGTGGCAAGAGAAACATGAGTAGAGAAGTTGCCATAACTGTGATGAAAAATGCTTTAAATTTAGCAAATGAAAAAGGCGTTGACCTAGGGCTGGATGAGGAATATTTAACTAGAAGCAAAGAAGATGATTTATGTGAAATCTGTAATAAATTAGATAACACCATGGAGAATATGGAGAATTTTAATAAAATAATAGAATATGCAGAGGAAAATAATTATCCCTGGGCTAAGATTGTGGCCACTAAGAAAATAGGAAATGCATATTTTAGGGATGAGAATTTAAATGAAGCATATAAAAAATATATTCAATGTTTAGAACTTATAGATGTATTTAAAAGTAATAAATTTAAAGAAAAGATTTATAATTGTATAGGAAGCATAAAGCTTAAAAAATTGCAATATGAAGAAGCATTAATTTATTATGAGGAAGCATTAAATTATTGTTATATAAACAATACCTTTACGATAAAAAACAGTATTCAATATAACTTAGCAGCAGTGTTACACAATATTAAAGACTTTGATAAATCCATAAAAGTAATTGAGGAAGCCTTGTCAAATAATATTGGGGAAGCGTTATATATAAAACTTCAAATACTAAAAGGTGGAAACTATATGGAGACTAACTCCATAGAAGAGGCATTAAATATATATAACACTATATCCAAGAGTAACTTAAGCGATAGATTAATGGGAATAGTATATAATAATATAGCTTTATGTTATATGAATAAAGGGCAATATTATGAATCTGGAAGATACTTTGATTTGGCTCTTAATATTACTAAAGCGATACCTAAGATGAAGTGTAAAGTTATGTTAAGTAAAGCAACTATGAATAGGGAAATTGGTAAAATTCAAGAGGCAAGAAAGATACTTAAAGAGGGAATAGAATTAATCAACATCACTAAGGATTATGAATATAAGTTTAAATATTTAAATGAACTATATTTATTAGAAGAAAGGGATAAAAATACAGAAAATATGAAAAAAATAGTTTTGGAAATTCTAAAATTTGCACAGTATGGAAAGCTTAATGAAGAAATGGTATGGGCAAGAAAAAAGCTTATAGATATAGCCATGAAAGAAAATGACTTAAGTATATTAAAGGAAGCGTAAGGAATGAAAGAGACATGGGGAAAGAGGTAGTATTAAGAAATACTAGTGAAAAATTTGCTTACTTAAGAGAGACTCTCAATATAACCACAAAAGATCTAGCTGGTGATAAGGTTACTGAAAAGTTCATAAGAATGGTGGAAAGACAGAAGAGAAACATGAGTAAGGACACTGCCATAGAAGTTATGAGGAATGTAATAGATTTTGCTAATGAAAAAGGAATTGATTTAGACCTAGATGAAGAGTATCTGGCTAGAAGTAAAGAAGATGATTTATGTGAAATTTGCGATAAGCTAGAAAATATCATGGAGAATAGGGATATCTTTAATAAAATAATAGAATATGCAGAGGAAAATAATTATCCTTGGGCTAAAATTGTAGCTACTAAGAAAATTGGAAACCTCTTTTTTATTAATGGAGAATTTAACAAGGCTTATGAAACTTACATCAAATGTTTAGAGATGATAGATTCTTTGCATAGCAATAGACATAAAGAAAATATATATCTTTGCATAGGAAGTGTGAAGCTTAAAAATGTTCAATATGAAGAAGCTTTAGTCTATTATGAAGAAGCTTTGAATTATTGTTATATGAATAATAGATTCAATGTAAAAAGTAGAATAGAATATAATATTGCATTAACTCTTAATAATTTAGGAGATTTTCATAAGTCTATAAAAGTAGTTAACAACAGCTTAAGTTATAACATGGAAAAATCAGTATATTTTAAGATGCAAATTCTTAATGTGTCAAACTATATAAATCTGAGCTTGTTAGGACAGGCAACAGATATTTGTAAGAAAATTTTAGCGTATAAAGAAATCAAAGATATAACTAAAAGCATAGCATATGGGAATATAGCAGTATGTTATATGGAGAAAGGTGATTATGAAAATTCTAATAGATATTTTGACTTAGCTATAGAGGTGGCAAAGTTTGTACCTAATGTTAAGTATAAGATTGTATTAGATAAGGCATATATGAAGAAAAAATTTGGAAGATATGAGGAAGCAAAAAAGTTATTCTTAGATGGAATGGAGTTAAGTGAGGATTCTAATGATTATGAATATAAGTTTAAATATTTGCAGGAGTTATATCTATTAGAAGAAAAAAGTAAAAACATTAAAAGTCAGAAAGATATAGCTAGATCAATTCTTAGCCTAGCTAGAGAATTTGAATTACAAGAGCAGATGTTATGGGCAAGGAAAAAACTAATAGATATTGCTATAAAAGAAAATGACTTAAGTATATTAAAAGAGGCATGAGGTATATGTAAGTATGAATAAAAGTATAGAATTAATGGATACAAGAGAAAAACTCATGTACTTAAGAAAAACTTTGAAAACAACTCAAAGAGCTTTAGCAGGAGATACTTTAACCAAGGAGTTTATAAGTATGGTTGAAGGTGGCAAGAGGAACATGAGCAGAGAAGTTGCTATAACTGTGATGAAAAATGCTTTAAATTTAGCAAATGAAAAAGACATTGCTCTAGGGCTGGATGAGGAATATTTAACTAGAAGCAAAGAAGATGATTTATGTGAAATCTGCGATAAATTAGATAACACCATGGAGAATATGGAGAATTTTAATAAAATAATAGAATATGCAGAGGAAAATAATTATCCGTGGGCTAAGATTATGGCTACTAAGAAAATTGGGAATGTATATTTTATTAATAAGGATTTAAATGAAGCATATAAAAAATATATGGAATGTCTAGAATTTATAGATGCATTTAAAAGCAACAAATTTAAACAAAATGTTTATAATTGTATAGGAAACATAAAATTCTACAGTGTACAGTATGAAGAAGCTATGGTTTACTATGAGGAAGCACTAAACTATTGCTTTTTAAATAATAACTTCAGTATAAGAAATAACATAGAGTATAATTTAGCCCTAACTTATTTCAATTTAAATGACTATAACAAATCCTTAAAAAAAATTGAAGAAGTTTTAAAGCGCAGTATGGCTAAGGGGTTACATTTAAAATTTAAATTATTACAGGGAAGCGTTTACATGGAACTTGGGTTATTTAAACAAGCATTAAATCTCTATGAAGATATTTCTAAATATAGTCTTTTAAATAACGAAACTAAAGGAATAGTATATAACAATATAGCATTGTGTTATATGTATAATATGCAATATGATGACGCTAGAAAATATTTTAATTTAGCTAGTGATACTACTAAATTGATTCCATATATGAGTCATAAGATTATATGGGATAAAGCACGTTTGGAGCAAACCCTTGGGCAATATGAGGAAGCAAAGAAATTATTTTCACAAGGTATGATGTTAAGTGAGAAAGTAAATGACTATAAGTATAAATTAAGATATTTGGAAAATTTATATTTATTAGAAGAGACTAACACCATGGAATTAAGAGAGATTCTTCACAAAATTTTAAATGTATCTAAACAATTAAATTTACAAAATAAAATGATATGGGCAAGGAAAAAACTAATAGATATTGCTATAAAAGAAAATGACTTAAGTATATTAAAAGAGGCATGAGGTATATGTAAGCATGAATAAAAGTATAGAATTAATGGATACAAGAGAAAAACTCATGTACTTAAGAAGAACTCTCAAAACAACTCAAAGAGCTTTAGCAGGAGATACCTTAACTAAGGAATTCATAAGCATGGTTGAAGGTGGCAAAAGAAACATGAGCAGAGAAGTTGCCATAACTGTAATGAAAAATGCTTTAAATTTAGCAAATGAAAAAGGTATTGACCTGGGGTTGGACGAGGAATACTTAACGAGAAGCAAAGAAGATGATTTATGTGAAATTTGCGATAAATTAGATAACACCTTGGAGAATATGGATAATTTTAATAAAATAATAGAATATGCAGAGGAAAATAATTACCCATGGGCTAAGATAATGGCTACTAAGAAAATAGGCAATGCACTTTTTGTTAATAGAGAATTCAATAAAGCTTATTCGGCATACTTATCATGTTTAAGTATGATAGACAGGCTGAATAGCAATAAATATAAAGAATTTATTTATATATGTATAGGCAACATAAAAACTGAGATGACCCAGTATGATGAAGGCTTAATTTACTATGAAGAAGCATTAAATTATTGTTATATGAATAATAATTTTATATTAAAAAATAGAATAAAATTTAATATGGCATTAAATTTATATAGTCTACATGATTATAATGGCTCTTTAAAAAAAATTGAAGAGTCTCTACAGGAGCATCTACCATCAGAATTAAAAACTAAGTTTCATGTAGTGAAAGCATGTAATTATATGGACTTAGATCTAATAGATGAAGCACTAAACATATATGAAGAAATATTAAAAGATAAGGACACAAATGAAAAGTTTAAGAGTATAACATATTCTAATATGTCTAGTTGCTATGTTAGTAAAGATCAATATGAAAGATTCGGTGAATGCTTTGATTTAGCTATTAAGACAGATATACACAAGCCTAAAGAAGACTATAAAATTTTCATGAATAAGATAGAGATGTATAGAAAGCTTGGAAGATACAAAGAGGCCAAGGATTTGATTTTTCAAGGAATGAAACTAAGTGAAGTTATTGGAGACTATCAATATAAGTTGAGGTACTTAAATGAACTATATTTAATAGAAGAAAAAGAAGAAAATATAGTAGGCATGAAAAAAGCTCTTTATGAAATTTTAGATATGTCTAAAACTATGAATTTAAATGAGAAAAGTATATGGGCAAGAAAAAAACTTATAGATATAGCCATGAAAGAAAATGACTTAAGTATATTAAAGGAAGCGTAAGGAATGAAATAGACATGGGGAAAGAAGTAGTATTAAGAAATACTAGTGAAAAATTTGCTTACCTAAGAGAAACTCTCAATATAACCACAAAAGATCTAGCTGGTAATAAGGTTACTGAAAAGTTCATAAGGATGGTGGAAAGACAGAAGAGAAACATGAGTAAGGACACTGCCATAGAAGTTATGAGGAATGTAATAGATTTTGCTAATGAAAAAGGAATTGATTTAGACCTAGATGAAGAGTATCTGGCTAGAAGTAAAGAAGATGATTTATGTGAAATTTGCGACAAGTTAGAAAATACCATAGAGAATAGGGATATCTTTAATAAAATAATAGAATATGCAGAGGAAAATAATTATCCATGGGCTAAAATCATAGCTACTAAGAAAATAGGGAACATGGTTTTTATTAATGGAGAATTCAACAAAGCCTATGAAGTATATTTATCCTGTTTAAATATGATAGATAAGCTCAAAAGCAATAGGTATAAAGATCATATTTATACAAACATAGGGAATGTAAAGTTGAATATAGCTAAATATGAAGAAGCTTTAGTTTATTATGAAGAGGCTTTGAATTATTGTTATATAAATAACTGTTTTAAAATAAAAAATAATATTGAATACAACTTAGCTTCAACTTTATATAATCTAAACAATTTTGATAGATCTATGAAAATAAGTGAAGAGGTACTGTCACAAAATATAGATGGATCCTTGTATTTAAAATTTCAAATATTAAGATGTGCTAATTATATGAAGAACAATTATATAGAAGATGCTCTACTTTTATATAAAGAAATATGTAAAAATGACTTAAATGATAATTTAAGTGCAGCGGTATATAATAACATAGCTTTATGTTATATGCATAAAAATAAATATGAAGAGTCAAAAAAATATTTTGATTTATCCCTAAGGTTTGCTAAATGCATTCCTGAAATGACTTACAAAATTATATTAGATATGGCTACTATGAATAAAAAAGTTGGAGACTATCTAGAGGCAAAAAAATTATTTAAAAAGGGAATAGAGTTAAGTAAGAACACAGAAAATTATATTTATAGAATAGGATGTTTAAAAGAATTGTACTTCTTAGAGGAAATGCAAAAAAATAATAAACAAATGAGAGATTTAGTTTTACAAATTTTAGATATAGCTAAAAATGTTAAATTAGATGAAGAAATTATATGGGCAAGAAAAAAACTTATAGATATAGCCATGAAAGAAAATGATTTAAGCATATTAAAGGAAGCGTAAAGTGTTGCAATAGCAATATCTTACTCTTTTTTAAAGAAGTGTTGATGGGTATAGGATAGGTTGTCCACAAGTGCTGTTATAGTTTTACAAAGGTAAAAACTAGGTGTATTTGATTTTGTTTTAATCTCTAATTTTCAGTATATTAGGGTTGTACCTTAACTTATTAAAAAAAGTCCCACATGTGGGGTAAAGTGAAACTTAGTTTCAAGTGGAGTTTGTACTCCACTTGAAGGTTAGTTGAACTTATCTAGG
>DINW01000008.1:136269-163459 GCA_002423705.1 Clostridium sp. UBA5530
AAGGCTTCTTTATTGTTGTTAAGAGCGAGTTTTTACTGCATTATATACTGCGCAAAAGCCTCCAAATAAAATTCCTACAACAGGGAATACAATCCATGAAATATTCCAATGATTGTACACAAAACTTATTATTAGATATATACAAACGGTCAATGGCCAAACTACAGAAGCTACAGCTCCTATAACTTTATTGTTTTCACGATTTTGTGGGCTATAATCTTCTAATTTAAGAAGAGCTTTGCATCCTTCCTTAAATGAGCCTACATTTATAAATATAAATACTGCTATAGAAATGACAAATAGTAATAATACGGTTCCATAAATAGTAGCTTCCTCGCTGATGGAGTCTCCTATTAGAACACAAAAAGGTGAAAGTATACATAAAGAAACTCCTGTGATTATACCAGTAGTATATTTTGAGTGATAATTTTCAAGTTCCTTTTCCAAGAAAGTTTTTCCCTGAACGGATAAGGAAAACTCTCCTTTTTCAATAAACTTATATTTTTCTAACTTAACTCCAGAGTATATGAATAATGCAATAGCTGGCACAAGGAGGATAAACAAAGGAGCCAGCGAGATGGTGCTAATGGCATTGTCTGAAAAATTCCCCAAGATAACTCTTCGCTCAGCTAAATCACTGACCAAAATTAAAAGAGCAGCACCTATGATACAAAGGGAAACCCCTATGCTAACTAGAAGGGAAGAGTGCTTTTTAGCATTTAGGTATTTTAGAGCTTCTTCTTGATCTATAATCATGGTGGATTCCTTTGAAGAAACATCAATACCTAATTCAGTTATTAACTCATCTATATTTCCAAATTCTGATATGACTATGCCGATGGACTCATTTTCACTTTTACCACTAGCCTTAAGCTCATTATATTTGTCCTCCATATTTAGAAGCAATTCTTTTTTTAGGTTTTCAATTTCAGGGCTTTTAGGCAATGAAGAAAACATATTGTCTAAATAATTTCTTATGGTTTCCATTCTAAATCATCTCCTTAACAAATTTATTTATAACATCTTTAGTAACTTTCCATTCTTGGCACTTTTCTTTATAGTAATTTATTCCTGATTCTGTGATTTTATAATAAGTACGACGCTTTCCTAAAGTCTCATTTCCGTAAAAAGATATTATATACCCATTTTTTTCTAACCTTGTAAAGGCAGAATATAAAGTAGTTTCTTTGATAATGTATCTATCCTCTGTGATGAATCTAATATTTTTGGATATTTCGTAACCGTAGGAAGGACCATCTAAAAGAATGCTTAAAATTATAGTGTCATTATAGCCACGAATAACATCACTGCTTATCAAAATATTAACCTCCTTTTGTTACTACATCTGTCGTAGTAATTATATAATATCATAACTACTACGACAGGTAAAGTAGTTTTTAAAAATTATTGGAAAAAATTTTTCTCATGGTAAATAAACGTACAATTACCATATTCATTACTATAACAATGGTAATGGTATGAAAAAAAGAATAAAGGTATATAAATTTGGTGGAAACCAAAGCTATATACCTTTTAAAAAAATTATTTTTCTTCCTTATTTATAAGTCGTATTAGATTATATTTATGCCTAACTATCATTAAAATACAACCTACTGCAGCAGAAACTGTTATTGAAACAGGTAACTTCATAATAGCACACATAATAGGCATTGTTATGCCAATGGCAATGGATCTAATAGAAACTATACTTGTAAATAAACGCAATATAAAATGGACTGCAACCCCAGTTAATGTTGGAATTGGCGCAATAAGAAAAAATGCTCCAAGGGTTGTGTTGACTCCTTTACCACCATTAAACTTAAGGAATGGAGTATAGTCATGGCCTAGAATGGCTGATATTGCAATCATAGAAAGATAAAGGTTGCGGTCTATAGGCACCTCTACAATGGTTGCTACATATATACCTAAAGCAACGGGAATTAGTCCCTTTAAAACATCTATTATTTGAGTGAGGATAGATGTTTTAGTTCCAGCTATTCTTTTCACATTGGTGGAACCGATATTTCCGCTACCCTTTGTCCTTATATCAATATTATATAGTTTTTTAGTAAGTAAATATCCCGTGGGTATTGAGCCGCATAAAAAAGAAACTACAATGGATAATATAACAATCATTTCATTCACCCTAAATTAATTTTATTCTAAGTTTTACTTTATTTTGTGCTTATTATAACATAATTTATAAAAAAACTCACTAATTAATATCATGTATAGTGGGTGTAACCATCTATCCTCTTTAGGCTAGACATAATAGTAGCTACCGTCTTATATAAATTCAACTAATCCTTAGTTAAACTTCATATACATTAAAAAACAATGATATAATTGGAATGGAAAAGTAATTGATGGGGGATTATGAATTATGGATAAACACAATATAAGTATTTTATTTTTAGAGGATGAACCTACTATAGCGGAGGTTACATCTGAATATATGAAGATGCAAAGCTATAATGTAACTTGGGTTAAGGATGGAGATGAAGCATTAGAAGCCATAAGAGGTTTGGACTTTCAGTTAGCTATATTAGACATTATGGTTCCTAAGGTTACGGGACTAGAGGTTCTAAAAACAATAAAGGATAAGAACCCTGAAATAGCTACAATAATGCTTACAGCTCTTGGAGATGAAGAAATGCAGCTTAAAGCTTTTAACTTATATGCAGATGATTATATAGTGAAGCCTTTTTCACCAATACTTTTGCTAAAGAGAATAGAGGCTATATTAAGAAGGACTATGTGCAGATCCTTAGATAATGAAGAAAAATCAGGATTATATATAAATGATGATACCTATCAAGGATATTATAACGGACAATCACTATGTCTTACAGTAAGTGAATTTTTACTGTTGCAAACTTTGATGAAAGAATCTAATAGGGTGTTCACTAGAGAACAATTGATAGTTAGCATATTTAATGAAGAGTATTTTGGAAATGATAGAATAATAGATGCCCATGTTAAAAACCTTAGAAAAAAGCTACCTAAAAACTATATAAAAACAGTGATAGGCGTGGGCTATCAGTTTAACAAGGAGGCATAAACATGAGCTTATCCAAAAAGACATTTTTGTATAGTGCCATTATCTCAGGAGCCATAGTGACTTTTATGATAATATACTTTATATTTATGCTTCCATCTTTATATGTAAGTTATATAGAAAAGGACAATTTTCAGGCTGTAAAATCTATTCATGAAAATTATATAAGTTATGAGGATTATGGAGACATACCTCTTAGAAATCCAACAGGAGCTGCTACTATAAAAATACCTAAAGAAGGAAATGAAATATATATCTATAATAAATTAGGCTCCTTAAGAATAACCATAAAGGATGAAGAAATATTAGATTTCTTGAACCTTGTAAGAGATTATACAAGAAATAAAGAAAAGCTGGAAAATATGGAAGAAGAACATATGGAGGTACTGGGAGAAACACTGAAGGACCTTATAGAAAACAGCAAACTTAAAGATAACAAAGTTCTAAGTATAGATCCTGTGAAAAATACCAGTGAAGGAATATATAAAGAGGTATCCTCTAAGGTTGATATTATATCGGATAATACAGTTATATATGAAAGCAATAGTACTGATGGAAATAATTATTATACCAATTATGCTGCTGTGACCTTAGATAATCAGGAAATTATAATGACTATATTGCCAGTAATGACTCCCAAGATTGGAGAGATAAAACCTATAATACTTCAAAGTATGCCTATGATAATGGTAGTATCACTTCTTTTAATAATAGTGTCCACTGCAGTGTTTTCACGAAAGATAGTTAATCCCATAGAAAACCTTGTAAATCAAGCGGTTTTTATAAAAGACAACGTTCATAGAGCTATAGAGCCTATGAAGGTAGAGGATAAGGATGAAATTGGGCTTTTAACGGAAACCCTCAATGAGCTATATCTTAAATTAAGTGAAAATATGAAGGAACTAGAAGAAAAAAACACATATCTCCATGAACAAAATGAAAGACAGGAAATTTTTTTAAGAGCCTCATCTCATCAGCTAAAGACTCCTGTTGCTGCGGCATCTCTTTTAGTGGATGGAATGATAAATGAAATAGGAAAATATAAAGATACAAAAAAGTATCTTCCTGAGGTGAAAAAGCAGCTTCAAAACATGAGAAATATAATAGATGACATACTAAGCTTAAATATCAATAGAGAGGGTATAAGAAAAGAACCTGTGGATTTAGAAAAAATTCTTGAAAATATTTTAAAAAACCAGGAGGTATTTATAGCTTCAAGAAACCTTAATGTAGAAAAACACTTATGTACAACTATAATAGACACAGATAGCAACCTTATATATGAAATAATAGATGGTATTTTAGGCAATGCCATAAACTACACACCCCAGGGAGAAAAAATAAAGATAACCTTAAACCATAGTAACCTAGTCATAGAAAACTACGGTGTTACCATAGATGAAAGCCTTCTTCCACACATCTTTGATGCCTTTGTGTCAGGGAATAATACTATAAGGGGTCACGGACTAGGCCTTTATATATCATCCTATTATTCCAAACTTTTAGGATGTTCCATAGACATAAAAAATACAGATAATGGAGTCATAGCTACTTTAAGCTTTAATGATTAAGCATGTTAATATGAAGTACATTCACATGGAATCTTCATAAGAAATTCATATGAAATTGTTATAATTTAGTCAAAGCTAAAGGTAAGGAGGAACATCATATGATAACAATAAAAAGCTTACAAGTTAAGTACAATGAAACTGTAGCTCTTAATATAACGGCCCCTATAACCTTTGAAGCCCATGATAGAATTGGAATCATAGGCTCCAATGGAGCAGGAAAAACCACTTTGGTAAAGTCTATACTAGGATTAACTAACTATAAAGGAAGCATATGTACAAATATAAAACCAGAAGAAATGGCGGCTCACATGCAGGAGAACAATTATGTTATAACTATGCCCATTAAATATATAATGGAAACCATATTAGACACTAAAATAAAAGAAAACCAAAAGCTTCAAGAACTTATTGAGTTTTTCAATTTTAAAAAGTGTTTAAATAAGAAGTTCAACGTGCTTTCAGGGGGAGAAAAACAGCGATTGACCATAATATTGGTATTAATGAAGGAAACCCCTTTGATATTCTTTGATGAAGTCACCACGGGATTGGATTTTGAAACAAGACAACAACTTATTTATAAAATAGAACAGTGGTACAAAGATAAAGACACCACCATATGCATGATATCTCACTATTACGAGGAACTGGAGCAGATGGTTAATAAACTCCTTATATTAGATAAAGGTGAAGTAGTAGCCTTTGGCTCTAAGAAGGAATTATTTAAAAAATATTGTGGAAACTCCATAATAATCCTTGATAATAATGAAAAAGACAGAACTATAACTGAGAACTTTAAAAAAATATCATCCCCTAGGCACCTTATAGCTATTTCTTGTAGTGAAAGGGAAGATGAAAAGGAAATATCCCAGAAATTAATAGAAGAAAACATAAACTTTAGAAGAAGCAATAATGATATAGAAATATTATATATTAATGCTAAAGAAGAATTTGAAAAGGGAAAAGGGACGGTGGATAGCTATGAATACAAAGTTATTTAATATGAACCTTGTGAAGTATGAACTAAGAAATTTGACAGGAAACATATTCACTGTGATTTTTGGACTTATTTTCCCAATATTTATGGTGGCTTTTATGGCACCTATCATAGTTCTTAAAGTGCCTGAAGAACTAAAAATTACCGTAATGACAAGCATATTTATTACAACAAGTATGATGATTCCTTTAGCAACAGTACTTATAGGTTATTCAGCTACATTTTCACAGGAACTGGAGAACGGTATACCTTTGCGACTTAGGTTGTTTGGGTATAGTGAAAGAAGCTTATTGATTTCTAAGATAAGTGCTAACTTGATTTTTATGACCATATCCTTAGTTTTATATATCCTTGCATCTTATATGATTTTAGATATACAAGTTCCAAAAGTGACCAGCGCCATAATACTCATAGTTTCATTGTATCTTTTGGGAGTTTTTCTGTTTATATTGGCATATGGAATAGCCTTATATTTTAAAAAATTTGGACCTACCTATTCAGTTACTATGATATTTTATTTTGCCGTAATGATGTCAAGTGGTATGTTTGGAGTTCAGGCAAAGGATTTTCCTAAAGCTTTAAAAAACATAGCCTACCTATTTCCAACTACCTATATAGGCGGAGACTTTATAGATTTTTGGCAGGAAGGATCATATAACTTTGCACCGTATATACAATCCTTTATCTTCTTTGGGGGAATATGCTTAGTAATATTATTTTTATCTATGCACCATGATTCAAGAAAAGTTAAATTAAAGGCTTAGAACATGACCAAAGGGTACTCAATGGATAAATTTCATTGAGTACCCTTTAATATTGGCAAAGTTAGAGGCAGATCTAATTTACCCTAAAAAATTAATTTTAGCTAATTAAAGTTTTTTACTATAGTTAAGCCAGTCCGACTTTTTGTAATAGATGAATAATAATACTGCACTGGCAAACCAAGTTACTGAATAACCTAGGAACACTATACGTATGTCGTTGTATATAGGAATAAGGGTTAATATCCAAAGCATACGTAGGAAACACCAACAGCACACCATAACTATCATAGGTACAGTAGTAACTCCTGCTCCACGAAGAACTCCTGATAGGGAGTGAGTTATGGCTAAGAAAATATAACATGGTGCTAAAAATTTCATCATCAAAACCCCATAGGATATAACTTCAGCATCATCAGAGAAGATTCTTAAAATATGAGGGCCAGAAATTAAAAGGAGAGTGGATATAACCACCGTTGTTCCTACGCTTAAAAGCATTCCTGTTTTGGAACCTTCCTTTACACGATCATATTTTTCAGCTCCTATATTTTGTCCAGTAAAGGTGGTTAGAGCCATGGAGAAACTCATAACTGGAAGTATGGCAAAACCATCTAGTTTAGTATAAGAACCACAACCTGCCATAGCTAGAGTACCAAAGTTATTTATGTTACTTTGAACTACTACGTTTGAAAAGGAAACTATAGCATTTTGAATTCCACTAGGCAATCCGATTTTAATGATTTTAATAAGCTGCTCTTTATGAAATTTTATATCTTTTATAATAATCCTATAATCTTCTTTAGTTTTCACTAAAACATAGACTGTAAGGACAGCGCTTACAACTTGAGCAATTAATGTGGCAATGGCTACACCAGCTACACCCATACCCAATACTGCAACAAATAGCAAGTCTAATACAATATTTATTATGGAAGATACTATTAGAAAATATAAAGGTCTCTTAGAATCTCCTACAGCTCGAAGAATTCCACTACAGAGATTATAAATAACAATGCCTAATACTCCAGCAAAATATATTTGGAGATATAAAGTAGATTGGTCTATGATATCCTCAGGAGTTCCCATCATCCTCAATATGTCAGAGGAGAAAAAAATTCCAACTATGGTCATAAGAGCTCCCCCTACTATACCTAAAGCTACAGTGGTATGAACTGCATCATGAAGCTTTTCCTTGTTTTGAGCTCCAAAGTGTTGAGAGATGATTACACTACCACCTATAGCTATTCCCATGAATAGACTTACTAGAAGGTTTATTATGGGCCCTGAAGAGTTTACTGCCGCTAAGGCATCATTACCAACAAAGTTACCTACGATTACAGCATCAGCAGTATTATAAAGTTGTTGAAATAGGTTCCCAAGAAGAAGGGGAAGTGAGAAATTCACTAACTGTTTCAAAATTGACCCTTCTGTCATTAATCCATTATTTACTGAATTCTCTTTTACCATTACAGATACCTCAATTCCTATAAGTTGCTTAAGTTTGTTAAAGCACACCTTGTAATAATTCATAGTTCACTTAATATATTATCATTATATTTTTACTTTTTCTATGGACATACCGTTGCTATAAACAAAATCTGTATTGGTATAATTTTTTTAAAAGTATAATTTACCCTATTAAACAGAGTCATCAAAGTTTAGTAAGCGACAGTACTCTTCAAATAGCAAATCTAATACTATATCAAAACCTATCCTGGAAGTTAAATCATTATTATCTAGATGAAATTCCTTTAAATAGGCATAAAGCTTTATGTCGCTGAGCTGAGAAAGAATATTTTGTGAAAATCCTGTTAGGGAAATCATAGGAACATTTTTAGTTTTTATTACGCTGCAAATCTTTCTTATTATATCAGTGTTGCCGGAGTTACTTACTACTATAGCTAAATCATCTTCCTTTAGGTTTTGAGCAAACAATAAGTTGGCATCTCTATCTTCTGGGATTAAACATAGCTTATTTAAATATTGAAGCTTTTTAGCAAAGGATAAAGATGGATATTGAGATAGCCCTAAAGAGAATATTATTATTTTATTGGCTTCTACCATGAGAGAAGCGCACTCATTAAGAACTTCACTGTTATTTAGGGAGAGGGTTTGAAGTATGGTGTTGTGAATTGAAATATGGGTGTTAGCTAATGTGGAATTGTTATGAATTTTACGGCTATTAACTATTTCATATTTTAACTCAGAAAATCCTGAATAACCTAGCTTCTTGCAAAGTCTTATTATGGTGTTAGCGGATATGTATAGGTTGTTGGCTATGTCCATTATTTTTATAGAAGAAAATGAGTTAGAGTTTTCTAGGATATACTCAATTATTTTCTTCTCTGTATTATTGATTGATATATCAGTATTAGAAATACGCTCATGAAAAAGCAAAATCTTCACCCCACATATTGTACATAATGGTTTAATTATAGCATTATAAGTATTACTTTAAAATAATTTAATATTATATAGTAAATTCCTGTGTAAAAAATAACAAAAAGTGAAAAAACACATAATAGTGAAAAAAGTATAAAGGGCCTTGAAAACGTTGTTAACATACAAAACCATTGCTATACTTAATTTATGAAACATGCATGTTTTTAAATTTGAAAGTACGGGGGAGAAAAAATGAAGAGTTTTATGCAGAAATTTGGCAAATCATTATTGTTGCCAATATCAACAATAGCAGCGGCGGGTATATTCTTAGGATTAGCAGCTGCGCTACAAAATAGTGCCATTGTTGGAGATAGCTTCATAAAAATAGTAGGTGTACAAAACTTCATCGGATTCATAAGGAAATTAGCAGGACTAGTATTTGGAAATTTACCAGTATTCTTTGCTCTTTCTATTGCTTTAGGCATGGCTAAAGAGGAAAAGGCTACAGCAGCATTTTCATCCTTAATAGGATTTTTAGTATTTCATTTAACATTAAACTATCTACTTGGATTAAATGGAATAACAGCTGAAACAACTTCAGTAAAATATTTAATGGAAAACGGCGGGTTATCTCAAATAGATGCAAGTATAGCTAATGCTAAATATGAAACAGTACTAGGATTCTTTACATATAGAATGAATGTGTTTGCAGGAATTATTGTAGGACTTGTAGTTAGTTATTTGCATAATAAATTTTACAAAATACAATTACCAAGTGCTATAAACTTCTTTGGTGGAAAGAGATTTGTTCCATTGGTTACATTGGTAGCTATACCACTAGTATCATTAGCTTCATATTATATATGGCCAATTATTGATGGAATAATTTCTGGACTTGGAAAGGGAATAGAAGGGGCAGGAGCTTTCGGTCCATTTATGTACGGTTCAGTTAATAGATTATTGATTCCAACAGGTCTTCATCACATATTAAATCAGATAGTTAGGTTTACACCAATCGGTGGAACAGCAGTTATAGATGGAGAGACAGTGGTTGGAGCATTAAATATATTTAACACAGCTATAGGATCAACTTCAAATATTTCCAATGAAGTAGTTAGAATTGGTAGTAGATATGTAGGACAAGGACACATGATATCAGTTATGTTTGCATTACCAGCAGCAGGACTTGCTATGATTAAGTGTGCAAAGGAAGAAAACAAGAAAAAAGTTAAAGCATTAATCTTTGCAGGTTTAGCAGCTTCAATTTTAACAGGTATTACAGAGCCATTAGAATTTACATTTATGTTTATATCACCAATATTATTTGGATTCCATATAATCATGTACGGATTAGGCTTTATGGTAATGGATCTTTTAGGAGTAGCTGTTGGAGGAGTTCAAGCAGGACTTATAGACTTCACAGTGTTTGGACTATTTAGGGGATTAGGCACTAAGTGGTACTTTATAATACTAGTAGGTATAGTGATGGCTTTAATATACTATTATGGTTTCACATATCTAATAAAGAAATTTAACATCATGACTCCAGGAAGAGAAGATGATGATGTAGAAGATGAGCACGTTGCAATAGAAAGTGGCAAAGGAAGTTCTTTAGCTAGTACTATAGTAGAAGCCTTGGGAGGCAAAAGCAACATAGTAAGTGTAGAAAATTGCATGACTAGATTAAGAGTTGTGGTATCTGATCATAAAATTATAGATGAAAAAACTTTGAAAAACACTGGGGCATCAGGCTTTGTTAAACCTACACCAGAAAACATTCAAATAGTTTATGGATTAAAGGTAGACCAGATAGCTAGTGATGTAAAAGCTTATTTAAAAAGCATATAGTTTAGACGCAGCTCGAAATATTGAACAATGGAGGAGCAGGATATGATAAATAATGGAAGTAAAATTACAATAGTAGGCGGTGGATCTACATGGACCCCAGGTATCTTAAAGGCAATAACAAGATACACGGAATCCTTAAATTTAAAAGAGCTAGTATTATATGATACAAATGAAGAAAGACAAAAACCTATAGGTGAATTTGGAAAGCTACTATTTAAGGAAATTTGTCCTAATGTTAATTTTTCATACACCACAGACAAGAAGACAGCCTATGAAAATGTAGACTATATATTCTGTCAAATCAGAACTGGTGGATATAAAATGAGAGCACTAGATGAGAAAATTCCTCTAGAAGAAGGAGTTATAGGTCAAGAAACCTGTGGAGCAGGAGGCTTTGCTTATGGAATCAGATCTTTAAGAGATATGATAGATATGGTTAAAGACATAAGGGCCTATAGCAAGGATGCTTGGATACTAAACTATACAAATCCAGCTGCCATAGTGGCTTATGGATTAACCAAAGAATTTAAAGATGACAAGAGAATTTTAAACATATGCGATCAACCAATAAACATGATTTATTCCATGGCAAAAATTCTTAAAGTAGACCCAGATAAAATAACACCTTCATATTTTGGTTTGAATCACTTTGGATGGTTTACTCACCTATATGATGAAAATGGAAAAGATTTGTTGCCACAATTAAAGGAAATGATTTTAGACCATGGTTTTGCACCAAAGGATGCTGAACAAAGGGATAAGTCATGGCTAGATACCTATGCACTAGTGGAAGACATGGTTAGGGATTTCCCAGAATATGTTGCAAGTACTTATGTACAATATTACTTATATCCACAGTATAAGGCAGGAAAATTAGATCCTAACTATACTCGTGCTAATGAGGTAATAAACGGAAGAGAAAAGAAGGTATTTTCAGAGTGTACTAATGCAGTGAAAGAAGGTACAACCTTAGGAAGTCACGTGGTACAAAATGATGCTCATGGCGAGATGATAGTTCAAATAGCAGATACAATACATAACAATAAAAATAAAACTTATATTGTTATGGTAGAAAACAACGGTATAATACCAAACTTACCTATGGATGCTATTGTAGAAGTAGCTTGTGTTCTTGGAAATAGGGGTCCTATTCCTTTCCATGTAGGAGAAATAAGTACTTTCTATAAAGGACTACTTGAAAATCAATATGCTTATGAGAGACTAACTGTAGAAGCCTTTGAAGAGGGAAGCTATATTAAGGCATTGCAAGCCTTGACTTTAAACAGGACTATAGTAGATGCTAAAAAAGCAAGGGTGATACTGGACAAATTAATAGAGGCTAATAAGGGATATTGGCCAGAATTGAAGTAAACATAGTAGTGTATAATGAAAATCAGTGGTGGATATCATCACTGATTTTCTGTAAATTATAATTACCATATGATTTAGGAGGAATTTTAATGTCAAATATAATATTTAATGCAGATGACTTTGGATATAGTAAGGGAATAAACTATGGTATTGTTGAGGCTTACAAAAGTGGAGTATTAACATCTACTACTTTAATGGTGAATATGGCTGGTAGCTGTCACGGCGGAGAATTGATGAAGGAAACGGAAGGATTAGCAGTAGGATTGCATCTTAATATATCCCTAGGAAAGCCTTTAACCAATGGAAAGACTTTAGTTGGTGATGATGGAAAGTTTATGAAGCCTAACAATTTACCACAGGGATATAAATATTGTGAGAAAGAGCTAAAAGAAGAAATAGAAGCTCAATATGATAGATTTCTGGAGATTACAGGGAAAAAGCCTTCTCATTTAGATTCACATCTTTTTAGTACGGATAAGATACCTGAAATGAGAAAGTTAGCAGCAGAACTGGCTAAAGATAAAAACATTCCTCTTAGAAATTATGATATAGATTTATACAATCATGTAGAATTTATAAATTATAGAAATTACAATGCCAAACCTACTTTAGACTATATAGTAGAGAATTTTAGTGATATTATAAGTTATGAATATGTGGAGATAATGACTCATCCAGGTTATGTGGATTTTGATGTCTATAACAATTCTTCTTATAACATTCAAAGGGTTAATGAACTTCACTTTTTAACCTCTGAGAATATAAAGAATTTAATAAAGGAAAACAAAGTTAATTTAATTAATTATAATGATGTGAGGAAGTAGTATGAAAAATATATTGGTGGCTCCAGATTCATTTAAGGGAAGTTTAACCTCTATAGAAGCTTGTGAATCCATAAAGAAAGGCCTTTTAAAGTCAGGTGAAGATTTTAATGTGACTATGATGCCTATGGCAGACGGTGGAGAAGGTACTGCCGCTGTTATTACTTCTAACAGCAAGGGTGAGATGAAATGGAAAAATTGCATTGGGCCCATAGGTGAGGAGATACAGGTACAGTATGGAATTCTACCAGAGAAAAACACAGCGGTTATAGATATTGCCAGCTGCTGTGGCTTGGAAATGGTAGATAAATCTATAAGAACTCCAATGATAACAAGCTCTAGGGCTGTAGGTGAGCTACTTAAATATTTACTGGATTTGGAATACAGAGATTTCATCATAGGTCTAGGTGGTTCTGGTACTAATGATGGAGGAATAGGCATGCTTCAAGCTTTGGGAGCTAGCTTTCTAGATCATAGAGGACATGAAATAAAGGCCATTGGTGGTAATCTTATATCTATTAAGGATATAAATCTAGATTCCATAGACCAGCGAATATTTCAAAGCAATATTACAGTAGCTTGTGATGTAACCAATCCTATGGTAGGAGAAAAAGGTGCCACCTTTGTTTTCGGACCACAAAAAGGTGCCACTGAAGAAGAACTAGAGATTTTAGAACAGGGAATGAAAAACTATAGTGATATATTAAAAAATAAAAATCATAAAGATATTGCCCATATTCCCGGTAGTGGTGCAGCAGGGGGACTAGGTGGAGCTTTTTATTTGCTCAATGGAAAGATGAAATCAGGCATAGATCTTATTTTAGATATATGCAATTTTGAAGAAGCATTAAGCCAGTGTGATCTTGTTATAACTGGAGAAGGCTCAGTAGACTTTCAAACTAAGTTCGGAAAAACCATAGCAGGCATCAGCACCATGGCTAAAAAACATAATAAACCTGTTATAGTCATTACTGGAGCCATTGGACATAAAGCTGAAGAATTATATGAAATAGGGGTTACAAGTATATTCTCTATAATGGACAGGCCAAAGACACTAGAGGAGGCCTTTAAAGAAGCTAAAGAATCTGTAGTTAAGGTTTCTGAAAACATAGGAAGAACTTTATTGATATCAAGTGAAATTTAGGTTAAGGTAGAGTTTAAACTTTACCTTAACCTAAATTTTATTTTGGGTATACTTCCTGTTACTTATAGGAACTTTTGGGATGAAGACAGTGCAGAAAATATACAGGGAGGAAAGCTATGTAAAGTGTTGAAATAGCGATATCTTACTCTTTTTTAAAGANNAGAAGTGTTGATGGGTATAGGAGAGGTTGTCCACAAGTGCTATTATAGCTTTACGAAGGTAAAAACTAGGTGTATTTGATTTTATTTTAATCTCTAATTTTCAATATATTAGGATTGTACCTTAACTTATTAAAAAAAAGTCCCACATGTGAGGTAAAGTGAAACTTAGTTTCAGGTGGAGTTTGTACTCCACCTGAAGGTTAGTTGAACTTATCTAGGGTCGTAACTGCTGTTATGTTGAGCCTAAAGAGGATGGAGTGTTACAGCAGGTAGACATCAGATAAAATACATATGGGACAAAGTAAAAGTGAATTAGCTTAAATCTATATTAAACATATTTGTGTAGTGCTAATGATTGGATTTCGGGCACCCTGAACAACTTGAGTAGCTTCCGGTGCAGCATTTTCCCTTTTTAAAATCTTTGTAGGTATTATAACCTACTATGGCGAAGGTGCCGAGTACTAAAGCTCCTATAATAAATGTGGCCATAAAATCTCCCTCCTTAAGCTAATGCTTTTTCTTTAGCTGATATAGTTTTGTTTTTAGTGTCTTTGTTAGGTCTAAATAGTAAGTATAGCAATGCAGCAAGGAAACCTAAGGCTACAAAAGTACTTACACCAAAACCATTACCACTAAAGACCATTCCAAGTTGGTATATGATTAGTGAAATAACATAGGCGAATGCACTTTGATATCCTATGGCAAACCATGTCCATTTAGCAGAACCCATTTCACGTTTAATAGCGCCAATAGCTGCAAAGCAAGGAGCTGACAATAGGTTAAACACCAAGAAGGAATAAGCGGAAAGCTGCGTAAAGGAACTTTGAAGGGTTGACCAGATTTCAGCCCCATTTTCAGCAACTTCTTCGAAACCATAAAGTATTCCAAAGGTACCAACAACATTTTCCTTAGCAATAAGTCCAGTAAAGGTAGCAACTGTAGCTTTCCAATCACCCCAACCAAGAGGTGAGAATATAGGTGCAATAGCATTTCCTATGGAAGCCAATATGGATTCAGAAGTCTCTACCATCTCAAAAGACCAATTAAAGGAGCTTAAGAACCATACTAAACCAGTGGCTAAGAATATGATAGTTCCAGCCTTTTTAATAAAGGACTTTCCTCTATCCCACATATGAATAAGGACTCCCTTAAAGGAAGGAAAATGATAAGGTGGAAGCTCCATAACAAAAGGTGCTGGATCACCAGAAAACCTTTGAGTTTTCTTTAATATTATTCCTGATATTATAATAGCACCTATACCTATAAAGTAAGCTGAAGGAGCAACCCAAGGAGCATCAGAAAATAGAGCCCCTGCAATTAAAGCTATAATAGGTAATTTAGCAGAGCAAGGTATAAAGGTTGTAGTTATAATAGTCATTTTACGATCTCTGTCATTTTCAATAGTCCTTGAAGCCATAATTCCAGGTACTCCACAACCTGTACCTATAAGCATTGGGATGAAAGACTTTCCAGAAAGACCGAACTTACTGAAGATTCTATCCATGATAAAGGCTATACGAGCCATATATCCACAATCCTCTAATATGGCAAGGAAGAAGAATAAAACAAGCATCTGAGGTAAGAACCCTAGGACAGCACCAACCCCTGCGATTATTCCATCTAAAATAAGAGAGGTTAGCCATTCTGCACTGCCTACAGATACTAGAAAGTTTTCTATAGCAGGAGGAATAATATCTTCGAATAATACATCATTTACCCAATCGGTGGCACCAGTGCCAATGGTAGAGATAGATACATAATAAACTAGAAACATTACAGCAGCAAAAATAGGAAGGGCTAAAAATCTATTAGTAACAATACGGTCAATTTTGTCTGATACTGTAACCTTAATTTTATTTTGTTTATGAACACATTCCTTTATAATTTTGCCTATATAATTGTAACGTTCATTGGTTATTATGCTTTCTCTATCATCATCAAGAGCTTCTTCACATTGAAGTACTACTTTTTCTAAAGCTTTTACTATATCCGATGGTAGGTTAAGCTGTTCCAAAATTTTTTCATCACCCTCAAAAAGCTTAATGCTGAACCAGCGAAGATGATTAATATCAACAAAGGGTTTGACTATGCTTTTAATCTCCTCAAGAGCATTTTCTACATCCTTAGAGAATTTATGATTAGGAAAGGTCTTAATATTACCCTTTGCCATGGCTAAAGCCTTCTCTGCTACATTTATGGATCCTTCACCCTTAAGAGCAGAGGTTTCTACAATTTGGCATCCAAGATAATTGCTTAATTTTTTCACATCTATGATATCTCCATTCTTACGAAGAATATCCATCATATTAAGAGCTATGACTACAGGGATTCCCATCTCAGTTAATTGAGTTGTAAGATAAAGGTTTCTTTCAATATTAGTACTATCAATAATATTTATAATTGCATTTGGGTTTTCTGAAAGAAGATAATTCCTAGATACAACCTCCTCAAGAGTATATGGTGAAAGGGAATATATTCCTGGCAAGTCTACTATGGTAACCTCCTTATGGGCCTTTAGCTTTCCTTCCTTTTTTTCTACTGTTACTCCAGGCCAGTTTCCAACATATTGAGAACTACCAGTAAGATTATTGAACATGGTAGTTTTACCGCTGTTAGGATTACCAGCAAGGGCTATTTTCATACTCATATAACATTCCTCCTTATTGAGTTAGTTTTAACTAACTATAACTGATAAAATATAGGCTTTACAGCCTCATAGATTATTTTACTTCTATAATTTCTGCATCAGCCTTTCTGAGACTTAGTTCATAGTTTCGAACATTGATTTCCATAGGATCTCCTAGGGGGGCTACCTTACGGACAAATATCTCAACTCCTTTTGTAATACCCATATCCATTATTCTGCGCTTGATGGCTCCTTGGCCATGAAGTTTTACAACGGTGACAGTTTCACCGCAATTTACAGATTTTAAAGTTTTCATATGAATTCCTCCTTAAACCATAATTCTCTTTGCTATAGACTTGTCCAAAGCAACCCTAGTATCTTTAATGTTTAAAATCATATTTCCAGCTATCTCTGAAATAACTGTTACGGATTCACCTTCTACAAATCCCAAGTTTTTTAAGAATCTTCTAGTATCATCTTTCCCAGTAATTCTTTTTATAAAATTCATCTCTCCAGTTTTAGCCATAGTTAAGGGAATCATAAAAACCTCCTTTAATATGGTTAGCCAAAACTAACCTTAGTGTAAATAAAAATACTATAAAATAAATCATCTTTAACAATCAGTTAGTGAAGACTAACCATAAGACTAAATAAAATAGTTAGTTTCAACTAACCACTTTCTATAACAAAGTATACTATCATTAGAAAACTATGTCAACACTAAATTCTAAATGTTGCTATTGATAAAGAAATTTAACTTTGCTAACATAAGAATAAGGTCCTAAATAAGGAGGAATACGCCTTGAAAATTCAAGAATCAGCAGAAAATTACCTTGAAACTATATTAGTACTAAAAAATAAACAAGGGGAAGTAAGGTCTATAGATATAGTTAATGAACTTAACTTCACAAAACCAAGTGTTAGTAATGCCATGAAACAGCTTAGAGAAAATGGATATATTGTTATGGATACTACAGGATATATAAATCTCACAGAAAAGGGCATGGATATTGCCACTAGAATCTATGAACGTCATATACTCATCAGTAAATATCTTATAGCCTTAGGGGTAAGTGAAGATACAGCTAGGGAGGATGCCTGCCGTATAGAGCACGTTATAAGCGAAGAAAGCTTTAATAAGATAAAAGAACATTGCAAAAATGTTAAATAGTAGGTGAAATCATGATTATAAGTGCCAGCAGAAGAACAGATATACCTGCCTTTTATAGTTCTTGGTTTTTTAATAGGTTAAAAGAGGGATTTGTCTATGTAGCAAGTCCCTTTAATGCTAAGAAAATAACAAGGATAGACCTTACGCCACAAGCTGTGGATGTTTTTGTATTTTGGACGAAAGACCCAGAACCTATGGTAAGAAGATTAGAAGAATTAAAACATTATCAATATTATTTTCAATTCACCTTAACTTCTTACAGAGAAGATATAGAGAAGGGTATTAGAGCTAAAAGAGATATTATAGATACCTTTAAAAACTTGGCTGACACCATAGGAAAAGAAAAAGTCATATGGCGGTATGATCCCATACTGATAAATGATTTTTATAGTAAGGAATACCATTACTATTGGTTTGAGAAATTTTGCAGTGAGCTGGAAGGATATACAGAAAATTGCATTATAAGCTTTTTAGATATGTACAAAAAAATAGAAAGCAATATGAAATCTATAAAAATAAAAAATTTATCTAAAGAGGAAAACATGGAGATAGCAAAGGAGTTAGTAAGTATAGCTTCAAAATATCATATTAAAATAAAAGCTTGCTGTGAAGATATGAACCTTACTTGGGTTGGAGTGGAAAAGGCCAGCTGTATAGACGAAAATCTCATATCTAAAATAATAAAAAGTCCCATTAATGTAAAGAAGGACTCTGGACAAAGGCCAGGTTGTATATGCGTAAAGAGCATAGACATAGGGAGCTATAATAGTTGCAGTCATGGTTGCAACTACTGTTATGCCAATTTTAACGGAACCTTAGTGAGAAAAAATATTTTAAATCATGACTCCAATTCACCAATTTTAATAGGGAAGATAAAAGGTGATGAAGATATAATTGTAAAGAACATGGAGAAGGTAACAATTTCAGAAGAACAACTTAAATTTTTATAATAAAAAGGCTAAAGAATCATAAGTGGGCTAAGTGAAATTGAAAAGGAACAGTTTGTTTTATTATCAAACAAGATTACAACATATATGGCATAGGGGGAGAAAGAATGATACATTCTTATGAAAAAACAGTGTTATTAACAGGTGCCGGTGGTGGCATTGGATATGAAGCTGCAAAAGCATTTGCAAATATGGGTTCAAAAATCATCATAGTAGATATAGACCCAGATAAGGGTGAAAAAGCTATGGCAAATATCAACGCAACACATTCAAATGCTGCGACTTTTTATCAAACAGATTTGTCAGAGGAGGTACAAGTAGAAAACCTTTGTAGTGATATCTTTTTAAATTTTGGATGCCCAGATGTGATTTTTCATAATGCTACATGTATAACACTAGGAAACGTAGAGAATGTTGGCATTGATGCTTGGGATAAAGGATATGCAGTTAATCTCAAAGCACCTGTTCAAATTACATCTTATTTTCTACCACATATGAAAAAAAGAAATACAGGGTGCCTTGTTTTCGTTTCATCTTCTGGGGCAGCACCTTATATGGGTGCATATGAGGTTTTTAAAACTGCACAGGTTGAACTTTCCAATACCTTGGCTATGGAGTTAGAAAATACACATGTGTACTCTTATACCATAGGTCCGGGCTTGGTGAAAACGGATACAGCACAAAAAAGCATTGAAATTATTGCTTCACAAATAAATATGAGTACAGAAGAATTTTACAAAATTAATGAGGCACATATTCTTGAAGCGGCGGATGCCGGATTAGGGTTTGCTTTATCTGTGATAAACGCAAAGAAGTATCACGGACAAGAAATATCGTCCATTCAAGTTTTGAATGATTTTAATTATTATGACCAACCAACTAAGGAAGCAAAGTCAGTTGATTTCGATAATAATCTTTTGCTTAAAATTATTAATACATTTCAAGAACAATATGATGGCTGGCAGAAAATGAATATATTTGAGCGACAATGGGTATTGCGTGATTTTAAAAAAAGTATGGGAAGTACGGCAGACAAAGTCTATACTGATTTAAGTACACTAGAAAAGAACCCTTTTTTAATCCTTGATGGCGAACACTGGAAGCTTTTTAAAAGGTTAAAAGCTTATTGGGAACGGCAACTTGAACTATTACAAGGATATGAGAAGAATAAAAAGAAACTTGCAGAGAATAGTAATATTATTAAAGGTTGGATTGAAGATATCAATACCTTGCTTTCTTCTTTTGAACAGTAACAATATAGATAAAAAAATTTAAAATTACACCAGCCCTCATGATTTTTTTTATATTGGATTTATGGAGGTCGGTCTAGGAAGAGCAGGTGGATAGCAGATAAAGAAAATTTTTTCTATGAGTAGGGACTATGGACATGTTATAATATAAGTATGTAAAATTCATTTCAAATAACACGTAAGATAAACACTGAAAAACAGCTTAGCCTTAATAAGGTCAGCATAGATGAAACCAGAAGGGTGAAGTATAATGGATCAAATTTTTATTTCCATTGCAGACGGCCTTGTAGTAATATGTAATTTAATATTATACATTTTGATGTTTCAGCCAAGATATAAAAAGGAACCCACTAGGATAATCATGGTGTTGGGAGCTTTTGTAATGACTATAATCTACAATATAATTGTCTATGAATTTCAAGTGAATTCAGTAAGAGCATCATTGTACGCTATGACCATACCTAGTGTGATATTGTTTTATATTTTATCTAAATATAGGGACGGACGATTTATATTAATATTTTGCATGGTAGATGTAACTTGTTTAATGGTTTCATTTATCTCAAGATGTGTGGGATGGTTCGCAGGCAGGAACCCTTTTTTAGTATTATTAATTGAGGTATTGCTTTTAGCATTGATATTTTTACTTGTTAAACCATTTCTAAAATTCTTGAATAAAATTATGGAGCTACTTAATGAGGGCTGGGAGTTTATAGCCTTAATGTCAGTTTTGTTTTATGCTATGCTAGATGTAATCATGGGATACCCTACTCCAATTAATGAAAGAAAAGAGTATATACCAGTATGTCTATTGATTTGTGCAGTGATTCTTGTTAATTATGTGGTTATTTTTCGTACAATGGAGCAAATGCATAGGATTTATAAAGATGAGGAAGACCAAAAGTTCATGAAAGCCCAACTGGAAATCCAGGCTAATCAATTGGAGTTAAAGGAATTATACTATAAAATGGCCTATATTGATGCTTTAACTGAACTAAAGAACCGTGCGGCCTTTAACAAAGCCATAAATGAATTTGCAAATAATAAAGATGCTTATGGAAAAGTGTATTGTATTTCTTTTGATATAAATGATTTGAAAACAGTAAATGATAGTGAAGGTCACCATATGGGTGATAAGTTAATTCAAACTACAGCAAAGGTTTTACTTCAGGTTTTTGAAGATCAAGAAAGAGTCTTTAGAATTGGCGGAGATGAATTTGCAGTTATTATATATAACGGATCTAAAGAAATTGTTATAGAAAAATTAGACATCTTAGATAGAACCATTGAAAAAGAAAATGGAAAAAATCCATTTAATCTTAGTGTATCTGTGGGATATGAATTATTTAACCACAAGGGTCATGGAGATCTATACAAAACCTTCATAGAAGCGGATAAAAACATGTATGAAAATAAAAGAAGGTTTAAAGAACAAAGATGTTATTAATAAGGTTAGCCTAATTCAGAAGAGAATTTTCTATAATTAGGCTAACTTTTTCTATTAAAGGTGCCACATTTGAAAAACAGGATATTTCCAAGGAAATACCTTGATGATATAATTTAAGCAATATCAATGTGTGGAAAGAAGGGTATATATGAAAAAAACTGTATCACCAATGTCTATGGGGGACTATACCCTTAGACTTATAAAGGAAAGTGATATAAAGGATTATTATGAAAGTGGTTTTTCCTTTGAAGATGAGGAGATTAATCGATGCACTGGTTCTAGTAGCAATGTGGATAGGGCCTCCATTGAAAAGTATGTACATAAAATAGTTACAGATGATACCAGATATGATTTTTTAATAATAAATGATAAAAATGAAATAATAGGAGAATCAGTAATAAATGAAATTGATTGGGAAAATAAATGTGCAAACTATAGGGTGTGTATGTTTAAGAGTATGAACTGTGGACATGGTATTGGAAGTAAGGCTATTGCCAAAACAGTAGAGTTTGGCTTTGAAACCCTAAAGCTTAATCGTATAGAACTGGATGTTTTCGATTTTAATACTAGAGCATATAAAGCTTACTTAAAGGTAGGATTTATTAAAGAGGGAGTAAAAAGACAAGGGATCATAATTGACAATGACTATCACAATGTTATAATTATGAGCATTTTGGCCCAGGATTATGAAAAACAAAAAGGTAGATTTATTATGGAATCAAGTGAAACTTAGTTTTCATTCATATGCTGTTACTTGTATCCTAAAGATGTAGTGGGTGCATATAAAATAAATCTACCTAATGAATAGTATCTAATTGTCACTGCTTTCATTTAAGTCTTCAGCCATAGAATCTTTTATTGGGGAAATTAGTTCTTCTGGTTTATTAAGACGAGGTTTATGTGAAGTAAGTTTTCCAGATAAATATGTTACTAACAGTATTAATCCAATAATCAATATTTCCATATAGGATTTCTCCTTTCCCAAAGCTATAATTATATTATACATGGAAATAAATTGAAAATAAATAGTAGCAACTTNNAAGTTGCTACTATTTATTTTCAGTAATGATCTTATGTTTACCAATATAAAACTTTAGCTTTCGGGCATCAGAGTGTTACAGCCATATAGGGTTTAATTCTAAAAAGGCATGTCTACTATATCCATCAACACTTTCTTAAAAAAGAGCAAAAAGGTTAATATTTTTATCTGATGTTTAACTCCACATGAAACTAAGCTTCACTTCATAAGGGTATTATAACTCCCTTATAACCCCCTTAAGAGATGGATATGATGGCCTTAGAAGAAAAAAGAAAAATAATAATAATAAAAAGAAAAAAACAAAAACAACAAGAAAAACCTCTGAGGGGTGGTGCCAATAAAAAAATTTTATAGACATCTGAAAATTTCTCTTGAATTTCATATATGTATATATATCAACAATAAATTTAGGGAGGAATTTTTTATGGCTATTTTTAGATTTTTACATACAGAGTTTTGGAAGGATGATTATTTTTTAGATTTAACCCCAGAGGATAAATATTTTTATATATACCTATTGACCAATGACAGGTGTACCCAATGTGGAATTTATAGCTTTGGATTAAAGTTAGCAGCAGTGGAGCTAGGGTATCATCCAGATACAGTTAAGACCTTATTGAAAAGGTTTGTGAAATATGGAAAGATATTATATAACCAAAGCACAGGGGAAGTGATGATTTTAAATTGGTATAAGTATAATATTAACTTAAAAAATAAGAACAGTAGAATTTGTATAAATACATGTTTAAAAAAGGTGAAGAATAAGGATTTTATAAAGAGATTTTATGATCTATGCTTTAGGGGATATAAAAATAATTTAGAACTAGTGAAAGAGCTTTTTCAAGATATAGACCTAGAAAGTAATACTGATAAGGAAAATCATGAAAACTCTCAAGCTCATGAAGAAATACAATGTGAAAAGTCAACCATTGAGGAAGACTCCCATTATTCTCAGCCACAAGAAACAGCCAATGAAGCTATAATAGAAAATCCTAGTGAAGAAATACTATTAGAGGATAAAAAGCAACACACAGAATCTATAGAGGATTATCACAAAGAAGATTCTCTAGAATCAGTAATAGAGGCCTTTGAGAAAAATTTTCATATGGTGACACCTTTAGAACTAGAAAGGCTTATGGATTGGTGCAAAGACATGAATCCACAGGTTATTATAAAGGCCATGGAAAGGGCTGTTATACACAATAAAAGAACCATGGCTTACCTAAATGGAATATTAAGAAATTGGCTAGATCAAGGAGTTACAACACTTAAGGATTATGAAGAAAGAATAGAAAGTGGGAAAAAGACACAAAAGAACACTAAAGGATTAAAGGGTACTAATGAAAAATTACCTCAATATAGACTTATACCTATGGAATATTATGAAGATGAGGGAGACTTGTAGTCATGGTAAATAAGTTCTTTTCCCTAGAAGCTGAGAGTGAAGTGTTAGGAGCTATAATGGTGAAAAATGATGTTATGTTAAAAGCCTATGATGCCTTAAGGGTGGAGGATTTTTATAATACAAGACATCAGCTTATTTATGATGCCATGATAAGTTTGTACAAAAAATCCATGAACCTAGAGCCTATAATAATTCACAACGAATTAGGAGAAAAAGCCAATGAGGTGGGAGGCTTAACCTATTTATGCGAAATTAGCAATGGAACAGCTACAGCTGCAAATATAGATAGCTATATAAAGATAATAAGGGAGAAGTCTATAAATAGAAAGGTGCAGCACCTATTATCTGAAGGGTTGCATAACCTAAAAAATGGAGATGGAAATGGAAAAGCTGTAGCTGAAAAATTAACCAAAGCCTTATTAATAGATGAAAAAGAAGAAACAAAAGGATGCAACATAGAGGAAAGCCTTAATATATACTTGACCCATATACAAAAGATACAGGAAAAGGGTGATGGGCTTATAGGACTAACCACTGGAAAAAGGACATTAGATAAGGTACTGGGAGGCTTTATACCCCAGGATCTTATAATAATAGCTGGACGACCAAGCATGGGAAAAACAGCAGTAGCATTAAACCTAGCTTTAGGCTGTTCCATGAAAGGAAAAGGGAAGGTAGGTATATTTTCACTGGAGATGAATCAAAATCAATGCACAGGAAGATTATTGTCTATGCACTCCAAAGTACCTATGGGGAATTTATCCCATGGACATTTGCAGGATGAACAATGGGAAGAAGTGATGAAGTCTTCAAATATACTAAGCAGCCTTAATCTAAAGATCTTTGATGGAGCCTTAGATCTATCCTCCATAATAAATCACTGCAAAAAGATGAAAATCCAAGAAGGCTTAGATGTGATTTTTATAGATTATATACAGATCATAGTTGATAAAAGCACCAACAGCAATAATAGGAACAATGAAATAATGGCTATTTCTAGAGCATTAAAGCTATTAGCCAAGGAGCTTAATATAACCGTGGTAATATTATCACAGCTGGCAAGGGGTGCAGAAAACAGTGNNAAAACAGAGTAAACCATAGGCCTATAATGTCGGACTTAAGGGATTCGGGCTCCTTAGAGCAAGACTCTGATGTGGTAATGGGAGTTTATAGAGATGAGTATTATCATACAGATAGTGAAGAAAAGGGAAAGATGGAGCTTATAATTTTAAAGAACAGAAACGGAGAAACAGGAACCTTAAAGTTTAAATGGCAGGGGGAAACCCAGAGGATAGTATAGGAAATACAATAAGAAAACACAATAGTATATTATATTAAGGGAGGTCTATTTGACGTCCCTTATTTAGGATTTTTACATGGCTTTTTCAAGGATAATTGTAGATTCATTGCCATCTACAGAAGCAAACAATAAGCTGCCGCTTCCCTTCACATTAGTAATAATGTTGAATACTCTCCAACCTTCATTAGCAAAATCATTTAAAGTTTTCTCTAAATCTTCTGCACTGTTCAAATCAAATCTCCATTTAAGAACTTTGTATTGATACATTACTATCTCCTTTTAAGTATAATATATTTTAATCTGTATGTTTAATTATACTATCTTAAGGTGGTGAAAGGATATGAAAATCCAATATATTTTAACAGAAAGAACTTACTTGAGGTGCTCCTTAAGGAAATTGTTGGACTTATTATGGTAAATGGTGAAATGAATCTATGTAGTAGTTTTTATGTAAAAGCCATATTAAATTTGGAAATTAAAGATCAGTTGAATAATGCTATGGCTTTTTTATTAAGTGAAGCTTAGTTTAATTTTATATATTAATATTTATATCCTAAAGTACAGTAGTTAGAAATGAAATATATTGGAATAATAATTTTAAATGAGTGTACCTAAAAATTAAAATAATAGAAATATTGAAAATTGAAAAGAGGTAATTGTCAATTGTAACTATGGTAAATTAGTTATGAAAAATAGATTTTTAAATTTATTTTCCCAAGTGTCTTTAATAGTTAAAGTAATTAAACCTGTTAACTATCAACAGGTCTAAGGTTATTGACAAATAGTTCTATAAAAATTTAAATCACCTGGGAAAAATGTGTAGGTCCCTTGGATTTACATAGATTTAGTGGTATTATAAATTTATAGGAATAGCCTATTTTCAGTAGATGAACCATAACATGGGATGTATTTAAATTTAAGTTCTGCCCGTTAACAGCTATTTAAATATACTTGATGAACCATAACATGGGATGTATTTAAATTCAGTCAAAGATATATTCATTGTAGCAGTAGATTTCGATGAACCATAACATGGGATGTATTTAAATAATTTTTTATCCCACAAAGCATAGGAATTATAGATTGATGAACCATAACATGGGATGTATTTAAATCGAATTAATTACAGTTTACCATGATTATAAAAAGAGATGAACCATAACATGGGATGTATTTAAATTTTTAACTGGGACAGAAACTGAAGCTAAAGCATTGGATGAACCATAACATGGGATGTATTTAAATAATTAAACTTAAACCTAAAGAAGAACCTAAAAAAGTGATGAACCATAACATGGGATGTATTTAAATTTGTAGCAGTAGATTTCATATTATTTTTTTGAGCCATGATGAACCATAACATGGGATGTATTTAAATTTATTTAAGTCTTTAGATTTATTTCTCTTTGGACTAGATGAACCATAACATGGGATGTATTTAAATTAACTCATTGCCGATAACTCTTTTGGGGCTGTACTAGATGAACCATAACATGGGATGTATTTAAATTCAACACCTCTTGATATATAATCAAGTTTAACTTCGATGAACCATAACATGGGATGTATTTAAATACAAGTTAAGCAGCCTATTTATGTTTTAGTAGATAGATGAACCATAACATGGGATGTATTTAAATCCATTCTAGGAGGTAAAAATGGACAAGCCAGAAACCGATGAACCATAACATGGGATGTATTTAAATAAGTGGTGGAGATGCGGCATGGCTTATTAAAAATATGATGAACCATAACATGGGATGTATTTAAATTAGTCTACTGTACCTTTTAACATAGCTGTTAAGTTAGATGAACCATAACATGGGATGTATTTAAATATTGGGATATGATTGTGGAGGTTATGGAGTGGATAAGATGAACCATAACATGGGAT
>DINW01000008.1:163524-164661 GCA_002423705.1 Clostridium sp. UBA5530
GATGAACCATAACATGGGATGTATTTAAATTCTTGGGTTGATAATGCTTGTCTGATAGGCATAACCGATGAACCATAACATGGGATGTATTTAAATTTTCTAACTCCTTTCTCGAATAAACGTTTATCGAGGATGAACCATAACATGGGATGTATTTAAATATTATTCTGAATTCATATTTAGATAGTTGCCTATAAGATGAACCATAACATGGGATGTATTTAAATTAGACTATATTATTGGGAAGTGTAGCTTTTATATTTGATGAACCATAACATGGGATGTATTTAAATCTTTCCTTAGAAAAATCTAATACTATAACATTTTTGATGAACCATAACATGGGATGTATTTAAATTCATCCATATAATCAAGTTTAGGTTTTTTAAATTTTGATGAACCATAACATGGGATGTATTTAAATAAACTTAATTGTAGAGCATTTTGAGAGGGTAGTTTTGATGAACCATAACATGGGATGTATTTAAATAAGGATATTTTAAAAGCTCCATCACCTATAACCAATAGATGAACCATAACATGGGATGTATTTAAATGCGGTAAAATAGGGCTCTAGAAGCTTATCTGTTTTTGATGAACCATAACATGGGATGTATTTAAATATGTGGACTAGAATTATTATCTGGACTTGCAACAGGGATGAACCATAACATGGGATGTATTTAAATCAAAATGGTTAAGGATATAAAGGGGCAGCACCCAGGATGAACCATAACATGGGATGTATTTAAATAATAGATAAAACTAGTAAAGCATATCAAGAAAGTGTGATGAACCATAACATGGGATGTATTTAAATTCTTCTAATATTGCATCAGCCTTATATTCAGGTATAAGATGAACCATAACATGGGATGTATTTAAATAGTCCTATAAATAGGTGGTAAATCTCTTCTCCAGTGGATGAACCATAACATGGGATGTATTTAAATTCTGAAAAGTCTAGTGGAATTTCTATATATTGAAAGGATGAACCATAACATGGGATGTATTTAAATACTTTACAAGTTTCACGAAGAAAGTAATATACATTGATGAACCATAACATGGGATGTATTTAAATTGACTAAGCGAGCTAAATGAAGCAAGTTGAAAATAGATGAACCATAACATGGG
>DINW01000008.1:164724-166167 GCA_002423705.1 Clostridium sp. UBA5530
GTTGAACCTTAACATGAGATGTTGGGGGTGATATGAGTGATAGTAAGAGAATATAGAGATACTGATGAGTACCAATGGGTAAAGTGTAGAGTGCTATCTTTCTTAGATAGTGCATATTTTGATAATGTACTGCGTGAAAAACAGCACTATGACAATCCATCTATTGAATTAGTAGCAGAAGTTGAGGATAAAATTATAGGCTTAATAGATATAGAATATGAGAGGAAAAAAGGAGAGGTTTGTTATATTCCTAATGAATAAGGTGGGGAGATATTGCATTTAGCGGTATTACCAGAATACAGAAAATTAGGTGTGGCAACTTTGTTATTAAATGAAGCAATAAATAAGTTAAGAACTAAGGAAATAAAAAAACTTGAGGCATGGACAAGAGATGATCAATGGGTAAATGATTGGTACAAAAATAGAGGATTTAAATGGAGAGAATCATATCTTCATGTTTATGCAGAAGGTAATGAATGTAATAAGATATCACAATCTAACATTAATAAATTATTTATATGCAGTACTTTTGCTCACTATACTGGCCAAGATGAAGAAACCATTAAAAATACTTTTAAAAGGGTTCACCAGTGTAACTTATATGAATTAGAGCTTATAGATTAGGAAGAAAGTGCATTAATTGTACACTAATTTAGGATGATAAGTCATGTTGGCAATATGTAAAGTATATTTTTTTATTTGTTGGCAACCTGTTGTAACACTCTATACCATTTAGGCTCGGCATAACAGCAGTTACAATCTTAGATAAATTCAACTAACAGAAAACAATAGGAGGAAACTATGTATATAGAAAAAGATAATTTAATTATTAGAAGTGCCACAGTGAAGGATGCAGAAATTTTGACTAATTGGTGGAACGATGGAGAGGTAATGGCCCATGCCGGTTTTCCCAATGGATTAGGACAAGCTATTGAGGATACCATTAAGCAGATAGAAACCAATAAACATAAATTGTCTCAAACATGCATTATAAAATATAAAGATATACCAATTGGGGAAATGAGCTTTGGAATAGGAAAAAATCTAGCAGAGATAGGCATAAAAATATGCCAAGTCCAATACCAAAACCAAGGCTTTGGAAGTATTCTAATTAAGATGCTTATAGAATATCTTTTTACAGACCCTGACCTTAATAATAAGGTGAAAATTAACAAGATTATATTAGACACAAACTTAAATAATAAAAGAGCTCAACATGTTTACGAAGCCATAGGCTTTAAAAAAGTGGCAACAAACATCAATGCTTGGAAAGATCAGCTTGGTGAATACCAATGTTCTGTTGATTACGAGATGACCTTAGAGGATTTCTTAGGGAACAATAATTTTTGTAGAGAGTGTGAAATTTTTTATGTAAATAGCTCTCTATGATAAATTTTTCTAGGTGTGGAGATCATGTGATGACCTCCATACCTTAGTTTTACT
>DINW01000005.1 GCA_002423705.1 Clostridium sp. UBA5530
ATCAAGTCACAGTCATGGAATAAATTAGATGAATTTAATTGTATAAAAGCAATTTATAATTATGTGAGAGATGACATATTATTTGGATATAATATTGATGATAGTATTGCTGCTTCCAGGGTTTTATCAGATGGATATGGACAATGTAATACCAAGGGTACTTTATTTATGGCTCTTTTGAGAGCCTGCAATATTCCTTGTAGAGTTCATGGTTTTACTATTAATAAGAAATTACAAAAAGGTGCAATGACAGGCCTTATATATAGAAATGCTCCTGAAAATATATTCCATAGTTGGGTTGAAGTATATTTTGAGAACAAATGGTATGAATTAGAAGTGTTTATTTTGGATAAGACTTATCTCCCAAAATTGCAGGAATCTAATAGTGATTGCACTGGTGCTTTTTGTGGTTATGGTGTGGCAGTAAAAGATTTTAAGAACCCTATTATTGATTTTAATAAAAATAGTACTTATATACAAAGTGAAGGAATCAATCAGGACTTTGGAGTTTATGATTGTCCTGACGATTTATTAAAAGAACATCATCAGGAAATATCACCTATAAAAACCATGATATATAGAAAAACAGGAAGACATTTGATGAATCGCAATGTAAAGAAAATTAGGGCAAGGGTATAATTAACAGCAAAACATTAATTATGATAAGGAGGAAGTATGAATACTGCAAATATTGTATATGCACAGCCCCAATTAGAAGGTGAAAGCATAGATATTAAATATAAATTATAGATTATTTTGTAAGAAAAGAGGATTAAGCCATGAATAAAAATAAACTTATAGCCATTGCTATTATAGCTATTTCTATTATACTCACTATCATTGGATATATTGTATTACCGGAAACATTAATTATACAAATCACAGCATCGGGACAAGCAGGCAATACTGCATCAAAAGCATTAGGATTACTAGTTCCATTAGGATTAAGTTGCGTCTTTGCTGTTTTATATTATATAAGAGAGTCATATAAAGATCTTTTTATATCTGTGATTGGACTGTTGACATACATCTTTGTTTTTGTGTTTAATCTTTAGTGATAGAAAAGGTAATAGCTTTGTGCATTATGATGTGAACCATGAAGGAAATAAAAAACGTGCAGGGGGAAATAAATGAATTTATTTAAAGTTGCATACAAGGTAGCACGAGAAAACTCAAGGGAAATATATAAGGGCTTTGGATTCAAGCATCTTTCAGATGTAACACAATATTACCTTCACCCTAACAATGAATCATTTAATGGAACAACAACACTTTGTCAACCAATTGGAGAAGCTATAATATTATTTGCTACAATGATTTCAAGTATTATGCAGGGGAAAGTTTATGGTGATTATTACATAACAGATAATGGAGACAGGTTATACCTAGAAATAAATTTTCCAGAGGACTATATTGAAAATACAATTATAGAACATAATGTTTACAAATATAAAGCTCTTCTACAGGGAAATAATATAACATTGGCTGCCTATGATTACCATGAGAAATGGATTTGTGGCAATATGGAACATTTGCATCCATTATATAAGCTATTACCATCCTTTATGGTGCTACTTGCTAGAGAAATTGAGAAGGATGAAGATTTTAAGATGCTTATGGAAAACTTTACAGAAGAACCTGTAGCAGATACATTTGTTAACATACATGAGGATTTTTATCAAAATCATAAGAATGAAGATTATATTCTTGAATATAGCGACTTATCCTATGTTGATATATCATCTATGATTTCATTCTCATCAAGGTATGAAATTGCCATAAATAATAGAAATGAAATCAATGAAGAAAAAATAATAGACATCATACCTTTTGCTGATGATACATTTAAGGAAGAAGATCAAAAGTACATACCTCAATTATCCAAAGAATTTATAATACCTAAAAATTTACATAGTATATGTAATGCAATTTCAAAAGGAGATTGTCTAGCAGTATTATTTCATGGACCTGCTGGAACAGGTAAGACTATGGCTTGTAAACTTACAAGTAAAGAAATTGGACTTCCAATAATGGAAACAATAAATTGTACAGAAAATCTAGATGAGTTTGTACTAGGCAAATATATACCAGAGGATGATAAAATAATTTTCAAAGAAAGTTTTGTAACTTATGCTATAAGAAATGGTGGCGCTGTAGTTTTTGAAGAGATAAACTTTGCAAAACCACAATATTTAGCCTTTTTAAATTCACTATTAGATGATAATGGCTTTGTGCGTTTAGACAATGGAGAAGTCATTAGAAGACATAAGAATTTTAGATTCTTTGCAACTATGAATATTGGGTATTTTGGAACAAAGGAACTTAATCAATCACTTTACAATAGATTTAATGCTATAGTAGAAATCGCAGAACTTTCCAAGGAAGCCATATGTAGAATGCTTGTTCTTAGAGTTCCAGAATGTGAAAAAGTTTTAGATAAGATACTTGGGGTTTATAGTAAAATAAAAAATAAAATAGAAGCAGAAGAACTAGATGTAGTAATTTCTCCAAGAAATCTTGAAAATTGGGTAAAGCTTGCAAAATATGAAGGCTATCTTTTGGCATCAGAAAAGACTATTATACCAATTGCAAAAGGTGATAGAATTTTAGAAGATACAATACGTGGAATCATTATGCTTTATAGGTGGAGATAATGGACAAGAAAAGCATTAAAATATTAAAGGAATATCAATGTGATTATAACAGGGAACTTGAAGAAAGCTTTGCAAGAACATTATCAGAAAATGAAACTTTAAGAGTATTTTTTATTAATGAAAATAGGGCTTTTACAGATGGCAAAAATATAATAGTAGATCCAGCTATAAATGAAGGTTTTTGTGATATGGAGGCTTTAAAGAAAATCCAAGGGATAATGAAACTACCACCGAGTTTTTCAACCAATCCCGACAATGCATTAAGAATGATTACAAGAGGGCAAAACATACATGAGGCATTACATATAATATATTCACCATTTCCATCGTTAGCTTTTAAAGATAAAGATATTGACACTAAAAGTAAAAAACATACTATAGGTTTAATAGAAAATATTATAGAGGATGCATATATAGAGGGGGTAGGAGCATGTCTTTATGATAATTTAGAAATTTATTTAATATTTTTAAGGTACATAATGGTTTTAACTAAGAAACAAGGAGAAGGAACTGCAAAAAGCATTATAAAAAGAATTTCTAATGAAAATGAAAGATTAGTGGAATATTTTGATTATATAGCAACAACCCTTCTTTATCCAATGGTAAAATTACCAAAGGCTCCTAGAGATATTAGAAAGTATGTAAAGAAAACTTTGGAGTTATTTAAGATAGCAAGTTTAGCAGGAAATGCTAAGGAAAGATATAGTTATGCCAAGGAAATATTTAACATAATAATCCCGTTGATACCTGAGAATTATGAAAAGTTACAATATGACTCATTAGAAAGCATTTTGTATGGGATGAAAACTCATTCTGTTGAAAGTGTTACCATTAGTGGGGTTAAGAGGGAAGGGAAAGAGGCTAAGATTAAAGGAACGCTATTTCAGGAAAATAAAGATTATTCAAAGGAAATGTGTTCAATTATAAAACAATTCAATAAAGAGAGAAAATTAAGCTTAGCTATACTTAACACTGTAGGATTTAAACAACTATTTTATGGTAAAGAATTTGATTGTTCTCCCCTCCACAATAATATCAGAATTAATGAAGAAAAACCAAAGCCAAATTTAAATTTCAAGAAAGCTTATGAAAATATTTACAAAAAGTATAAGCTGAATATTAACTCATACAATTCTAAGTTTATGGAACTTTTAAAGGGAAAGGCTAGTAGTAGAGAAGAGAAACAGAGTTTTGGGTCAGGAATTTCATCAAGGTATCTAGGAGATCATAAAAAAAGATATTGGTATAGAAATAGTGAAGGTGAGGAAATAACAGATTTAGGTGTATTGCTTCTTATAGATGGTTCAGGTTCAATGTGGGGCGAAAGAAGGGATGGAGCTATTATATTCTCTATAATTTTACATGAAGTATTAAAAACTCAGAATATACCTCATGCTATTATTGAACATAGGGCACGATTTGAAGAACCAGATGTAGATATTAATATTCTAGTTGGATTTAATTCTAAAAAAGAAGATAAATTTAATTTAATGAGGATTAGTTCTTTTGGAGATAACAGGGATGCATTAGCTCTCTTCTGGGCTGAAAAGTATATGAATAAAAATATTTTCTGTGAAAATAAACTTATCATTGTGATTTCTGATGGAGTACCTTCTCATATGGCTGATGAGTATTATCCTCCTGGTTCTATTATAGATACTAGAAAATCTGTTGAAAAAATTATGAAAAGAGGGACAAAAATTATTGGAGTTTCCTTAGGTGAGGATGAGGATTTAAAGGATATTTATCCTAACCTTGTTCTTTGTAGTGATTTAAGAAGGTTAACAGGTCAGATATTAACTTTAATTTCCAGACAGTTAAGGAAATAGGAATTTGTGGGAGCGTTATTAAATGTCAAATTATATAATGGATTTAAGGTCTATTGTTGGGCATAGAACTTTATTACAGGTAGGTGCAAGTGTAATTATAGAAGATACTAAAGGAAGAATTCTCTTGCAAAAAAGAAGTGATAATCATTGTTGGGGGTATGCAGGAGGTTCTGTTGAATTAGATGAAAAAGTTGAGGATGCTGCCAAAAGAGAATTATTAGAGGAAACCGGATTGACTGCAAATAGTTTGGAACTGTTTGGTGTGTTTTCTGGAGAAGATACTCACTACATATATCCAAATGGTGATGAGGTATCTAACATTGATATTGTTTTCCTATGTAGAGATTATTCAGGTGAATTAATACGACAAAAAGATGAAGTTGAGCAATTAAAGTTTTTTGCTATCGAAGAATTACCAAATAAAATATCTCCACCAATAAAGATAGCATTAAATAAGTGGATTGACGTAAAGTTAAGCCAACGCTAAATTCCAATTTGTAGTCGAGTTTAATATTAAAAAATTATTTATGTTTATTTTTCATAAAAATTTGATATAATATAAATAAGAAAAGCTTAGTGCGTCAACACTAAGCTAGCTCTTAGAACATTTATTTTGTTTTAGGGCTATTGGATAAAATTTATGATATGAATTTAAGAGATAAAAGCACTATTCTTAGTCGGATGGGTGCTTTTTCTCTTTGCCATTAAGTTCTATGTGAAGACCAAGAAATTTAATCTTGATTATTAATTTAGATACAAAAAGATTATGTTTTAAAACTAATCTTATAATATAAATAGCAAAAAAGCCTTTTATAATTAATTCTAGCATATCCAATACCACCCCCTAACTATGATGAAATATCACCAATAGTCCAAGGGGGATAAAACGTTCAAAACCCCCGTAGCCATCCACTACGGACTTTCTAAATAATACTTTAGAATTATACCATATTTATGTAGAATATATACACAAGAATAAACTGGAAAAACCTCATTTAGAGTAGTTACGGAGAACCGAATCATAAGTAATATTGTATTTA
>DINW01000081.1 GCA_002423705.1 Clostridium sp. UBA5530
ATAAATGAATAAAAAGTAAAAAGCATAACGAAAAGGCTGTATCAACACCGATTCGTAGAATCGTTTTGATACAGCCCCTTTTTTATTTATTTAAATATTCTTTAACTATTGAACTTACAAGCTTACTATCAGCACGCCCTATAATTTTAGGCCTTAACTCTGACATAACCTTGCCCATATCTTTCATGCTACTAGCGTTTACCTCTTCTGCTACCTCTTTAACTAACTGTTTAATTTCTTCTTCACTTAACTGCTGAGGAAGGTATTGTTTCAAAATCTCAATTTCAGCATTAGCTGTATCTACAAGATCTTGTCTATTCCCCTTTTGGAATTCAAGGATAGCTTCACTTCTTTGTTTAACTTCCTTGGCCAAAATTTCTATAACCTGTTCATCCTCAAGCTTAACACTATCAGTTTTTTCCACTAACAGTATCGCAGACCTAGCCAAGCTAATTGTAGAAGATCTAAATTTGTCCTTACTTTTCATAGCTTGCTTCCAGTCTTCTTGAAGTCTGTCTTTTATGGACATTGTTTTACCTTCTTTCAAACTATTACTTAAACTTTCTCTTTCTAGCAGCTTCTGACTTCTTCTTTTTCTTTACACTTGGCTTTTCATAATGTTCTCTCTTTCTAACCTCTGAAAGAACACCAGCTCTAGCACACTTTCTCTTGAATCTTCTTAATGCACTATCAAGTGTTTCGTTTTCTCCAACTCTTATTTCTGACATCTAATATCCCTCCCTCCGCTAGCACATTATTAAAATTAATAATTAAGCAAAACAGTAGCTAACACGCTCAATAACACATTGTTAATTATACAATAATCTCATCTTCACTGTCAACAATTTCATCCATTATTTTTTAGCCTGGAGGCCATGACAAATTTCTTCCACCTAACACATGAAAGTGTATGTGGTCTACAGTCTGCCCACCAAACCTTCCACAATTGCTAACTACTCTATATCCGTCCTTGTCTAGTCCTTCCTCTACTGTTAGTTTATTAATAACTTCAAAGATATGTGCTACTATATGACTATTTCCTTTGTCTATTTCGTTTATATTTCGTATATGGCTCTTAGGTATAACAAGAATGTGAGTAGGTGCCTCTGGATTTATATCTCTAAAGGCATATACCACATCATCTTCATAAACCTTTTGAGAAGGAATATCTCCATTTATTATTTTACAAAATACACAGTTTTCCATAATTTCACCTCCTTCTAATTCTTAAATCAAACTACCTTCTAAATGCTCAGAACAATATCTTTCAATTCTTACCTTTTTAATGTGGCCAATTATAGAATTAGATCCTTCACATACAACCTTTATATAATTATCGGTATATCCTACATAATCTTTTGCACTGCCTTCAACTTTTTCTTCAAAAAGTACTTTCATATCTCTCCCTATAAATTTTTCCATAAATCTTTCTTCATTTTCTAAATTTAATTTTATAAGAGCTTTACTCCTATGATCCTTTATAGTTCCATGAACTTGATTTGGCATTTCAGCAGCCTTAGTGCCACCCCTAGGACTATATTTAAAAATATGCATCTTACTCAATTGTATCCTCTCTAAAAAATTATAAGTTTTCTGGAATTCCTCATGGGTTTCTCCAGGAAATCCTACAATTACATCGGTAGTTATGGATACATCCTTAAAAGATTTTCTAAGCATGGTTACTATGTCCTCATATTCTCTACTAGTATATCTTCTATTCATCCTTTTTAAAGTTTCATCGCAACCACTTTGAAGGGAAAGGTGAAAATGAGGACATAATTTTTTTAATTTCACTATTCTTTCCTTCACATCCTCAGTAAAAAATGTTGGATCTATGGAGCCTATCCTTACTCTTTCAATGCCTTTAACTTTATCTATTGATTCTAACAAATCCACTAATGTAAACTTTTCGTCTAAGTCAACCCCATAGGATGCAGTATGTATTCCCGACAATATAATTTCTTTAAAGCCATGATTAGCTAAGGTTTCAACTTCCTTTAATACTATTTTAGGATCTTTGCTGCATACTGCTCCTCTAGCATAAGGTATTAGACAATAGGAACAAAATCTATTACATCCATCTTGTATCTTTAAAAAGGCTCTAGTTTTATCCTGATACTCTTCTATATTAAGGTTCTCAAAGACCTTATTTTTTAGTATATTCTCAGTAACATTTATAATTTTTTTCTTTTCAGACTTTGCTCTATTTACCCAATATACTATTTCTCCCTTGTTTCTAGTTCCTAATACTACATCTACTCCTTCTATTTCTCCAACTTCTTTAGGGGCTATTTGAGAATAACATCCAACCACAGCTATTATGGCATCTTTGTTTACTTTTCTAGCTCTGCTTATTATTTGTCTTGATTTTTTATCTCCCATATTAGTTACTGTACATGTATTTATAACATATACGTCTGCCACTTGAGAAAAATCTACTATTTCATACCCTTCTTTTATAAATTTCTCAGCCATAGCTTCCGATTCATATACATTAACCCTGCATCCTAAAGTGGAAAAAGCTACCTTCATTCCAAATCTCCTCCTGTATCTCCTAATTCATATTGAACAATGGCTGAACATACAAATCCTGCTGTTTCTGTTCTTAATATTCTAGGTCCTAAGGTTACTATATGGGCTCCTAAGGTTTTTAGATCTGATATCTCCTCTTCTTCAAAGCCACCTTCAGGTCCTATTATTATGGCTACTTCTTTAATTTTATCTTTTGCTATGGTTCCAATCATATTCTTAATGCCATAGTTATCTGCACTTTCATAGGGAACCACTATTAAATCCATGTTTTTAAGTTGAATTTTTAGCTGATGAAAATCTATTGGAGAATTTATATTTGGTATTAAGGTTCTTTTACTTTGCTTTGCTGCCTCTAAGGCTATTCTTTGCCACCGATCTAGTTTTTTAAACTCTCCTAATTGGTTTTGTACCACTACCCTATTAGTTACCACTGGGGTAATAGACATTATGCCCAGTTCTGTTCCCTTCTGAACTATTAAATCCATTTTAGATGATTTAGGCAGTCCTTGGTACAAATGAACCTTTACATGGCTTTCATTATTTATATCTAGTTCCTTTATAAGTTCAACCCTTACTTCCTTTTTGTCTATAGTCTTAATTTCACCCAAATATTCCTTGCCTTGAAGATTGTTTATTATTATTCCATCTCCAACCTTTAACCTTAAAACTTTGTAAATATGCTTTACATCCTCCCCATCAATCAGGGCTTCTTTATTATCTATATAATTTTGTGGAACAAAAAATTTATGCATGTTCTATTCTCCTCTGCTTTAAGCTTTTGCAATTATACAAAGCCATTCTCCTTGTTCCTTTACCTCTAAAATTTCAAATCCTTTTTCTTTTAACTTTTCTTCTACTAGAGTTCTTCTTTCTTTTATGATACCTGAGGTTATGAAAATACCTCCCTGACGTAAAAAGCTCTTCACGTCCTCTGCTAAAACTACTATTATCTCTGCAATTATATTTGCTACAACTATATCCGCTTTTCCACTTACTACATCCATTAAGTTTCCATATAAAACTTCTATATTATCTATTTTATTAAAAGATATGTTTTCCTTTGCCGAATCAACGGCTACAGGATCCAAATCTACACCTACTACATGGTTAGCTTTTAGTTTTGCTGCTACTATGGCTAATATACCTGATCCTGTGCCTATATCGAATACCGTTGAATGTTCTTTTACATTTTCCTCCAAAGCTTCTACGCACATTCTTGTAGTTTCATGGGTTCCTGTGCCAAAAGCCATTCCTGGATCTAATTCAACAACTATATCTGAGGGATTTTCTTCATATTCTTCCCAAATTGGTTTTACTACTATATGTTTTCCTATCTTTGTTGGCTTATAATACTTCTTCCAATTGTTAGCCCAATCTTCTTCATTAACCTTTATATACTCTACTTTTCCTTCTCCTATGTCTATGCCCATATCTTTAATTTCTTCTAACTTCTCTTTTACATAACCAATTATATCATCTATGTTATCCTCTACAGAGAAATACCCCTTTACCACTGCAACCTTGCCACCATGCTCTAATATATTTATATCTGCAAAGTCCCAAGTTAGTGGTCCCTGTTCTCTATCTAAAATATCTCTAGGGTCTTCTATTGCCACTCCCTTAACATCTAACCCATAGAATATACCTTCAACTATCTCCAAAGCTTCAGATTTTGTTATAATTTTTATTTCTATCCAAGTTCCATTCATATTTATCATCCTTCCTTAAGACTATTTAATATAATCTTTTACCATTTTCCCATAGTTTAATACTTTCATTTAAACAATGATACTTTTTATTATTCATAATAAAACTGCAATATCTATTATATCAAAAAACTATATAAAGTGAAATCTAACTACAAAAAAGAGACTGTGTGCCAGCCTCTTTTACACTTTTTATTATTTAAATCCATTTTTAAACTTATGGAAGAAGCCTTCTCTTTCTTTATCCTCTGTGTCTTCTCCACTAGCTTCTAGAAACATATTTAGTGCTTCCTTTTGTCTTTCATTTAAAGATTTCGGTATGTCTACTATTATGTTAACATACTGATCCCCTCTACTTGAACTATTAATTCTTGGAATTCCTTTACCCTTTAATCTAAATACTGTTCCTGGTTGAGTTCCTTGAGGTACTGTATAGCTTACCTCTCCATCTACTGTAGGCACCTTTATTTCTGCTCCTAAAGTAGCTTTAATCATGGAAATATGGGTATCTAAATATACATCTGTACCTCTTCTCTTAAAGAATTTATGAGCCATCACATTTATTCTTACATATAAGTCTCCTGCTGGTCCTCCTTGAGTTCCTTGATCTCCTTGACCCCTTAATGGAATTACGTTCCCATTATCTACACCTGCTGGTACAGTTATAGTTATCTTTCTTCTCTTTTTCTCTTTGCCTTTTCCGTGACACTGAGCACATGGGTTTAATATTATTTTTCCTTTTCCACCACATTTGTCACAAGTAGATACTGTGGCAAATATGCCAAGAGGAGTTTGTCTTTGTACTCTTACTTGTCCTGTTCCGCCACATTTATCGCAGGTTGTAGGAGATGTGCCTGCTTTTGCTCCTGTTCCGTGACAACTTGAGCAGTCTTCTTCTCTTGTTATTGTTATCTCTTTAGAAGTTCCAAAAACGGCCTCTTCAAAGGTTAAATTTAAAGCATACTCTAAATCATTTCCTCTTGCTGGTCCACCCTTACGCCTTGAACCACCACCGCCAAATATATCTCCAAAGCCACCAAATATATCTCCTAAATCTCCAAAATCAAAGCCGCCGAAGCCGCCACCACCAAAACCTGCTCCATCAAAATCTACAGTACCAAATTGATCATATTTTGATTTTTTCTCTGGGTCACTTAGCACTTGGTAAGCTTCATTTATCTCTTTAAATTTTTCTTCTGCTTCCTTATCTCCTTGATTTTTATCTGGATGATACTTTATAGCCAATTTTCTAAAGGCACTCTTTATTTCATCATCACTAGCACCTTTGGTTAATCCTAGTACCTCATAATAGTCTTTTTTTGCCATGGATTTTCCACCACCTAAACTTGAAATTTAACTAAAGTTATAATTAATTAACTCAAATATAGGGGAAGACTTTTGCCTTCCCCTATATATTATATCACAGGTAAATAATTTTTTACTATTTATCTTCATCTACCTTGAAATCGGCATCTACTACATTGTCATCCTTAGGTCCATTTTCTCCTCCATTAGCTCCCATATTAGATGGGTCAAAGCCTTCTGGATTTCCACCTGCTTGTTGATACATCTTAGAAGATATAGCATAGAATTCTTGAGTCAATTCTTCAGTAGCTTTCTTTATAGCTTCTAAATCTTCTCCATCTTTAATTTTCTTTAATTCTTCTACTTTAGCTTCTACCTTAGCTTTATCTTCAGCAGAAACTTTATCTCCAAGGTCAGTTAATGCCTTCTCTGTTTGGTATACTAATTGATCTGCGTTGTTCTTAATTTCTATTGATTCTTTTCTATTCTTATCTTCTTCTGCAAATCTTTCTGCTTCTTTAACAGCCTTATCTATTTCTTCATCAGAAAGGTTGGTTGATGCAGTTATTGTTATATTAGCTTCTTTTCCTGTTCCCTTATCTTTAGCAGATACATTTACTATACCATTTGCATCTATGTCAAAGGTT
>DINW01000024.1:0-4790 GCA_002423705.1 Clostridium sp. UBA5530
AAAGGTTTGTTGAAGCAGTTATTGTTATATTAGCTTCTTTTCCTGTTCCCTTATCTTTAGCAGATACATTTACTATACCATTTGCATCTATGTCAAAGGTTACTTCTATTTGAGGAATTCCTCTTGGTGCTGGAGCTATACCTGATAAAGTAAATCTTCCCAATGTTTTATTGTCAGCAGCCATTTGTCTCTCACCTTGAACTACATGAATTTCAACAGAAGTTTGACCGTCTGCTGCTGTAGAGAACACTTGGCTCTTTCTTGTTGGAATTGTTGTATTTCTTTGGATAAGTGATGTTGCTACTCCTCCTAAAGTTTCAATTCCTAAAGTTAATGGTGTAACGTCCAATAGCAATACATCCTTAACATCTCCAGTTAATACTCCTGCTTGAATTGCCGCCCCTACTGCTACACATTCATCTGGATTAACTCCCTTTGAAGGTTCTTTCCCTGTAAAGTTCTTAACAGCTTCTTGAACTGCAGGTATCCTTGTTGATCCTCCAACTAAAACAATCTTATCTATATCATTTATAGAAAGTCCAGCATCAGACAAAGATTTTCTCATAGGATCTATAGTTCTTTGAACTAAATCATGAGTAAGTTCATTGAATTTTGCCCTTGTAAGGTTCATATCTATATGCTTTGGCCCTGTTTGATCCGCTGTGATAAATGGAAGATTTATGTTTGTTTGGGTTGAGGCAGATAATTCTATTTTTGCTTTTTCAGCAGCTTCCTTTAATCTTTGTAGTGCCATTTTATCACTTCTTAAATCTATTCCATTCTCAGCTTTGAAAGTTTCAGCAATGTAGTTTATTATTCTATCATCAAAGTCATCTCCACCGAGCTTAGTATCTCCATTAGTAGCTTTAACTTCAAAAACTCCATCGCCAAGTTCTAGTATTGAAACGTCAAAAGTTCCGCCGCCTAAGTCATATACAAAAATCTTTTGGCTTTTTTCAACCTTATCTATACCATATGCAAGAGATGCTGCTGTTGGTTCATTTATTATTCTTAAAACTTCAAGACCTGCTATTTTACCTGCATCTTTTGTTGCCTGTCTTTGGCTGTCATTAAAGTAAGCAGGAACTGTTATAACTGCTTGAGTTACAGTTTCTCCTAAATATGCTTCTGCGTCTGCCTTTATTTTTTGAAGTACCATTGCAGAAATTTCTTGAGGTGTATATTTTTTACCATCTATATCTACTTGATGATTGCTTCCCATATGTCTCTTTATTGACATTATAGTTTTTTCTGGATTAGTTATAGCTTGTCTTTTTGCTACCTGTCCTACTAATCTTTCTCCATTAGCCTGAAAAGATACAACGGATGGAGTTGTTCTTGCTCCTTCAGCATTAGCTATTACTACTGGCTCTCCTCCTTCCATAACTGCTACACATGAATTTGTTGTTCCTAAATCAATACCTATTACTTTTCCCATTTTCAATTTACCTCCTTAAAACTTATGAAATACAACTTAGTATGAAGTGAAATTTGTAAATTTCATCTCAACATCAGTTAAACTCATTGTAAAATCTATTTTTCATATTTTAACTTCTTACATACAATATATAAAAAACTTAACCATAGCTCAGCATTAATTAGCTACCTTAACCATGGTATATCTTATAACTTTATCTCCTCTTTTATAGCCTTTCTGAAAGACCTCTGCTACCATATTATTTTCTAGCTGTTCATCCTCCACATGCATTACAGCATTATGAAAGTTAGGATCAAATTCACCATCTGCTTGAATTTCTTCTACATTTAGCTTAGTTAAAGAATCCTTAAAAGATTTTATTGTTATTTCAATTCCCTTTTTAATGTCTTCACTACTACCGTCTATTTCTACAGCCCTTTCAAGGTTATCAAGAATAGGAAGAATTTCCTTTAGAATATCTTCACAGGCATCAGTATATATGCCTTCCTTTTCCTTTGTTGTTCTTTTTCTATAATTTTCATATTCTGCTGTAGTTCTTAGTAGTCTGTCCTTTAAGGTATCAACTTCTTTTTGAAGTTTATCTTTACTATTTCTTAATATAGCCAACTCCTCCTTAAGCTCATCTATATCTTCCTTTTCTTTTGAATCTTCATCCTTCTCATTTAATTCTTCTTTGAGTTCCTCTTTAACTTCCTCTTCCATAGAATCTTCATGGTTTTTTTCTAAAGATTCTTTTGTTTCATCTAACTTATTCTTCTCCACGGTAACACCCCATTTACATTAATAATCGCTTTGATGTTTCAGCACATCATTAAGCTCCTTCATCACCTTTGCCATTATAGAGATAACTTTGGAGTAAGGTATCCTAGTGGGTCCTATAATTCCTATAGTTCCTAGCGGTTCCCCTCCCATATTATAGGAAGCTGAAATAACGCTACATTCTCTAGCTCCAGGCAAAAAATTTTCTTCTCCTATCCTTATGGATATTCCCTCTCCTAAATTCAATAGATTTTTCATATCATCTTTACTATTTACTAATGATAAGAACTCTCTTGCTTTATCAATGTCATTGTATTCAGGATAATTAAAGATATTTGTAGCACCCTCCATATAGATATCTGTATTGGAGCTTTCTTTTAGAGTATCATATAGGGCAGGGACTATTGCATTAAATATATCATCATATCCCTTTAAATCATTTTTTAAATTATTTATGACCTCTAGATTAATTTGCTCAATTGTAAGATTTTTAATTCTCTCATTTAATGCTATGGTCATTCTTTGAAGTACCTTGCTGTCTGGTGCCTTTTTAACTCTTATCATACTGTTTTTTATGATACCACTGTCTGTCACTATAACCACCAATATTGAGTTGTCATCAATATTTATAAGTTGAAGAGCTTTTATATAACTTTTGTTCATTGCAGGTGTATCTAATACACAAGTAAGCTTTGTAAGATCTGACAAAAGCACAATAGCTTGCTTTAACACTCTGTCTACTTCAAATAAGGCACAATCTATTAAATGCCCCTTAATCATTATCTCTTCATCTAAAGAAACTGGTTCGCGGGTCATAATTTTATCAACATATAATCTATAGCCCTTGTCCGATGGCTTCCTACCGGATGAAGTATGGATTTGTTCTAAATATCCCATTTCTTCAAGATCTGCCATTTCGTTTCTTATGGTTGCAGAACTAATGCCTAAATCATGTTTCTTAGCTATAGTTCTTGAGCCAACAGGTTCAGCAGTATTAATGTAGTCACTAATAATAGCTTGAAGAATTTTTATTTTTCTATCATCTATCTTCACGATATCACCCCATTTATTAGCACTCATTAACGTCGAGTGCTAACGACTACGATTTAAAGATATCATTTCATTTTTTCTTTGTCAATATTACCTTTGCCTATTCTTTTTTGTATTTCAACTAATAATTTTCATTATTTGAAATAAGCTTTCATTTTCTATATATTTCTCCTTATATCTTTAAATATTATATATATACTTTTTTAAAAGTCAAAAAATAAAATCTTTCATAACATAATTGGATAGTTCTATACCTCTAGGTGTCAATGATAGTCTATTGCCCTCTCTGTAAAGTAATTCATTAGAAATATGCTTTTTTATAACTTCTCCATAAACTTCATCTAATGTACTTTCAAATCTATCCATAAAGTCTTTTCCATCTACTCCATCTATTTTTCTAAGTCCCATAAACATAAATTCTTCCATATTATCTTTTATAGAATTCGCAAAAACCTCTTGGGTAGCACTTCCTAATTTCATCATATTGTCAATATATTTATCTATTGATATATAATTTTTTATTCTTTTATTGTTATCATAGGAATGGGCCGCTGCTCCTACACCTATGTATTCATCCAAGTTCCAATAGGTTAAATTATGTTTACATTGGTACCCTTCCTTAGAAAAATTAGAAATTTCGTACTGCCCATATCCTTTTGTTTTTAGAATATCAATAGTTACTCTATACATTTCTCTCTCTAAATCCTCATCTGGAAGATTTAATTTATCTTCTTTAAACATTTTGTAAAATTTAGTGTGTTCCTCTATGATAAGGCTATAAGCTGATATGTGTTCTGGTTCTAAAGTCGTTACTTTATTTAATGTTTCTTCCCATTGATACATACTTTGATTTGGAAGACCAAGCATCAAGTCTACATTTATATTATTAAATCCTTCCCTTCTAGCTAAAAAAAAGCTTTCCTGAAAGTCAGCATAGTCATGAATCCTTCCTAGAGTTTTCAATAAATTATCTTGAGAGGCTTGGAGCCCCATACTAATTCTATTTATCCCCATATATTTCATAACCTTTAGCTTTTCTTCATTTAAAGTCCCCGGATTGCATTCTATAGTAAATTCTCCTTGGTTTGAAAAGTTTATTTTTTCCATGATTTTACTTAGTTTTTTTAAGGATTTTAAATGCAAATGGGTGGGAGTACCACCACCTATAAATATAGTATTTATAGGTGTATCTCCCACCCTAGCATTTATTTCTTTTTCTAAAGCATCCATATAACAATCCATGAGATATTCTTTTCCACTAAAGGAAGGAAAGTCACAATAATAACATTTTTCCTTACAAAAAGGTATGTGAATATAAAGTGATTTCTCCTTCATTTTGTACCTCCTATTAATCCACTTTAAGTACGGACATAAATGCTTCCTGTGGCACTTCCACTGAGCCCACTTGACGCATTCTCTTCTTTCCTTCTTTTTGCTTTTCTAGAAGTTTCTTCTTTCTGCTTATATCTCCACCATAACACTTTGCTAAAACATCTTTCCTCATAGCCTTTACTGTTTCTCTAGCTATTATTTTAGCTCCTAC
>DINW01000024.1:4799-12815 GCA_002423705.1 Clostridium sp. UBA5530
GCTCTATAGTAAGCTCTTTCTTCTGGGACTATCATAGATAAGGCATCTACTATATCACCATTTAATAATATATCCAGTTTTACAAGCTTAGTTTCTTTATAGCCTTTTAACTCATAATCTAAAGATGCATATCCCTTAGTTCTTGACTTTAGAGCATCAAAGAAATCATAAATTATTTCATTTAAAGGCATTTCATAGTTTACTACTGCTCTTGTAGTTTCTATATACTGCATATCTATATAAGTTCCTCTTTTATTTTGGCATAATTCCATAACTGCTCCTACAAAGTCCGTTGGAGTTATTATAGATGCCTTTACTATAGGTTCTTCCATATAGTCTATCTCTGCAGCTGGTGGAAGATTTGTTGGATTTGTTATCTCAATAACGGTGCCATCAGTTTTAGTAACCTTATATATAACCGATGGAGCTGTTGTTATGATATCCAAATTAAATTCTCTTTCTATTCTCTCTTGAATTATTTCCATATGCAAAAGTCCTAGAAATCCACATCTAAAGCCAAAACCTAATGCTAAAGATGTTTCTGGCTCAAAAGCAAGAGACGCATCGTTTAATTGTAGTTTTTCTAGAGCTTCCTTAAGCTCTTCATATTTCGCTCCATCCACAGGGTAAATACCACTATAAACCATAGGTACAGCTGGTCTATATCCTGCCAAAGGTTTCTCTGCACCTTTCTTAGCATCTGTTATGGTGTCTCCTACTCTAGCGTCTCTAACATTTTTTATAGAAGCAGTTATATACCCAACATCTCCTGCTCTAAGTTGTCCTATTGGTAAAAAGTTAGGAGAGAATACACCTACCTCTGTAACCTCATAGGTTTTATTAGTAGACATAAGTTTTATCTCTGTTCCCACTTTTACATTTCCCTCTTTAACTCTTACATAGGATACAACTCCCTTATAAGAGTCATAATAAGAATCAAATATAAGAGCTCTTAAAGGAGCTTCTTCGTCACCATCTGGACAAGGTACCTTCTCCACCACTGCCTCTAATACATCTTCTATATTTAATCCAGTTTTAGCTGAAATAGCTGGAGCATCTTGGGCTTCTATACCTATTACATCCTCTATTTCTTCTTTAACCTCATCCACCCTTGCTGATGGTAAGTCTATTTTATTTATAACCGGCACTATTTCCAAATCATGGTCTAAAGCTAAATAGCAATTAGCTAAGGTTTGAGCCTGAATACCTTGGGTTGCATCCACTACTAATATAGCACCTTCGCAGGCTGCAAGACTTCTAGATACTTCATAGTTAAAGTCTACATGGCCTGGAGTATCTATCAAATTTAATATGTACTCCTTATTATCCTTCTGTCTTCTATATATAAGCCTTACTGCCTGTGACTTTATAGTTATTCCTCTTTCCCTTTCTAATTCCATATTATCAAGAACCTGTGAATCCATCTCTCTTTGTGTTAGGGTTCCTGTAGCTTCTATCAATCTATCTGCAAGTGTTGATTTACCATGATCAATATGGGCAACTATAGAAAAATTTCTTATGTATTTTTGTCTTTCACTGGTCATTACTTCACCCCCGTAACCTAATAAATCAAGGTAAATTATATCACAAACTCCCCAAGGTATGTCAATAAATTAATAATTCTACTAAAAATTATAACAATCATTAATATAATAAAATTTTATTTTAAAAAAATATTTTTCACATATTCCTTTAAGGAATCCATATTAACCTGAAAATTTTCCTTTGCCTCCTTAGCCATACCTTCCTTAAAAATTATATTATAGTTTTTAAAAGCTATTTTTAAATTAAAGGGATTTTTATCGTAGTAAATCTTCATAAAACTTTTATCTTCGTCTCTCAAGAATAATTTACTGTACCCATTGTCATCTATTAAACTTTCTGTAGCATTCTTAGTTTCTTCTAAATATTTATTTTTATTAGTCATATCTATGTTTATAAATACTATGCAATATATTGTTAAAGTTAAAGCTACTAAAAATACAATAGCCCATTTCATTTTTTTTAATAATTTCATAATAAAAGACACCCCTATAAGTAAAATCACTTATAATGATGCCCACTATTATACATTATATTCAAGTTACTTTTTTCTATTTAATTCTTCTGCAATCAATCTAGCCACTATTTTTGCTGTATTCTTAGCTTCATCTAAAGTATTGTTCTCTGTTCCCATTTCGATAAGAATTACATTATCTCTTAAGTCTTGATTAAAATGATAACTTCCATGATTATACCACCATATATAATCATTTGTAGGCGTCTGTCTCATTGCTCCCGGATATAATTTATTGGCTGTAGCTATCATTCTATCTACAAGAGGTTTATTGTTACCATAATTATTTCTATCTTTTGAAATTACAAACATAAATCTAGCAACTTTTTGCTCATTAACAGTGGCCGTCACACTTTCCTTACTACCTCCTGAATCTCTATGAAGGTCTATTATCAATTTGAAATCTCCATACTTCTTTAAATAGTTTTCCACTGTAGCCCGTGACCTTTTATAACTTAGAGTATACATATCATTATGAAGGGTTGTGTCATGAATTACAGAAATCCCATACTTATCTTGAAGTTCACTCGCAACCACATCCCCTACTGCCACTATATTTGTACTATTGTCTTTAGAATCTGCACTGCCAGGGGCAAAACTTTCCGTGGTATGGGTATGATATATAAGAACCTCTGGTTTGTTAGGATCTAACTTCTTTTTTAAAGATGAATCCTCTGTATTTATATTGGGTTTTGACTCACTATTTTTAACTACACTTTCATCTTTCACATTAAATGGATCAAAGTTTATAAGAGGAGCATCTCCATAATTCATGGTTGAAGCTAACATGGGTATCTCTTTTTTTACAATAGATAACGGATTATGTATGTTTATTCCTAGTGCATTTAATATATCTTCTTTTAACTTTATTTTATGCTCTGAAACCCCTATATTATTTCCTTGTTCTAGAACTGGAAGACAGTAATTTAGTATGTTTGTATAAAATATATTTCCATTACTGCCATTTATAATCTTTCCACCAATATATTTTAATGTTAACATACTTCCTATTATAATGACTATAAATGCTAACATCACCTTAACTTTCAAGGTTTTTTCTTCATTTATTCTTTTATAACTAGTCATATGGCAACCCCTCCTCATATTTTAATATATGAAAACGGATTGCTTTTATGATTAATTCAAGAACTTATTTATATCCTCCATATCTAATGATGGTTGCAGTGCCACATTAATCCCAGTAGATACTATTTTTGAAATAGAATCTATGGCCGCATCTACATCCTTAGGGGTAACTACTAAATCTCCCACATATGGATTTAATAGTTCCTGTATCATTTTAGTTTTTTCTCCTTTATCTAAGGATTTTAGCATGTCATAGAACTGTCCTCCTTTAGTAGAATGTTTTATCATTTCATCTATAACTAAGTCTATACTATCACTAGCTATAGTTGCTGCATCTACTACTGTTGGAACCCCTATAGATATTACTGGTACCCCTACTGTACCTTCATTTATTTCCATACGCCTATTTCCTACTCCTGCTCCTGGGGTTATCCCAGTGTTACTCAATTGAATAGTTCTATTTACTCTATCTAATCGCCTTGATGCTAAGGCATCTATACATATTATGAAATTTGGCTTTATCTTTGATACTATAGCTTTTATAACCTCCCCTGTTTCTATTCCCGTTATACCAAGAACTCCAGGAGCTATAGCACAAACAGATGTAACTTCATCATCTATAGTTTCTGGCATAAGAGCCTTTAAATGCCTAGTTATCATAAGTTTAGATATAACTTTAGGTCCTAATGCATCTGGAGTCACATTCCAATTTCCTAGTCCCACTACTAAGGACACGGTGTCCTTAGTTATCTTCATCATTTCTCCTATATTGTAAGCTAAGGTTCTACTAACCTTATCCATAATCTCTCCATCATATAAGGTTAGTTGTGGCATATGTATAGTGATATATGTTCCCTTTGGCTTACCCATGTTTTTTGCTCCAACTTCATCTAGTATCTTAACAGTAGTCATATCTATTTCCCCTTGTTTTCCTTGGGAAAATTCTATTCCGTCTGATTCCTTTCTATTACTTTCAACATAAAGTTCTCTAGCCTCTAAGGCTAAATCTGTTCTAACATTAAACAATAAAATCACCCCTTGCATTTTCTCTAATACTATTTTGTCTATTTTCAAGGGAAATATTACTTAACTTATAATTTTTTTATCAGATAAAAATAGCTTTTCATTAGTAAAGAAATACTTGAAGTAATAATGGAATAATGATATAATAGCATTTGTTAAAAGTGAACTCGTATGCAGATTCCCCAAACTGCGAGGCCCTATAAAATTGAAGGGGGTGAATTGAAAATGGCAAACATTAAATCAGCTAAGAAAAGAATAAAAGTTACTGAAGCAAAGACTTTACAAAACAAAATGATAAAGTCTGCTCTTAAAACTACTATAAAGAAATTCGAAGCTGCTATAGCTTCAAACAATCAAGAAGAGGCTAAAGTTGCTTTCAATGGTGCAGTTAAAGCTTTAGACATGGCTGCTTCTAAGGGAGTAGTACATATGAATATGGCTGCAAGAAAGAAATCTAGACTAGCTGCAAAGTTAAACGCATTAAATGCATAATAAATAAACCGGTATTTATACCGGTTATTTATTTTTTCGCTTATCCAGCTATATTTGCACTTCTAATCAAAAGCATCTCTAATGCTAGTTTATTACTGAGGGCTGATGATTTCATCATTTTATCCATCTCTTCACAAATCCGCAAAGACTCTTTAATTTTTTTATAAGAAAATTTTCTTCCTTGGTCCATAATTTTCTTAGCAATATATTTATTTATTCCGTATGCCTTTTCAAACTCCTCATTGCTTTGTCTATTGTCTAATGCTACCTTTCCTTTTAAAAGCAAATCAAATTGCCTTTCAATCATATACAGTATATTGATTTCATTTATTCCTCTAAATATTAGGTCATTCATAAGTAGAATTGCTCTTTCTACCTTTCCTTGAGAAATAGCATCTACCAAATCAAATATATCTTCAGTTCCAGAGATATTTAAAAGCTTCTTTATATCATCCTTTTTTATCTTTCTTCCGTCACAATAACTTACTATCTTATCTATGTCATTTTCTATTATATTTAAATCTTTGCTGGAATAGTCACAAAAATATTGAAGCTCTACTTTTCCTATTTCCACTCCTTTGTCTTTAAACAAATCTCCAACTCTTTTGTAAAGCCTATCTCCTTTTAATTCTTCCACCTTAACTAGGCATATATCACCCTTTAAGTTATCCAAAGCTCTATTTTTTTCCCTTTTATCATTAAAAACATAATAAGCTATTATGATGCAATGGCTAGGACAATTTTTCATATATTCTATTAATTCCTTAAAATCCTTTTTATCCTTCTCTTTGCCCTTCTCTCTAAATAACTCTGCCCTATAAAGAACCATAATTTTTCTTTCACTCATAAAAGGTAAGTTTTCTGCATTTTCCTTAAATTTCTCTAAATTAAGATTAGCCCCATCTACTTTAAAAAGATTTAATTCTTTCATAGATCCTGCAAGGGCAACTTCTATTATCTCTTCTATTGATTCCCTAATCTGCTTTTCATCTATGCCATAAAGTATATAAGATTTTTCTACCTTACCATTTTTTAAATCCTTATATAGCTGATCTGTTGACACATGGCTCACTTTAATCCCTCAATTCTAACAATTTCTTCATTTATTATTGTATAAATATAATTTTCATTATCCGATTCTACCAGTTCATAATCTTTTTTAGTTATTATATAATGTTTATCTTTATTAATTAATATACCATATTTTCTTCCTAACTTCACTTTTATGTTTTCACTTTTCCCATCAATAAACTTAAGTCCTATGAATTTATCCCTAAGTCTTTTTTCTTTTCCCTCTCTCAATACTATAAGTTCTCTATTAAAACCATCTTTTATTAGATATGCCTTTTCATAGCCCTCACGGACTAATACTACAGTTGGGAAAATACTATATGATATTAAAATATAGGATATGCATGAAATGAATAAAAGTTTCTTCCCTATATACTTTCCCCTTTTGTAATAAAACACCATTGCCATAAAGAAAATACAGCACACTATCCCTGTCTCGTAACTCATATAAATTATTGGTGGTGTTATCTTCATAAGTAGTTCCGCCATATTATCAATAACTTCTACCGTGCCAGCCATAGCGTAAAGTAGTATTTTTTTTACAGGCTCTATAAAATTTAATGGCAAATATACCATTGCAAATATGACCACAAGGCTATATAGGGGAATTAAGATTATATTTCCTATAAGAAACCCTAAAGAGAAATTATTAAAAATTAATATCATATATGGAAAAGTTAATACTTGAGCACTTAAGCAAATGCTTAAATTTTCATTTAAATATTTAGGTAGTTTATATAGTTTTCTTCTTAACTTATTATAAAATAATATTATACCCAAAGTTGCCAAATATGATAGATGAAATCCAATGTCTAATGCAAAATATGGTTTATATACCATCAATATAAGTGCTGAGGTGGATAAACTTCCAAGAGGACTATATCTTTTATAGATTTTTTTACTTATCTTCATAAAAAATATCATTATAAAAGCTCTCAATGTACTTGACTTTCCTCCCGTAAATACCACATATAAAAAACTTATAACTAATGCTATCTTGTATCCCATGATCTTTTCTAATATAGAAAACACTAAGGCTAAATGGAATCCAGACACGCTTATAACATGAATTATTCCTAGAGTCTTAAATTCATTCATGGACTCCTTGTTAATATCATCTGCTACGCCATAAGCAGCCCCATTAACTAAGGCTCCTTTTTCTTTACCAATTTCTTCACTTATATCTTCAATAATATATTTTCTAAATTCATAAATTCTTTTAAATATGCTATTTTTTTTGTATAAAATTTCTTTTGCATATATTTTGCCTATATATCCTCTTTCATAAATTGCCTCTTCCTCAAAGGATCCCTTAATATCCATTATGTTTCCAATAGCAGTTTGGTCCTCTCCCTTTAAAATGATTTTGACTTTTCTCCCTTTATAGCTTCCATCATAATAAAAACCTTTATTTTCTTCTATTGCCACAGTATATATCCCTTTTTTCTCTACCTTTAAACTAAAATATGAGTAAAAAAGAATAAATCCTATAGCAAAAAATATAACAATTAAAATAAAGTCTTTTGTCTCCATGACCTTATACATAGTAAAGACCAAGACCCCAGCAAATATTATACCTAAGTATTTTTCTATAAAAAACATATAACAGCACAGTATTCCTAAAAGAACCATCACCGTATAGTGCTCTATTGCTCTCTTCATATAATTATCTCTCCATAATTTCTGCAAATATAGACTTAAAATCTAGTTAATTAAAATTTTATCCTGAAATTTATAATATAAACCTAAAAATTTATATTATAATATGTTTTAGCAGTTTTCTAGTTATTAAAATAGGTTTTTGTTTTTCTTTAAAAACTTATCTGATGTCTATCTGCTGTAACACTCCCCCTTATACCGGAGTTAATACCAGCTACAACCCTAGATAAGTCCAACTAATATTTTGGTGAAAGTCAAACTAAGTTTCACTTGGTATATAAAATTTGCACCTTCTTACTCTTTTTTAAAGAAGTGTTGATAGATATATATTTTTGAGTACAGGCTACTAAACTTTATATTATGGCTACCTACTTTAACACTCCATCACCTTTAGACTTGATATAGCAGCAGCTACGACTCTAGATAATTCCAACTAATATTCAATTGGAGTCCAAACTCCACTTGAAACTAAGTTTCACCTTATGATATTGCTTCTTAAGCTGGGCATAACTCTCCTCTTAAATTCACCCTTGGAAATTCATAAATTTTAAGCTTATTCATTCCCTTCATTATTTTCTCTGCTAAAGATAAATATTGTCCATACTTCTCTTTCTCCATCCAAATAAACC
>DINW01000049.1:0-2210 GCA_002423705.1 Clostridium sp. UBA5530
TTACTTTAAAAATAAGTTACATTAATAAAAAACATTTAAGGCTGATTTTATTCAGCCTTAAATGTTTTTTATTGGGGAATATAATCTTCAAATTTTTTTATTAAATCATTAGTTAATTTATCAATACCTTGAAAATCGATATTACCAATATAGTATTTTTCCATGTCATCATGAAGGGCTTTAGCTTTAGATAAGAAAGATAAACCTTTGTTTAGTAAGGCGTAGAATAGTTCCCTAGTTTCCTCTATCTCAACATTATACTTAGCTAGTAATTCTTTGTTGCAAAAATCCTCCATATATATTTGTGTGCCAGGGAAAAATCTTTGATTTATTTCATTAGAACATAAGATAGCAACTTTTAGTTGGGGTATAAATACATTTTCTATTCTTTCAGGAATAAAGGGATCATGATAGAATTCTACATTAAATCCTCGCCTAAGAGCTTCATCTCCTAGGTACTTTAGGATATCTGTTTGTCCTAGAGAAGGCCCTCCATTTAGAACATATATATAATCTATATCACCGAGAAGACTATCTGTATAGTTTATTATGCCATTAGGAGTAAAGGCTGTTGAGAATAGATGTTTATCATATCCCAAAGTGGTTATAGCCTTATCGCTTAAAATCTCATTCTTTAACTCCTCTTTTAAAAGATTTATTTTCGAGTAACTTAAAGCCTCACTATTAAATGTAGACCATTCATCTAAAATGTTTTTTGCACTACCAAAATATCTATAGGTTCTTTTAAAACATTTGCTTATGTCTTTGCTTAAAGTTGCTATGGCTTTGCGATTTTCCATCATGCCTTGTTCATTCCAACATTGTCCCAAGTTCACTATTTCATCAATAGCTCCAGGAGTCACTGGATCTACTACATGAGGAGCAGTGCCGTCTATTATGGCGACTTTAAGCTCCTTTATAACAACTCCATCTAAGGAATCATTATCAGAGGAGCAATGATAAAATTCAACATTATAACCCTTATCAAAGAAATAGGTACCTACTTTTTTCATGAGAGTGGATTTACCGGTGCCTGGACCTCCTTTAAGGCAGATTATTCTGTTTGCTTCCTCTTGAGATAAAATAAATCTAAAAAATGAGTAAAATCCTCTAGAAGTGTTACCACCTGGGAAAATGTGTTTTAGTGAGTTTGTCATGATAAATCTCCTTTTTCTTATTATTCAATACCATATTATTGATTAGGTGAGAAATTGTGATAAATTTTTAAGATGTATTATTTATTTTCCTATGATATAATTAATACCTAAAGTATACTATTAAAGGCGGTGTAATAATGACTAAAACTGGCTTCAAACAGTGGGTAAAAAAGAGAGATAAAATATTTATCATAGTTACCCTATTGATTTGGATTAAAACTTTATTATTTTTAGCGTTGCTTCATGGGCAAAATTCAGCCACTTTAAATATAAGACAAATGTATTTTTCAGTTCCACCTTTTATAAGCCACATATTATTAGTAGTTATAGTAATGGCTATAGGCATATGTTTCAAGGGAAGAGGAAGACTAGCTTATTACATAATAATAAATTTATTAATCTCTTTAATGATTTGGGCGGACTTAATATATTTTAGAGCTTATGGCGGATTTTTAACAGTGGGTTATATATTTAATCCAGGAACTTTTAACCCAGGCAATAGAAACTTGTTTGGGTATATATATCCAATAGATATGTTGTTTTTTATAGATATAATAATATTAATTATTTTAGCTATGAAGTACAGAGATTTTCACAGAGGAAGATTTAATTCATTAGGAAAAAATATATTGGTTTCCTTTGTGACTATAGCTATACTTTCTGGATATGTATATGGGGTTCACAATTATATAGACATTAAAGACAGTACGAAGGGAAAGATGATGTTTTTCAAAACTGCGTGGGCACCCTTCCAGACTATGTCTAATACATCACCAATAGGATATCACCTTATGGACATATGTAATCAATTTACTTCAAATAAAACTAAGAAGTTAAGTGAAGAGGATATAAAAGAAATAGATAAATGGTATGAAGAAAATGATGAGAAATTACCAGACAACAAATATAAGGGAACCTTACAAGGGAAAAATGTAATATTTCTTCAAGTAGAATCTCTAGAAAATTTTGTTATAAGAGATTCTGTTGAAGGTCAAGAGATTACTCCAAATTTAAATAAAATGTTGGAGCATAGTTACTACTTTAGTAATGTAT